>VXPW01000047.1:0-28042 GCA_009839325.1 Rhodospirillales bacterium
AGGCCGGCCTCTTGCAGAGCCTGCAGGTAGTCCTTCCAGAGCGCCGCCTGGCGCTCGCCCAGTTCCCTGAGATAGCTCCAGGAATAGATGCCGCTGTCATGGCCGTCGTCGAAGCAGATGCGGATGGCGTAGTGCCCCACCGGCTCGACCGCGGTAATGCCGATGCCGACTTTCCCCGGCACCAGCTGCTTGGGGCCGCCATGCCCTTGGACCTCGGCGGACGGGCTTTCCACCCGGAGGAACTCGGCCGGCAACTGGAATGCGGAGCCGTCGTCAAAGGCGATGTCGACGATGCGTTCCGCGCGGCGCACCCGTACTGTCACGGGTCGCGTGACGGGAGACGTCATCAGGGCTCGTCTTCTTCCAGCGCCCTGGCTTCATCCACCAGCATGATGGGGACGCCGTCCCGGACCGGGAAGGCGAGGCCGGCCGCACGGCTGATGAGCTCGTTGCGTTCACGGTCGTACTCGAGGTTGGTCTTGGTCACCGGACAGACCAGGATCTCGAGCAGGTGCGGGTCCACCGCAGGCCCCGACGGTGCGTCGGTCAATTGATGCTCCCGGATCCGGACCCCGAACGCTCCGCTTCCTTCATGGCCAGTGACGCCAGCAACATTTGCGCCCTTTCGACGACCCCTTCTGCTTCCAGCATTCCCTGCTTCTCGCGGTTGTCCAGCTGGCAGATGCGAATCCCGAAATGAAGGAGCATCTCGGTCGCGTCATCCGCGAGATTGTCCCAGTTTACCTTCAGGCCGTGCGTTTGCGCATGCCGCCGGAGGGCGGTCAGCAGGCCCTGGTGGTCAAGGTCGCTGCAATCGGCGGGCTCGAAGTCGGGCCTGAACTCGTCCCATTCCACGGTGGCGCGCCGGTACCCTCCCTGATCAAGCGCGTCGGACGTGATCCGGAATCGCGCAATGCCGGTGAGTTGCAGCAGGTAACGCTCGTCGTCGGTCTCGTGGAAGGCCTGGATGTACGCTGCGCCGCCCACCGAGTAGAGGGAACAGTCGTTGGGAATCGGATGCGTGTATGTCGTGCCGTCGTCGCGGGGCTGGATGACGCCGAACAGACGCGATCCGGCGAGCGCGTGGTTCACCATGCGGAGGTAGCGGGGTTCAAATGCCTGGATCACGATCCGGTCACGAGGAAACATGATGGCGCCAGGCAGCGGGAACAGCGGGAGGTGTGTCGGTAACTCCTCTGGGCCGGGCGGAGGCACAGAACGGCTCAGGCGAACAGGATCGCAGACAGCCGCATACGCGTCTGCGAGGTCAGGGGATCACCCTCTCCGAAGACCTCGAACAGCTTCAGCAGGCGCTTCCGGGCGGCGGCATCGTTCCATTGCCGGTCGCGCCGCACGCTTTCGAGCAACTGGTCGACAGCTTCCTCGCGGGCATCGTTGGCCAGCAACGCGTTGGCCAGATCGATGCGGGCCTGGTGATCGTCAGGATCCGCCTCAACCTTGGCCTTCAACGCCGACACGTCGCCGGCCTTGCTTGCTTCAGCGGCGAGCGAGATTGCCGAGCGGAGCGACTCGATCGCCGGGTCCTTGGCGAGATCTTCCGAAATGTTCTCCAGTATTTCGCGCGCGTCGGCGGCGCGGCCAGCCTTGAGCAGCGCCTTCCCGAGCCCGGCGATCGCGCGCGCATTCGCGCCGTCGCGTTCCAGCACGCTGGTGTAGAGATCGGCCGCCTTCTTGGCGTCGTCGACGAGCGCGGCGTCTGCGGCGTCGAGCGTCTCGCTGATCTCCTGCTGCACCGCGCCCACGGACTGCTGGGCGACGCGGTCGACGAAGGCACGCACGTCGGAGTCAGGCAACGCTCCCGCGAAGCCGTCGACCGGCTGACCATCGACAAACGCGTACACCATCGGCAACGACTGGACCCGCAACTGCGCCGCCAACGTCTGATTCTGGTCGACGTTGACCCGTGCGAGCGCCACTTTGCCGCCGGCGGCACTCACCGCCGCTTCCAGCATCGGTGTGAGCTGCTTGCAAGGGCCGCACCAGTCCGCCCAGAAATCCACGATGATCGGCCGACTTCGGGACGCGGACAGCACATCCTCAGCGAACCGGGCAGTGTTGGTATCGAAGATGTGACCCGTGGGAGCGGCCTGAGCGCCGCCGATCAGGACGTCGGAATCTTGCATGGATTTTCCGATGGAGGGAGGGCTTGCCACGTGCTGAAGGTTGCGCAGCCGGGACCTTACATTATCATGCCGCACCCGACCGAGCGGGCGTAGCTCAGGGGTAGAGCGCTACCTTGCCAAGGTAGAAGTCGTGAGTTCGAATCTCATCGCCCGCTCCAAACCGGGCTCTGCGTGACATCGTGCGCCGCCGCAGCTGAACGACGGTGGACGCCGGGCCCGGGCAATCGCCGCACCCCCGGTGCGGCGGGAAAAGCACTCCAGTCCTGGACGGGGCGCCGGCCGACGCGCAGTGCCGAAACCGGGCGGTAAGCCGCGCTCACAGCCGTTCGTCGAAGTTCCCGATCTCCGCGAGCACCAGCGAGAAGTACTCGTCGTCCGTCGTGTAGTGGCGGCGGAGCTTGAAACCAGCGCTGCGGACGAGGCGTTCCAGCGAATCGCGGCTGAACTTCCGGCTGACCTCGGTAAGGATCGACTCGCCGCGGGCGAAGCGGATCTGCTCGTCCAGGATGCCAAAGGTAACGGTTTGCGGCTGCATCGCCACCAGGCGCATCTCGATCTGGGCGTTCTGCTCGCTGTAGACGGCGTCATGGCGAAAGGCCTCGGGCTCGAAGTCGGCGCCTAGCCGCGCGTTCAACACGCGGAGAACGTTCTGGTTGAAGGCCGCGGTCAACCCCTCTGAATCGTTGTAGGCGTCGTGCAGGACCTGCCGGTCCTTGATCCGGTCGGCGCCCATCAGGAGGAAGTCGCCGGGCTCCATCTTGGCGGCAAGATCGCGCAGGAAGCGGATGCCTTCCGGCTCGGTAAAGTTGCCGATGGTCCCGCCCAGAAACAGAAAGAGACGGGGTCCCTCGGGCACCGGCAGCGCATCGAGGCCGGCCGTGTAGTCGCCGACAAACAGCTGCACGGACATTTCCGGATGACTCTGCCGGAGCCCCTCGCCACCAGCCCGCAGCGCGTCCGGCGATATGTCGAACGCCGCATAGGTTGCCAGCGGCCCCACCTGACAGCACGCGTCGATGATCTGCGGCGTCTTTCGCGACATTCCGCTGCCGAACTCGAACACGGTCGCTGGCCTGACGGTCGCAGCGACATTCCCCACCACTTCGGTCAGGAGCGCGTCCTCGGTGCGGGTGACGTAGTACTCCTTGGTCCGGCAGATCTGGTCGAACAGGTCGGAACCCGCTTCGTCGTACAGATACTTGGGAGGTAACGAACGCGGCGAATCGAGTAGCAGTTCGCGCACGTCATCCGCCAGCGTCGGGATGGGTCGGGACGGAGGAATGACCTGCGCGGTGAGCTCGCCCAAGCCGCCAGTGATGTCCATGATGGTAGTCCGGCTCGGGAGCAGTTCGGCCGCTGTTCGGACCCGGCGCGGTGTCCGGCATCCATCGGAGCCTTGGGCTGCGGAACGTACAGGACCTTCAGTACACGCACAACTTGCAGGTGGCTCACGTTCCGGTCGTGCGTTCTCGCTCGGCACGGTGGAGTTCCGCGAGTTCGCGCCATGGCTGCGGCCGCCAGAAGGTCTTCGCCCGGCCCGACGTCGATGGCAGGACCCAGAGGCGCGTGCCGGCGATGGCGTGCGGCTGCAGACCGTAACCTTCCGGACCGGCGGCGAGGGTTGCGCCGAACTGCTCGCGTAGGAATACCCGCGCGGGCGTCTTGGCCGTGAACGCGAGGAAGCGCGGCCGGTACCGTTCGATTTTCTTCCGGAGCGCGCTCGACTGGTAGGCCTCGGTGGACAGGTCGGCATCGTTGCCGAACTCGTATTTGGCGAGATCGGTCAGGCCCAGGCCGTAGCCGGACACCAGCGGGTACTCGTCCGGCCGGAGCTGCCGGTCGGTGAAACCGGCCTCGTGCAGAACCGCCCAGAACCGGTTCCCGCCTTGGGCGTAATACGCCCCGACCCTGGCCGAAGTGAAGCCGACTGCCGAGCCGCAGAACACGGTGACCAAACCCGTCTGCAGAACATCGGGCAGGACGTGGGCGCGGTTCATGCGGCCGGATGCCAATGGCGCGAGCAGCTGTAAGCGGAGGGGTGGTGCCCCCGCCGCCGGAATCTGCCTCCGGGGTCGCAGGCGCTCCCGCGGGCTTGGCGCCGGAGCACCGCCTGGCCGGCGCGCGTCCGGTGCTGCGACCAGGCCAATTCCCGCTTCGCGACCGGGCGCGGCGGCGGTTGCGGGCAATGGTCCTCACACTTGACGATGCGCAGAGTCTTCGATAATTCGCGAAGTATGGAAAGCAAACGTGCATTGGAGGCGCTGAGCGCCCTGTCGCACGAGACACGGCTGTCGGTGTTTCGGCTTCTCGTCACGGCGGGTCCGGAGGGACTGACGGCTGGCGTCATCGCGGAACAGCTCACTGTGTTGCCGAATACCCTGTCGACCCACCTCGGGCTCTTGGCGCGGGCCGGGCTGGTCGTGCCTGCCCGCAACGGCCGCACGATCCGGTACTCCGCCAATTATGACGGGATGCGCGAACTCATGGCGTTCCTCGTGCGCGACTGCTGCGCCGGAAATCCGGAAATCTGCTCGTCTCTCCTTGCCGCCACCACCATGCCGGACTAGTCCGCGCCGTGGAATTCGATCGTATCCGTCAGCACGCGGCCGAAGCGGTCGGCACCGGCGTCCTCGTCGCCACCGTCGTGGGCTCCGGCATCATGGCGGAGACCCTTGCCGACGATTCGGCCGTGGCTCTCCTGGGCAATACGATTGCGACCGGGGCGATCCTGGTGGTCTTGATCACCGTGCTCGGGCCGGTGTCGGGGGCACATCTCAACCCGGCCGTGACCCTGGCCTTCGCGGTGCGTCGAGACATCCGCCCGGCCAAGGCGGCGACGTTCGCGTCGGTGCAGATCATCGGCGGCGTGATCGGTACCGTCGTTGCCCACCTCATGTTCGAGCAATCACCGCTGCAGCTCGCCGAGACGGCCCGAAGCGGCCCGGCGCAGTGGTTCGCGGAAGTGGTGGCGACGTTCGGTTTGGTCGCGACGATTCTGGCCGGGCTCCGGTTTCGGCCGGCGGCGGTCCCCTGGCTCGTTGGTTTGTACATATCGGCCGCGTACTGGTTCACCGCATCGACATCCTTTGCCAACCCGGCGGTTACCATCGCGCGCAGTCTTTCCGACACGTTCTCCGGTATCCGACCCGCCGACGTCCCGGGCTTCCTGTCCGCGCAGATGATCGGAGCGGTGCTCGCCGCGCTCAGCGTGGGGTGGTTGCTCAGGGAGGCCGCTGACAGGGCGCGCGGCCAGCCGGACTGACTGGCACGGCGTGGCGTCGGCGTCGGGTGGCGCCGCATTCCTGGATGGGCGGGGGCGCATATGCGCGCCGGGCGATTCCTCCGGATTCGCCCTGTCCTGCCGGAACGCCCTATGTTGCGCTGCAACGCGAGCCCGAACCGCCTGAACGGAGGACCTTCTGCCGTGTCTCGATTTGTCGCCGCCTGCGTGGTGCTGTCCGTCGCAATCGTCACTGCACTGCCGGCTTCAGCCAAGCTCATCTGCGTCCGGAATGACGGCGCTGACACGCTGGGAGTCCGGTCCGGCAACGCCATGTTCTGGCTGGACGGCCAGAGCCTGCGGTGCTTTCGCACCGACGAGGAATTGGCCACGCTGCAGAACTGGGATGTGCAGCAGTGCGAGGAGCGCGACATTTCCGTCGACCTCCGGGAGCATGCTTGCCTGATCGCGATTGGTGCCGACAGCGTGTGTGTGCCGGCACTGGAAACGCGGCCGCTGGCGGACGCCTGCCGCAACTGACCCGGCCGTCAGTCGGCCTGGGCCTCGATCTGCTCCATGTCTTCATCGCTCAGGCCGAAGTGATGGCCGATTTCATGGATCAGGACGTGTCGCACGATGGTTTCGAAGCTGTCTTCGGAATCCGCCCAGTAGTCGATGAGCGCGCGCCGGTACAGGAACACCATGTCCGGCCCTTCCGCCACCGAACTGGAGTCCTTGTGGCCGATCGCCACGCCCTGATACAGCCCCATCAGCTCGAACGGACTGTCGAGCTGCAGGTCGCGCAGCACGTCGTCGTCGCAGAATTCCTCGACGCGGAAGGCGATTGCTCCGACCTGCGAGCGAAAGGGCTCCGGCAACCGGGCCAGCTCGACCGTCGCGATTGCGGCGATGTCGTCGAGCGAGGGGGCCGGACCAAAGGCCCTCGGCGTCGCGCCGCTTGCAGCTTCGGTCACGGTTGGGCACCGTGTCCCTGAAGTCCGAGACCGGGCTGCGGAATTGGAGGCCAGCGGGAAGCCATGGCCACACCCTTGACGGAACCTGAGCTGGCCGGCGCACTCGATCGTCTTGCCGGCTGGGAGCGGCATCCGGACCGCTCGGCGATCCGGAAGACGTACCAGTTCGATGACTTCCGGGCCGCGTTTGCCTGGATGACCCGGATCGCGGAAGTCGCTGAGCACATGAATCATCATCCGGAGTGGTTCAACGTCTACAACCGGGTCGAGGTGACGCTTGCCACCCACGACGCCGGCGCGGTCACCCGGCTCGATGTCGACCTGGCGCTGGCCATGGAGCGGGCGTGGAGCGACCGGGGCCCGTAGACCCTACCCCGCCGGGGGCCTGGTTGGCCACGGCCTGTGCCGCTGCACCGTTCGTCGCGACGGCTGGGGGCCTCTGGCTGCTCGAAGGGGCCTGGAGAGACTATCTCTACCTGACCGGCCTCAACTACGCCCTGGCGTCGCTGGGGTTCCTCGGCGCGCTGCACCTGGGGCTGGCGCTCGCGGCCACCCGGCGCGGGTTTCGCCAGCACAGGTTCTGGTGGGCAGTCCCGTTCCTGCCCGCGGTCGCGGGCCTGGCGGCGCTGGCGGGATTCGTGGACTATTTCTGGGTCATCATGCTGTTTCTTGGTGCCTTTCTTGCATCCCACGCTGCCGACCTGCGCGCGGTGCGGGAAGGGGTCGCGCCTGCGTGGTATCGCACCGTCCGCAAGTGGGTGACGGCGGCGGTGCTGTTCTGGGCCGGCACGTTCCTGGTCCACGCACCGATCAGCGTCGCCGGATGAGTCCCAGTTCGGCCGTGGCGACGCGTTCACCGCGCCGCGCGATGTAGAGCGTGGCGGCGACGATGACGCCGGCGCCGGCGATGGTTGCCGGGCCGGGGAGCTGCCCGAAGAGAAGGAAGCCGTAGAACGTCGCGAAGATCAGCCGGGTGTAGTCGATCGGCATCACCGCGCTCGGCTGCACGCCCCGCAGCCCGAGCACGGTGAACATCTGCCCGAGGGTTCCGGCGCCGCCGATCGCCAGCAGCAGCAGCAGTTCGAACGGCTCCGGCCATCGCCAGACGAACAGCGCCGGGACGAACGTCGCCAGCGTCGCGAAGCCGGCAAACCACAGCTGGATGGTGAGCGTCGCCTCGGTATCCGCCAGCGATTTCACCGTCAGCTTGACGCCGGCAATGGTCAACGCCGACGCCAGTGACAGGGCCACCCCGGCCGCCGGCAAGTCCGTGCCGGACGGGCCGACCATGAGCACGATCCCGCCGAACCCGATCAGGGTCGCGGTCCAGCGCGGGAGATCGACGTGATCCCCCATGATTAGGACCGCGAGCGGAATCAGGAAGAGAATGCGCGTGAAGCCCAGGGTCACCGCTTCCGCCAGCGGCAGCAGCGACAGGGCCGTGAACCCCATCCACATGGAGACCACCCCGAGCAGGCCCCGAAAGAGATGCATGCGCGGCCGCGCGGTCACGATTGCCGCGGGACGTCGCAGGAAGAAGGGGATCAGGACCACGCCGCCGAAGAGGCACCGGAAGAATGCGAGTTGCAGGGGATGGAAGTCGGTGGAAAGGAACTTGACCAGCGCCGCCATCACCGGGAACGTTGCGGCAGCGCAGAGAATGAAGAGCGTCGCCCGCGTGTGCGCCGACATCGGAGCCTGAAACACGCGCATCATTGGCGCCGCCTGTGGGCGCGGCTTTCCCGGTGCGCCATGTAGACGGAGCTGCCGAGAATGACGGTCGCACCGAGCCAGGTCCAGAGATCCGGGATCTCGGAATAGAGCGCGTAGCCGGCCAGGGCCATCATCGGCAGGCGGACGAAATCGTACGGCAGGACGGCCGTGGCCTCAGTGACCGCGAACGCGCGCACCCAGCAGTGGTGCGCCAGCGTGCCGACCAGGCCGAGCACCGCCATCAGCGCGAGATCCGTGCTGGTGGGGGGCGTCCAATCCAGCAGCGCCGGCGTGACGGCGAACACGGACAGGAACAGCGGCACGTAGAGCACCACGGAGTTCGGGTGGTCGGTGCGGGCCACCACCTTCACCACGGCAGCTCCGACCGCCATTAGCATGGACGCGCAGAGAGCGGCGGCGACCGCAAACGAGAATTCCGCAAACCCGGGTCGCAGCACGATGAGCATCCCCACGAACCCGAGCGCGGTGGCCGTCCAGCGCCGGGCCCGCATGCGTTCCCCCAGAAAGACGGCGATCAGCACTGCCGCGAAGACCGGCGCCGAGAAGTTGATCGCGGTGGCCTGCGCGAGGGGGATGTTGCTGACGGCGAAGAACCAAAGGTACATCGCGGTGAACCCGAGCAGGCCGCGAACGACCTGCAGGCCCGGCCGCGTGGTCTTGAGCGAGCGGATTCCCGCGGGCCAGACCAGCAGCAGCACGAAAATTAGCCCGAACAGCGAGCGGACGAACAGGAGTTCGAACAGGCCGTAGCGGGACGAGAGCTCGCGGACCAACGTGTTCATGAGGGTGAAGAAGACGTTCGCGAGGATCATCCACAGGGCGCCACGTACTGGCGGAGGGATGGCGGCCCAGAGAATTCGGATCTTGTGCAGACTCATTGCCAAGACCCGGGAAGTAGCCGTCCTGCAGGTCCTGTCGGGCCGCCGGATCGGCGATCAGCGGCGATGTTCGTTGAGTCGCGGCATCAGTTCGACAAGGTTGCAGGGGCGAAACCGATTGTCGAGTTGGTGGACGAGAATGTCGTCCCAGCCGTCGCGGCAGGCGCCCGGCGAGCCAGGCAGCGCAAACAAATAGGTGCCGTCGGCGACTCCGGCGAGCGCCCGGGACTGCATCGTGGAGGTGCCGATTTTCGCGAAACTCAGCATCCTGAAAAGCTCTCCGAAGCCGGGGATGTCTTTCTCCACGACGCGCTCGAACGCTTCCGGCGTGACGTCGCGTCCCGTGATGCCGGTACCGCCCGTCGCGATGATTGCATCCACCGAGGAATCGGCGATCCATTGCCGCAGCTGCGCCTCGATCAGGCCGGCCTCATCCCGGACCAGCGCGCGCGCCTGCAGGATGTGATTCGCGGCCGCGATGCGTTCGGCCAGCAGGTTGCCCGAACGGTCGTCGGCCAGCGACCGCGAGTCCGATACGGTCAGGACAGCGATTTGCACCGGCAGAAACGGCCTGGATTCGTCAAGACCCGACATAGAACACCGTATCGTCTTTTCCGGCTTCGGAGTCCAGCGGGACGTACTGCGGCCACTTGCCGTGGCTCAGGGCCGTTCGGGCCGGTTTGTGCTGCCTGAAGCGGTCTCGGTACATCCAGAGACTGGCGAGGACTCGCTTCACGAACCAGCGCGTTTCGAGCAATGGAATGCTCTCGATGAACAGCAGCGGATGGTCGGCGTCGATCCTCTCCTTCCAGGCGACCCAGTGGCGTGCACCCGCGTTGTAGGCAACCAGGGCGCCGATCAGGTCACGCCTGATTTCGGGGTGCTTCAGGGCGTCGCCTAGCACGCGTTGGCCGAGGTCCAGGTTGAAGACGGGATCGTAGAGGAAGTCGGCGCCGGGCCCACGGATCCGCCTGTCGCCGGTGAGCTTCCGCCCGATTCGCGGCAGGACCTGCATGAGCCCTCGGGCACCGCGTGAGCTCTTGGCACGGATGTGAAAACCGGATTCCTTGTGGACGATCGCGTGCACGAGGGCCTGGTCGATCTCGGTGGCGGCGCTGCCGAGCCAGCCGGAGGCCGGGTAGAGCGCTGACAGATTGAGAGTCCCGGAACGTAGGAGGCGGCTGCCCAGCCGGATCTGCACGCCGGGCAGATCGAGCGCCATCGCAAAGGCGAGGAGTTCGCTGTCCGCGGTATCGCGGTTTTCGCCGGCAAGCCGCCTGAATTCGGCGTCGGCTTCGTAGATGCGTCCTGCCTGCACCAGCGCCACCGCGCGTTGGGCGGCAGGCGACGCGAGCATCGCCGAATCCGGATCGACCTTGACCGCCTTCCGGTCAATCCAGCTGTTGCGTTCGGGCAGCCCCAGTTCTTCGAGCGCGAGTTGCCCGTAGAGGGTGAGGGGATACTCGGCCGCGGTGCGCAGCATGCCCTCGGCGTCCCCGTCGTGGCCGAGTCGGGCGTGGATCCGGGCTGCCCAGTAGGCGCCGCTGGCGGTTTCCCACGTGCTGCCGGGCGTGACCGCGGCTTGGCCGAAGTGCTCGAGTGCAGAATAGGTCAGATCCAGCTGCAGGGCAGCCAGGCCTGCCCGCAGATGGATCCACGAGAATCCAGGTTCCACCGACGTGCTTGCGGCCGCCGCCAGCGTGAACGCACGCCAGTAGTCGCCGTCCGCGTAGTAGCCGATGGCGATCCGCCCCTCGAGCTGCGCAACATCTTCGGGAGAGAGGTCGTTGGGTCCGCCGTGCAGGCGCGACACGGCGCGGTCGTACTGCCCCCTGGTGACCAGACGGATGATGTCCTGGACGAACTTCCGTTGCGAACTTGTGTCGCCGATCTTCAGTGCGTGGCTGGGCCAGTCGGGGCCGTAGCCACCGAGGCGCTTCATGCTGGCGGGCCTTGGAGGCGGGGCGTCGTCCGGGCCCTGACGCCTTAGCGCGAGGCGGTGGATCAGGCGGGCGCCCGGATGATCGGCAAAGGATTCCAGCCACCCGGCGAGGTCGGCGAACGACGAGCGGTACTCCGTCGGATGCATCAGTTTCTGATAGCGCACGTGACCAAGCAGGATGCGGTTCCGGAGGCCGGCGATCTCGGCTTCGGCCGCGACCCAATCGCCTTGGTCCTGCAGGGCAAAGATGAGGCGATACCGTTCCGCGTCTCCCGATGACAGGACCAGCGGCACGCCCGCCCGCCGGAGCTCCTCCGTCACCTGCGCAAGCGGTTTCACGGGTTTGCCCTGTTCGATCGCCGCTGCAGCGTGCGCCGACCCCACCAGCCCGATCGTGCCGGCAACCACGACAGCGGTGAATCGCGAGACTGCAACCATGTGACGCACGGCGCTCCTTAGCAGGTAAGGGTAGCGCAGCTGGTTCCGAGCGCGGGCGTGCTGAGAACTGCGCATGTCGATCATTGCCGCGGACGATGCCGTGAGCGCACGGCCGGCGCCGGCTTCGCGCGCGGGCGGCCGTGCCGTTGCCGCCTGCCGAAGTCTTTCTTACTCTCTTGCCGGCCGGGGTGGCCAATGGTCGGGAACATGGCTCCATGAAGAAGGTGTACGAGGACGCTGCCGTCGCGCTCGATGGGCTGGTGGCGGACGGGATGACGGTGATGGCTGGCGGCTTCGGGCTCTGTGGTATTCCCGAGAACCTGATCCTTGCGCTCAAGGAAACGGGCGCGCGCGACCTCACGGTCATCAGCAACAACGCCGGTGTCGACGGCGCTGGCCTGGGCCTCCTGCTCGAGACCCGGCAGGTGCGGAAGATGATTTCCAGCTACGTGGGCGAGAACAAGATCTTCGCCCAGCAGTACCTCGACGGCATCCTGGAACTCGAATTCAATCCCCAGGGGACGCTGGCCGAACGCATTCGCGCCGGCGGCGCCGGGATTCCCGCGTTTTTCACGGCCACCGGAGCCGGAACAGTCGTCGCTGATGGAAAGGAGACGCGCACGTTCAACGGCCGGGCGTATGTCATGGAAACGGGACTGGTGTCGGACCTTGCCATTGTCAAGGCGTGGAAAGGTGATACCAAGGGCAACCTCATCTACCGCAAGACTGCCCGGAACTTCAATCCGGTGATGGCCACTGCCGGCAAGGTTACGGTTGCCGAGGTCGAGCACCTCGTGGAACCCGACGAGCTCGACGGTGACCAGATCCACACTCCCGGGATCTACGTCGACCGGATCCTGCAGGGATCCCGGTACAGTCGGGTGGTGGAGCACCGGACCACCCGGCCCAGGCCCTGAGCGCGCGAACGGAGGCGACGATGCCTTGGAATCGAACTGAAATCTGTGCCCGTGCCGCGCAGGAACTCCAGGACGGGTTCTACGTGAATCTTGGGATCGGCATGCCGACCGAGGTGGCGAATTTCGTTCCCGAGGGTATCGACATCACGCTCCAGAGCGAGAACGGGCTGCTCGGCATGGGGCCGTTTCCGTACGAGGAGGAAGTTGATGCCGACCTGATCAATGCCGGCAAACAGACCGTGTCGGAGCTTCCTGACTCCAGCTACTTCTCGAGCGCCGAAAGCTTCGCCATGATTCGGGGCGGGCATGTGGACCTTTCCATCCTTGGTGCCATGCAGGTTGCGGCCAACGGTGACCTCGCCAACTGGACCATTCCCGGGAAGATGGTGAAGGGAATGGGCGGCGCGATGGATCTGGTCGCCGGCGTGCGCCGTGTCATCGTCGTGATGGAACACGTCGCCCGCGACGGAAGCCCGAAACTTCTCGAAGCCTGCACCCTGCCGCTGACCGGACAGGCGTGCGTCGATCTCGTGATCACGGATCTCGGCGTCTTCGAGCCGAAGGACGGCGTGATTCAGGTGGTGGAACTGGCACCGGAAGTCCAGTTCAGCGAGGTCGAGGCGAAAACCGGGGCGCCGCTGGCCGAGGCCCGCCGCGCGGCCTGAACGACTGGCGCGCGCTGCAGGACTCGAATCTGCGACCTGCGATTTAGGGGACAGTTAACCTACCTTTCGCCACGCTCACCACTTAGATCCCGCGCTACCGCCGCGCCGCGGTCAGTCGGCGGGCTTTAGCACGATGCCGCGGGTGATGGCCTCGAGCCGGGGCCGGTCTCGTCGCTCTGAGCGGTGATGCCGATTGTGCCGGCACTGACAGGGCCGCGGGCCACGCCGCTGGCAGGTGACGCGACGGCGCCGGGGTTGGCGTTCGTGGGACTGCGGCTGACCGACGGCAGTCTGGTGCTCGAGCTGGAGCGCGGCGGAGAGGCGGCGCGGTCCCGGCTTGAGCCGGCCAGCGGGTTCAGCCCTGCGGACGGGGTGCTGGCGCAGCACGACCTGCTGGCGGAGCCTCGGGGGTTTGTTAGGCGGCTGCAGGCAGCCCGGGAGCTAGCCGTCGGGGAGCCCCTTGCCGGGGCGGGGGTTGGGTGACGGTGACTTGTTGACGGCAGTGGAGGGACTGGCAGCGCGGCGGTCGGTGCGGCAGATCGCGGGCGACATCCACGGCGCGGACGCCGACGCGGTGGTGGACTGGGACCCCGACCGCGACGTGCGCGCACAGATGCGGCGGCTGGTCAAGAGGGCGCGGTTCCTGATGAAGGGCGGCTCTCTCGAATTCGCCGCCGGGCAGCGGCCGCACATGTGAGTTACCGCCGCAGACGGCCGCGTCCCGGCCTGCTCCGGGCCGTGGGGACGCAGCGCGGCTTTCCGCTGGCTCTATTGTCCCTCCGACCCGCGCTGTGCCTTCACATAGCTTTCGAGCACGCGGTTGATTCGCGTCTGGTAACCCCGGCCCGCCGCCCGGAAATGGTCGAGCACCGAACGCTTGACCCGGAGCGTGATCCGCTGCGTACTGTCGGGCTGGACCAGTTCGGCCTCGCGCCAGAAAGTGGCGTCCAACTCCGGAATGTCGCTGAAATCGATCTCCCGGTCGTCCACAGATGCGATCTCATCCGGGGTCAGGGATCGCCTGTTTCCGTTCATGCCAGATTTGCCTTTCCTTGCGGGACGCCGACCGCGCCCGTCGCGCCAGGTATGAACAACCACGACAACGACGGCCTCCACCTGGCCGACGCTGATTTAGCGCGCCTCGCCATAGTCCCGACGCCGGTCGGGCCGCATCAACATCCCCGCCCCGCTCAGTGGTCAGGCGGCTTCTTCCACCGTGACCACCAGGCGCTTGCTGAAGCGGGCCAGGGCTTCCTCCAGCCTGCCGATCTTGGAGGCATGGCGCGGGTCGAGCATGCGGCGAACCTCGCTTTCCTGGACGCCCAAGGCCGCCGCGAAGGCGGTGTTGGACAGCCGCTGTTCGCGCAGGGCCTCGTAGAGCGCTGCCTTGGCGGCCAGGACCGCGCCGGGGACGGCCGCCGGCCGGCCCCTGGCCGGGCTTGGCGGTGGAATGTCCTCACGCCGTGCGATGCGGCCGGCGAGCGCTTCCTCCAGGCAGTCTGCGGCTTCTGCGACCGCTTCGGCGAACGTGTCGCCGTCCGTGAACGCCTCGTCGAAGTCGGGAAATGTGACCGAAAAGCCCCCGTCGCGCTCCTTGTGGAGGTCGATGGGGTAGCTGTACCGGATGGCCATGATCGGAACTCCCTAGAGGTCGCTTGGGTCGATGCCGAGTTGCTTGCACATGCCGAGAAGTGTGCCGGTCTTGAGGGGTTTCCGGCGGTCCTTCACCACGGTGTGGCGGTCGCCGTAGTAGAGGGTGCCGTGGCTCCCCTTGCCCCTCGTGCGGTCGAATCTGACGGGAATCCCGTTCCTGCGCGCCAGCTTTCTTGTCCTCGCTACGAACTCGCGCCCGTTCACGGGCGGAGCATCGCACAAAAATGCACGAATGGGCAAGGGCCTTCCCGAGCAGTTTTGTGCGATCTGGTGAAGGCAGGCGGGCCCGCCAGCGGGCGAGCCGTCCGGCGCGACCGTGCGGCGGTTTGCGGGAACGTCGTAGCCATGCGCGGTTCTGCCCGTACTGCCGCTGCGATGAACGCACCGCTATATCAGCCACGGTCCCGTATTCGCAGGAATGCCGGCTTCCCGCCGTCGGCGTCAGCATCCGCCGGCGAGGAACACGACCCGTGGATGGTGTGCTGGTGCAGCACGACCTGCTGGCGCAGTCCCTCGCCGGAATCTGTCGACCGGCCCGCCGATGCGGCCCTGCAACCACGAGGGCGCGGCGAAGCTGCAGCGCGCTCCTAGTTCGCGAACCGGACTGTGTCGACGGCTCCGCGCCGCTCCCCCCTCCGGGGCCGACCTCTCGTTACCGTCTCGATCTGCTGCACATTGGCGCAGAAGGCGCGAGCCACGCAGCTGAATAGCGGTCGGATCATGACCGCCCTTGGATCCGCCCAGCCACCACGTCGTCCAGCTCGTCTTTGTCTGCACTGACCGCAGCCCATCCCCGCAGAAAGGGGGTGTACGTGCAGTCCATTCCGAAGCCGCCGTGCATCCTTCGGGGCAGGCTCTCCAGCCATGCGGGTATGTCGGAAGCGTCAGGGTCGCAATACTGTGCCCTAATTCGGGCATACCCGTTTCCGACCAATGGTGATCGCCACGCTCGACCAGCCCAAGCTGTCACGGTTCGGTGGCCCGTGTTCTCACTCTCACGGCAATTCCCGGGCGGGTCTGGGGCACCTGACCGGGGTCGCGAACGGGTGCCTCGACGCTTCTCCGGGGCCCGCGTGGACAGATGAACGCCGGTCCAGTTGCGAAACGGCGCGCCAACGCGAGGAGATGCGTTCCGCATCCCCCAGTTGGGGGATGGAGCGGACCATCCCACTCGCTAGGCTTGGGTTACTGCAAACGGGGGAGGCAATTGAAGACGCAGTGCCGGGAAAGGCGATCGCGGGGCATGCGTTTCCACCCCGAGTGACCGTCCTGTCGCATGGTGTTGCGCCCGCGCCGGGAGGAAGTCGGGAGGTGGTTTGGTTGCCCGTCCGTTCGCTGGAACTCGCCGCCGCACCTCGCGTCGGGGCGACCCCGCACGGAATCGCCTGGCGGCATCCGGTCGATAGCGCGCAGAGATAATGTCTCGGCAGGATGCGCTCGATCGGACCGTAGCTTCGCTTAACGAAGCCATGCTCGACGATGCCCGCTGGCCGGAAGCCTCCGCGCTCCTCGAGGAGGTATGTGGGGCCAAGGGCAACATCCTGATCTTCAGCGGAGATGTCCCGGCGAACGATCTCGATCTCTTCTTCGTGAAATGCCACCAGCACGGAGAGGATCGTCGCGACTGGGCACGAGAGTACTTTCGGCTGTACCACCCGGCGGACGAACACGTCCCGCGCTTGATCGAGCTTCCCCACGGAAAGGTGGTTCCCCGCGCCAGCCTGTTCTCCGAAAGCGAGCGGAAGACCTCGCCCGCCTACAACGAGGGGTTGCCGCGCTACGACATGCGGGACGGACTGACCGTACGCCTCGACGGTCCCCGCGGTTCCCGCATCGTCTGGGGAATCGGGGATCCCGTGGGTGCGGACGGCTGGACAGCTTCCCAGATCGAGATCGTTGCGCGCGTGCTGCCCCACCTTCGCCAGTACGTCCGGGTGCGTTCCGAGCTTGCGGAAGCAGGAGCTCTCGGCGCGTCGCTCGCCGAGTTCCTCGACAATCGCTGCGCTGGCGTCATCCAGCTTGACCGCGATGGGCGGATCGTGGAGACGAACGACGGTGCGTTGAAGCTGCTTCGCCGGAAGGACGGCCTGCGCGATGAATGGAGGGTCCTGCAGGCCGTTTGGCGGGAGGACGACAGCAGGCTCCAGAGGCTGATCGCCCGGGCATTGCCGCCTCCCGATGGACGGGGCACGAACGGCTCGATGACGGTGAGGCGAAGCGTGGCGCGGCAAAGGCTCGTGGTACACGTGATGCCGGTGACGAGCCCGGTCGCGGACTATTGCACCCGGCGCGTGGCTGCCCTGGTGCTGATCGTCGAGCCGGTGAACCGGACCCCGATCGAACCTGAACTCGTGGAGAAGCTGCTCGGGCTCACGCCGGCGGAAGCCAGGGTGGCGGTGCTGCTCGCAGAGGGCCGGACCCTCCGGCAGATCGCATCTGCAACCGGGCGCAAGTACAGCACCGTGCGGACGCACCTCAAGCATCTTTTCGCCAAGCTCGGAGCCTCGCGACAATTCGAGGTAGTACAGGCCGTTCTTGCGCTCTCAAGCCTGCCGAGGGCCCGAGACTAAGGCACTCGCAGCGGCATGCCGGCGCCTGGCGCCCGGTCGGACAAGTTTCCGCCAGATCGTCATTCGGCGTGCAGGTTCGATGCGGGCCGGCGCCAGTAGCGGGAGGGGAGCAGCGTGGGCTCTTGCCAGTCGCTGCGTGGCTGACCGCGCTCGCCGCACGCGGCGTCTCCGTGATAGAGCGAGAAGGCGACCCGACGAGTCCTGACAGACGGCATTGCCCGAGCGATCGTGCGCAACTTGTTCACATGGGGTGGACGGCAGGCTCGACCTGCCTTGAGCCCCCGCTCGGCGACGCGGTTGCGCGGATGTGCGTGCGGCTGCCCCCCGGGGCACACAACGCATCCTGTTGCCGTACTCCCCTAATTGGAGGACGCGGGCAAGCCCGCCATGGCGTAGGCTTCGTCCACGGGTGCTCGCACCGGCATCCTCAGGGCGGCCATGCGGGAACGGCTGCGGAATAGTCTCCTTTTGGCTGCGGCCGCATGGCTGCTCGTGCCGCCGACGGGCGTGGAGGCACAAAGGACGGGTACGACCCGGACGACGTCGTGTACGCGACCAGCGCGGTCTTCGAGTGCGAAGCGGACATTGTCGACAAGCCCCGCACGCCCCTGTTCCGGGCGTTCATGCCGCCCGCGAATGACCTCCACGACCGGCTTCCGAGCGCCGGGGAGCCGGGCGATCAGGGGCTCTGGGTCGGCTGGCGGTGAAGCACAGGAGGCCGAGGACGGCGTGCTGACGTCCCGCCCTGAGCGCAGGAGCATCCAGTGTGTCCAGCCCGTTGCGTAAAACGGCGCAGTGAGGCTCGGGGCGCAGGTTCCGTCGATGACTGATCGACTACACGCCTCGACCATTACATCCGGTTGGGGGATGGCGCGCTACGGTGGAACGCTTTCCGCTCTCGATCGGTGTCGGCGCCAGGGGACCGCAAAGGTGCCACTCTGGGTCGTGGTTACATCCAAGGTGTTTGCCAATAGCTTGCTCGCCGGGCAAACACCGCCCCAACAGATAGAAATGCAGTCAATATATGCGCAAATATACAAGCGGTTAGGGTGGCGCGCCCTGCAGGATTCGAACCTGCGACCTGCGATTTAGAAGACCGCTGCTCTATCCGCCTGAGCTAAGGGCGCTGGACAGGACACTACCCGCTGCGTCCACGGCATGCACCGCGGCGGCGTGCGGCCGAATCGGCCCGTCCGGGGACAGCGTACGCGTGCCGCAGTGCTGTCACCCTGATCCGAGACTCTCCAGTTAGGCCGCGAAGACGCCTGTCTCCCCCTCGGGCAACGGAACCTCGAACGCGTTCAGGATAAACGAGACCAGCGTGTAGTAGCCGACGAGCGTGACGAGCTCGACCAGTCCGCCGTCGCCAACCAGCTCGCGGGCGTTCCGGTACGTCTTGTCGTCCACCTTGCCGGTCTTCAGTAGCGCCTTCGCCACATCGTACGCCGCCTGCTCGACAGGGTCGGAGAGGGACGGGGTCTCGCCGTTCAGGATCGCGGTGAGGGTTTCTTCAGGGACGCCCTCCTGCCGCGCAATCTCGGCGTGGGCCCACCATTCGAACTCGGCCTTCCAGGTGGCCCCCACGACGAGAATCGCGATTTCCCGGGCGCCGCCGGGCAGTTCGCCCCGGAACCGAAGCTGCGCACCGAGCGGCAGCACGCTGTCCCCCAGATCCGGCCGGTGGGCCCAGGCGTTGAACGGCCCGGCGAGGCCGCCGCGCGCATCGATGAAGGTGTTGGGGGTGTGCCTCCGCGCCCGCTCGCCTCCGGTGACGGCGTCAAAGATGGCGCGCTGCGCCGAAGTGGCCTCGCGCAGGGTGATGGCGGGGAGTCGGCTCATGCTTGCTGCTCCGGTTCCAGTGATTGATGCAGGTCGATGGTCATCTCAAATTCGGTCTGCGCCGGGTGCGAGTGCCGGGCGTCAGGACGGCGGCTGGTCGGTGAGCCGATTCGCGCGAGGACCGCGCCAGGCAGCTCACGTTGGGCGATGGGGACGGAAGTTGTCGGCGTAGCTTTGCTGTCCCGGCCGCTGGTCGGCGGGATCGGCGATCTCGTACTGCAGTCCGTGAGTCTCCGCGAAACGCACGGCCGACGCGCGGTCCGGGAAGGACAGGAAGACCTGCTCCGCCGTGTCGTTGGATGCGGTCCAACCCATCAGTGATTCCACGCTCTGGGGCACCTGCGCGAGGAACTGGAGGCGCCAGCGACGGGTCTTGCGCATGCCCGACTGCATGGCCGTGCGCGCGGGACGGTAGATTCGGACATCCGCCATACACGACTCCCAGTGGTCGGGGCGGCGTGATTCGAACACGCGACCCCCTGCTCCCAAAGCAGGTGCGCTACCAGGCTGCGCTACGCCCCGTGCCGTGCAGGCTACCCGATGTTCGCGTCATACGCTGCAGTCGTAGGCGACCCGAACGCCGGAGAGGATATGCCGCGTGGTCGGCGTGTAGTAGTTGCGAAAGGTCGCACGCCGGACTTCGGGTTCGCTGAGACGGCTGCCGCCCTTGAGCACGTAGTGTCGTCCGTCGAACCAGGGCAGCGAGTACTCGCGATACGGAAACGGACGGAACCCGGGATAGGGATGGAAGCGGTTGGCACACCATTCCCAGACCCGGCCGGTATCGCTGAGCAAGCCTGCAGTCATGGCTGTTTCCCACTCGTGCTCATGGGGCAGGCGCCCGCCTCGAAACCGGGCATAGGCGCCCGCTTCGTGGCGACTCACGCCGGACACGAAGTCGTCAGGCTCGGCGGCGGCACGTCGCCAGGCGTCGGGTGCCTCGACGCCGGCCCGTCTTCGCCAGCGCCAGCCTTCCGGCGTCCACCAGCGGGGATCCTGGTAGCCGCCGGCAGCGACGAACTCGTCCCATGCGCGGTTGGTGGCCGGCCGCCGCGAGATCCGGAACTCCCGCACGCGGACCCGCAAACGCGGCAGTTCGTTGTCGTGCGCGCGAACCGCGTCGGCGCCGCCGACGCATGTGACCCCGCCCGCAACCTGCTGGATCGACCGGTCGGCCGCGCCTGCCCCCCCGGCCGCCGGCGCGGGTGCGTTCCCGCCTTCGGAGTCGCTGAACCGGAGGGCGATCGTCCGAATGGTTTCAAGATGCTGGGCATGGTGCGAGACGAGAAAATGCAGAATGCGGTCGCCCTTCCGAAGCGGGTCGGCCGCCTCCGGATCGCGGACCCGGCGCAGGAGCGCTTCGTTGCGCTGCATCGTCTCGCTGGACCACCGGAGCAGGTCCTGCCGCGGCGGCAGGCGGCTGCCGCGGCCGGACTTCGGCGCGAGTTCCGGCAGACAGCGATGCGCGAGCCGGTCGCGAATTCCGTGATCGTCGAGCAGCGCCGACCGGATCCACACGCATTCGACGAACACGCAGTGTTCCAGGTGCCAGCCGATCGGGCTCAGGTCGGCATGCGCCTGGGCCCGCAAGCAATCCTCGGTCTGGCCTGCCGCGGCGCCGACGAGTTCCCGCTGCAGGTCTCGCCATCGGCGCAGCGGATCGGTCGTCGATGTCACAGTGGCTGCATCTCGATGCCGGCCTTCGTGAGCACGACCAGACGGCCTGCCGGCACGGGCTCCCACGACGCGTCTCCATCAAACGGTTCCGAGGCGACCAGCCGGCCGTTGGCGAAGGCGCCGTGGTCTGTCGCCGTGTACAGGCTGGGGCTCGGCCGACTGCCGATGGCGTACCGGGTGGCCACGATCTGATCGGGAGTCGCCACAATCACGTTGAGCAGTGCGTCCGCGTCACCGGGAAGAAGGTTGGACAGGACCTTGAACGCCTGACGGACCGCGCCGGGGAGGTCGCTGTCGAAGATTCGCCATTGCCGACGAACCAGCGCAAACAGGAGTTCGGAGTCGCTGGACCCCGTAACCGTTGCGTCTAGGTCGGACGGCAGGAGCTGGCGGACACGCGGACGCACCGTGCAGAGGAACCGTTCGATGTAACCGTTGTGCGAGAACAGCAGCCCGTCCGCCTGAAACGGGTGCGTGTTCTCATGACTCACCGGCAGGGGCGGCGTGGCGCTTCGGACATTGGCGACCCAGACTCGTCGGGTCAGGGCGTTGGTCAGCGGCGCCAGGTTCGGGTCCTGCCAGATGGGAAGCGTGCTTCGGTAGTGTCCGCCGCTGCGGTCGTCATTGAACCAGCCGAAACCGTACCCGTCGGCGCACACGAGCGTCCGTTCAAACTCGCGGGCAGCATGGCTCTGAACCACCAGCGAATGCTCGGGCGCGGTGAGAAAGGCGTCCAGACGGCACGGAGGGCCCATGTAGGCGGCGTGACGGCACATATGGCTGCTCGAAGCGGTAGGCGGAGGTGTCCGCCGACAATCCTGGAACGAAGTCGGCCGAATCGTGGGCAGCAAGTGCCGGGGGTCACGATGCCAGAGGACTATAGGAGCCTCGGGAAAGCCCGTCTTCAGGTCCGGTCTGTGCGGCACATCGTGGCCGCCGGTCGGCGTCGCGGAAGCCTTCCTCGAACGGGGACAGGTCGGTTCGGACTGGGCTTGAACGGGGGCGTACTCCGGCGTCCGGCGGGGGATCGGTTTGCCGCCGTGTTCGCCCTTCGATTGTGACGCTAACCATTGTTTGTAATTGGGTTTCTGGGTTGTCTCTGGCGGTCGACGCACGTGTTCCCGGTATTTCGCATCCTTGGTCGATCTGGTAGGCTGGAACCGAAAGCCGGCAGCGCGAGTCTTCCCGGCGCGCCAGACACGGGGCCTGTTAGAGGGAGCGCGCCGCATGGCCCTAGCGAAGATTGCGTTGGTGGGCGGCGGCCAGATCGGCGGGACGCTCGCGCACCTCGCAAACCTGCGCAACCTTGGCGACGTTGCGTTGTTCGACATCCAGAAAGGGATGGCCGCCGGCAAGGCGCTCGACCTTGCGCAGGCGACGCCTGTTTCCGGGAGCGATGGCGCCGTCCGCGGGGGCGGTTCCTACACGCTGCTCCGGGGCGCAGACGTGGTGATCGTGACGGCGGGAGTTCCCCGGAAACCCGGCATGAGCCGGGACGATCTCCTCGGGATCAACGCCCGCGTGATGTGGGATGTCGGGGCGGGGATCAAGACGCACTGTCCGAACGCGTTCGTCATTTGCGTCACGAATCCGCTTGACGCGATGGTCTTCGAGCTGCGCCGAGCGAGTGGGCTGCCGCATCGGAAGGTGGTCGGCATGGCGGGGGTGCTCGACAGTGCCCGATTTCGCCATTTTCTGGCCGAAGAAATGAATGTCTCGGCGCGCGACGTGTCGGCGTTCGTCCTGGGCGGCCACGGCGACACCATGGTGCCGCTGGTTCGATATTCGACGGTGGCCGGTATTCCGGTCCCGGAACTCGTGCGGATGAAGTGGACGACGCAGGAGCGTCTCGATGCGATTGTCCAGCGGACTCGCGACGGCGGTGCGGAAATCGTGAATCTGCTCAAGACCGGTTCGGCCTTCTACGCGCCGGCCCATTCCGCGCTCGACATGGCAGAGGCCTACCTGCACGATTCTCGACGTGTGCTTCCGTGCGCGGCATGGTTGCGCGGCGAGTACGGCGTTCGCGGCATGTACGTTGGTGTGCCGGCGGTGATCGGGGCAAGGGGCGTGGAGCGGGTCGTCGAGGTCAAGCTCGACGCCAAGGAACGCGCGCAGTTCGGGAAGTCTGTGGAAGCGGTCAGGGGATTGTTGGCGGCACTGCGGAAGGCGACGCGCGCGAAGTGAACGTTCACGAGTACCAGGCCAAGGAGATTCTGGCCGGATTTGGGGTGCCTGTTCTGCGTGGTCGCATCGCCTATACGGCGAACGAGGCGCGAGCGGCCGCCCAGTCGCTGGGCGGTGAGGTGTGGGTCGTCAAGGCCCAGGTGCACGCCGGCGGCCGCGGCAAGGCAGGCGGTATCAAGGTGGCAAGGTCCCTTGACGAGGTGGCGGCTGCGGCCGACGACCTGATCGGCAAACGCCTGGTCACACCGCAGACCGGCGCGGACGGAACCGAAGTTGGCCGCGTGTACGTCGAGGAAGGGGCGTCGATCGCCGCTGAGCGATATGTGGGAATGACCCTCGACCGCAAGCGGGGCCGCTATGTCGCCATGGTATCGACCGAGGGCGGGGTGGAGATCGAGCAGGTCGCCGCGTCGACGCCCGAGCGAATCCGGACGGTCATTGTCGACCCCGCGGTCGGAATGCGGCCGTATCAGGCGCGCGAGCTCGCGTTCGCGCTGGATCTTGATCCCGATGCCCGCCGGTCGGCCGAGCGGACGATACTGGCCATGGCGGAGGCCTTCGTCGCGACGGATGCCAGTCTCGTGGAGATCAATCCCCTGGCGGCAGTCGGAGAGGGCATGGTGCTGGCCCTCGACGCGAAGATGAACTTCGACGACAACGCGCTCTTCCGGCATCCGGACATCGGCGAGCTGCGTGACGAGACCGAGGAGGACCCCCGGGAGACCGAGGCGACCAACTACGGTTTGAGCTATATCAAGCTCGACGGAAACATCGGGTGCATGGTGAACGGTGCCGGCCTCGCCATGGCGACGCTCGATCTGATCACCTTCGAGGGAGGTCAGCCTGCCAATTTTCTCGATGTCGGCGGCGGCGCGACCGAGGAACGGGTGTCGCAGGCGTTCAAGATCATCCTGTCCGATCCGGACGTGGAGGCCGTGCTGGTCAACATCTTCGGCGGCATCATGCGCTGCGACACGATCGCCGAAGGAATCGTCGGGGCGGTGCGGGAGGTGAGCCTGCACGTGCCGCTGGTCGTGCGGCTCGAGGGTACCAACGTCGATATCGGCACGCGGATCCTGGCCGAGTCGGGGTTGGCGATCACCACGGCCGGCGATTTGGGAGACGCCGCCCGCAAGATCGTGGCGGCCATCGGCGATCATCGCTGATGGCGATTCTCGTGAACGGCAAGACCCGGGTCATCTGCCAGGGATTCACCGGGGCCCAGGGAACGTTCCATTCGGAACAGGCGATCGCCTACGGCACGCGGATGGTCGGCGGCGTGACGCCGGGCAAGGGGGGCACCACCCACCTCGGGCTGCCCGTGTTCGATACGGTCCGCGAGGCTGTCGCCGAGACCGGCGCCGACGCGACCGTGATCTACGTGCCACCCCCGTTCGCCGCGGACGCCATCCTGGAAGCAGCGGATGCCGGTGTCCGGCTGGCCGTGTGCATTACGGAAGGGATTCCCGTCCTTGACATGGTCCGGGTGCGGCGGGTGCTGGAGGGTTCGCGTACCCGTCTGGTGGGCCCGAACTGCCCCGGCGTGATCACGCCGGGAGCGTGCAAGATCGGCATCATGCCCGGCCATATCCACCTTCCCGGGAGCGTCGGTATCGTGTCGCGGTCGGGCACCCTGACGTATGAGGCGGTGGCGCAGACGACCGCTACGCGACTTGGGCAATCGACCTGCGTCGGCATTGGCGGCGACCCGGTTCCGGGAACCACGTTCGTCGACGTCCTCAGGGAGTTCGTCGCCGACGACGCGACCCGGTCGATCGTGCTGATCGGGGAGATTGGTGGCGTCGCCGAAGAGGAAGCCGCCGAGTTCTTGCAAGGTGCCGGGAGCGACAAGCCGGTCGTCGCGTTCATCGCCGGCCGGGCCGCGCCGCCAGGCCGCCGGATGGGACACGCCGGCGCCATCATCGCCGGCGGGTCGGGCGGAGCCGACGCGAAAATCGAAGCCCTTCGTGGCGCCGGGGTCACGGTTGTGGATTCGCCCGCCGAAATTGGTTCCACCATGGCACGCGTCGCTTCCGGCTAGCGGCTCCGTGGCATCCGCGTTCGCCCGAGAGGAGGGTCAGCGTGACCATCGTTGAAGGTTCAGGTGCACGCCAGGAAGAACTCCGGCGTCTCTATGCAGCCTTTTCCGCCGACCCCGAAACGGTTGATCGGGCCTGGCGCAGTTTCTTCCACGCCTTGGCCCCCTCTGCGGTGGACTGGCTGGAAGACACGAATTCGTCCGCAAGCGCATTGTCCGTGGGCACCCCCCCGACGGCGATGCTGGAGGGCACGCGGGATTCGATTCGCGCCCTGATGCTCATCCGGGCGTTCCGCGTCCGGGGCAACCTCCAGGCGAACCTGGATCCGCTCGGGCTCGCGCCGGTGACGCCGCACCCGGAACTGGACCCGACCACCTACGGCTTCACGCCGGCGGACTACGACCGGCCGATCTTCATCGATTACGTGCTGGGCCTCGAGTGGGCCACCCTGCGCGAGATCATGCGAATCCTGGAGGAAACCTACGCCGGGACGATCGGCGTGCAGTTCATGCACATTCAGGATCCCGACCGGAAGGCCTGGATTCAGCGCCGGATCGAGTACAAGGACGCGGGCCCCGATTTCACGGATCTCGGGAAACGCACGATTCTCGAACGTCTGACGGACGCCGAGACGTTCGAGCGGTACCTGGCCCGCCGCTTTACCGGCACCAAGCGCTTCGGTCTGGAAGGCGGCGAATCCATGGTCCCGGCCATCGAGCAGATCATCAAGCGCGGCGGCGCGCTCGGTCTCAAGGAGATCCTGTTGGCCATGGCCCACCGTGGCCGGCTGAACATGCTCGCCAATGTGCTCAACAAGCCCCTGGAAGCGATCTTCGCCGAGTTCCGTGGCGCACCGGCGCTCCCGCCGGGGATCGACGCCTCGGGAGACGTCAAGTACCACCTGGGCACCTCGGCCGACCGCACCATGGGCGACGTGACCATGCACCTCTCGCTGACGGCAAATCCGTCCCACCTGGAGGCGGTGAACCCGGTGGTCGTGGGGAAGGTCCGCGCCAAGCAGTCCATGCTGCCGAAGCAGGCAGCGCGCCGGCAGGTGGCCGGCGTGACCCTGCACGGCGACGCCGCGTTCGCCGGCCAGGGGCTGGTATCCGAAACCCTGGGGCTATCCCAGCTCGAGGGCTACAACAGCGGCGGCACGATCCACTTCATCATCAACAATCAGATCGGCTTCACCACCAACCCGGTGCACTATCGGCCGGGTCCCTGGTGCTCGGACGTGGCCCTGATGGTGCAGACGCCGATCTTCCACGTGAACGGCGATGACCCCGAGGCGGTCGTCTACGCCGCCCGGGTGGCGACGGAGTATCGGCAGCAATTCCAGTCCGATGTGGTCCTTGACATGATCTGCTATCGGCGGTTCGGGCACAACGAGGGCGACGAACCCGCGTTCACCCAGCCCCTCATGTACCAGCGCATCGACGAGCACCCCACGACCCGGGAGATCTACGCGCGCAAGATGGTCGAGGAGGGCGTGGTCACGACGGCCGAGGCCGACGGGATGGTGACCGCCTGCCAGGACCGCCTCGAGCAGGCCTACTCGGCCAGCGAGGCGTACGTTCCCAACAAGGCCGACTGGCTGGAAGGCGCCTGGGAGGGCTTCGTCGGCGAGGCCGGACCGGGCTCGCGGCGCGGCAAGACCGGCGTCGATGTTGGCCGCCTGCGGGACATCGGCCGTCGCGCTTCGACGCCCCCTGAAGGATTCGAGGTGCACAGCAAGATCGCGAGGCAACTGCAGCGCCGCATCGCCAACCTCGACAAGGGTGAAGATATCGACTGGGCGACCGGCGAGATGCTCGCGATCGGATCGCTCCTCATGGAGGGAGTTCCGGTCCGGATGTCCGGGCAGGACTGCGGCCGCGGCACGTTCTCGCAGCGGCATGCAGTACTGGTCGACCAGCGCGACGAGACGCGGGTGGTGCCGCTGAACAACGTGGCCGAGAACCAGGCCGACTTCGAAATCGTCGACAGCCCGCTCGCCGAGGCCAGTGTCCTGGGCTTCGAATACGGCTACTCGCTTGCCGCGCCCAAGACGCTGGTGATCTGGGAAGCCCAGTTCGGCGACTTTGCGAACGGGGCGCAGGTCATTATCGACCAGTTCATTTCCTCAGGGCAGTCCAAGTGGCTTCGCATGTCGGGTCTCACGATGATGTTGCCGCATGGCTACGAGGGGCAGGGCCCCGAGCATTCCTCGGCCAGGGTCGAGCGGTTCCTGCAGCTGGCGGCCGATGACAACTTGCAGGTGGTCAACTGCACGACGCCGGCCAACCTGTTCCACGTGTTGCGGCGACAAATGCGGCGGAAATTCCGTCGGTCGCTGATCATCTTCACGCCGAAATCGCTGCTTCGGCACAAGCGGGCGGTCTCGAGTCTCGCCGCGTTCGGGCCGGATTCCAGTTTTCACCGGGTGCTGGGCCAGGAGAACGGGCCCGACCCGGCTGACGTCAGGCGCACCGTGTTCTGCTCCGGGAAGGTCTACTTCGACTTGCTGACCGCATGGGAGCAGCGCGACGGCCAGACCCGGGATGTGATTCAGCTGGTGCGCATCGAGCAGTACTACCCGTTCCCGCTGGAAGCGGTCATGGAGGTGCTCCGGGAATCGCCGCGGGCTGAAGTGGTGTGGTGCCAGGAGGAGCCCGCCAACATGGGGGCTTGGTCGTACATCTATCCCCTTCTCCACGATGCGATGGAACGGGCGCAAATGGCCGGGCGACCCGCCTTCGTCGGGCGGGCCGCTGCCGCGTCGCCGGCCACGGGCCTGTATGCGTCGCACGCGTCCGAGCAACGCGACCTCGTCAACCGCGCCCTGACGCTCCCGCCCACTGCCGACTGACGGAAACCACCATGGCCATCGACGTCGTCGTCCCCGCACTCGGTGAATCGATCACCGAAGCCACGGTGCTCAACTGGCGCAAGAGCCCCGGCGATCCGGTCACCCGGAGCGAAATCCTGGTCGAGCTTGAAACCGACAAGGTGACGGTGGAAGTGGAGGCGCCGGAAACCGGCATCCTCCTGGAAATCGCGGCCGGCGACGGTGACGACGTCGCGGTGGGCGCGGTCATTGCCCGGATCGGTGCGGCGGAAGCACCGTCGGTCGAGGCAACGACGACCCCGGGTGCCGCCGATTCAGCGCCGCCGGCTCCGGCT
>VXPW01000047.1:28142-54652 GCA_009839325.1 Rhodospirillales bacterium
GTCCCGGCGCAAGAGGACGCGTCCACGGAGGAGGCCGCCGCGGCAGCCGAGCCGGCGGAGAGTCGATCTCCCGCATCGCCGGGCGCGCCATCCGAAGGACCATCAGCGGGCTCGCCCGAGCTGCCTGACCCGACGCAGGTGCGCCGCAGTGGCCGTGGCGATCGCATCACCGCCGATGATCTCAGGGAATTCCTGGGCGCGCAGGAACAGCCGCTGTCTCCGGCGTCCCGCCGGGCAGCCCGCGAGCATGCGACCGACCTTGCGTCAGTCACGCCGACCGGTCCCGGCGGGCGCGTCCTGAAGGAGGACGTCTTGGCTGCTGCTGCCGAGCCGCCGATGTCGCCGCGCGTTATGCCCATCCCGGCCTCAGGAGTTGAAGCGCCTGCCGAAGCCACTCCACCTGCTCCCGCTGCCGGTGAGCCGGCGCCCCGGCCCGGGGTGCCGGAATCTCCCGGCGATGCCGGTGGTCAATCCGCGGCGAACGCTGGCGCGACACCGGAGACACAGGCAGATCCATCGCCGCCGCGCGTGCGGAGAGTGCCGATGTCCAGGCTGCGCCGCCGGCTCGCGGAGCGGCTCAAGGAAGCGCAGAACACGGCCGCCATGCTGACCACGTACAACGAGGTCGACATGAGCGCGGTCATGGAGCTCCGAAAGGCCAGCGGCCAGTCGTTCGAACAGCGGCACGGCGTGCGCCTGGGGCTGATGTCATTCTTCGTGAAGGCCAGCGTGTCGGCGTTGCGGGCGGTGCCCGAGGTCAATGCTGAGATCGACGGTACCGATATCGTCTACAAGGACTTCTACGATATCGGTGTGGCGGTACATTCCGAGCGCGGGCTGGTCGTGCCGGTGGTACGGGATGCCGACCGCAAGGGATTCGCCGATATCGAGCGCGACATTCGAAGCTTCGCGGAACGCGCCAACTCCGGTGGGCTGGCGGCGGACGAGCTGGAAGGCGGCACCTTCACGGTATCGAATGGGGGCGTTTACGGTTCGCTCATGTCCTCGCCGATCCTGAATCCGCCGCAGTCGGGCATTCTTGGTCTGCATCGCATTCAGGAGCGGCCGGTCGCACACGACGGGAAGGTGGTCGTCCGGCCGATGATGTACTTGGCGTTGTCCTACGATCACCGGATCGTGGACGGCAAGGGCGCGGTGACGTTCCTGGTTCATCTCCGCGACCTGCTGCAGCAGCCCGCCGTGCTCGCGCTCGATACCTGACGTGACCCAGCACGACGTGATCGTGATCGGCGGCGGTCCCGGTGGCTACGTCGCCGCCATCCGGGCTGCCCAACTGGGGCTCAACTCGGCTTGCGTGGACGAGCGGGCGGCGCTCGGCGGGACCTGCCTGAACGTCGGGTGCATCCCGTCCAAGACCCTGCTCCACAATTCGCATCTCTTCGCGGAAGCGGGCGAACTTGGCGCCCGCGGCATCCGGACCGGCCCGCCGGAGCTCGACCTGGCGGCGATGATGGCGGACAAGGACGGCGCAGTGGACGCGCTTACCGCAGGCATCAACCAGCTATTCCGGAAGTACGGGGTGGTGCGCTACGAGGGCAGGGGGCAACTGGCCGGCGCCGGCCGCGTGGTCGTGGAAGGGAAGGACTCCGGCGAGCTTGCCGCCAGCCATGTCGTGATCGCGACCGGCTCGGTCCCGAGCCCGCTGGCCGGTGTGGACGTCGACGAGAACCGGATCGTGACCTCGACCGGCGCGCTCTCGTTCGCGGAAGTGCCGGACACGTTGGTCGTTGTGGGGGCGGGCTACATCGGTCTGGAGCTGGGCTCGGTCTGGCGGCGGCTGGGATCGAAGGTGACCGTGGTGGAGTTCCTCGACCGGATTGTTCCCGCCATGGACCAGGAAGTTGCCCGCCGGTTCCATCGAGCACTGGCCGGGCAGGGGATAACGTTCCAGCTGGGCTCAAAGATTACGGCCGCGCAGGCGTCGGGCGACGGAGTCGCCCTGCAAGTGGAGCCGACCGCCGGCGGTGAGCCCCGGACGCTGCGGGCCGACCGGGTCCTGGTCGCAACCGGGCGAAGCCCGCGGACCGAGGGCCTTGGGCTCGCGTCAGCGGGCGTGGAGGTGGATTCGCTGGGACGGATTCAGGTGGACGAGCAGTTTCGCACGTCCGCGGCCGGGATCTACGCGATCGGGGACGTCACCACGGGGCCGATGCTTGCCCACAAGGCGAGCCAGGAAGGGCACGCGCTGGCCGAGCTGCTCGCTGGCCATACGGCAATCGTCAACTACGGCGCCATTCCGTCGGTCGTGTACACGGATCCCGAGGTCGCCTGGGTCGGCTCCACGGAAGAGCAGCTCAAGGAGCAGGGAACGGCCTACAAGAAGGGACGCTTTCCGTTCACCGCCAATGCGCGCGGCCGCACCACCGGGCAGACCGAGGGGATGGTGAAGATTCTCTCCCACGCAGGTACGGACCGGATTCTGGGCGTGCACGTGATCGGGGCGTCGGCCGGGGAGCTGATCGGGGAAGCTACGGTGGCCATCGAACTCGGGGCGTCGGCGGAGGATCTGGCCCTGACGTGTCACGCGCACCCGACGCTTTCCGAATCCGTTCGCGAGGCCGCCGCTGCGGCCGCTTTCGGCAGGGCGCTGCACGCCTAGACGATTGCCGCTGCAAACCGTGAACCGTGGCGTCGGCCTGGCATTGCCGGTGGCAGGTGCGGAACGGGACCACGGTTCCGGGTGTGTCGTGGTTTCTGCAGGTCGCTTCCGTGGCATGATCCGGCGCAGGCCGGCTTCGGGAGCGCCGCAGCGCAAGACGCCCGTCCGGGCCCTTCGCGGCGGTCCGTATCCGCCAGGTCCGGAAGCCCGGTCGCCGGCGGGCTCCCGACAGGGCACGCCCGAACCCGACGATGCGGTCGGAAGCCGGGGCGGGGCGACCGGGCGGACGAGAGGCAAAGCCATGCGACGTCTGGAGAGCAGGGTTGCGGTGATCACCGGAGCGGGCGGCGGCATTGGCGCCGCGATAGCCCGCGCATTCGCAGCCGAGGGCGCCGCGGTGCAATGCCTCGACATCGACGTCGCGGCTGCCCAGGCGGTTGCGGCGGAACTCAATGATGCCGGCGGTCGCGCCGAGGCACGGGAATGCGATGTCCGCAGCTCGGAATCGGTGCGCGACGGCGTGACGGCGGCCATCGATGCGTTCGGGCGGCTCGACGTCGTGGTGGCCAATGCGGCAACCGACACGCCGCGGGTCACCGTCGACGCGCTGCCGGTCGAGGAGTGGCGCCGGGCCCTCGATGTCAATCTCACGGGCGCGTTCCTGCTGTGCAAGCACGCGCTGCCGCACCTGCGGTCGCAGAAGTCCGGGTCGATCATCCTGCTGGCGTCACAGATGGGTCGGGTCGCCGACCGGGGCCAGGCGGCGTACTGCGGGACCAAGGGAGCGCTGGTTCAGCTGGCGAAGGTGATGGCCATCGACCACGCCGACGAGGGCATTCGAGTCAACGCGCTGTCCCCCGGGGGCACCGCAACCGAACGCCTTGCTAGGCGGTTCGGGACGCTGGAGCGGGCCGAGGCGGCATGGGGCCAAGCCCATCCGGTCGGCCGGCTCGCCCGGCCCGACGAGATTGCGCGAGGCGCGGTGTTTCTGGCCAGCGACGAATCGTCGTTCATGACCGGCGCGGACCTGCTGATCGACGGGGGCTACAGCGCCAGATGAGGGCTCATGGCGGGGTGTGGCCGCACGGCCGTGCCTCGGCACGCCCGCACCTGCCGGGAGTCCCCCGTGCACCGCGGGTCGTGCTGGCGCCGGGGTTCAAGTCGCCCGCGACCGGCAGCGCTGCCGCGTATCGCGTCGATCGCGGGGCGATTCTCTGCCCGGGTCGGCAGGGCAGGTGCTGCAGCGGTTTGATCTGACCGCTGTACCCGTCAGCGCTTGGCCCGCGGATGAGTGCGCTCGAAGGTGTCGTGCAACTGCGGGTCGGCAACTTCCGTGTAGCGCTGCGTGGTCGCGAGTCGCGCGTGACCGAGCAGTTCCTGCAGCACCCGAAGGTCGCTGCCCCCTTCGAGCAGGTGCGTCGCGAAGCTGTGCCGCAGCGCGTGCGGCGTGGCCGAGGCGGGGAGTCCCAGCCGGGCGCGGATCTCCTGCATGCGTCGCTGCACGGCCCGAGCTCCCAGACGCCGGCCGCGGGCGCCGAGGAACAGCGGATCGTCGGGGGATCCATCCGGCGCAGCAGCGACGTAACGCTCGATGCCTTCGCGTACCGGCGCCAGCAGTGGGACCAGGCGTTCCTTCTCTCCCTTCCCGACGATGCGCAGGACGTCACGCTTCCCGGTGACGTCGGATCGATTGAGCGAGAGCGCTTCATTGATCCGCAACCCGGCTCCATACAAGAGCAGGAAGACCGCCTGGTCCCGCAAGTCTTGCCAGCCGGCGCTGGCCGGTTTCAACTCGTCGATGACGGCCTGGACTTGATTGACGCCGAGTGGTCGGGGAGCGCGCTTTGGCACGCGAGCCGGGCGGAGTGAGCGGAGACTGATTCGACTGAGCCCCTGGTGCCGTGCGAGGTGGACCAGGAACCCCTGAACGCTGGAGCGCGCGCGGGCGACGCTTGCCGGTGCCAGTGGCCTCGGCGGTCGCATCAGGTAGGCAAGCCAGGCGCGATAGTCAGCGGCTGTCAGCGAGTCAAGCAAGTCCAGGTTGACGGTGGCACCCGTGTGCTCCCCCACGAATCGGAGAAATCGCGTGATGTCGTGCCGATACGCGGTGACGGTGTGCTCGGAAAGCCTGCGCTCCTGATGCAGGTGGGTCAGGTACCCGGTCAGACCATCGGCAATCTCGGGCGCGATGTCTTCCATCGTTGTCGAGCGTACCTCGGTTAGCCGACGGTCCGGTTGCGCCGGCGGCCGCGCGCCTGGGCCAGGTCACCTGGCATCGGGGATCCCCCAAGCCGCCGCGGCATGCGACCGCACATCCGCGTCTTCGTGCCGGACGCACTGCGTCGCCATCTCGGATCCGCTCCCGCCGGTCCCTCGGGCATTCCTAGTTTCCGACGGCGGGACGCACTAGCCTCTGGACCCCGCCGATGCCCGGGCCTTTTCCCAGTCCGCCAGGAATGCCGCCAAGCCTTTGTCGGTCAACGGATGTGCGACCAGCTGCCGCAGCACACCCGGCGGCACCGTGGCTGCATCGGCCCCCAGCTTGGCCGCTTCCAGCACGTGGCCGGGCCCACGGACCGACGCCACCAGGACTTCGGTCTTCAGCGTCCGCGGGTAGGATCGGTAGATGTCGACAACGTCGCGGATCAGCGCCATGCCATTCTGGCCGATGTCGTCGAGGCGTCCGATGAAGGGGGAGACGAAGCGGGCGCCAGCCTTCGCTGCCAGCAATGCCTGCGTCGCCGAAAAGCACAGCGTGACGTTGACGTCAATCGGGTCGTCCTGGCCGGTCAGCACGTGGCACGCCTGTAGCCCTTCCCACGTCAGCGGGACCTTGACCACCACATTGCTGGCGATGCCGGCAAGCTCGCGACCCTGCGTCACCATCCCTTCGCAGGACGTTTCCGTGACTTCCGCGGATACCGGGCCCGGCACCAGCTGGGTAATCTCCGTGATGACGTCCCGGAAGTCTCGTCCGGTCCGCGCCACCAGGGAGGGGTTGGTGGTCACCCCGTCCACCAGCCCAGTGGCGGCCAATTCAGCAATCTGGCCTGTATCAGCGGTGTCGACAAACAGTTGCATGCGGGCACTCCCGTCCCAGAGCGGATCGGCGCCGACGGCCGGCGGCCTTGCCCAAGTCTAACCGTTCAGCGGGATCGAATCGCTCGGCCCGGGGCGCCGCCGACCCGCTCCCCGGGAAGGATCGGAACCCCACCAGGGTGGCGGTCATGCTGGCCCGCCCCCTGTCCAGGACGTTCGATTACCGGGTGGACCAGCCGGTGCCCGCGGGTTCCTACGTTTCGGTGCCGTTCGGGAACCGCGTCGAGACGGGCGTGGTGTGGGGCCCGGCGGCAGGTGAGGTACCGGAGAGTCAGCTGCGGGACGTCCGCGGGGTCTCCGATCTGCTGCCGATGAACCTGCGCATGCGGGAGCTGATCACGTGGGTGGCTTCGTACTCCATGGCGCCGCTGGGCAGCGTTCTCAAGATGGCGATTCCCGTCTCCGGTGCCTTCGTGCCCCCCCGCACCGCCACCGGTTTTCGCTTGGCCGAGCCCAGACCCAAGGGGGCGAAGCTCACCCCGGCGCGGCAACGGGTGATCGATGTCCTGACCGGCACGGCGGACGCCCTTTCGGCACCGATGATTCAGCGGGAGGCACGCGTGAGCGAGGCGACCGTACGGCGCATGCATCGGACCGGATGGCTTGACGCGGAACGGTTGAGGGAGGTGACCGCACCCCGCCCGGACCGCGAAGGGCAGCGGCCCGAATTGACCGCGACGCAGCGCCGGGCGGCCACCGAGATCATCCGGCGGGTGCGGGCCCGGGACCCCAAACCGGTTCTTCTCGGCGGCGTGACGGGTTCCGGCAAGACGGAAGTCTATTTCGAGGCCGTGGAGGCGTGCCTGACCAGCGGTCGCCAGGTGCTGGTCCTGCTCCCGGAGATTGCGCTCGGTCCGCAGTGGTTCGCGCGCTTCCAGGCTCGCTTCGGAACCGCCCCGGCAAGGTGGCATTCGGCAGTACCCGCGGGCGAGCGCCGCGACACCTGGCGGGAGGTGGCGGCCGGATCGGTGCCGGTGGTGGTGGGGGCGCGATCAGCCCTGTTTCTGCCGTTTCCGGATCTCGGGCTGATCGTGGTCGACGAGGAGCACGACGCCTCCTACAAGCAGGAGGACGGCGTGATCTACAACGCGCGTGACATGGCGGTGGTCCGTGCCGCCAAGGAACGTGCCGCGATCGTCCTGGCTTCGGCCACGCCCGCGCTCGAGACGCACGTGAATGCGCAGGAAGGTCGATACCGCGCTCTGACGCTGCCGCGCCGGTACGGGGACGCGGAGCTTCCTGACGTCGAAGCAGTGGATCTGCGGGTGTGTCGCCCGGAAGCGGGCTCGTGGCTCGCCAAACCCGTCGTGGAGGCCGCGGCGGCGGCCCTCGCGCGCGATGAGCAGGTGCTCCTGTTTCTCAACCGTCGGGGCTACGCCCCCCTCACCGTCTGCCGGACATGCGGCGGTCGGATCGGCTGCACGTCATGCTCGACCTGGCTGGTGGAGCACCGTCGTGATGGGTTGCTGACCTGCCACCACTGCGGCCACCGGATGCCGGTGCCGGCGGTGTGTCCCTCCTGCGGCGTCGAGGATTCCCTGGCGGCCTGCGGACCGGGGGTCGAGCGGATCGAGGAAGAGGTACGCCGCGTGTTTCCGGGTGTGGAGCCGGTCGTCATGACCAGCGACACCATGCGCGGACCGGCGGACCTGGCGCGACTGGTCCGGGGCATGGAATCCGGCGAGACCCGGATTCTCATCGGCACCCAGATGGCGGCCAAGGGACACCACTTCCCGAACCTGACCATGGTCGGGGTGGTGGACGCGGACCTGGGGCTGGGGGGCGCCGATCTCCGGGCTGGCGAGCGGACCTACCAGCTGCTCACGCAGGTTGCCGGTCGGGCGGGCCGGGAGGGTCGGCGCGGGCGCGTGCTGATGCAGACGTGGGAGCCGGAGCATCCGGTCATGCAGGCGTTCCTGCGCGGGGACGGGGATGCCTTCCGGGCGATGGAGGCGGCCGCCCGGGCCGAGGCGAAGATGCCGCCGTTCGGCCGGCTCGTGGCGCTGATCCTGGCGTCGCGCGACCAACAGGTACTGGAGCGCTTCTGCCGTGCGCTGGCCCGCGTGGCCCCGCAGCACGATGGGGTCGAGGTGTTCGGACCGGCCCCGGCCCCGCTCAGCCGGATTCGCAGCCAGTACCGGGTCCGGTTCCTCGTTCGCGGCGGCCGAAATCAGCTGTTGCAGACGTACGTGCGGACCTGGCTGGGCTCGGTCAGGGCGCCGGCGCGGATTCGGATCAAGGTCGACGTCGATCCCTACAGCTTCCTGTAGGCCGCCGCCGGGCGGCGTCGGTCCGTCGTTACCGGGGTCAGTCCGTCCGGTAGCGGGCGACCAGCTCGGGGTCCGGGTCGCAGCCGAGGCCAGGTCCCTGGGGGAGCCTGAGCCGGCCGTTGCCGTCCGGGACCGTCAGCCCGCCGAACAGGTCCGCTTCGAGATTGACAAACAGCCGCTCCACGTAGGCTTCGGGAGCCTTGGTGGCGATCAGGTGGAGGCTCGCCAGGAACCCGGGCCCAAAGTATGGGGAATGCGGGGCCACGGCGGTGTCGGCGGCATGGGTGGCGTCGCACACGGCCGCGAATTCCGCCACGCCGCCCACCTTGGTCACGCTGGGCTGCGTGTAGTCCACGGCCTGCGCGTCCAGCATGTGCTGGAACTGCCAGACGGTGCACAGGTTCTCGCCCGATGCCAGCGGCAGTCTTGCGTCCCGGGTGTCCGCCAGCAAGGGAAAATTCTCCGGCGGCCAGATCGGTTCTTCCAGCCAGAGCAGGTCGGCCGACTTCAGGGGACCGATCAGGTCAGGGAGATCGTTCTCCCGCCAGCTGCAGTTGACATCGACCATCAGCGGGGTCTCCGGTCCGATCGCATCCCGCGCGGAAAGGATCGGCGCCATGGTGTCTTCGTGCAGCTTGATCCGCTCGTAGCCGCTTTCGCGCGCGGCGGCGGATACGCTCGCAGTAACCTGGGGATCGATGTACTTGAACAGGCTGGCATAGCTCGGCAGCGAGTCGACGTCCGTGCCGCCGAGCAGCGCGTGGAGCGGCTTGCCCGCCTGCTTACCGGCGATGTCCCAAAGCGCGATTTCCAGTCCCGAGAGCGCGAACAGCGTGACGCCGTAGCGCCCGAAGAGATGGAAGATCACTTGGAGCCGATCCATCGTGCCGGCAATGTCGTCCGCGGGAAGCCCCACCGCGTGCGGCGCCACCATCGTTTCCAGGGCGGTTCGTGCAGCCGGTATGCAGTTGTACCCGAAGGTTTCCCCCCAGCCGACGATCCCTTCGTCCGTTTCGACCTTGACCAGCAGGCAGGCAAGGGTGTTCCAGGTTTCCCCGCCAAAGCCGCTGGGCGGCCCCGCCTGGGTGAAGGGGACGTCCACGGTGATCGCTTCGACCGACGTGATCTTCATGCTGTTTCCTTCAGTTCGCTGACCACCTGGTCCACGATGACCCGCAAGTGGACGAGCTCGGTGGCGACCGAGACCATGGAAAAGCCCATGTCCAGAAGGTCGCGGGCTTCCCGGATGCTGCCGGCCATCACCCCGGCGGGTTTTCCTGCAGCCGTGATCTTGGCCAGCGCCCGTTCGAGGGCCTGACGCACCGAGGCGTGCTGGCGGTCGTGAATGACCCCGAGATCGGCCGCCAGATCACCGGGTCCGACGAACACCACGTCGACGCCGTCCACCGCTGCGATGTCGCTCGCCGCCTCGATGGCTGCCGCCGTCTCTACCTGCACGACCAGGCAGATGCGCTCGTCCGCTTCTGCCCAGTAGCCGGGCTCGCGCCCGAAGGCATTGGCCCGGGTGGCGCCGGCCGCGCCGCGGGCGCCGACCGGCGGGTACCGTACCGACGCCACGGCTTCCCGGGCTTCGTCAGGGGTCTGGACGTACGGCACCACGACCGTTTCGGCGCCGCAGTCCAGGATGCGCTTGATGGCGACCCGGTCGTTCCACCAGGCGCGCACCGCGGCCGGGGTCGAGCCGCCGGCCGCACACGCCTGGAGCTGGGCGACGATTTCGGCGGCGTCATTGGGGGCGTGTTCGGAATCGATCACGATGAAATCGAGGCCGGCGCCGGCCAGCACTTCGGTCGCGAGCGGGCTCGCGAGGCTGGCCCACATGCCGACCTGGGGCCTGCCGGCCTGAAGGCCGGCCTTGAACGGGTTCGTGCGGGTCATGAATCGGTACCTGTGCGGGCAGCCTGGATCTGGACGCCGCCGATCGCCTGTTCCGTGGGAATGACCTCGATCGTGGCGATGTTGACGTGCCACGGGGCGTTGACCGCGTGGACCACGCACTCGGCCACGTCATCCGCCTCGAGCAGGGTGAAGCCGCTGGTGAACTTCTTCTTGGCTTCCTCGTCATCGAACGCGACGTCGAAGAAGCCGGTCATCACGCGGCCCGGACAGATCTCGGTAACCCGCACCCCGGTTCCGGAAAGATCCATGCGGAGGTCCTGGCTCAGGAGGTGCACGGCGCCCTTACTGGCCCCGTAGATGACGGGGGCGCAACCGTGCAGGCCCGCGACCGAACCGATGTTGACGACGTGCCCGCGGGCGCGGTCGACCATGCCCGGCACGACCGCGCGTGTGGCATGGAGCACACCCGTGACATTCAGGCCGACAGTCGTCTCGATGTCCTCGGGCTTGGCCTTGGTGATGCTGGTGAAGCCACGCCCAACCCCGGCATTGTTCACCAGTACGTCGACTTCGAGGTCCCCGAAGGCGTCGTACACGGCCTGCTTGTCGCGCAGGTCGCAGACGATGAAGCGGGCACCGATTTCGTCGGCCAGGGCCTTCAGGTGGTCGCCGCGCCGCGCACACGCGATCACCTCCAGGCCTTGGCGTCGGAGCGCGCGCGCAGTGGCGGCACCGATGCCGCTCGAGGCGCCCGTAACCAGCGCAGTTCGATAGTGGGCGTCAGCCATGGGGAGCATCCCGTTGCGGGTTCGCGATTCTGGAGTGTGGCCCTCGACCGCCGTCAGGAACTTCGCCTTCGCCGAGGAAACAACGGTCGCAGGCTCCGCCCGCGACGCGGACAGACGGGCGGGAAGTCTACACGGGAGCGGTCATGTCGGGGAGGCGGCTCCCGGGCCCATCCCGCGCTGAGCGGAGCGGGCGGCACAACGCGCGCGGGCTCATGTACCCGCTTGCCCCGAGTTCGGCTGGCTGTTGCCGGCCCCGGTCCCGTGCAGCTCTGCCAGGGTCGTCCGGGTGGTGATCTGCTCGGGGTCGACCACCAGCTCGATCACCGCCGCCGTTCCGCTCGAACGGGCCCGCGCCAGTGCATCGGGAAACTGTTCCGTCCTGGTCACGCGTTCGCCGTGCGCCCCGTAGACCTTCGCCAGCACGGCGAAGTCCGGATTCTTGAGGTCGGTTCCGATCGTGCGACCGGGATACGACCGCTCCTGATGCATCCGGATGGTCCCGTACATGCTGTTGTTGATGACCAGCACGAGGGGGCGTGCGCCATGCTGGGCCGCCGTCGCGAGTTCCTGGCCCGACATCTGGAACCCCCCGTCTCCCACGAAGCTGACGACCTCGCGTTCCGGCGCCACGATGCTTGCGGCCACGCCGGCGGGAACGCTGTACCCCATGGCCCCGCTGGTCGGGCCGAGCTGGGAGCGCGGATGCCGAAACCGCCAGAACCGCTGTGCCCATCCGCTGAAGTTGCCCGCGTCCACCGTGATCACCGTGTCCGAGGGCATGGTTGCGCGCAGATGGAGCATGACCTGTCCCATGTCGAGATCGGCGGCGTACGGCTCGGGGGTCGAGGCGCGCAGGTAGTCGTCGTGGGCCGCCTCCCGCCAGGCCTGCCGCGCCGGACCGGACGGGAAGTCGCGGCCGGCCAGGGCCGCGGCGAAGGCGCCGGGATCGGCCGCCACCGCCAGGTCCGGGATGAAGACTCGGCCCAGCTCGAAGGGGTCCGCATGCACGTGGACCAAGGGTACCGACTGGCGGCCCGGGCGAATCGTCGCGTATCCGCCGGTGGTCATTTCACCGAGCCGGGCTCCCAGCACCATCAGCAGGGTCGCGCTCCTGACCCGTTCCACCAGGCGCGGGTCCACACTCGTCGACAGATCACCGGCATAGTGGGGGTGTTCGTTGTCCACCAGATCCTGCCGCCGGAATGACACGGCCACCGGTGCGTCGGCCACTTCTGCCAGTGTCGCGAGAGCCTCGCGGCCGGCCGGGGTCCAGTTGCCGCCCCCGGCGATCAGCAGGGGCCGCTCGGCTTCCGCCAGCAGGCGGTGCGCACGCTCCACGTCAGCCGGGGCGGGATACGCCCGGGCCGGGGTCCAGGATCCGGCGTCCCCGACCTGCGCGGTCTCCTGGAGCATGTCTTCGGGCAACCCGACCACGACCGGTCCGGGCCGGCCGCTGGTTGCGGTCCGGAATGCCGCGTGCAGGAGTTCCGGGAGCCGGCCGGTGTCCTCGATTTCGACGGCCCACTTTGCCATGGGGGCCTGGAACATGTCGCGAACGTCGATCTCCTGAAAGGCCTCCCGGCCGCGGGTGTTGCGCGCGACCTGTCCGACGAGCAGGAGCATCGGCGTGGAATCCTGGTGCGCCGTGTGGACGCCGACGCTCGCATGGCACGCGCCCGGGCCTCGGGTGACGAGACAGACTCCTGGCCGCCCCGTGAGCTTGCCCGCCGCCTCGGCCATGTTGGCAGCACCCGCTTCGTGGCGGCACGTGATGAGGCGGAGGGCGTCGCGCCGGTCGAAGAACGCATCGAGGACCGGCAGGTAGCTTTCGCCGGGCACGGCGAAGACCGTGTCCACGCCGTGGATCAGCAGCTGGTCGGCGAGGATCTCGCCGCCCGTGCGGCGGTCAGCGGTCATTCTTCACCTGCCGCGTGCCGGCGGAACGCATCGCGCTCGGCGAACGCCACGGACTTGACGAGGGCATACAGCTCCAGGCCGACCTTGAGCGAAAGATCGTCGGCCGACCGGCGAGTGATCCGTGCCCGGATGATCTGCCCCGAGTCGATGCTCACGTCGACATGGCCATCGCCCCTCGGATGGATCCCTGTGACCGTGCCGGGCAGCACGTTCATCACGCTGGAGCGTTGCGGCGGTTCGAGCGCGAGCGAGACGTCGCGGGCCAGGATTCGGAGCGCCAGCGGCGCGCCCTCGGCACGATCGGTGCGGGGGACCAGCAGCGTGTGTTCGCCGAAGCGCAGTGCGCTCAGGTGATCGTCGTCGAAGTGGCCCGCCACCGTGGTCAGCAGAATGGTGCCGGCGTCACGCCGGTCGGTGAGCACGGGCAAGTCCGGGCGCGCCATGACGTCCTGGATGGGCCCGCAGGCGAGGACGGTGCCGTTCGCCATCACGGCGAGATGGTCGGCCAAGCGAATGATCTCCTCGATCGAATGGGTGATGTACACCGTCGGGACGCCGGTGTCGGCCGCGAGCCGCTCGAGGTGGGGCAGGACGTCGTCACGCCGCTGCTGGTCCAGTGACGACAGGGGCTCGTCCATGATCAGGAGATCGGGGCCGCTGAGCAGAGCCCGTCCGATCGCGACCCGTTGCGCCTCGCCGCCGGAGAGATGCCGCGTGCGCCGGTCCAGCAGCGGCTCGAGCCCCAGCAGGCCGACCACCTGTTCGAAGGTGTCCGGGCTGGCGGCGCCGCGCCGGCGACCACCGAAGTGCAGATTGGCCTGGACGTTCATGTGCGGGAAGAGACGCGCTTCCTGGAAGACGTAGCCGATCCGTCGACGTTCCGGCGCCACCGCTACGCCGCGCGCGCTGTCGAACAGGACGGTCTCGCCGATGGCGATGCGGCCGGCGTCCGGACGGATCAGGCCGGCGATCGCGTCGGCGACCGTCGACTTGCCGGCGCCGGAGGTGCCGAACAGGCCGGTCACGCCGCTGTCCGGCACCTGCATGTTCACATCCAGCGAAAAGCTGCCCTGCCGGTGCGTGAAGGCGACGTCGATCACGGTTCGCCACTCGAGTAGTGCCGGGTGCGGCGCGCGAGCCATTCAGAGCCGATGAGTGCGATCATCGCCAGCGTGATCGAGATGACCACCAGCCGCGTGGCCTGGGCCTCGCCGCCGGGAACCTGAGCGGCCGCGTACAGCGCCAAGGGCAGGGTTCGGGTCTCTCCGGGGATGCTCGACACGAACGTGATGGTGGCGCCGAACTCGCCGAGCGAGCGGGCGAAGCTGAGCACCATGCCTGCGAACACGCCCGGCGCGATGAGGGGCAGGGTCACGGTGCAGAACGCGTTGGCCGGACTCGCGCCGAGCGTCCGCGCGGCCTGCTCCAGGCGCCGGTCCACGCCTTCGATCGATTGCCGGATCGCACGCAGCATGAGCGGAAACGCCACGATCGCACTGGCGATGGCGGCACCCTGCCAGGTGAAGCCGAGGGTGATCCCGAAGACGTTCTCGAGAAACATGCCGCCCGGGCCGCGCCGTCCGAGGAACACCAGCAGGAGGTAACCGATCACGACCGGCGGCACGACCAGCGGGATGTGCAGGATGCCGTTCAGCAACGCGTGGCCGGGGAAGCGCGTGCGGGCCAGCAACCAGGCGATGGCGATCGCCAGGGGCAGGCTGCCCAGAACGCTCCAGACGGCGACCCGCAGGGACAGCAGAAGCGCTTCGGTTTCAGCGGGTGTCGGCATCGAGTGGCGGTGCGAATCCGTGACGGGAAAAGATGGCCCGGGCGGCGTCCGATTGCAGGAACGCGAGAAATGCCGAGGCAGCGGCTGGCGCCGGCGCGTCGGCCAGCTGGGCGACCCAATAGGCTATGGGATCGTGCAGTTCAGGTGAAAAGGTTCCAAGGACCCGTATGTCTGCCGTGTCGCGCGCGTCCGTCCAATAGACGATCCCCAGAGGCGCTTCGTGCCGCCGCACCAGGAGCGTGGCATGGCGCACATCACTGGCCGGTGCGACACGCGCCTGGAGCCGGTCCCACATCCCGAGTGATTCCAGGGCCTGCCGCGCATAGATCCCGGCAGGAACCGAAACGGGATCCGCGACCGCCAGTCGACCGTCGACCAGCATGGCTTCGAGATCGAGCGAAATGTCCACGGCCACCGGTCCCGTATCCGTGTCCGACGGCGCCACCAGCACGAGGCGGTTGCGGAATAGGAGGGTGCGGCTTCCGGCAGCCAGGAGTTCCGCTTCATCGATCCGGTCCATCCAGGCGGTGTTGGCCGACAAGAATAGATCGGCCGGTGCGCCCGATTCGATCTGGCGCGCCAGGGCACTGGTCGCGGCCAGCGAGAAGCGGACGCGTCCACCGCCGACGGCGGCATAGGCATTGGCGACTTCTTGGAGGGCGGTGCCGGTCGAGGCGGCAGCGAACACCAGGATTTCCTGGCCGTCGACAGGCCCGGCCGCCGGCCCCCCTTGCGTAAAGGGGGCCGGGACCGAAACCAATCCGAGGAGGGTGAGGCAGGCGACCGGCCATCGGGGGATCCGCACGGCGCGATTCCGATGGACTTCAGGTCGCTGGCGCCACGCGGCTATTATATACGACAGAATATATTGCATTGCAAGCCCTGCCTGGCCGCTACCCGGTACCACCGCCAACCACGGGGCACGGGACTACAAGTCGCATCGCGTTCCGGACGGCAGACCTTGTGTCGCAGGTCCGCTGCTGCCCTGACCGTGGCGCACCGGCCAGGCGCCTCACCGGATACCGGGCGGCCCGCAGTTCCGCTTCCTGTCCACGCACTGGCGGCATCAGGCGCACGTTATGTCCGGCTGGTCGGATCGCACTGCGGGCCCCGGCAGGTTCCTATTCCGGCTCACCCGCAACCGACGGACCGGGTTCGGCGGCGACCATGGCCTGGAGGTCTGCCAGCGGTTTGCCGGCGGCGCGGGCGGCATCGATCTCCACAGCATGGTAGGCAGCGAGCACGCGTCGCCCGAGGTCTGTGACGCGTGAGCCGCCCACGCCCCGGCCACCTGGACTCGCGGCCACGAGTGGGCCCGTGAAGTTCTGGTTCATCGAATCAACCAGCAGCCAGGCCCGCCGGTACGACATGCCGAGGGCTCGGGCGGCGCCGGCGATCGAGCCCACCTCGTCGATCGCCGTGAGCAGGGCCGCCTTCCCGGGCCCGAACAGCGGCAGGTCCCCCAACTGAACCCGGATTCTGATTCGCGCTTCGGTGTTCACTGGCCTGGGCCGCGCCCGCCGTCAAAGTGGGGATGGAGCACGCGGTCGCCGGGGCGCAGGCCAAGCCGTTCCGAGGTTCCCGCCAGCACCTCCAGGACGCCGTTCACGTAGACGTCGGGGCCGATCGGCGTGAGCGACAGCGGGAGGGTGTCTTCCGCGATCGCGGCGATGGTGCCGTCGGGCCGAATGAACAGCATGTCCAGCGGGATGTACGTGTCCTTCATCCACATCCGGATGCGCTGCGGCGGCGCATACAGGAAGAGCATGCCCTCGTTCTCGCCGAGCGTGAGGCGGTGCATCAGGCCTTGCCGGTGCTGCGCGGTCGTCACGGCCAGCTCCACCTGGAACCGGTGTCGTTCTGCGCCCGATTGAATCTCGACGGTGCCGACCTGAAACGTCTCGGCCGACGCGGCCGTCGTTGGCGCGAGCAGCAGCGCCAGCATCAACAGCCGCGCTGCTGGCCGTCTGCGGACGCCGTTCATCCCGCCCGGCTCTCCAGGTGGGCAAACCCCGCTTCCAGGTCGTCCTGCAGATCAGCCACGTCTTCCAGTCCGGCGTGGATGCGGAACGTTCGCTCGGGCGCGGGCCACGGCGCGACGTCGCGCGCCCCCCGGAGCATCGACGGGACGATGAGACTCTCGAAGCCGCCCCAGCTGTAGCCCATGCCGAACAGCTCCAGGCCGTCCAGGAAAGCATCGTAGGCTGCCGACGGGGCCGGGCGGAGGATCATGCCGAACAGCCCGGAAGCCCCCAGGAAGTCGCGCCGCCACAGCGCGTGTCCGGGGTCCCCCTCCAGACCGGGGTGCAGTACGCGCTCCACTTCGGGCCGGTCGGCCAGCCAACGGGCGAGCGCCAGCCCGGATTCCATATGACGCCGGAGACGGACGTCCAGCGTGCGCAGTCCGCGCAGCCCCAGGTACAGGTCGTCTGGACCGACGGTGGCTCCCAGGGCCTGGGCGGTCTTGCGCACGACGACGTGGGTTTCCTCAGTGGTCGTGATGGCCCCCAGCATGACGTCGGAATGTCCCGAGACGTACTTCGTCGCCGCCTGGATCGACACGTCGACACCGTGTTCGAACGGCCGGAAGAACAGCGGGCTCGCCCAGGTGTTGTCGAGAATCACCGTGCAGTCGCGCGTGTGTGCGGCCGCTGCGATGCCGGGCACGTCCTGCACCTCGAACGTGAGCGAGCCGGGCGATTCGAGAAACACCACCCGCGTGTTGTCGCGGATCAGCGCTGCGATCCCGGCCCCGATGCAGGGGTCGTAGAAGGTGGTCTCGACCCCGAACCGCGCAAGCCAGCCTTGGGCCATGCTGCGGGTGGGTCCGTACGCCGAATCGACCATCAGCAGGTGGTCTCCGGCGGCGAGGAAGCTGCTCAGCGCGACCGCGACAGCGGTCTTGCCGGAACCCACGGCGACACTGCGCGTTCCGCCTTCCGCGGCGGCCATCGCCTCCTCGAAGGCAAAGGTTGTCGGCGTGCCAAAGCGGCCGTAGACGACGTCGTCCAGGCGATTGGGGCCGCGAGTGCGCAAGTCCGCGGTATCCCGGAACAGGATGGTCGAGGCATGGAACACAGGCGGATTGACGGCGCCCCGGTGCTCGTGGGGATTTCGGCCGGCGCGGCCCAGAACCGTTGCCGGTCGGTGCTTGCGCTTGTCAGGACGTGACCGGGACATCCTCGCGCCCTCCCCACTCCGACCACGAGCCGTCGTAGACCGCCCAGTCGTCGCGACCGGTCAGCGTGAGGCCGAGGGCAAGAGTGCAGGCGCTGACTCCGGACCCGCAGGTGAACACCGGCGGCCGATCGCCGGCAACGCCGGCGGCCTCCAGCCGCGCCCGCAGCACTTCAGGGGCCAGCATGCGAGGGCCGTCCAGCAGGGTCTGGTAGGGAAGGTTCACGCTCTCGGGGATATGGCCGCCTCGAAGTCCGGGCCGTGGTTCCGTCTCGGTGCCGGCGAACCGGCCGGCGCTCCGGGCGTCGACCACCAGCTCGGTCGCCGCCTCAAGGTTGGCGCGAACGGCGGCCAGATCCCGGATCCGTGCCGGATTGAACGTGGCCTGGAAGGCGCGTGGCCGCGGTCGGGCCGGACCCTTGTCCAGGGTGCCGCCGCCGGCGGTCCAGGCCGGCAGGCCTCCGTCGAGTACCGAGACGCGTTCGTGGCCGAACAGCCGGAACATCCACCATGCGCGCGGGGCGGTGCCGATGCCCTCCGTCGCGTAACAGACGACATGGTCGCCGGCACCGACGCCAAGGGCCCCGACGGCCGCCGCGAACGCTTCGGCGGTCGGCACCATGTGGGGCAGCGTCGAATCCGGGTCAGCGATCCCGTCGATCGAGAAGAACGCGGCACCGGGGATGTGGCCGAGCTCGAATTCGGTTGCGCCGTCTCGTCGGGTCGCCGGCATATGCCAGGAGGCGTCCAGCACCACCACGTCGGGTCGTTCGAACGCGTCGCGGAGCCATTCCGCGCTTACCAGCGGGGACGCGGATGTGTGGTCGGGCACGTCACGTTCCTCCTTCCAGCCACGGCGGGACCGGGAGGCCGCGCTCGGTCAGGAAGGCCGGGTTGAAGATCTTCGAGGCGTACCGGGTGCCGTGGTCGCACAGCATGGTGACCACCACGTGCCCACGCCCGAGGTCCCGGGCCACGCGTTCGGCACCCGCGATGTTGATGCCTGTCGATCCTCCGAGCAGGAGCCCCTCTTCGATCGCCAGTGCATAGATGACCCGAAGCGCCTCTTCATCCGTTACCCGCAACGAGTCGTCGATGCGCGCACCCTCGAGGTTGCCGGTCACCCGCCCCTGCCCGATTCCTTCGGTGATCGAGGTGCCCTCTGCCTTCGGGGTGCCCGTTTGCACCCACGCGTGCATCCCCGAGCCCGTGGGGTCCGCGAGCACCACTTTCACGTCCGGATTTCGGTCCTTCAGCCCGTCCGAGACCCCGGCGATCGTCCCGCCGGTGCCGATGGCACTCACGAACGCCGCGACTTTCCCGCCGGTCTGGTCCCAGATCTCCGGCGCCGTGGACACCCGGTGCGCCTGGCGGTTCACCGGATTGTCGAACTGGTTGGCCCAGACGGCCCCGTTGGGCAAGGTGTCGGCGAGTTCCGCGGCGAGCTGGCCGGAGTAGCGGATGTAGTTGCCCGGGTTCGAGTACGGAACGGCCGGAACCAGTCGGAGGCTGGCGCCGATCGTCCGGAGGGCACTTATCTTCTCCTCGCTCTGCGTCTCCGGCATCACGATGACCGTCCGGTAGCCCAAGGCACTCCCGATCACGGTCAGGCCGATCCCGGTATTTCCGGCGGTTCCTTCGACGATGGTGCCGCCCGGCCGCAGCAGGCCACGCTTCTCGGCGTCGCGGATAATCCAGAGCGCTGCCCGGTCCTTGATGGACTGGCCGGGATTCAGGAACTCGGCCTTGCCCAGGATTTCGCAACCTGTCTCGTCGGACAGGCGCTTCAGGCGGATGAGCGGCGTGTTGCCGACGAGGTCTGCGACACTCGTCGCGGGTGAACCAGCGGGCACGGGCTTCATCCTCCAGCCGGCGGACCGCCTCCGCCCGGACGACGGCGGAGCATTCCGCGCTGTGGGTCATAGCCAAGAACGGCTGCGGCGAGGAACACGATCGTGCAGGCCACCGTCACGATCAAGCTGTGCCAGTGAATCTGGCCCTGGCTGGCCCAGCGCACGAGCTCGACCCCGTACGTGAACGGGTTGAACTGGGCCAGCCACCACACGATTTCGGCGCCGTTTTCCAGCAGGCGCCACAGCGGATACAGCGCGCTGGAGATGAAGAACATCGGGAAGATGACGAAGTTCATGGTGCCGGCGAAGTTCTCGAGCTGGCGAATGTGGACCGACAACGCGAGGCCCGCGGCTCCCAGCAGCAATCCGAACAGCACCGCGGCGGGGAACATCCAGACCCAGCCGAGCAGGGGGGTGTTCAGGCTGATCTGCATACCGATCAGCGGCAGGCACACGATCAGGAACACGTACACCTGAAGGATCGAGAGCATGGTGCCTGCGAACAGCTTGGCGGTCAGCAGGTACCAGCGGGGCAGCGGTGCGGTAAGGAGCAGCCGCATGACGCCCATTTCGCGGTCGTACACCATCGACAGGGACGACTGCATCCCGCTGAACAGAAGCACCATTCCGATGAGGCCAGGAACGATGTACTCGAAATAGTTCACGCTCTGCACCGGATAGGGGCTCACCATCCCGGGATCGATCCCCTTCGTGGAGCCAATGCCGGCGGCGAACACGAACAGCCAGAGCGCTGGACGGACAAAGGCCGACAGCAGGCGCCCGCGCTGCTGGAAGAATTTCACGACCTCGCGGGCGGTAAGCCCGACGAGGGCACGGAGCGCGTGACTGGCTGTCATGTCGGCTGCTCTGGTGTTGCGAACTTGCTGCAATCACTGGTTCGCTCGTCACGGCCCAGCGTGTCGAGATCATTGACTTGATGCACGAAACCGGCGAGCGGAGCGACTGCGGTCACCCAGTCCTCCGTCGCCAGCATAATCGGTTGGCGAAGTTGTCCGTTCCAGGGACGGAACGACAGCGCCGGTCCTTTCGAGCCGTCGAGGCGAAATTCGGGTCCGAGCAGGTAGGCGTGAACGTCGCCTCGCGCCGTGGAGCCGCTCCGCACGATGGCCTCGCCGATGGCGCGGATCGCTACCCAGGCCGCCCAGTCGCCGCCCTCCATCCGGCGGCCGGTCTGGCGCTCGAAGCGGCCGTGGACCTGCGGCGCTCCGTGCCGGAGATAGCTCCAGTGCCACGGAGTTGGGCGCAGTCCCGCCGCGCCGGTCACGGCGGCCGGATCCTGGGTCGAATAGGGAACCGAACGGGCAAACTCGCGGTCGACGTCGGCGACGAACACTGCCTCGTAGTCTGCGCGGCCAGTCAGCAGGTCGAGATCATTGCGATCCCGCATCCGCGGATCGTTGGACAGCACGAAGGTCCGTTCTTCGTCGATCTTGAGGCCATAGGTGCCGGCCGAGTGCCGGAAGGCCTCAACCGTTCGTGCGTCTTCCTCCAGCGGCCCCTGCAGCACTAGGACTTCGTTCCAGTCCCGGGCAATCAGGTACTGGGCTGCCGCATCCGTGAGCATTTGCCGACTGGGCGCGGTGTGAAGAAGGTGCGCCTCGCAGGCTTCCCCGCGCAAACTGTCGCCCACGGCGGATACGTTGATCAGAATGACGTCCCGGCCGGTCGTCGCTGCCGCCAGTTCACGAAGCGCGGCGGCAGGCGCGTCGACGAGAAACACGAAGGCGCCGGTTTCGGCCTGGATCGCATCGAGCGCGGCCGGGAGTTCATTCGCCTCGGCGACCCGCTCGGCCCGCAACGTGAATTGCACACCGGCGCGGCGCCCGAACGACCGGATATCGCTCACGCCCATTTCGGCGCCGGCCAGCGGGCGGCGGTCGATCCGATTGGTTTCCGAGCGGATGTCGACCGGATGGACGCCCCAGCGCGAGTAGCGGATATCCTCGGCGAGATCGAGATAGCCGAACGCGAAGACGGGCCGGTCCTCGGCCGCCGCTGCCGAGCCGAGCAGTAGTGCCGCCAGCAGGCAGGCGGCCCCGCGCATTCGTGATGTCACGATGACGTCAGTCCCGAATTCGAACGGTGTGTGGCGTGCGCCCCACTGCAACCGAACGGACGGCGCGGTTGGCCTCGGTATCGATCACGGAGATGTCGTCGCTGGCCCCGTTGGTCACCACCAAGATGGAATCGTCCGCCGTCAGGGCCGCGCCCCAGACGCGACTTCCGGCAAGGATATAGGCCTCGACGGTGCGCGTGGCGACATCGACGCGCGCAACATGCCAGGCGCGGCCCAGTGTGACGAAGGCGGTTGTTCCATCCTTGGTCATGACCAGATCAACGGGCGTGATCTCGGCCTCGCGCAACCCTTTCTTCTCGAAGCTGATCGTATGGGTGACCTGCAGGGTTTCCGTGTCGATCACGCTGACGGTTCCCCCGAGCTCGTTGGTGACCCAGTACTCGCTTCCGTCCGGGGTGAAGGTGCCTCGCCGTGGCCGGTTGCCCACCAGGATGTCGGCCAGGATGACGCCTTCCCACGGGTCGATGACGGCAATCGTGTTGGTGGCTTCTGCAGTGACGAACACGCGTTTTCCGTCCGGAGTGAACCGCACCCCTTCCGGTTCGATGCCGACGTCCTCGATGACCGTTCGAATGGTGCCGCTGGCGACGTCGATGACTGTTGCTTCAGCGTCGTCCTCGTTGGAAACCACGAGGATTTCGCCGGAGGGGTCGATATCGAACAGTTCGGGGTCGTCGCCGGTGTCGATGTAGCCGGTGATGGTCTTCGTTTCGAGATCGAGCACCTCGATGCGGTCGGCCTCGCTCGCGGCGATCAGCAATTCGCTGCCGTCCGGACTGAAGCGCATGTCGCGCGGGCGACCGCCAGTTTCGATCACGTGCTGAATCTCAAGCGAGTCGGAATCGAGCACGACCACCGTGTCGTTGCCCTCGTTGCTCACGTAGATTTCGCCGCAATGCGCTGGGAGCGCCACTCCCAGCGCCAGCGTCAGCGCCGCCGGTCCCGTCAAGAACCACCTGGGCATCAGGGCGTCTCCTTCGTCTGACTGTTCGTCGTGAAATGTACCAGCGTGTCGTGAAGGTTGGAAAGACCGGCTCGACTTACCAGCTCCGCCGGTTCGCCCGCCTGCCGGATCGTGCCCTGGTGCAGCATGATCACGTGGTCGGCGACCTCCGCCTCATCGACCAGATGCGTGGCCCACAGCACTGCCATCGACCGCTCGCGCTTGAGTTGGAGGACATACTCCAGGAGGTCGCTGCGGCTGGGCGGGTCCAGTCCGACGGTCGGCTCGTCCATCAGGAGAATGCTGGGCTCGTGCAGGAGGGAGCGCGCAAGCTCGACGCGCCGGCGCTGGCCGCCGGAGAGGCTCCGCGCGCGGTCGTCGATGCGATCTTCGAGGTCGACCTGACGGAGTTCATGCTCGGTGCGCTGGCGAATCTCCGACCGGCTGAGACCGTGCAACCGCCCATGGAATGCGAGGTTCTCGCGCACCGTGAGATCAAGGTCGAGAGTGGCCTGTTGGAAGACGAAGCCGATCGACGAGAGGGCCTTGACGGCGTCGCGCCGCATGTCAAAGCCCCGCACGTGCACGGACCCCGAATCGGGCACGAACAGACCGGCGAGCAGCTGGAAGAGCGTGGTCTTGCCGGCCCCGTTGGGACCGAGCAGCGAAACGTACCGGCCGGGTTCAATGTCGAACGACACGCCCTTGAGAGCGGGCCGGTTGCCGTAGCTCTTGGAGACCTTCTGGATCACGAGAAGCGGTTCGTTGCCGGTGGTGGTTTCAGGTGCGGTCATGGGGTCGAAGATCCGGAGTCGGTCGTGGGGCCCGCGGTGCCGGCGAGCAGGCCACCGTGCCGGTCGAGAAGACCGGTGCGGAAGGTGTTGATGACGGGACTGTCGGGGGTGCGCGGACGGGGCAGGTCGACCGCCGCATCGTGCACCACGCTCGAAGGCGGTTGCGACAGGAACAGGATCCGGTCGCCCAGGTAGATCGCCTCGTTCAGGTCGTGGGTCACGAACAGCACGGTCGTCGGCTGGGCCTGCCAGAGGTCAAGGAGGATCTCACGCAGCCGGTTGCCGACCGGCTGGTCAAGCGAGACGAACGGCTCGTCAAGCAGCAGCACCGCCGGGCGGATGGCAAAGGCGCGGGCGAGCGCGACGCGGCGGCGCTGCCCCCCGGAGAGACGGGTCGGATAGGCATCCAGATAGCTCCCGAGCTCCATGCGTTCCAGCAGTTTTACGCCGCGGCCATCGGCGCGGGCCGGAGGGTCAAGCACGATGTCTACGTTGTCACGGACGCTCATCCAGGGAAGCAGGCGCGGCGTCTGGAACATGTAGCTGACCGCGGGGCGCGTCTGCGTGCTCTCGCTGTGGATGTCGACGAAGCCGTCGACCTCGCTGTCAAGTCCCGCGGCAATGTTGAGGAGGGTGGTTTTCCCGCAGCCGGACGGGCCTAGGAGGCAGCAGAACTGGCCGACCGGGACGGTGAACTGCAGGTTCTCGATCGCGGTGTGCGGCGGCGTCCGGCCATCTCCTGCGAACCGCTTGCGGCGGATGTCGACGGTCAATCCTGCTGTCAACGCCACCGGGTGCACCGCCGTTCCAGTGGTGCCATGACACCATATTCGATCACCATCATCACCACGACGAACGCGAGCGTATAGGCGAGAACCGCAGCGATGTCGAACAGCTGGAAGAACTCATGGAGCTTGAAGCCGACGCCGTTGCTCCGGCCCAGCAGCTCCACCACCAGGACGATCTTCCAGATCAGGGCGATGCCGCCGCGCGCGGCGGCCATGATGTACGGGTAGAGCTGCGGCAGGAAGAAGCGGAGGAAGGTGGTTCGCCGGTCGACCCGGAACACCCGCGCCACGTCCAGGAGCTCCCGGTCGACGGCCCGGGTACCTTCCCGCACGGTGACCACGACGTTCGGGATCTTGTTGAGCGCTACCGCGACGATGGCGGCGACCTCGGTGAGGCCGAACCAGACATAGCAGAGGATGATGAGGACCAGCGCCGGCATGTTGAGGAACAGGATGTGCCATCCGTCGAGGATGATGTCCGCCCGTCGCCTCGCCCCCATCAGGATGCCGAGCGCCACCCCGATCACCATCGCCCCGAAAAACGCCGCCGCCACGCGCCAGAGCGTGACGCTCAGGTGGTAGAGGAGTCCTTCTTCGTTCAGGTGATACCACATCGTGTCGAGCACGACCCAGGGCGCCGGCAGGACCTGGCCGGACGGGTCGGCAAGGGTTGCGAGGCTCCAGACGCACAGCAGCAGGACAAACGAGAAGATCCGCAGCGCGGCCGGTCCACCGGCGGCGCGCCGCAGTCGCTCCCACGCGGTGGCGGCGACGTCTACGGTGCCGACTGCCACAGGGTGCCATCCGCCATTTCAGGGTCTTCTCCAACCAGCGTCCGCCCGCCGATGTCGGCGAGAACGGCGAACGCCCTGTGAATGGCATCGCTCGAATCCTTGGTCGGGTCGGGGATGCCGGCGCGGAATGCATCGCGGAGCGCATGCAACATTGCGTCGTCCCTGGCACCGGTCCGTTTCCGGATGCGCTCCCATTCGCCGTCGTCGGCCGCGAGTATGCTGCGAGCGTCCCGTGTGGCAGCGAGGAAGCCGTTGAGCGCATCCGGGTTGGCGCGCGCCCAGGCTTCGCTGAAGACGTAGCCGATGAGGGGCAGGGTCTCGCCGACGCCCAGGCTCGGCAACACGTCCGGGACGGGAAGGATTTCCCGCATGCCCTGGGCACGCAGGCGCGCCGTGAAGTTCCAGAACGTGAGCACGGCATCCAGGTCTTCCCTGAGGAGCATCTGGTTGAGCAGCGGTGGGGCTCCGAACGACAGCTCCGCGGTGTCCGCCATGTCGCGACCCGCCGTCTTCAGACCAAACGCGCGCACCATCAGCCAGCTCTTGTCGATCGAGCTCCCCACGACTCCCAGGCGCCGTCCGCCGGCCAATAGGTCGTCCACGGTTTCGATGCCGCTGTCGGGATGGGCCATGATGCTTCCCGCGGCATTGGAATACGGGATCAACGTGAAGTCCTTGCCGGCCCGACGCTGGCGGCTGACCCAGATCCAGTCGGTGACGATGATGTCGGCGGCATCCGAGAGGAGCGCGATCGCCGTTGCATCCTTGTTGGTCAGTGGAACGATCTCGAGGTCGAGCCCGTGCACGTCATCGAGACCGTGATGCTGGACGACGTCGAGTTCCCAGTTCACGGTGCCGAACTTGAGCACGGCAACCCGTACCGTGTCGGACGCCGCGGACGCGGTCGCGAAGCATGCTTGCAGCGCGCAGATCAATGCCGCCAACACGGCTGGGCGGAGCGAGAAAGGCATCGGCGGAATCTTTCGAATCGTACTGTGAGGGAACGGGTACCGTTCGGTGACCGAATCGGTCTATATTTGTAAGGCAACATAGCGGCTCGGGCCAAAGGAGCGAATCGGTTTCGGTCCGAGCGCGCTGTCCGGGCGGGCGGCGATGGGGTTGACTCGGTCGCCGTCCACGGGCATTCTTGATTGCCTTGCCCTCGCGAAAACGAGGGCAGCGCGGCTTCGCGCGCGCTTTTTGACAGATGAAGATGAAAAGAGATGCGCAGGCGACGGCGTGTTGCGTGATCAACACGACACCGACGCAGTGCGCATCGACGGCCGGCATCGATTCGCATCGATGCCGGAAGCTACGTGACGCATTGTGTCGGGTCACAGGTCCGGATTCCTATCCGGACCGCTCTCAAACCTGAGAGTCTGATCCTGGCTCAGAGCGAACGCTGGCGGCAGGCTTAACACATGCAAGTCGAACGAGAAGCCGGGCTTCGGCCCGGTGGACAGTGGCGCACGGGTGAGTAACGCGTGGGAACCTGCCCATGAGTGGGGAAAAACGGTTGGAAACGACCGCTAATTCCGCATACGCCCTACGGGGGAAAGGCTTCGGCCGCTCATGGATGGGCCCGCGTCCGATTAGCTTGTTGGTGAGGTAATGGCTCACCAAGGCGACGATCGGTAGCTGGTCTGAGAGGACGATCAGCCACATTGGGACTGAGACACGGCCCAGACTCCTACGGGAGGCAGCAGTGGGGAATATTGGA
>VXPW01000028.1:0-6137 GCA_009839325.1 Rhodospirillales bacterium
AAGGCACTCATCACTCCTCCCTGTCGAAACAAGCGTTTTCTGGGACAGGCTCAAGAGGGAGCAACAACAGGTCTATCCCCGCGTGTGCGGGGGAACCTCCGGCAACGCTCCCAAGATAAACATCCACCTGGGTCTATCCCCGCGTGTGCGGGGGAACCACGGCATCGGAGGAGGCGACGTGGAATTGGGATGGTCTATCCCCGCGTGTGCGGGGGAACCCCGTATAGCCATCCGGTGACCCTGTCAATGACGGGTCTATCCCCGCGTGTGCGGGGGAACCACTCTGCAAGAAGCGTGCGAAGCACTAAACGAAGGTCTATCCCCGCGTGTGCGGGGGAACCGCGGTTGGCGTCGGCGACCATCTCCTCCAGCACGGTCTATCCCCGCGTGTGCGGGGGAACCGCCATCACGCGGGCCTATTTCCAGCGTATCGACGGTCTATCCCCGCGTGTGCGGGGGAACCATCTGGGATGCGCTCGGCAAAGAAACCCGCATTGGTCTATCCCCGCGTGTGCGGGGGAACCAGACCCCTCCGGTGGCTGCTGCCGGCCGTAGTAGGTCTATCCCCGCGTGTGCGGGGGAACCAACTCCTCAGGAGGAGACTATGAACCGGCAATCGGTCTATCCCCGCGTGTGCGGGGGAACCATGCAAGCGATCGCAGCGCGCATCGCCTTACTGGGTCTATCCCCGCGTGTGCGGGGGAACCGGTTTGGCTTTACCCCACCCCAAAAGGGCCTTAGGTCTATCCCCGCGTGTGCGGGGGAACCGCGTACCAGGTTGACATCCTCGTACCCTAGCGCGGTCTATCCCCGCGTGTGCGGGGGAACCCGACGCACTACTAGCAGCCGGAGAAGCGGTAATGGTCTATCCCCGCGTGTGCGGGGGAACCGAGGCTGCCTTTGCTCCGATTTTTAGGAGTATGGGTCTATCCCCGCGTGTGCGGGGGAACCAAGGGCCTCCGGACCCCCATCGAATGGGGTCAGGGTCTATCCCCGCGTGTGCGGGGGAACCTCCTTCCGGCCCTGAGTCGGGATATTCCAAGCGGGTCTATCCCCGCGTGTGCGGGGGAACCTGACACTTGGTGACACGCTGGAGGAATCGAGCGGGTCTATCCCCGCGTGTGCGGGGGAACCCAAACCGTCCGCAGAGTGCCGGCCACAGTCCGAGGTCTATCCCCGCGTGTGCGGGGGAACCGTACCATCCACTGCCGCCGACTGGTCGGTCCAAGGTCTATCCCCGCGTGTGCGGGGGAACCCACGCCCCCCTCCTCTTTGATAAACACTGGGCGGGTCTATCCCCGCGTGTGCGGGGGAACCGGTCTGTCGACGCCGCTCTGGCAGCCTGGTCGGGGTCTATCCCCGCGTGTGCGGGGGAACCGTGCCGCTCTGTCCGAAATGGAAGGGCGTCGTGGGTCTATCCCCGCGTGTGCGGGGGAACCGTCTGCCTCTGTTTATTGATGCTGACGGTGCGGGGTCTATCCCCGCGTGTGCGGGGGAACCCACACCGCCCTGCTCTTTGATAAAGACCGGTCGGGTCTATCCCCGCGTGTGCGGGGGAACCCCAATCGGGCAGGTAGTCACCCGTCCCGACCTGGGTCTATCCCCGCGTGTGCGGGGGAACCGGCGATTTTTGGGACGTCGGCTTTGCCTTTTGGGGTCTATCCCCGCGTGTGCGGGGGAACCGCTGATGTACACCGTGCCCACGGCCGCATTTTCGGTCTATCCCCGCGTGTGCGGGGGAACCCATGCGTGTTTTGCATCATAGAGCAGGTGGTAAGGTCTATCCCCGCGTGTGCGGGGGAACCGGATGCTCAGACTGATGCCGGCAAGCTCGATAAGGTCTATCCCCGCGTGTGCGGGGGAACCTAGGGATTTGCCTTTTGACTATTTGATGCACGAGGTCTATCCCCGCGTGTGCGGGGAACCCCCCGGGCCTGTACCTGGCGCAGCCGTACATCGGGTCTATCCCCGCGTGTGCGGGGGAACCGGACCCGGGACGGCGGGACCGCCCTGCTGGTGGGGTCTATCCCCGCGTGTGCGGGGGAACCGCACGCACTTATGATGGCAGTGTGCGTGTACGCGGTCTATCCCCGCGTGTGCGGGGGAACCCGTCGTGAGTGGCGCTTCAAAGATCCAGACGCAGGTCTATCCCCGCGTGTGCGGGGGAACCTTAAGCTTCATTCCGGATGTACCCAATTTCATGGGTCTATCCCCGCGTGTGCGGGGGAACCGCCTGGCCGATTACCACGCAGAGCGCAACAAGGGGTCTATCCCCGCGTGTGCGGGGGAACCGGTCGTGTTCCATGTTGTCTCCCAACCGACTAGGGTCTATCCCCGCGTGTGCGGGGGAACCTCCTTCCCCGTGCTGGTCCGGCCGCCGCCAGACGGTCTATCCCCGCGTGTGCGGGGGAACCTCGATCGCGGCCTGCACTATGCGAGGCGGGTACGGTCTATCCCCGCGTGTGCGGGGGAACCTAGGGAAAGACGTCGGGACTCGAGTACGCGGCGGGTCTATCCCCGCGTGTGCGGGGGAACCAGCGATCCATCAGTCACAGTAGCAGCCGCGATCGGTCTATCCCCGCGTGTGCGGGGGAACCGGATAATCAGCACCTCCAGGCCCGGCCAGATTGGGTCTATCCCCGCGTGTGCGGGGGAACCCTGATATATCCTGAAGACATTTCTCGGCATTCCGGTCTATCCCCGCGTGTGCGGGGGAACCGTGAGGAGGATGGTCGATGGCCGGCGGATTTTGGGTCTATCCCCGCGTGTGCGGGGGAACCTCCGTGGCAGCGAATCGCACGGTTAGTGGTACGGGTCTATCCCCGCGTGTGCGGGGGAACCCCTAGCAGTGGTCTTTCTATCGAGGCTCCTAGGGGTCTATCCCCGCGTGTGCGGGGGAACCTTCCACTGCTCCCAGTACCAAAGGTCGGTCTCCGGTCTATCCCCGCGTGTGCGGGGGAACCTCATCAAAACGGGCGTCCAAATGTTATCTCGCGGGTCTATCCCCGCGTGTGCGGGGGAACCGGACGGCGCACCGCCCCGGCCCGGAGAGCATGGGGTCTATCCCCGCGTGTGCGGGGGAACCCGTCGCGGTGAGGAGATCATCGCCGAAGGAGGGGGTCTATCCCCGCGTGTGCGGGGGAACCGGTAACGTGGTCGATGGGTCGCTGCGGTTCGGGGGTCTATCCCCGCGTGTGCGGGGGAACCGGCCGGTATAACCCGTATCGGTATCAGTATGAGGGTCTATCCCCGCGTGTGCGGGGGAACCAACGATCCATCAGTCACAATACCCGCCGCGATCGGTCTATCCCCGCGTGTGCGGGGGAACCTTGTATGGATCCGAGGGGTCGCTGTCTTCGGCTAGGTCTATCCCCGCGTGTGCGGGGGAACCGCATTGAGACTACGTCATGGGTGCTCGTGTGAGGGTCTATCCCCGCGTGTGCGGGGGAACCCGGCTGGGGCAGGTGAACCGGGAACGCCGGGAGGGTCTATCCCCGCGTGTGCGGGGGAACCAAGGAACCGCAGTCGGAAGGGACGGTGGCTCGGGGTCTATCCCCGCGTGTGCGGGGGAACCTTTTACAATTTCTGGGTGCGCCACAGCTCGCAGGGTCTATCCCCGCGTGTGCGGGGGAACCTGACGCCTTCGGCGAGTACGTGAGCCTCTGGGAGGTCTATCCCCGCGTGTGCGGGGGAACCGGTTTGACAGACCCTGCCGGCCGCAGCGCGTAGGGTCTATCCCCGCGTGTGCGGGGGAACCGAGCGGTCCTCTGTGATTTTCAGGTGGGAGTAGGGTCTATCCCCGCGTGTGCGGGGGAACCGACGAATCCTCGCCCGCCGATTTCAACGGTGAGGGTCTATCCCCGCGTGTGCGGGGGAACCCTCCAAGCCGGAGGCGTAGGTGCCTCCGGCCAGGGTCTATCCCCGCGTGTGCGGGGGAACCGTCCATGATGATCATACGGCTGAAATAGCCAACGGTCTATCCCCGCGTGTGCGGGGGAACCGGCGAGGGCCGACGCCAGCGCCAGGGCGTCGGGGGTCTATCCCCGCGTGTGCGGGGGAACCATCACCTGATCATTCCAGAAGCATACATACCACGGTCTATCCCCGCGTGTGCGGGGGAACCTCCAGTTTCGGAGAAGGCGACGAGCAGGTTGGAGGTCTATCCCCGCGTGTGCGGGGGAACCAGCATTGCTGCACATCCTCCATTGGCAGCGAGGGGTCTATCCCCGCGTGTGCGGGGGAACCATCATCACCCTCATACGCCAACAAAGGAGTAAGGGTCTATCCCCGCGTGTGCGGGGGAACCCTCCACGATGCCCCGTCCAATGTCGTCCCTCAGGGTCTATCCCCGCGTGTGCGGGGGAACCCCCTCCCGCCGTGCCGGCCCACTCCCTCTTCACGGTCTATCCCCGCGTGTGCGGGGGAACCGTCGCAGAAATGCAGACCCGCCAAGCAGTCCACGGTCTATCCCCGCGTGTGCGGGGGAACCATCACGCGTTCGGGGCTATCTTCGGTTAACTCGGGTCTATCCCCGCGTGTGCGGGGGAACCACCTCGCCAAGCAAACGGACCCTATCAAGTCATGGTCTATCCCCGCGTGTGCGGGGGAACCTACCTCCGCACCATCCTGATGAACGGCGATAACGGTCTATCCCCGCGTGTGCGGGGGAACCTGGCCGCTTCCGCAACATCGAAATCACCGTCCCGGTCTATCCCCGCGTGTGCGGGGGAACCGAAGTGACGCTGCATTTGTGCAACTCCGCGCACGGTCTATCCCCGCGTGTGCGGGGGAACCAGTTCGGCGGAAGGCCCGCCATCGTACCATTGCGGTCTATCCCCGCGTGTGCGGGGGAACCGTCGCCGAAACCCAGACCCGCGGCGCTGTCCACGGTCTATCCCCGCGTGTGCGGGGGAACCCCCGTCTGCACTCCCAGGTGTATGCCCGTCGCCGGTCTATCCCCGCGTGTGCGGGGGAACCCTTTGGACAGGCGTTTGAAAAATGCGTTCTTGCGGTCTATCCCCGCGTGTGCGGGGGAACCTCCGGTTTCAGAGAAGGCAACGAGCAGATCGGAGGTCTATCCCCGCGTGTGCGGGGGAACCGTTCATGCGGAGTAGCATCAGACGCTCCTGACGGGTCTATCCCCGCGTGTGCGGGGGAACCCAGATTGGAGGCGTATCTCATCAGCGTCTCCGGGGTCTATCCCCGCGTGTGCGGGGGAACCCCTCCCGGTATCGTCCGCCTGGACTCTGCCGAAGGTCTATCCCCGCGTGTGCGGGGGAACCCCAATGATCTCGTCTTCTCCCACACCGGCCAACGGTCTATCCCCGCGTGTGCGGGGGAACCTCAGCTACCATGTTGGCGTGCTCGGAGGGTTGGGGTCTATCCCCGCGTGTGCGGGGGAACCTGTGCCGTTGGGTGAGTAGGGCTAGCAAGTAGCGGGTCTATCCCCGCGTGTGCGGGGGAACCTCGGGGTTTCCACCGTAAACGTCACCGCCAGAGGGTCTATCCCCGCGTGTGCGGGGGAACCTCAGAGTGGGCGTAGAGGGCAGACTGGGTATTGGGTCTATCCCCGCGTGTGCGGGGGAACCGACGGGCATACACCTGGGAGTGCATTCGGGAGAGGTCTATCCCCGCGTGTGCGGGGGAACCCCTCCCGGTATCGTCCGCCTGGACAGTGCGGAAGGTCTATCCCCGCGTGTGCGGGGGAACCACGATGTCGTTGGGACGGAGGAAAGAGTCGGTGGGTCTATCCCCGCGTGTGCGGGGGAACCCTCCACGATGCCCCGTCTAGCATGGTCCCCCAAGGTCTATCCCCGCGTGTGCGGGGGAACCAATCCCTGGCCGAACCCCCGCCTGGAATGGTACGGTCTATCCCCGCGTGTGCGGGGGAACCTCGCTTCCCGTGGCCGCTTCCGCAACATCAAACGGTCTATCCCCGCGTGTGCGGGGGAACCATGAGTTGGCCGGTGTGGGAGAAGACTAAGTCGGGTCTATCCCCGCGTGTGCGGGGGAACCTTCCCATTGCGGCGGCTTTGCGGGTAGGCATGAGGTCTATCCCCGCGTGTGCGGGGGAACCGTCTCCTTGTGAGTCGAGTACGAGGTAGTACGCGGTCTATCCCCGCGTGTGCGGGGGAACC
>VXPW01000028.1:6237-8420 GCA_009839325.1 Rhodospirillales bacterium
GGTCTATCCCCGCGTGTGCGGGGGAACCACGGTCGCTCTGGGTGCGGGTGGAAACATCGACGGTCTATCCCCGCGTGTGCGGGGGAACCGCAGATAGGCCACGGACGGCCTGAGAGAGGGAGGGTCTATCCCCGCGTGTGCGGGGGAACCTGGCCTGCTCACACCCCGGCATATCCGAGAGGAGGTCTATCCCCGCGTGTGCGGGGGAACCGTAGTAGTGACTCTCCAAAGGCCAGTGGTCGGGGGTCTATCCCCGCGTGTGCGGGGGAACCAGTACGTCTGGTACTACAGCACCGAGGTCGACGGGTCTATCCCCGCGTGTGCGGGGGAACCAAACCCAAACCCGCGGTGCCGTGCACTTCCACGGGTCTATCCCCGCGTGTGCGGGGGAACCGAAGGCTGCGGAGTTGCACGTATGCAGGGTCACGGTCTATCCCCGCGTGTGCGGGGGAACCCCTCCTAAGTCCTCAGCAGTGTAGATATTGCGCGGTCTATCCCCGCGTGTGCGGGGGAACCTGGGACCTTTGGGCGTTCAGCGACTGTTCAATAGGTCTATCCCCGCGTGTGCGGGGGAACCCCGTCGAACGAGAGTGTCCCAGTCGGCAGTTGAGGTCTATCCCCGCGTGTGCGGGGGAACCTTCCTCGAAGCCCCTGATTCCATCATCTCTGCGGGTCTATCCCCGCGTGTGCGGGGGAACCAGTATAACCAAAGGCACGAAGCCGGGCAAGCAGGGTCTATCCCCGCGTGTGCGGGGGAACCGCCTACATGCTCCGCTCTTGGCCGGCGCTTCACGGTCTATCCCCGCGTGTGCGGGGGAACCGCAGCGGCGGAGTTGGATTTGCGGATGTATTCGGGTCTATCCCCGCGTGTGCGGGGGAACCCTAACCCGGAGATTGTACTCAGCCTTCTCAACCGGTCTATCCCCGCGTGTGCGGGGGAACCTGACGCTGGGTGAGTAGGGCTAGCAGGTAGCGCGGTCTATCCCCGCGTGTGCGGGGGAACCCGGAGTTGGATTTGCGGACGTACTCGTTGTCGGGGTCTATCCCCGCGTGTGCGGGGGAACCTCCTGGTTGTGAGTCGTGTATGAGGTAGTAAGCGGTCTATCCCCGCGTGTGCGGGGGAACCTCTCTGGCCCTAACGCATTCATGGAATGCAATCGGTCTATCCCCGCGTGTGCGGGGGAACCACAACCTCGTCAGGAACGAAGAGCGCGGTGAAAGGTCTATCCCCGCGTGTGCGGGGGAACCGGTCATGTTGTCACCCACAGAAAATGGTACGAGGGTCTATCCCCGCGTGTGCGGGGGAACCGGCGATTGGTCCGAAGCCAGCGCTAAGCAGACGGGTCTATCCCCGCGTGTGCGGGGGAACCAGGACCCAGTGTACCGGCAAGGGAGACGAAGGGGGTCTATCCCCGCGTGTGCGGGGGAACCCTGGCTCGAGACCAGCGTAGCGGACATCATGGAGGTCTATCCCCGCGTGTGCGGGGGAACCGCGCGGGCTTGGCGGATAGCCTCATCATCGGCGGGTCTATCCCCGCGTGTGCGGGGGAACCAGTATGTCTGGTACTATGGCACCACGATTTCCGGGTCTATCCCCGCGTGTGCGGGGGAACCCTCACTGTCCCGTCTGGAGTAGCTGGTGGTAACGGTCTATCCCCGCGTGTGCGGGGGAACCCCTTGGCAAATTGATAACTTCTATCGCGTTCCATTGCCAAGGGAACGGGACCGACCGTATTTTACCAGGTACACTCCGTCAGCATCGGCAATTTCCTTTGGCGGCTCACCCAGGTTTCTGATGCTCTGCTGACCTGGAGCAGTCGGATCACGCCACGTCATCACCACCGACCCATTGCCCAACTCGCCGTGCCATCTCGCTATCACGTCCCATATTCTATCCCGGATGCCGCTGGTCATTTCCGGCGACGTGTACACGCCCGGCGCAATCTCCAACATTACGGACGTTAGGAAACCACGATACCGACCTTCAACGTTGACCGTTACCACCACTGTCATCAGCGCACCTCCCCACTGGATTCCCCGTCCGGCCAGCCGTCCATCAAACTTGCGAAGTCCGCCGTCCCCGATCCGGGCGCCCCTTCGAGCGGCGGCACGTCCTGGAACAGCGTCTTGATGCGGTCAATCATCTTGGGGATAACCCGCTCCGTGCGCAGCATATCGCCCGT
>VXPW01000085.1:0-2605 GCA_009839325.1 Rhodospirillales bacterium
GCACGTACACTCATCCCGGTAAAGCGCTCGACATGATCTGGCGCGGGGGACGGCGTCGAGAACAGCCGCCCGTGATCCATCGACAGCCAGCCGCTGAAGATCCAGGTCAGGACAACCACGCCGATAGTCAGACCGCCGACGTGGTGCCACTTCATCCAGCCCCGGTACGGGCTCGACAGGCCACGTTGACCGGCACGGGCAGCGGACCGCCATCGGAGGATGCCGAGGTAGATTCCGGCAAGCGTCAACACGATGCCCGCGAGTGACACCCACCAGACCAGTTGGTCCCAAAGCGCCCAGTGTTTGCGGATAACGGTCGGGTAAATCCAATGAACTACGGCGCCAACGTAGTTCCATCGACGTTGTGACCGTGAGGTGCGCTGGACCACTTCTCCGGTCACGGCAGAGACATAGAGATCCGTACCAGCAGGATCGTCGAGGCGCACACGGTAGTACGGGCGCAGTGTGTCAAATGCACTGTAAACGACCCACTGGTCGTACTGGACGGGACCATGGACGCTCTGCGTAGCGATTCCCGAAAACTTGCGTGCGATTCGACCGGCGCTGGATGAATCGAGCGCGGCGGCGGGCTCTCCGGTGTCGGCCTGGACAACGACTACCCGTCCGTTGTCGGTTATCACGTACTGCGGTCGGCCATCCTGGCTCCGCAGGCGAATGCCGACGCTTGAACTGGAATCCGCGAGATCGATCGCCTCAATCGGGGCAACCCGGATTCTGTCTATGTCGACTAACTCAGCCCGGTCGATCCGGTCGGCGAGCGGCAGCAGCGGGAACGGCACGTAGATCATGACGATCCCGCTCGCAAACCAAGCGGCGAACATTAGACAGAGAACGATGCCTATCCAGCGGTGAAGCTGGACAAGGAGCCGCTGCACGGTCCGCGGGTCCAAGCGCTCTGGCGCGCTGACCTAGAAGGCGGGCTGTCCTAGAAGAAGTACTCGAGGCTGAGCTCCCAGGTTCGGGGTGCGCCAAGAATCAACTGATTCGCATACGGCCAGCCGGGATCGAGCTGTCGCAAATAGAACACGTCGGACCACGGAACGTAGTCCGTGTCGAATAGGTTGGTGACGCGGGCCGTCACACGGTAATTCTCGCCGTTCCACGCGGCGTATCCGTCCGCAATCCAGTAGTCGGCCAGCGTCACGGTATTCGCATTGTCGCCGAAGCGCTCGCTGACAAAGCGCAGGGCCCCGCCGACTTCCATCGGCGTTCCCGCGATGCCGCGGTACGACGTCCAGAGGTTGAACGTCCATTCCGGAACGTTTGGCGGCGTGTTTCCGGCGAACCTATCGAAGTTGGCCGACCGCTTGAACGCAGCATCGGTATAGGCTGCATTGGCAGCAATTCGCCACTGCTCGGATGCCTGGAGGGAAGCGGCGAGTTCTACGCCCCTGGACTCCCTGCCGCCAACGCTAGTCGCACTGTCCAGCCCGATACGCTCCAAGACGTCGTCGCGCTCGATCTGGTAGTAGGCGGCGGTCGCTTCGGCCCGACCACCGAGAAGCACGGATTTCAGTCCGACTTCGAACTGATCTGCTTCCGTGAGATCGAAGTTCTCACCGGAACTTACCAGGAAAATATTTGAATTCACCGGGTCCCGAGCATTGCTGACCTGGCCATACGCCACGAGATCCTCGGTGACCTTGAACACGCCACCGGCCCGCCAGCTCACCCAGTCAAAATCTCGCGAAAAGCTGGAATCCTCGAGGATGCCCGCGGCGTTGAAGTTCTTCCGATCAAGATCGAGTTCATCGTGGCGTAGCGCGCCGACAAGCGAGAACCGCGGGGTGACCTCAAGTGCATCCTCAAGAAAGATCGCGCGCGTCGTGATCGTGGTCGGGGCTACCCCGCGCAGTTCCTCCGGGCCGTATACGCCGGGAACCGGATCAGTCAGGTCCACCGCATCGGACGGAGCCGGCGGCACATCCAGGCGGAATCCGCGAGTACGCACGAAGTCAAGGTCCGTGACTTCCAGTCCGGCCAAAAACGTATTGGGTCTTCCGAACAAGTCTTCAGTGATCGTCAGGTGCGCGCGGTTACCGACGAGGCTCTGTTCGTGGAACACGAAGAAATAGCCGTTATAGCGCTGGATGACGCCGGTATTGTCCGTGCAGACATGCTGCAGATCCTCCGTGCAGAAAACATAACCCTCAGCGTTCAGCCATTCGCGGTCGGCATCGAAGTTGTAGATGGTGTTGTGCAGTTCGATTCGATCGGAGATCTTCCAAGTAATGTCGCCGCGCAACAGCAATTGATCCGATTCCGCACGGTGGTCACTCACGTTGTAATTGAGATGGCGCGTATTGCCATCGATCGTGTCGCCGGTTGTCGTGGTCAACACATGGGTTAGCGGATCTGTCGCGACGGCAATCGGTACCAGCGGAGTACCCCAGTAATTCGCGAGATCGTCATCCAGGTAGTCCAGGCTGAGCCTCAGCGATAGGTCTGCGCTTGGCTGCCAAAGCAACCCGCCGGACGCGTTCAGCGATTGCGGGTCCATGTCACGGACATAGCCGTCGGACGAGCGGTAACTGATATCGCCCCTGTACCAAAGCTGGTCGGATGCCGCGCCGCCCACGCCGGT
>VXPW01000085.1:2705-4905 GCA_009839325.1 Rhodospirillales bacterium
TCCGAGTCGATGACCTCGACAGTCGCGGGCGTTTCCAGGATGGAAAGCCCAAGTCGGCTGCCGGTGCCCTCCGATACTTCGTCGAGACCGAGATCCTGAACGGTTTCACCGATGACCACGATTTCACCGAGGACTGCGATGTCCTCGGTCGGTTGGCTACTCTGTGCCATTGCTTCGGTTGGTGGCGAAATGGCCAGCGAAACCAGTACGTAGATGGTCCCGATCGTCCGGAACGCGGGGTTAAGCATGCGAGTTCCCTCTCGTGGTTAAGACGCGCCGGTCGGCCGACTGACCGACCGGCGTCGCAAGGTCCTTATGAGCGATACCGTTCTCGACCGGTCTGGGGACATGGTCGCCGACCGTGCCGACGACCCTGTCCAAGCGACAGCGCCGGGTGCCAGCGGGGTCGGAGGCTAGGGTGTGAAGGATCTGAGCGGCCGGCGGTCTCGTTCACTACCCGGTCGTACCAGCGCCCGACCCCGCGCGCGCCGTGGAGGAACCTTGTCAGTGCTACCGGTTCAGCCAGCGCAAGTGGCCGACCGTGATTGGAATCGGCGCGGGGTCGGGGCTGGATCGACAGGACCGTGATGGCCTTGACCATTGTCGCCCCTTGAAAATGTTATGTTATAACATTCCGTACATTGGCTGGCAACAGCCGGGTGCTGCGTGGATGCTGCAGCCGACTGATGGGGGCCTCCGGCAAAGGACCGTTGGCCGCGCGATCCGCACGAGGGCCACTCAGTCGGATTCTGCCGCGCAGATGACGCCGTTTGGCGAACAGCGACGACAGTGGACCCAGTGCCCGCCGGGGGTTTCAATCCCGCCGCACGACCCCGTGCTCTAGCTGGTGTACCTCGTAGACACCGACGTCCTGGCGGCAGCGTCCGGCCGCCAGGAGCGATCGCCGCCCCTGATCGAGTGGATGGAGGCGAACTCACACCGACCCTTCCTATCGACGGTCGCCGTGGCCGAGATATGTGGCGGGATCGGCACGCCGCCTCCTGTCAGTGGTAGTCAACCGTTTCACCCCGGACGGGATGGTGCTGCCTTCGGGCCATGTAAAGCAGATTCGCCACTGATCGTCGATGCGGATGCTCCACTGCCCCCCGGACGTCGGCGTTTCAGCGCCTCCGGGGCGGCTGGGCCAAGCCCGGTCGCCGATGCCAGCGAAGCGGTCGGCCCCCCCCCACTTCGGATGTCCCGGCCACTCCTCACCATGTCCTCGCGGCAGTCAGGAAGATCGTGCGGCCCCGGCCTGAGTCGAGGTTCACATCCTGAGCATCGGGATCCGTGGGATCGACGGACGGGTCCCGGTCCCCGATGTTGAGGACGCCGCCGGTCAAGTCGAATCCGCCGAGCCCGAAGGCGTCGCGCCAGCGGATTGCAAGATCCTGGCCCACCCAGCCGCCAAAGCGACCGGTGCGGCGGGCGTTCCAGTAGCCGGAGACTGCGTAGACGCGCCAATTCACGGTCAGATCGCCCTGGCTCATGCGCAACGACCCGTGCACGTGATCGCGCGGGTGATCACCCGGCTGCCGCTCGCCGGCCACCCGGGTCTCGCGGCGCGTGCGGTGCAGCCAGCCGGCATCAAGCTCCAGGTCCGCCCACGCGGTGGTCCAGCCGACCCGCGCCTGCACGTCGACGCCTGCCGCGTCGGTCTCGCCGCTGTTGACGATCGGACTGACGATCCTCTCGACCCTGCCTTCCTGCGAACGGACCACCGCTACGCCGGACGGCAGGGCGTCCCTCGCCTCGAGATCCATGATCGACTGCGGGAGCAATTGCACCGGCACGTCCGACAGGGCGATCCGGAACCAGTCCGCGCTCAACGTCAGCGGTCCGAGGCCCAGCACGACTCCCAACGACACACCTTCCGCGTGATCCGGCTCCAGGTGCGGATTGCCGCCGCTGACCCGCTGGAACTGCTCCACGGGGCAAGTTGCGAGAGCGCCGACATGCGACTCCCGATCGCACACGTACGGGAAATCATCCGAACCGCGCAGGTGCAGCTCGTACAGGCTGGGCGCTCTGGACCCGCGGTCCCACGAACCACGCAAGGTCACCGCATCATGCAGGCGCAGCCGGCTCGCCAACTGGAGCGAATGGGCCGCGCCGACGTCATCGTGCGTGTCGGCACGCCCCGCAAGCGCGACGTCCCAGCCGGCACGGACGGGCAGCCGCAGCTCCGCGAAACCCGACC
>VXPW01000085.1:5005-8378 GCA_009839325.1 Rhodospirillales bacterium
CGCGTCGCGACAAAGACAGTGTTGCCGCCCACGGAAATACCGGCGGCATCGGCGAACCGGCCGCCCGGCGTCCAGCTGGCGGCACTGTACGCGCGCGCGGCCTCCGGGATCTCCTCGCGTCGCAAGACATCCGCAATCACGGTCAGGTGGCCCCGGCCCAGCGCGCCTCCCCACCGGATGCCCGCCTGCTCCACGTCGCCGCCCGGCTGCGTCGGGCGGTCGGCGACGGCCGTGACCTCGACGCCGTCGTCGCCGCGCTTGAGCACGATGTTGATCGCGCCGGCAGTGGCATGCCCGCCGTGGAGCGCGGCGGCACCTCCCTGCAGGACCTCGATCCGCTCCACCGCCGCCGCCGGCAGGGTGGAGAGATCGACGGTGGAATCGGCGATCCGTCGGCCATTGACGAGGTAGGCCACCCGGTCCTCGAGGAGCAACGTCCGGTGCAGGCCAAACCGGCTCAATCGTTGCCGGCTCAGGAGGCCGTAGCGGGTGAAACGCCTTTGGCTTGACAGCAGTTCCGAGACGGTGCGCAAGCCCGACAGCGTAATAGCCTCGCGATCGATCACGGCTAGGGAACGCACTGCACCCGCAGGATCCTGCGGAACATGGCTCCCCACGGTGGCTCCCGCCTCCGCCGTCCGTCCCTCCACCGGAACGAGGCATGGCGCCGCCGCAACCGCAATGGCGGCGGCCAGGCGAAGCAAGGCCGCTGCACGGTGGCCACGGGGCATTGCGCGCGAAATCCTCGTGCGTGACAGCGATATCATGTATCAAGTATTCCCGACTGGTATCGATGGAGCGCGTTGCTCGATCGCCGCGTGACCAGATCCGACCGACTGGCCAATGCTAATGCGCTGACGGTCGCCTGGCCAAGCTGACGAGCGACCGGATCGTCGCGGGGCGGTGCCAATTCAATCCTGATCTACCGCAGGCCGGGGGTGGGCCAATTTGATCTCGTGCGCCTGGCAGAGCGACGTTGAATCCTTCGCGCTGCCCGAGCCGAGCGTGCATGGGTTCCGTCATTGCTTTGCCGCGGGCAACTCGCGCTTTCCGGCGGAAACGCTGGTGGAGATGGCGCGACTGCTGACCCTCGCGATCGCCAAGATGGCCGTGCTCGCCAGCCGCATGCGCGCAATGGGCAGCCATGCCGGCGGCGCGGTAGGGACCGCCATGAGCGGGCGGCATTTCGTGCCACGTACGGGTCGCCTCACATACTATTCCGCTCCGACGGGCACGTGCCCGGATGGATGGGGGCGACAAGGCTCATGAGACTGCTTGCGGCTGCTACGGCACTGGTGCTTCTGGCGGCAATGCCGGCGCTCGCGGCGGAGAAGCTGCGCATCGCCACGACCGGCGATTATCCGCCGTTCAACTATGTCGGCAACGACGACGAGATCACTGGCTTCGACGTCGACATCGCTCTGGCGCGCTGCACGGAACTCGGCGCCGAGTGCGAGATCGTACTGGAGGAATGGGAGCGGCTGATCCCGGAACTGCGCGCAGGCAGCTTCGATGCGATCGCTGCCAGCATGTCGATCACCGAGAAGCGCCGCCAACAGGTGAGCTTCACGAACCGGTACTACAGCAACGTGGTCCGCTTCGTCGCGTCGAAGGGCTCCGGTTTCGACCCGGCTAACGCGGCGGGCAAGACCATCGGTGCGGCCCGCGCCACGATTGCCTCTGACTGGCTCGCGGCCAACCTTGCCGGCACGGCAACAATCAAGCTCTATGCCGGCCAGAAGGAGCTCTACGGTGACCTCGTCGCCGGCCGCCTGAATGCCGTCTTCGGCGACGGCCTGGGCTCATACGCCTGGCTTCAGGGTCCGGAGGGCGCCGGCTTCGAATTCGCCGGCGAGGAATACAGGCTGGATGAAGGCATTGGCATCGCGGTGCGCCACGAGGACGCATCGCTCTTGTCACGCCTGAACCGCGGCCTCGAGTCCATTCTCGCGAATGGCACCTACGAACAGATCAACGCCCGCTACTTCCCGTTCAGCATCCGTTAGGTAATCGGCTCATCGGCGCATGACCGTCTCCGGTGCCTCGGGCAGAGGCCGCCGGATGCCGGGTCATTCATGGTGTCACCGGGTGCCGGCGCGTACGGCCACCCGAGTACAGGACTCCCCGCCTAGCACCTGAGCGGTTGAAGAACTCGGGTATGTCGCTTGTGTCGGTGCACTGATCCGGAAGCGCCTCAAGCGCCTCGATTTCGGGATTTCCCTGCGGGGAACGTGTGTCGGAATTCGGCCTCTTACGCTCTCCCTTCGCGCGGCCTGGCTTTCCAGGCGCTGATGATCCGCCCCGCCCTAAAGTCGGCGTCGGTATCCAGATCCGGCGATGTCTGCGACAACGACAACGTAGCCCACAAGGCCGACGACGGGCCACCGCCCTTCAACCAGATCCGGGTCCGGCGGTCGCACCGTCAAGGAGACCGCAAACGGTTGTCAAGCCGTCTTGTAGCCAAGACCATGCCTTCGCATATTGGAGCGGCTATCGCTCCTGTCCGTCGTCCAGGGCTCGCTATCAATTTCCCTAACTACAAACCGTAACTCCAGCCGGGGGCACGTTGAAGAGTATCGGTGCTGATGAGACCGGGGTCGGTCCACCCGCTACACGGGAGGCTGAGCCGTAGCCACCCTGTTCCATGGCCGCTTATGCAACTTCAAGCCGGTCGCCAGCCTCCCTAGCGCGGCGATCTGGATGTCAGAAACAGATACCGGAATGCGCCGCTAGACTTCTTCCCGGCAGGGCATCTGCGTGGCCCGTCCCTAGCTGGCAAGCAGTTGTGAGTGTCAACGTCGACGGGACGTTCGTGTTCACAGCCCAGAAGCGAGAAAGAACGAAGAACTATGCGTGACGGGGAACTATCGAATCCGGATATCGGCGGGGCCAAGCACGCAAGCTTGCAGATGCCACGCGAGGACATGCTCCAGTTGGCCCAGAAAGCCACTGAGCTGCTTGTCGATTGGAACACGCAACTTCCCGGCAAGGACGCCTGGGAGGGGGACTTTCAGCAGGCTCTCGAGGATCAGTTGATGGCGGAACCGCCCCGGCACGGTCGGCCAGCAGGCGAGGTTTTGGAGCAAGTCGCCCGCGAGATCCTCCCGACGGCGGCCCGGCACCAGCATCCGCGGTTCTTTGCATTCGTGCCGTCGTGCATCACCTGGCCCGGGGTGATCGGCGACTATCTGGCCGCGGGCTACAACATCAACGCTTGCACCTGGTTAGCAGCGAGCGGCCCGAGCCAGCTTGAACTGGTCGTCGTCGACTGGTTCCGCCGCTGGCTCGGATACCCGGAGGGCGCTGGCGGCCTCTTCACCAGCGGCGGCTCGGCCGCGGCTCTTGACGCACTGGTCGCGGCCCGGGAGGCGGC
>VXPW01000067.1 GCA_009839325.1 Rhodospirillales bacterium
TCTGCAATGGTGCCTTCACCGGGTGGTGACGAGCGGCGCACGGGGTTTTACGCTGGCATGGACATAGGTATCTCTGCGGCAACCACGCTACGGTCCACACGAACCCATCATGGCGTTCCGACAAATTGCGACCAGTGGTTCGAACCAGTGGTCATAGATGGACTGCAGCTGCCGTTACCTGCCGACCAGTGTCAGCCGAGAGAACTGCCGTCAAACGCGAACGAAATCGGACTGAGTGGCGGTCTGCTGGCTGGCGTCCAGGTCGGGTATTCCAGTTCCGGGCCATATCGCTTTGAGGTCGAGTACGTCCACCATCGTCGCGATGGGGACAAGGTAGACTTGGTGGTTCCCGGTGATCCCAAGCAGAAAGAGTTTTCCGTTCGTGAAGAGGAAATACGGGAGTTCCACACCCATAGCCTCTTCGCCAACTTTTACTACGATTTTTCAAGTCTCGGCGAGATGGCGTTGCGGCCGTTTGTTGGCGTTGGAGTGGGGACGTCGAGAGTTGAGATCGACTATTCGGCCATCTCGATTCGGCGCGGTGCCGCCGCCCTGCTGGCGCTGGATCCACCTCGACATCCCGAAGCAGCGAACAAGGAGTCCCGTGCCGCCGCTAGCGTGTCGGACTGGCTAGTGGGATATCAGTTGATCATGGGGGTGGATTACGCTCTGGAGAGTGGCCGGATTGTGACCGGGAAACTGCGTTACGGGCAGGCGCTGGACGATTTCCTCGAAGACGGGCACGCGTGGCAACCGTTGCGCGGGCACGAATCCACGGTCGAGCCGGGCGGCGCGCCCATCTCCTATGGCGTATCTGTGCCGGGTCCACGCTATTGGGCGTTTTCAATAGGATTCAAAGTCCCTCTGTGACCCGCGCGTCATTCCCTCCTGACGTTCGACGAATGGCGGTCGGTCTTCGACATATCAGGATGGAAACTTTAGGAAAGCATCTCTGCACTCCCGGAAGCACGGCGTTACTCCCGTTAATGGCGTCCACGAGTCAAGCGGTCATCTCCTGACGCTTGTTTGTGGGCATTGCCAAAGCGCCCCAGCAAAATATTGGGTCGCGATCGCATAAATCCGCTAATGCGCAATGGAGCGTTGGTCTGACCTGGCGCCGAAGCGCTTGTGGTTCGGAATCGCAGGTATGATGATGCGCGGAGAATGGTCGTCTATCCCCATCGGCTACTTACTGCTGCCGCGCTGTCCCGCTCGGTCATGATCAGGTAGGGGCATGGGACGGCCGCAAGTTTGGCGATTGACAGCAACGGCTCTCGGCACCACATGATGTTGCTCGGCAACTAGGGCAATCTTTGCGAGTCCGTGGACTGGAAAGGGCAAGCCATGAAACGCCTTCACGTATCCGTCGGGGTTACGAACCTTGAGCATTCGGTCAAGTTCTACACAACGTTATTTGATGCGGAACCCACTGTCAGGAAGCCCGGTTACGCGAAGTGGATGCTGGAAGACCCGCGCGTGAACTTCGTCCTGGATTCGCGAGGATGCAAGGAAGGCGTAGACCACCTCGGAATTCAGGTCGGTCACGAAGCGGAACTGGAAGGGGTGACGAAGCAATTGGCCCGGGCAGAGGCTCCGCTGATCGAGCAATCGTCGGCAGAATGCTGTTACAGCAAGTCAGACAAAACTTGGTCGTTGGACCCCGTGGGAGTGCGGTGGGAAGTGTTCCACACGCATGACGACATTGCTTGGTACGGCGCCGATACCAATCCGCTCCATGCTCCGTTGAATGACACGAAAGACGGTTGCTGCGGTGTGACACCCTCTGTCGAAGCGGAATAAGTTGCCACACGATGTGCCGTTGGCGGCAGCGTAGGGGGCTCGGATAAGCGGGGCGCTGAATCTCAGGCAAGCGGGCCCGCCGGGTCGTTCGGATGGCTCCGCCGTGCACCCTCACGCTGGCAACGGCTGACCGCGAAGGAAAACGAAATGACCCGTCGAGGTCTCGACGAACTACCGTTCTTCAATGAGTCCGCGGTCGCGCGCGTTCTGGAATGGCAGCCCCTTATCGACGAAATCGAGAAGGCGATGTGCGCGCTGTCGTCTGGGCAGGTGGCGCAGCCGCTCCGCCAAATGGTGCCGGTCCCGGGACACGATGCCTTTCTCGGCACAATGCCCGCCGCCGGCAGCGTGATCGCGGTAAAGGTCGTGACGTTTTACCACGCCAATGCCGGTACGGAATTTCCGACCCATCAAGCGGTCATCCTCCTGTTCGACGAGGACAACGGAGCTCCCGTCGCGGCACTCGATGGACGGCTGATCACCGAGATGCGGACTGCAGCAGCATCGGCCGCCGCCGCCCGTGCGTTTTCGGTTCCGACGTCTGAAGTGGTGACGATCATGGGGAGCGGCGTTCAGGCCCGTGCCCATGCCCGGGCGCTGACCAACGTCCGCCCCTGTGGAGAGCTTCGGCTCTGGGCGCGGAACGAAACTTCCGGACGGGCTGCCGCCGCCGCAGTTGGGGCCGTTTTCGTGGACGATGCGGAGCGGGCCGTGCGGGGAGCTGACATCGTGGCCTGTACCACTTCGGCCAAGGAGCCCATCTTGATGGGAGACTGGCTGAAGTCGGGTGCGTTCGTAGCCGCTGTCGGGTGGAATACCCGCGACAGCCGTGAACTCGACGACGCGGCCATGAGTCACATTGTCGTCGTCGAATCGCGAGAAGCTGCCTTGGATCAGTCCGGCAACGTTCGAGGGTCAGGCTGCGAGATTTTTGCCGAGGTCGGAGAGGTGTATCTCGGTGTGCAGCAGGTGCCGTCTGGAGCTACCGTCATCTACGATTCGGTCGGCGTGGCGGTCATGGACGCTGCTGCCGCCAAGCTTGCATACGACCTGATGCGATAGAAGCGGTCCGTTTCTCGGGCTGTGGGAGGCTTGCCGGTCGCAGGCCTTTCTCAAGACCTCTCTTCTGGGGGGGCGTTTTCCCACGCCTCCAAGATCGGGAACTGGCGCGAGGGTCCGGCATCCTCCGCCGGTCAGCTTGAAACGGCCAGATGTGTGCCTGGAAGACGCATCTGGACTCGACTACACGGAATGATCGCAGTGAATAGTCGCCTGTTTCTGTGGCGGGAACACGGCCATGGCGGCCGCAATCCGGCCTTGATTGCTCAGTCCCGGCTTCGTCGGTTCATCAGGTGCGCGCGAACGAGCGCGGTCGTACGAGACTTCGGCACGCCTACGTCTGATGACGACATCCAAATGACGGAACAATCCATGACCGCAACTATGGTCAGTCGCAGCGGCGGTCTGTCCGCGAGCTGCCTGCCGATTCCACGGCGTCTTCTGCGAACTGTCAGAACTCGGCTGTCACGGAGAGGGATGCATTCCCCGGCACGTTCCCCGTGGCGACAGCAGGAATGTCGGGGTGTGGGCCCAACGACCAAGGTCAAGCGACGCGGCAGCGCCGCTCGGCACGCAACCGTACCCGAAGTTGTTGCCAACGTAAGCACGTAAATCCTTGAGGAATCGGTGCGAGGCCGGGGCCGGAATGCAACGAGTCAACGGTTTGCGGGTGTGCGCCGTCCAACGCATGACGGTTGCTCAGTAGCTCTTCTCGCCGTCTTCGCCCACGAACAACCCCTGCTCCCGGAGTGCCTCGGCGACTTCCTTGGGCATGTAGTTTTCGTCATGCCGGGCAAGCACCTCGGTCGCGGCGAAGGTGCCGTCCGGCAGAAAGCTGCCTTCGGCGACGACGCCCTGCTCATCACGGAACAGGTCTGGCAGGATCCCGTCGTACGTGACTGTGACGTCGTTGGCGCCGTCGGTCACCACGAACCAGACTTTCAGGCTGTCATCGGAGTGCTGCACGCTCTCGGCCTTGACCAGGCCGCCAAGCCGGATGGCCTCCCCGGGGCGGAACTGGCGTTCGGCGGCCTGGGTCGGGCTGTAGAAGAACACGAGCGTGTCATCGAGTGCCTGGAACACGAGAGTCGCTGCGACTCCCAGGACCACGCCAGCCGCGAGAAGACCGATAAGACGTTGGTGCTTCCGGGTCAACGCGTGCGCCTTCGGGGTGAGGCCTGCTCGGCCTGGTCGAGGCTCGCCCGCATCGACCGGCGTGCGCGCAGGGTTGCCACGACTAGGAGGCCAAGGATCAGACCGGTAATCGCGTACGCCGACCAGACGTAAGCGCCATAGCCGCCCATGGCCAGGAACGCCCCCAAGTCAGGCATCATTGGGCTGGGAGACCGCCAACGCAGCCCGTCGTAGCGCCATCACACGACGTCGGGCGAGCTCGGTCTGCATCCGGATGATGACCAGGTAAGCGAACAGCAGCGTGAATCCTCCGGCCATCAGCATCAGCGGCAGCAGCATCGCCGGGTCGATCGAAGGTCCGCCGAAACGCAGGATGCTGGCCGGTTGATGAAGGGTGTTCCACCAATCCACGGAGAACTTGATGACCGGCAAGTTAACGGCACCGATGAGCGCGAGCACCGTGGCCGCCCGTTCGCCGGTTTCCTGTTCGTCGAACGCTTGAAGCAGCGCGATGTAGCCGAGGTACAGGAACAACAGGACGACAACCGAGGTCAGGCGTGCATCCCAAACCCACCAGGTACCCCACATGGGATGGCCCCATATGGAACCAGTGGCGATGGCGATAACCGTGAAGCAGGCACCGACCGGTGCGATGCAGCGAGCTGCCACCAGGGCAAGGGGGTGCCGCCAGACCAGGGCAACGGCGCTCGCAATGGCCAGCCCGGCATAACCAGCAAGTGCATTCCAGGCGGCCGGCACATGCACGTACATGATCCGCGCGGCATCGCCCTGTTGATAGTCGGGCGGGGAATCGACCAACCCGAACCAGAGCCCGGCACCCGAGCAAACCGCCGCCCCGGCAGCAATCCAGGGCAGGAGCGGGGAGGCAATCCGGAGAAAGCGGGCCGGGTTGGCCAATCGGTGCAAGGCCTTGGCCATCAAGTCGGTCCAGATAACGGCATGCGATGACGGGGGAGCTCTAGCTGCGTACTGCCCGCAGGGCGGCGTTGCCTGCATATGGCGCAAGTGCCAGCGCGGCAAGCGTGAAGGCTCCCAGCACGGAGAAGTGCGCGCCGGGGTCACGTCCCATAAGGGTTTCGCTCACCGCAGCGGTTCCGAAAATTAGCACGGGAATGGTTTGGGGCAGAACGATCAGCGCAGCAAGGATTCCGCCGCGCCGGAGCGGCGCGGTCAGCGCGGCCCCCAAGGTTCCGATAAGCGACAGCGCCGGGGTTCCGATCAGCAGGGCGCCGGCAAGTGGCAGGACGCCACGCACTTCCATACCGAGAGCGATGGCTGCCACGGGCGCCAGGACCACGAAGGGCAGGCCGGTCACCAGCCAGTGGGCGAAGCTCTTTGCCAGCACCAATACATGGGGGCTGGGGGCATGCAGCAGGAGGAGGTCCAGCGAGCCGTCCAGTTGATCCGGCGCAAAGACACGCTCCAGCGACAACATGGAGGCGAGTAGTGCGATGGCCCAGGCAGCGCCAGGGGCAATGCGGCTCAGAATGTCGGGGTCTGGGCCAATGCTGAGCGGCAGCATGGCGATGGCGATTCCAAAGAACATCCATACCCCGATGAGGTCGACGACTCCGCGCATGTAGAGCTTCAGGTCTCGTTCCACGACGGCCCGAAAGAACGTCATTGGCCGGCCAGTTCAAACCGTCGGGCGTCCGTCATCTCGATGTCGGTTGGAGATGTCACAACGGCGCACCCGCCCGCGGAACGGTGGCGCGCGAGTTCTTTCTGAAGCACGGATTCTCCGCCCGAGTCCAGATTGGCGGCCGGTTCGTCCAGGAGCCAGAGGCGCGAGTCCGCGATCATCAGCTGTGACAGCGCAAGACGGCGCAGCTGGCCGGCGGAGAGCCAGCCTGCCGGTAAGTCCATGAAGCGACCGAGTCCGACACGCTGCAGAATCGGCTCCACCGCCGGCTCTGCGCGTGCCAATCGCGCCCAGAACCGCAGATTCTCCCGCACTGTCAGACGAATCTTTATCGAGTTGGCGTGGCCCAGGTATCCCACGGGACGCGTAAAGGTACCGCGTTCCGGTGGCCGGTAACTCCCGGCCGTGGCGTCCAGCAGGCCGGCCAGGATGCGGAGCAGAGAAGACTTGCCGGAGCCGTTCGGGCCTGTCACGAGCAGGATGCACCCGCTTGGCACCGCGAACGATACGCCGGAGAAGAGTTCTCTCTCGCCACGTACGCACGACAGGTCGCTCACTACCAGGGCGTCAGATGACGCCCCGGCTGGGTCAGTCATGTGCGCGGATGTCTTCGATGTGTCGACCATCGTCCGGCAGGGTGTCCTCAGACACGACCTTGACTTCGGCCCGGACGCGAAGCACGGCCCGCGCGGTTTGCGAGATCTGCTCCGCAGGGGCCGACTGCCCGGCGCGCGGTGAAACCTGAAGGACAGCGGTATCCCGATCGTCCTCCCGGCCGATCATCAGACGCAACCGCCCGACTTCGGGATGGCGCCTTGCGATTTCCTGCACTTGTCCCGGATGCACGAACATGCCCCGGACCTTGGTCGTCTGGTCGGCACGCCCCAGCCAGCCGGCAATTCGGGGAGCGGTACGGCCGCACGGGCTGGGGCTGTCGAGAAACTTCGAGAGATCGCCAGTCCCGAAACGAATCATCGGGTAGTCGGGGTTGAGCAGGGTGACCACCACCTCTCCGATTTCTCCGTGAGGAACAGGCTTGGCGCCGCCGGGCTCGACGAGTTCAACGATCACGTCTTCGTCAAGCACCAAACCGGCGCCCGGCGTCGTTTCGTATGCGATCTGACCGACATCCGCGGTACCGTAGCCTTGGAGCACGCGGATACCGCGTGCATTGAACTGTTCCCGGAGACTGGCCGTCAGCGCCTCGCCGCCAACGATCCCGCTTTCGATCGACGAGAGATCGAGGCCGCGGCTGTCCCCCTCCTTCAGCAGAATGCCGAGAAAGGACGGGGTTCCCGCGTACCGGTTCGGCCGGAGCGACGCGATGGTCTCGACCTGCAGGTCGGTGTTGCCAATGCCCGCGGGGAACACGGCGCAGCCGATGGCGTGCGCACCTTGCTCCATCATGAAGCCAGCCGGCGTGAAATGGTACGAGAACGTGTTGTAGACGAGATCTCCCGGCCGGAAACCGGCAGCGTGCATCACGCGGGCCATCCGCCAGAAATCCCCCGTATGGCCGGGCTCGTAGATCGGCCCGGGCGAGGCGAAGACGTGTCGAAAGGTGCCGGCCGCTCGCGTGGCGAGGTCGCCAAACGGCGGCGCTGCTTCCTGCAGCGGGGGCAGGTCGGACTTGCGCAGCACGGGCAGGGACGCAAGCGCTTCGCGATCGTTCACGCCGTCAGGGTCGATCCCCGCCAGACGCTCGGACCAGGCCGGGGCGCTGGCGACAGCCTTGCGGAGGACTGCCTGCAGGGCCTGAAATTGTGCACGCTCGCGGACTTCGGGAGGACGCGTCTCGAGGTCGTCGTAGTACGGGTCGCTTGTCGTGGATGCCGTCATGCTGCGTCTTTCCGAGGTTAGTAGCCGCGCTCCGGCGAAATGCCGTGCAACGGTGGCTGTCCGGCCCGGACCCGCTGGAGATTATCGGCCAGCAGCCGGGCAGCGTAGGGGGTCGCGAAATTCACCCCTGCCGCATGCGGCGTGACAATGACGCCGGGATGCTGCCAGAGCGGGCTGTCGGCGGGCAGCGGTTCTTCCTCGAACACGTCCAGGAAGCAGGAGCCCAGGTGTCCGGAAGCGAGGCAGGCCTGGAGATCACGTTCCACCACGGCGCTGCCGCGGCCGAGGTTGATGACGTGAGCCCCCGCAGGCAGTTGACGCAACCGGTCAGCGTTGAGCAATCCGCGTGTTGCCTCGGTCGCAGGCAGGGTCGACAACAGAATGCGGGTGTCCGCCAGAAACTGCGCGAGCCCTTCGAGACCGGCAAATGCGGTCACGCCTTCGATGTCCAGCAGTCCGGAACGTGACCAGGCCCGGAGCGGAAACTGAAGCGATTTCAACCGTCTGAGGATGGCGCCGCCGATCTCACCGGTTCCCATGACACCCACCGGCGTTGTTGTTGTTTCGGCGTAGGGCGGAATGCCCCAGACGCATTGTCTCTGCTGGTGCAAGTGGTGGGGCAAGCTGCGGTGACAGGCAAGCACGGCGAGCAGGGCGTACTCGACCATCTGTTCCGTCAGTGTCGGATCGACAGTGCGGGCCAGCAGGACCGAGGGGGGAGGGGGATGCGCGAGCAGATGATCCACCCCGGTGCCGATCGTCTGGACAAACCGGAGGT
>VXPW01000110.1 GCA_009839325.1 Rhodospirillales bacterium
GCGCCTCGTTGAGGGACTGGATCAGTTCGTCTCCAAACGTGCTCATGGCTTCTCCCTTCAGGCTTCTCAACGTTCACGCTGCCGCTCGTCACGCGCCTTAGAGAAATCGCCTGGAAGGAAATGGTGGCTTGAACGGCGGCTGCGGCCCAAGTTGCTCCGTTACATGGACGGTTTCCGGAGATTTGCCCGGCGCCTCGTGAACTTGCCCGCCAACCCCCGCGTCACCGTTCCCAGCGCAAGCGGGCGTAGTAGTAGCCGCCGTCGAAACCGAACGGGGATCGCCGCAGGTACGGCAGTCCGACCGTTTCGCCGTCTCTCGCGTCGGTGCGGGGCGGGTAGATGTCGAACAGGTTCTCCGCCCCAATGGCCAGCGTGAGTCCGTCCGTGATCCGCAGCGCGACTTCTGCGTCGAAGAGTGCGTGGGTACCTACCTCCCGGGCGGACGAGAGATCGGAAGTGTAGTAGACGTTCGTGAACGGACCGTAGAGTCGCAGGCGACCCGAAAGGGTCAGCCGCCCGCGGTCGTGGCTCGCCCCGAGCACGCCGCGCCACCGGGGAACGCCCCGTTCCGCAGCCAGCGTTTCGCCCGCGTTCAGGAGCGTGGACGTACCGTCGACGCGCGTTTGATTCCAGTTCACGACTGCATGAAGACGCGTCGCTGAATCGTTCCCGTGCGCAATCAGCCGCTCGGCGCTCACGTCAATTCCCCGCGTGGTCGTGCCGAAATCATTGGTCAGGAATTTCACCCTGGCATAGGCGTCGGCATCGGCGATGCCCTGCTCGCGAAGGGCCGCCTTGTCGCCCTCCGACAGGTCGAATTCGGAGGTCACCGCAATGCGATCCTTCATCCGGATCTGGTAACCGTCGAGCGTCACCGTGAAACCGGCCAGGCGCGCGACGACACCGGCATTCACCGATTGCGCAGTCTCTGGTGTCAGCGGCTTCGCCCCCTTCAGGATCGCGATGGGGTTGTCCACCGAAAGGGTCGCAATGTCGATCAGGTCGCCCAGGTCGGGAACGAACTGCGTGATCACTTTCTCGATCGACGCCTGACCCACGGTCGGCGCACGGAAGGCGCTGCCGACCGAGGCCCGCAGCGCGATTTCGTCGCTCAGGTCGTAGCGTGCGGCCACCTTGCCGTGCGTGTTGCTGCCGATGCCCTCGTGCCGTTCGTGTCGAAGCGCTCCATGCACGAACAGTTCTTCACTCAGATCCGTCGACAGATCCAGCCAAGCGCCCCGAGCCGTTCGGGACGCCGCCCCCGCGGTTCGTTCCTGGAATCCCGGGAAGCCGTTCGTGCCGATCCCAAATCCCTGTTCCCGCAGCCCGCCCGGGCGTGCGTCAACAAAGGTGGAATTGAAGTCTCCCGCCACGACTTCGAAGCGCTCGTTGCGAACTTCCGTTCCAAGCGCCACAGTCAGCGGCCAGGCAGCTCCGACATCCAGCCGCCCCACCACGCTGCCCTCCACGATCCAGTCGCGCTCGCTCCATCCTCCGACCCGGTAGCTGGTCGGCAGCTCACGACCGAGGGCCAGCAACTGCGGGTTGATCGTTCGTTCCATGAAGAAGTCGACCGAGTGCTGGCCCATCCCGGCCGAGAGATCCCAGTCCCACCCGGAGAGCAATGGAGCGTCATCCGGCAACGTGCCGCGCACGCCGGCATGGTAGGAGACGTCTTCCACGTCGCCGCCGAACCGGGGCGTAAAGCCGCCCGGAAACTGAGTACCGATCCAGTAGCAATTCGGGTTGTTCTCGATGTAACGGCGGATCGCCGCGACGTGATTCGACCAGTCCCCGGAATCGGGCTCCAGTCCGGATCGACACCTGACGGAGGTCGGGTCCGCGGAAAGGTCTGCCAGCAGCACCTCGTCGCCCCGGCTGAAGACGCCGCCACGCCGCGCCGGGTTGCGGAAGAAGAACCCGTTTTCCACGGTCCGGCGATGCCAGTTGCCGAAGCCGTAGATTTCTGTCGAAGCGCCGAGTGGAAGGCCGGCGTTCACCATCGTCTTCCAGTCGCCGCGCGCCTCGGGCGTTCCCCACGTCTGCGCGTACGGATGGTCGATGTAGCCGTAACCGGGATCGTTGATCCAGGGATTGCCCGCGGCGGCGAGCTGCCTGGCGCTGGCATGCTGCACCGACCGGGTCGACGGCGCCTGATGCGACCGCTCGAGCGACAGCGCAACGAACCCCTGGTCGGCCAACGGCACCCCCGCGTGGCCTGCCAGTGTCCAGCGATCCCCGTCACCGTCGTAGGTGCGCCCCCAGCGGGCCTCGGCTACCTGCGCATCGGGACGCTGCTTCAGCACGAAGTTGAGGACGCCGGCCACTGCATCGGATCCGTACTGCGCGGACGCCGCGTCGCGCAGCACCTCGATGCGTTCGATCGCGATGCCGGGAATGGCCGCAAGGTCCGGGCCGTGGCTACCGGGAGCCGTTGCGCTCGAGACCGTGATGACCGACGACCGGTGCCGGCGCTTGCCGTTCACGAGCACCAGCACGGAATCCGGCGGCAGCCCGCGAAGCAGTGCCGGCCGGACAACGCTCGCCTCGTCGGAAATCGGCTCGCGATTGAGATTGTACGACGGGAGCGTCCGGGCAAGGTTGCTTTCGGTGCTCTCGCCGCCGTAAGCCTCGAGCGCCGTGCCGCGGATAATCTCCACCGGCGTGGGAGAGGACAGAGGATCGATACCGGGCGCGCGTTGCCCGATCACCACTACGTTCTCCAGCACTTCAGGATCCTGCGGGGACGCTGTTCCCGGCAGAAGGTTGCCGGTCAGGAGCAGGAGGACGCTGCATCTCCCAACGGTGCGGCAGAACCGGCCGTTCCGGACACGTGCCGTGCCTGCGGAAAGTCTCATCGGCCGCAGACCTGTCCAGGATTCATGAATGGAAAAATTGAGCATTCGAGCCTGCTATCCGGGAATTGCTCAACTGCCATGGGTAGGCCAAGGGGGGACACGATATCGATTCTCCTACCTGAATCGACGCCATAATATCAGTTCGTTAAGCTGGTGAAGCCGGCTTGATTCGCACTTGCGATATACGGAATAGAAGCGGTTTCCGTCATGCGGAGCCCGCTCTCAGCCACCATTGCCGTTTCACGTTGGTCGGATTTCCCCGGTCGCAGTCACCGTCCAAGCCTGCGTCCCGAATTGTGGCGCCGGCAAGAACCGGGGGCGGGTCGACCGTGGCAGGCTAGGCGATCTGGGTTGTCATAGTGGTCGCCCCCATGCACACCGGCATCACCGAGGCCGAGACCCCCGCCAAGTGCTGGCCTGTCTGCTGCGCGGCAAGCCGACGGCAAGAATTGCCATATTGCTATACAAATGCTATATTCGGCACCGTGACAACGCCTCCGCGCTACGGAGGCCACCGTGCCTCAGGTAAACATCCGCGCATCCAGCCAACGCTTGGCGGTCATCGACCGCGCGGCCGCGATCCGTGGCGTGTCCCGCACCGAGTTCTTGCTCCGGTCGAGCGAGGCGGCTGCGATCGAAATCCTGAACGAGCGTCCCGTGATCGTCCTCGACGACGAGGCTTGGGACGATTTCGTCGCCGCGCTCGACGCACCGGTTGAGCTCGACCCCGCCGTGAAAGCGCGGTATGCGCGCACGCCCCAGTGGCGCCGCTAGGACCGCCGAGGCACCTCGCGCCGCACCACGACGTCTCGCGATTCTCTTCCGGCGTCCCGACCCTTGACGCCTGGCTCCGTGGCAAGGCGCGGCTGAACGAAGCCAGGGGCGGTGCCCGCACCTACGTTGCCTGCGACGGTGACCGCGTGGTCGGGTTCTACAGTCTGGCCGCCAGTTCGGCGGAGAGGCGCCGGGTGTCGTCCCGAGCCGGGCGCGGCATGCCGGACCCGGTGCCTGTCATTCTGCTGGGGCAACTCGCCGTCGACGAGGACTGGCGAGGCCGGCGCCTTGGCTCCAACCTCCTAGTTGACGCAGCGGGGCGCTGTCTCGCCGCCGCCGGCGTCGTCGGCGCGCGGACTGTGGTCGTGCAAGCCATCGACGAACAGGCCACGACGTTCTACGCGAAGTTCGGCTTCCGCCCGTTCTCGGACGGCGAGCCGCTCATGCTGATCCTGCGGATGTCCGAGATCAAAGGGTTACTGCGGGCCTGAACCCGGCGTTTGATCTGCCTTCGAGCGGTTCTGCGGCGCGGGCAAAGCCGGCCGGAGCCTGCCTCCGGCCGGCGGGTGAGATCTAGTCGTCGTCCCATCGGTCTTCGTGATGGCGGTGGTGCCGCCTGTCACGGAGTGAGAGGCCGCCGTCGCCGTCGCGGTCCAGGCGGGCGACGATCCCGGCCAGCGGCCGGTCGAACTCCGCACGCGTGATGACCGCGTCGCCGTCTGTGTCCAGCATTTGGAAGACGCGCACGGTGAACGGGCGCGTGGTCTCGTGCCAGAGGCCGGCAAACTCCTCGAGTTCGAGGTTGCCGTCCCGGTCGGCGTCGTGCGCGGCGTGGCGGTCGTTGCGGACCTGGTCGATCTCGGCCTGCGAGAGCGTCCCGTTGCCGTCCGCGTCGACGGAATCGAACACTTCCAGCGCTGTAGCGGCGAGGCTCCCCTTGTCGAGGAAGCCCAGTCCTGGGCCATGCCGGCCGTCATAACCGCCGCGGTGATTGGCATGGCTGACCCCGACGATGGCGGCCCCGCCAAGGGCGGCGGCGAGCCCGACGACGATCAGGGTCCTGGTCTTCTTCTGCATCGATGTTCTCCCGTATCGGTGATCGAAGGATGCAGGCAATGTGGGGGCCGGATGTCGCAGGAGTTTGTCGCCGCACACCCGGATTTGTCGCGATGTATGGCCGGAGAGCGCGTTTGGCACACCTTGTTACAGGTTGCCTGCGGCGACCGGCGCCCGGGTGCGTAAGCTGGACGGATGGAAGCAACTCCGCACGTGCTCGTGGTCGACGACCACCGGGAGATCCGCGAGGCCCTGGCGCAGTACCTGGAGCGTCACGGAATGCGTGTGAGCATCGCTGAGAGCGCCATCGCAGCGCGCCGGGTGCTCGGCGCGGCGGCGATTGATCTCGTCGTGCTCGACGTCATGATGCCGGGCGAGGACGGCCTGCAGCTCTGCCGGCACCTGCGTGCGACGACGCGCTTGCCGATCATCCTGCTGACGGCCATGGCCGAGGAGACCGACCGCATCGTGGGTCTCGAAGTGGGCGCCGACGACTACGTCACCAAGCCGTTCAACCCGCGCGAGCTGCTGGCCCGGATCAGGGCCGTGATCCGGCGCTCACAGAGCCTGCCGCCCGGGCGCGAGCCCCGGTCGGCAGGCGTGCGGCGGTTCGACCGCTGGTTGCTCGATGACGGTCGACGCCAGCTGATGGACCAAGAAGGGATCGTGACTCCCCTCTCGACGGGCGAGTTCCGCCTGCTCGTGGCGCTCCTGGAGCGTCCCGGAATGGTCCTCTCCCGCGACCAGTTGCTCGACCTGACCCAGGGTCGGCGGTCCGTGCCGTTCGAGCGCGCGGTCGACAACCAGGTGAGCCGCCTGCGGAAGAAGATCGAGCGCGACCCGAAGAACCCCAAGCTCATCATGACCGTATGGGGCGGCGGCTACCGCTTTGCCGGTAAGGTCGAAGACGCATGAGGCTGGTGCCGCGGAGCCTTGCGGGCCAGCTCACGTTGCTGCTCCTCCTGACCCTCGTCGTGGCGCAAGGTGTCGCCGTCGCGCTCTTCGCCTGGGAACGCGTCGAGGCCGTGCGCCATGCGCACCGCGACAATGTCATCGCCCGAACGGCGAACGTGGCGCAGCTGCTCACGGACACGCCGCCCGCGCTGCATAGCACCGTCGTCGCGGCTGCCAGCACGCACCGCACGCAGTTCTCGCTGACCGGTGAGCCGCTCGTCCGCACCGCGGGCGCCGGCGGACCGGCCGCCGCCATTGCCCGCGAACTGGCCGCTGCACTCGGCGTCGATCGCGGGCAGGTCAGGGTTGGGCCGGTGTGGGCGCGCTTCGACGACGATGACGGGGACCATGATCATCACGATGACCACCTGGACGACGATGACGACGACCGGTTCCACGGTCATGACCATGATGACGGGCACGCGTCCTGGCGGCTCCGGTGGTTTGCGGCGTCGGTGGCGCTGCCCGACAGGCGCTGGCTCAACGTCGCCGTGGCGCCGCCGCCGGGCGCGCCCTGGGGCGTGACGTTCCTGATGTCGTTCATCCTCTCGGCCCTCGGTACCGCCGGCGTCGCGGTTGTCATGGGGCGCCGGATCGCGCGGCCCATGCGGCACCTGGCGGCGGCGGCGAGCCAGTTCGGGCGGGGCGAGGACGTGGAACCTCTGCGCGAGGCCGGCCCGTCGGACGTCCGGGCGACGATCCGTGCCTTCAACCTGATGCGCGAGCGGCTCGACCGGTATGTCCGTGACCGGATGGCCATGCTGGCAGCGGTTTCGCATGACCTCCGCACACCGATCACGAGTCTGCGTTTGCATGCCGAGCTGGTCGACGACGACGACACGCGCCGGAAGATGATTAACGCGCTCGACGAGATGCAGCGGATGACGGAGGAGATGCTGGCATTCGTCCGGGTGGACCTGCGGCGGGAACGGACCGAGAGGGTGGACCTGCCGGCGCTGGTCGACAGCGTGGTCGGCGACCTGGCCGACCTTGGCCACGCGGTTTCGGCCGAGATGTCGGAGCGGGTCGTGGTGGGGGCCCGACCGACGGCACTCCGCCGCGCGCTCAGGAACCTGCTTGAGAATGCGGCCATCCACGGCGGCAGGGCCGTTGCGAGGGTCCTCCGCGTGGAGGGCGGGTGCGTGGCGGTTGTCGTCGAGGACACGGGGCCGGGCATCCCGGAAAGCGAGCAGGGACGCGTGTTCGAGCCCTTCGTCCGACTCGAGGAATCGCGGAGCCGCGACACGGGAGGAACCGGGTTGGGCCTCGCCATCGCGCGGACCATCGTCCGCGCCCACGGCGGCGACATCCAGCTGGAGAACATGGTGGACGGCGGGCTCCGGGTGACGGTCGTGCTGCCCGAGGCCGACAGCGGCTGAGGCCCATTGAACGAGGTACCGGCCTTTTGGGTCTCACGAGGGTCGGCTATGCGATCGACACGGCCCATGCGAGCAGCCGCCTCAAGCTCGAGGGTGTCTCTCGCCAGCTGGCCGCGGGCCATGCACTCGAACCACGCCTGGCTGCAGGTGTGGAGCTTGGGCCCATGGCGAGGGCGCGAGAAGTCAGCGCGTTCTTCGCCCTTCCCCGGCCCGGTACCGTGTTGAGTGGGTAGCTGCGGGCGCAACGCAGACCGTCACGAGTCTTGGGGCTCCCCCATCACGCGAAACCCGAGCACCGCAGCTACGGAGGCCTGTCGCACGTCCAGTGTTGCGACCGACAGGGCGCCGGGTTGTGGAGAGATGTAGAGAGCGTTCGCCAAATGCCAGAGATCCGCGCCGCGCAGATATCCGGCCTCCAGAACCGACGTCAGCTCCTCTGTAAGGGGCCGGTCGGGGAGGATCCAATCGATTCCCGCAAGGACGCGCTCCTGGAAGACAACGCGCTCGCGCGCGAACGTCGCCCGCATCTCGGCTTCAAGCAAGTTGGACGAGACAAGGCGCGTACAGGCATTGAGGTGCCGGGCCAAGCCGGAAGCACCCGGTTCGCCAAGCGTGATGCCTATCAGCGCGGAAGAGTCGACGTAGGCAACGCTCATCCGTCCCGCTCTTCAAGGAATCGCGCGAGCGCGCCCGGCCGGCGTTCGACGGACCCGATGCTTGTTCTTGGCAAAATTGCGTGGACTAGGCAGCCGTTGCGTTCGAGTTCTGCGAGACGCTCGTCAAGTGTGGGACTGCGCTGTTTCTTGATGGCGCGGATTTCTGCCACCGGTTCTCCACGGAAGGAAATCGTAACCGTCTTGCCATCACGCACTTGACGGAGGACTTCAGAGAAACGGGCCTTCGCCTCGTAGACGGAATAGGTGATCGCCATGAAAGAATCATAACTAGTCAGTCTAGTCATGACAACGCCCCGACGCGTCGCATTGTGGTCGTCAACCCGCCATCTCAGTCCGACCTGTCGGCTGTTCGAGATAAACCCCTTTGCGAACTTGCCGAACGGGGCTTTCTCACGACCCGGGAGTTCCTTGATTACCCCTTTTAGGTCAATCGCTTGGATTGGCGACCCCGGCAGGATTCGAACCTGCGACCTACGGATTAGGAATCCGTTGCT
>VXPW01000068.1:0-4359 GCA_009839325.1 Rhodospirillales bacterium
GGCGGCGCTGACCTTCGCCAACGTCAAGGTCGACCTGGTCTGGAACCTGTCGGACACCCTCAACGGTCTGATGGCGATCCCGAACCTCATCGGACTGCTGCTGCTCGCGCCCATGGTGTTCAAGGTGACCCGCGAGTACTTCGAGTCGATCGGACGGCCACTCGCCTGATCGCGGTCGGCAAGCCGGGCGGGCGCGGAGGCCGAGGGGCCCCGCGCCCGCCCGTATCGAGCAAGCGGCCTGACGCCGGACCCTTCGGCGTCAGGCCGGCCGGATCACGCCGGCGGCGCGACACGCAGCGTGAACGTCACAGGTCCGTCGTTGGTGAGCGAGACCTTCATGTGGGCGCCGAACCGTCCGGTCTCGACCAGCGGATGCAGCGCCCGCGCCCGGCGCACGACGTGCTCGAACAGGCGCTGTCCCTCGTCCGGCGGTGCGGCGCCCGAAAGGCTGGGACGCGCTCCCTTGCGCGTGTCAGCGGGGAGCGTGAACTGGGGCACGAGCAGGAGCCCGGCGCCGACGTCGGCAACGCTGAGGTTCATCTTGCCGCGATCATCGGGAAACACGCGGTACCCGACCAGACGTTCCACGAGGCGATCGCCTGTCCGCTCGGTGTCTCCTCGCTCCACGCCGATCAGGACCATCAGACCGGCGCCGATGGCGCCGACGGTGTCCGGCCCGATGTCTACCCTGGCGCTGGAGACGCGCTGGAGCAGCCCGATCACGGGCGCCGGGCTTGGGCGTAACCGTCGCTTCCGCGGCGAACCGCGGCCGCCGGTTCCGCGCGACCCGGTTCCGGGGAACTGTCGGACAGGTGCGGCGTGTGATGCGCGGGTTCGACCCCGGTCACGGCCACGCGGCCTAGGCGGCGGCCTGTCTCGGAGCCTCCACGACGCGGGTCCCGAAGTCGGCCGGCGAGACCACCTCCAGCACTTCGTAGTCGTCGGAGCACGCGATCTCGCGGTGCTTGATTCTCGGCGGCTGGAGGATGCTGTCCCCCTTCTCAAGCCGGCGCACGCCAAGTCCCTCGTACTCGAACTCGGCCCAGCCGTTGAGCACCAGCACGAACTGGAAGTCGCAGTCGTGAACGTGCCACTCCTTGACCTCGTCCTCCATCCGCTTGCCGTTGGCCTTGATGATGTGCGCGATGTAGTCGCCCTTGGTGCCGTCCCGGATGCCGAGATCTCTGTAGTCGAAGATCTCGCGCAGCCCGGGCGTCCAGTTGGCGTCGCCCGCCTTCGCGTGGACGAAATCCCACTGCTTTGCCATGTCGTGACCTCCCCGTTTGTTGAGCGCAGGTCCGGATGATGGCATGAAGCTCGGGTGCCGTCTCGCAGTACGCGTCAGCGACGACCAGGCGGCCCCCTCCCCGCGATGTTCCGGGACGTTGGCCGGTTCCGCGCGGGCGGCCGGGGCGGCGGCATCCGGACGCTGATGACCGGGAAGCAATTTCATGATCGGGGTCGGCCGTCACGACCACAGCCGGGGGGGCGCCCTCCCGGCCGCGGTCACGATGTTGCTTGCCTGGCTGTCCGACGCAGATGCCCGGTCCGGCGATCGGGAAGCAAGGATCCGGATTACTCGTTCTCGCCGATTTCCCAGAGTTCCGGATTGGCCTCGGTGATTCGGCCGGTGATGCCGTCAACTTCGACGTTCATCTCGCCGCCGCCCGCCAAGTTGACATCGATTTCGTAGACAGGTGAACCGTCCACTTCAACGCCGTACTCCACGCTCTCGACAGTCCCCGGAAACATGGCAACTGCCGTCGCAATTGCGGCAGCCTCTGCCACCTGCACGTGGTCGGCGAACATGGGATCCGAAACGTCGACTTCGCGCTCGATCTCCCAAACCATCGCGTTCTCGGCATTCACCTCGACTTCCCAGCGGACCCCATCCGGAGCCAGGATGTCAAAGTCGTAGATCGGATCTCCTTCTTCCAGCTTGTACTCGACGCTCAAGGCCTCTCCGCCGAACACGTCGAGCGCGACCTGGAGACACTGTTCGAGCGTCTTGTCATCAGCGTCGGCATATTCGCCCAGCTCGGCGGCCGTACTTGTGGAGCCTACGACACCGGTTACAGCGAGGATGGCCATGGCGTAACAGGTCTTGTTCATGGTTCGATTCTCCCGCCCACTGGAGCCCGTCAATCCAGATGGACCGCATCTAGAGTAGCTTCCTGGGATCGGCAAGTGCGCCCGAATGCGCAGCCAATGCCACTCCGCCCCCGCCGCCGATACTTGGACGGCGTCGCGTAGCCCCTGCGGCCGCCATCGGAACGGGGTGCGCATCTTGCCGACCGGTTTTCCTCGTTCGATCGGGAACGCCTCGGACGGTCCGACGGAAAGGCACTTCAGGTCGCTGTGTTCGATCTTTCCGTCTGCCGTGGCGCGACCGCACGGTCGTGCCCGATCAACCGGAGAGGGTGGCGCGCCCACGCTGCCGCATGGCGCGATGGGCCGGCAGGCCTGGCGGCTGTCGGCTCGCCGACCCGAGCCTCGTCCACGGGCACCAGGTGATTCGGGTCGGACCGGGCAAACGCGTAGAACCGGGCGCCGGACAACCGGCCGACTGACCTAGCCGCCACCGGTTGACGAGTCGCGGCGCGGCACGCATGTTGCTGCCGTGCCGGTGTCCGCCGGTTCGCTTTTCTGACGACCTGACTGCGCCCCCGGATTCCGGCTTGTCCGAGACGTTTTCTCCTGCGACGTACCGCAGCATGGCCAATGCGGTGCGTGCCCTCGCCATGGACGCGGTCGAACGGGCCGCCTCCGGGCATCCGGGCATGCCCATGGGCATGGCCGATGTCGCCACGGTGCTGTTCGCCCGGCACCTCCGGTTCGATCCCTCGTGCCCGGACTGGCCGGACCGCGACCGATTCGTCCTGTCGGCCGGACACGGCTCGATGCTGCTCTACGCGCTGCTGCACCTCACGGGTTATGCCGACTTCCCGCTCGAGCAGCTGCAGCGCTTCCGCCAGCTCGGCAGCCGCACGGCCGGCCATCCCGAGTACGGACACGGCAAGGGCATCGAGACCACGACGGGCCCGCTCGGCCAGGGACTGGCCAACGCGGTGGGCATGGCGCTCGCCGAGCGGATGCTGAACGCACGCTTCGGCGACGACCTGGTCAGTCATCGCACGTGGGTGATCGCCGGCGACGGCTGCATGATGGAGGGGATCAGCCACGAGGCGGCCAGCCTCGCCGGCCATCTGCGGCTCGGTCAGCTCACCGTCCTGCTAGACGACAACGGGATCTCGATCGACGGACCAACCAGCCTCGCCATGTCCGACGACTACCCGGCCCGGTTCGCCGCGCTCGGCTGGCACACCCAGTCGGTCGACGGGCACGACGTCGAGGCGGTCGACCGGGCATTGACCGGGGTGGCCGAGGACCCGCGCCCTTCGCTGATCTGCTGCCGGACGACCATCGGGCTGGGCGCCCCGACCAAGGCGGGAACCGCGAGCGCACACGGGGCTCCGCTTGGCGCGGAGGAAATCTCCGGCGCCCGCGCGGCCCTCGATTGGCCGCACGATCCGTTCGAGATCCCCGACGACATCGCCAGGCACTGGCGGTCCACCGGCCGGCGCGGGCGGGAGGAGCGCTCGGTGTGGGAGGCCCGGCACGCCGCGGGCGGGGCTCCGGTGGCAGCGCTGAACAGCGCGCTGGCCGGCGAACTCCCGGGGGCACTGGGGACGGCGGTGGCCGGGCTGGTCCGCAAGTTTTCGGAGACCGCGCCGAAGTGGGCGACCCGGAAGGCCAGCCAGGAGGTGCTGAACGAGCTTGCGCAGGTGGTGCCCGACCTAGTGGGCGGTTCGGCCGATCTCACCGGGTCGAACAACACCCGGGCATCCACGCAGGAGCCGGTCACGCCGGGAGACTATGGCGGCCGGTACCTCTACTGGGGGGTGCGCGAACTGGGCATGGCTGCGGCCATGAACGGCATCGCCCTGCACGGCGGTCTGATCCCGTACGGCGGCACCTTCCTGGTGTTTTCCGATTACGCGCGTTCGGCGATCCGCCTGGCCGCCCTCATGGGTATCCGGGTCATCCACGTCGCGACGCACGATTCGATCGGCCTCGGCGAAGACGGCCCCACCCACCAGCCGGTGGAGCACCTGGCCGCGCTCCGGGCGATTCCGAACCTCCTGGTTCTCCGGCCCGCCGACGCCGTCGAAACGGCCGAGTGCTGGCAACTGGCCCTCGAGCACACGACTGGTCCGTCGATCATCGCGCTGACCCGGCAAGGGGTGCCGACGGTGCGGACGACCACCGGTCCGGACTGCACAGCGCGCCGCGGCGGCTACGTGCTGCGCGACGCGCCGGGTGCCGAAGCCGTCCTGATCGCGTCGGGCTCGGAAGTCG
>VXPW01000068.1:4459-7728 GCA_009839325.1 Rhodospirillales bacterium
CTGCGCGACGCGCCGGGTGCCGAAGCCGTCCTGATCGCGTCGGGCTCGGAAGTCGCCGTCGCCATGGCCGCGTCGGACCTTCTTGCCGGGGACGGGATCTCCACGCGGGTGGTGTCACTGCCCTGCTGGCAGCTGTTTGCCGCCCAGGATGAGGCGTATCGCGAGCAGATCCTCGGGGGTGATACGTTGCGGGTCGGCATCGAGGCGGCCACACGGTTCGGTTGGACCCGGTGGCTTGGCCATGACGGCGAATTCGTTGGGATGACCGGTTTCGGGGCGTCTGCACCGGCTTCCGACCTGTTCCCGCATTTCGGCATCACGGAAGAGGCGGTTGCCGAGCGGGTGCGCGCGCGGCTCGGCCGCGGCTGAGGAGACAGAGTTCCATGGCAGCACGACTGGCCATCAACGGCTTTGGCCGGATCGGCCGGCTGGTGTTCCGGGCCGTTCACGAATCGGGCCGGGACGATGTGGAGGTGGTCGCCGTGAACGACCTCGCCCCGCCCGAGACATCCGCCCACCTGTTGCAGTTCGATTCGGTCCACGGCCGCTTTCCGGGCACGGTCTCCCTCGACGGCGGGCGGCTCGATGCCGGCGAATCGAGTGTCGCCGTGCTGGCCGAGCCCGATCCGCAGAAGCTCCCGTGGGGAGACCTGGACGTCGACGTGGTGCTCGAATGCACGGGCCGGCTGGCGGACCGCGACGGCGCGGCCCAGCATCTCGAGGCAGGGGCCGCCCGTGTGCTGGTGTCGGCCCCGGCCAAGGATGTCGACCGGACGGTGGTGGTGGGCGTCAACGATTCGATGCTGCAGCCGGACGACCGCGTGGTGTCGAACGCGTCTTGCACGACCAACTGCCTCGCGCCGGTGGCCAAGGTGCTTCACCAGCTGGTCGGTCTTGACCGCGGCTACATGACGACCGTGCACGCATACACGGCGGACCAGCGCCTGCAGGACACGATGCACGGCGACCTCCGTCGCGCCCGGGGAGCGGCAATGTCGCTGATCCCGACCTCGACGGGGGCGGCGCGGGCGATCGGGCTGGTCCTCCCCGAACTTGCCGGACGGCTCGACGGCTGCGCCATCCGTGTACCGACCGCGAACGTGTCGCTCGTGGACCTGGTGTTCGACGCCGGTCGCGCGACCAGTGCAGACGAGATCAATGCCGCGATGGCCGCGGCAGCCGACGGCGCGTTGCGGGGGATCCTCGCGTACACCGAGGCGCCGCTGGTGTCATGCGACTTCAATCACGTTCCCGCCAGCGCCACGTTCGATGCCACCCAGACCCAGGTGGTGGACGGCCGCCTGGTGCGCGTGCTGGCGTGGTACGACAACGAGTGGGGCTTTTCCAACCGGATGGCGGACACGGCCGCCCGCATGGCCGCGTTCGGCGGGCAGGTCGGGTGAAGCTCCGGACCCTCGACTCGATTTCGTGGGAGGGGCAGCGGGCACTCGTTCGCTGCGATCTCAACATTGCCTTCGACCTGGACGGCACGCCCTCGGACGTGTCCCGGATGGAGCGCCTCAGACCCACGGTCGCCGAGCTCGTCGGACGGGGCGCCAAGGTGGTGCTGGCTTCGCATCTCGGCCGGCCGGGCGGCAAGGTGGATCCGGATCTCTCGTTGACGCAGCTGGTGGAGCCGCTGGGTGAGACGCTCGGGGTGGACGAAATCGCGCTCCTCGGCGACTGCGCCGGCGACACGATCGAGGCGATCACCAGGGACCTGCAGCCCGGCGGAATCGCCCTCCTCGAAAATCTCCGGTTCCATCCCGGCGAGGAAGCCAACGATCCGGAGTTTGCCGCGGCCCTCGCGCGGCTGGGGGATGCCTACGTCAACGATGCGTTCTCCGTCGCCCACCGCGAGCATGCCTCCGTCGTCGGGGTTCCCCAGCATCTCGACTCGGTTGCTGGGCGGGCGTTCGAGACCGAAGTGGACATGCTCGGACGGGCGCTCGATGCAGGTGACGGCAGCGTGATGGCGATCGTGGGGGGCTCCAAGGTGTCTTCCAAGATCGTCGCCCTGCGCAATCTCGTGGGCCGGGTCGATGCCCTGGCCGTGGGCGGCGCCATGGCCAACACGTTCCTCGCGGCGCAGGGTCTGGACCTCGGCAAGTCGCTGGTGGAGCCCGAGATGTTCGATGAGGCTCGGGCGATCATTGAGGCCGCGTCGAGATCGGACTGCGAGCTGATGCTGCCCGTCGACGTGGTGGTGTCCGACGATGCCGCTGCGGAGCCGCAGGTCGTGCGTGCGGATCAGGTACCGTCGGGGCAGCAGGTCTTCGACATCGGTCCCGAGACCTGCGATGCCTACGGTAACCGACTCACGACCGTGCAGACCCTGCTTTGGAGCGGCCCGCTCGGGCTGTACGAGGTGGCGCCGTTCGACCAGGGCACGGCGGTCGTCGGCCGCACCGCGGCCATGCTGACCCGCGGCGGCGTTCTCACATCGGTCGCCGGTGGCGGGGACACCGCGGCGGCGCTTAGCCGACTGTCGCTGGGCGGCGGCTTCAGCTACGTCTCCGTGGCCGGCAGCGCCTTCCTCCGATGGGTCGAGGGCCGGAGCCTGCCCGGGCTTCTGCCGCTGGCTGCCTGACCTCGTCTCCTCCAGAAGGATTCTTGAGCATGCATGCAACGCCTGAAGTCAAACGCATCCTCAGCCACTACGAGGGGGAATCACCGGCGCTGCTGGCGAACCTGGGCCAGATCCTCATGCACGGGTCTCTCGCCGGCACCGGCCGGGTCGTGATCCTGCCGGTCGACCAGGGTTTCGAGCACGGTCCCGGCCGGTCGTTCGCACCCAATCCGGACGGCTACGATCCGCACTACCACTTCCAGCTGGCGCTGGACGCCGGACTGAGCGCGTTCGCGGCGCCGCTCGGCCTCCTTCAGTCCGGCATCGACACGTTCGCCGGGCGCGTGCCCCTGATCCTGAAGCTGAACGGCGGCATGAGCTGGTCGACGGTCAAGGACCAGGCCGTGACCGCGTCCGTGAGCGATGCGGTGCGGCTCGGGTGTGCGGCGGTGGGATTCACGATGTACCCCGGTGCCGAGGCCCAGTACGGAATGATGGAAGAGCTGCGCGACATCATCCGCGAGGCGCGGACGGTCGGGCTTCCGGCCGTCGTCTGGTCGTACCCGCGCGGCGGCGCGCTCGCCAGGGAGGACGAGACGGCGCTCGACGTGACTGCCTACGCCGCGCATCTCGCGGCGCTGATTGGTGCGCACGTGATCAAGGTGAAGCCGCCGACGGCGCATCTCGCGCAGAAGGAGGC
>VXPW01000043.1:0-3868 GCA_009839325.1 Rhodospirillales bacterium
GCAGGATTCCCGCGCCAAGGACCGGCTGCCCTCGTGCGTCATATGTGATGCGATGTGCATGGCGAACGGTGACCGCGACCTGGCCCTGGCCGCCGCCGGCGGAGATCGGGCGGCATTTGCCGCTCTGCTGGCGCGCCATTACGACCGCCTCTTCGGCCTCTGCTTCCGCCTCACGGGGCGCCGGGAATCCGCGGAGGACCTGACCCAGGACATCTGCCTGGCCCTGCCGGCGAAACTGAAGCACTTCCGCGGCGAAGCCAAACTTACGACCTGGCTTTACCGCGTGGCCGTGAACGCCGCCCATGACCGCCGGCGCCGCGCCGCCACCCGTGCGAAATCGGCCGAGGGCTGGGGCCGCTGGGAGTCCGACCGGCGCGCGGCCAACGAGGACTCGGCCGAGAACCTCCGGTGGCTGCATCACGCCATGACCGCGCTGCCGGAGCAGCTTCGCGATACCGCCGCACTCGTTCTCGGGGAGGAACTGACGCATGCCGAGGCCGCCCTGGTACTCGGCGTCTCCGAAGGCACTGTCAGCTGGCGCCTTTCGGAAATCCGCAAGCGCCTCCGCGCCATGCGACGGGAGGAATTGAGTTCATGACGGACCCGCTCGACGAACTGAAACGCGCAATGGACCGCGCGACCCCGATCCCGGACCCGGCTCGGCGCGCCGCCAATCTGGCACGCGCGGAGGAGATCTTCGAACGTGCCCAAGGATTGGCTGCGGCGCCGCGTCCTACCCATGACCGACCCACCGGCTGGGCGGGATTGAGAAACGGAGCAGGACGCATGTTTGCAGCACTTGCCGCACGTCCGGCGTTGGCCGCCACCACCGGTCTCGCTGCTCTCAGCCTGATCGTACTGGTGCCCCTGATCCGCGAGGGCGGCGTACCGCTTCTGCAACCGGAAGACCCGTTGTCGGGCACCATGGTCGCTCAAGACGGAATTTCGATTGGCCCTGCAGGCGGCGAAGTCGCGGAAATCGCCGCAGCGCCTGCTGCCGTCGAACCGCCGTCTGCGCCCGCCCCCGCGGCAGCCGTGGGCAGCCCGACTGACATCGCCGACACCGAGAGCCTCGACATCGCCCCGCGCGTGCGCAGCCGTCGGTCAACTGCGGCCGACCCGGAGGTGGAACTTGCCCTGCGCGCCGAGAGCATCGCAGAAGCTGAGCGCATCGGGCACGACGGCACGGGCAGGCCCGGTTCGGAAACCTTCGCCCACGCCGACCCGCAACCACTCAGGGTCGCGGCCGAAGAGCCTGTCTCGACCTTTGCCATCGACGTGGATACGGCCAGCTACGCCTTCGTCCGCTCGACGCTGATGCATGGCTTCCTGCCGTCTCCCGAAGCCGTACGGATCGAGGAAATGATCAACTACTTCCCGTACGAATATGCCGAGCCGGAGGCAACCGGGAGCCCGTTCCGGCCCACCGTCACCGTCTTGGAGACCCCCTGGAACCGTGATACGCAACTGATCCACATCGCACTGCAGGGCAGGTCGCCGGCCGTCGAGGATCGGCCACCGCTGAACCTCGTGTTCCTCGTGGATACGTCGGGATCCATGGATGACCCCGCCAAGCTGCCGCTCTTGGTCCAGTCGTTCCGCCTGATGCTGGGCCAGCTGCGCCCGCCGGACCAGATCGCCATCATCGCCTACGCCGGGAGCGCCGGCCTCGTACTGGACGCAACGCCCGCCGGCGATCGCACGGCCATCCTCGCCGCGCTGGACCAGCTACATGCCGGCGGATCGACGGCCGGCTCCGAGGGCCTACACCTCGCCTACCAGACCGCCGAACGGATGGCGGCCGAGGGGGAAGTCACCAGGGTGATTCTCGCCACCGACGGCGATTTCAATGTCGGTATCGCGGATCCCGACGCCCTGGAGCAATTCATCGCCCGCAAGCGCCAAAGCGGCATCTACCTGTCCGTCCTCGGCTTCGGCCGGGGCAACCTGGACGATGCAACCATGCAGGCGCTCGCCCAGACCGGGAACGGCCAAGCGGCCTACATCGACACGCTCTCCGAAGCGCGGAAGGTGCTCGTGGACCAGCTCACCGGGGCACTCTTTCCCATCGCCGATGATGTAAAGATCCAGGTGGAGTTCAATCCCGCTGCCGTCGCCGAATACCGCCTGATCGGTTACGAAACCCGTGCGCTCGCGCGAGAGGACTTCAACAGCGACAAGGTTGACGCGGGGGAGATCGGGGCCGGCCACTCGGTGACCGCGCTCTACGAGATCACGCCGGTCGGTTCGCCGGCCGTGCTCAGCGATCCCTTGCGCTATGCCGAACCCCGCGAGGCGAGGCAGGACTTCGACGGCGAACTCGCATACCTGCGCCTGCGGTACAAGGAGCCCGGTGAAGCGGAGAGCCGGCTGATTGAATTCCCCATCACGCCCGGCATGGGCGCGGCCGATGCGGATACCCGTTTCGCCGCCGCCATTGCCGGCTTCGGGCAAATCCTGCGGGGCGGCCGCTACCTCGGAACGTGGTTCTATCCGGATGCGATCGCGCTGGCCGAAGCCAATACCGGCGACGATCGCTTCGGCTATCGCCGGGAAGCCGTGACCATGATGCGCTTGGCCGAGAGCCTCGCGGACTGACCTCGAGATCCCCTTGGTCCAGTTCGGCGGCCCACGCCTCCTGCGGCTTGCAGTTCGGGAAGCCGCTTGCGGTTGCGGCGGGTCCCGCCGGTACCCGGCTCCTCAACGCAGGCGTCGGTGCGTCAGAACATGCCGTTCGTGTGCGCGCATTCCTTCGGGATCTCCTGCAAGACGTCCCAGTGCTCGACGATCTTGCCTCGCCCGTCAAGACGGAAGATGTCGATGCCGGCGTAATCCGGGAGACCAGGCCAGACCTGATGGCAGTGGAGCACAACGAACGATCCGTCCGCGAACACACGCTTGAACTCGACCGACTTATCGGGATACCGCCGCGCCATGTCCTCAAAGTACTGAACGAATCCTGCCTTCCCTGTGGCGACATGGGGATTGTGCTGGATGTAGTCCGCACCGACATACAGCGCGACGGCCTGTCTGGGATCGCATTTGTTGAACATCAGGTCATAGAAGGCGACGACGTTCGACTTGTTCCGCTCCTCATCAGTCATCGCATTCTTCTCTCACGGTGCGCCAACGTGGATTTCCGACCGTAGCCGCATGTTGCGGACGCCGCCCGACGCTTCTCGGACGGCTTCATGCCCGAACCAACTGACGCTTTGAGGCGCCTCAGGGGTCACGCGATCGCGAGACTACCGGGCAAAGGTTACAGGGGGCTCTCGTGTCGCTCACCACACGATGGGAGCCGGGTAACGGGCAAGCATTGGGTCCGGCGTGACAATCGTCATACCGTTCAGAATGGCCTGGGACACCAGACCTCGATCAAAGGGATCCCTGTGGTGGTTCGGCAGCAACGCATCGTGCGCGGCACTGCGCTCGTCGAATGCGAGCGGTTCCAGTCTGAGCCAGCGGCGGCGACTGACAACATATCGCTCGGGCCGAACCGGGAGCGGCAAACGACCAAGCCGGTATTTGATGGCGATCTCCCAAACAGACACGGCACTGAGGAACACTTCGTTCCCGGGGTCGCGGCAGCTCGCCAGAGCCGTCTTCGACAACTGCGGGTCGTCCGCCGCCAGCCAAAGAAAGGTGCAGGTATCGAGGAGTAGCTTCACTCCGGGTCGACTGCGCCTTCGAAGGCTGCGAGCAAATCGTCAGGGAGCGGTTCGAAAAAGCTCGCGGGCACTTCCAAGCCCCGGTCGATGCCGACGGGACGCGGGTCGCGTAGCGGCTGCGGTAGTGGCCGGATTTCTGCAACCGGCACGTTCCGTCGGCAGACGGTCACCGTCTCGCCACGCTCGACTGACTCGATGTA
>VXPW01000043.1:3968-5717 GCA_009839325.1 Rhodospirillales bacterium
TTTCCGGCCACCGTGTGCCCCTTGTACCGGTACGTCCCCATGGGTAGGTCAAAGCTGTGGTGTGCCGAGGGGTAGACCTTCACCTCAAAGGGAGCGCCGCGCGCATAACCCTGACCTTCGACACAGTGGAATGCCGGCGTCCAGTCGTCGTGTTCACCGATGAGTACCAGTACCGGCGTGTGCCGCTCTTCCCGAAGCTGGTTGCCGCACCAGGGGTAATAGGCCACGGCGGCCCGAAAGCGGTCGCCGACGGGAATGGTCCGGCTCCTGGCCAGGCGAAGCACGACCCCGCCGCCGTGGCTTTGCCCCATGACGAAAATGTTCTCGCGGTCGACAAACGGTTGGGAACGAAGAAACCTGAGAGCCGAGACCGCGTCGCGCTGCCGGTATCGGTATGCCGCCCACATCTCGTCGCCCTCGTTGCAGACCACGTCCCCCAGTCGACGTGGCCCGAAACTGTCGAGAACCAGTGCGACGAAGCCTTCGGAAACGAGATGACGCACATGCACCTGGTTTCCCTTCCTGACTTCCGGATCAAGGCCGCTGCACCCGTGCATGAGCACGACGGCAGGGAACGGCCCACTTCCTTCCGGAACGGCCAGAAAGCCAGACGCTTCGGTGTCGGGTACGGTCACCCGCTCCGACGGTGTGCAACCGCCGCCTCCCAACACGGCGACGCACCAAATTGCGGTCAACAGCACGCGCATTGACTTCTCCGGTGACGTTCACTGTAAAGCCCGCCGCGGAGACTCGGAAGCGGATACGTGACGACGTCGGCACCTGCCTGGCGGTTGCGTGACACCGGAGTCGTCGCCACCATGGGGTCCCGCCCACCGCGTTTCATCGAAACGAGGGTCTCTCCATGATTGGTTTCGTACCACTCGACGGCCCGTTCGGCCAAGCTGTCCATGGCGTGGACCTCGCGGCAGGGGTAACTGACGACGAGTTCCTCACGCTGTCGCAGGCGCTCTACCGGCATCGCCTGCTGGTCCTGAAGCTGCAGAACTGCGACAGGGACGCGTATCTCCGGTTCGGCCGCCAGTGGGGAGTCCCGATCCGGCACGTCATCGATACGGCACGGATGCCGGGCTACCCGGATCTCCTCGAAGTGGGAAACGTGACGCGACGCTGGCGGGAGTACAGCCGGAACACCGCCGTCTTCTGGCATACGGACCAGTCCTACGAGGCCGACGTTGCCAGCGCGACCATGCTGTACGCCCAGAAGGTCCCAGATGTGGGCGGCGAGACCCGAATTCTCGACATGAAGGCCGCCTACGACGATCTCGACCAGGCCACGCGCGCGCGCATCGACGGGCTGGTCGCGGTTCACTTCTACGGGGCAACGGCTGGACGCGATGGCGAACACCCGACCCAGCAACTCACCGACGCGCAGGCGGCCACCGTGCCGCCCGTGTCGCATCCGCTGGTGCGCGCCCATTCGATCACGGGTGAGCGCACGCTGTACGCCGTCAGCGGCACGCCTCGCGCCATCGAAGGCATGCCTCGCGAGGCCTCGGACGCCCTCCTGCGGTCGCTCAAGGACCATTGCGTGCAGGACAAGTACATCTACGCGCACAAGTACGAGGTTGGCGATATCGGCATCTGGGACACCCAGATGACCATGCACTCCGCGGCGCCGATGGACGATCCGGACGGTCCCGGGACCGAACGCCTCCTGTGGCGGATCAGCGTGCGGGGCATGCCGGGGTTGTACCGGGGAGAGCGCGCCGCCGCGTGAACGGTCACCAT
>VXPW01000043.1:5817-7433 GCA_009839325.1 Rhodospirillales bacterium
CGGCCCCGCCGTGCACTACCATTCCGCCCAGGCCAATCGATCGGCGCCGATCATCCGTCCGGAGAGGCTGACGCCCGGACGTTGTGATCCTGCGCCGGCGGCGCGGTGCTACTTCCACAAGAGTTAGAGAACGGCTGCTCAGGCAGCTGCAAGGAGTACGCGATGGCTTACAAGGACATTCTCGTGGTGGCGGACGACACGCCTGAAAGCAAGGAGCGCGTGCAGTACGCGATCCGGCTGGCCGCCCGCCACGAGGCACACGCGATCGGGATGATGCTTCGAGACGACCTGTCATTCGCCGGGTACGCCGCCGCTGACGTGTTCTCGGGAGACGTGGACACACGGCGACAGACGGAGGACGCGGCCCATGCGCGGGTCCGCGAGGGGTTCGAACGAAGCGCGCAGGCGGCGGGGGTTGCCCACGAATGGCATTCCACGGAGGGAGACCCGGTCAGGACGACCGCCCTCTTCAGCCGGCACGCGGACATCGCCGTCATCGGACAGAGCGGGCGTGAAGGCGGCGCCTTCGGGGCATCACGGGACCTGGCCGAGCACGTCGTCCTGGCGAGCGGGCGACCGGTCATCGTGGTTCCCCACTTCGGCACCTACCCGAAGGTGGGCGAGCGCGTGATGGTGGCGTGGGACGCGAGTCGGGAAGCCGCCCGGGCGGTAGCCGACGCACTCCCCGTCCTCCAGCAGGCGGCCGAGGTCGTGATCTTCTCCGTGGACCCCGAGGAGCGAGGCGACCGGCACGGTCCCGTCCCCGGCGCGGATCTCGGACGGCATCTCGCGCGGCACGGCGTCAACGTGTCCGTGGAGAAGCTGAGCGCTCCGGACGTTCCGATCTCCCACCTGATCCTCAATCGGATTTCTGACGCCGGGATCGATCTCCTCGTGATGGGTGCGTATGGCCATGCCCGCATCCGGGAGCTGTGGCTCGGCGGCGTCACGCGAGACCTGCTGAAGAGCATGACGGTCCCGGTGCTGCTGTCGCACTGATCGCTCGGCTCACCGCGGCACGACGCCGGCGGCGCAGCGGCGGAAGCGGAGGGAAATCGGGGAAAGCCTGAACGAGAACCGCGGGGTCACCGAGCCCGCGGTTGGTCCTGCCACCCCGTTGGGTTGGCTTCCGTTCCGAGGGTCACCTCGTCTGGTTTTGAAAGAAGGTCGCGTAGCGGGAACGGGATCCCGATTCCGTGCGCGCGAAGGTGTCCCCACACCTGACGTACCGCCTCAACGGCCCAGAACAACCGGAACGGATCTGACATCACCAATGGGACAAGAGAACCGGAGGGGCGGGGCGGGGAGTCGACGCGCGTGCTGCTGATCGGTCAGGACTGGAAAGGCCTCTCGGTTCCCTCGTTCAGGATGGCAAGGTACTGGTCGTAGACGAACAGCCGGTTGCGGCGTTTGCCGGTAATTTCGCGCGCCATTCGGAGCGCGACCAGAAGTTCCATGGCCAACGACACGGTTCGAAAGGTCAGCTGCGTCTCTCGGCTTGCCACCGAAAGTGACACAATAGGCCGTTGCCTTAGCACGTCGTGAACCCGCAGCACCGAGCCTGCTTTCCGACCGCAAGAGTCCTGAATTTGGTCTCGATGGTCCAGAAACATCCT
>VXPW01000022.1:0-26615 GCA_009839325.1 Rhodospirillales bacterium
CCGAGACCGAAACGGCGCTCGAAGACCGAATCTTCACCCGCGCCCGCGCGTTGCTGGTCGCCCAGTAGCGACGCGGCGGCGGCAGGGCGCCGTCGCCGCGCGAGGCTCGTGCCGCGAGGCTGGGCCGGGCTCCGACCGGTTGGAATCGCTTGACCTCGGGCCCCAGTCTTGCCTACACATCTGCCCAGCGCTCTGGCGAGTGTAGCTCAGTGGTTAGAGCACCGGTTTGTGGTACCGGGGGTCGTGGGTTCAAGTCCCATCACTCGCCCCAAGGCCAGGGCGCATCGGCTCGGGCAGTCCCCTTATGAACGCATTCCGCCGCCAGGAGCCGACCGGCTCCGGGCGTGCGGCGGATTCAGCGTCCTGCAATTGACCGTTGGCGGCCAGTGAATGACCCGAAGGGCAGCGCCTACCAGATGTTTGCTTCGACGATCGGCCTGTTCCGATAGATCCGGTCGACGCCAAATCGAGACAGGTCCAGTGTTCGATATCCGCCGAACGTGACGAGTTCAGCGATGGCGCGGCCGGCGGCCGGCGCCTGCTGCAGGCCGTGGCCGCTGAAACCGTTGCAGAACAGCAAGCCTTGCACCTCGGGATGCGGCCCCAAGATGGCGTTCTGATCGAAGACGTTGAAGTCATAGTGACCGGCCCACGACCCGGTCAGCTTGACCGCCTCGAATACCGGGACCCGGGTCGCCAGCACCGGCCAGATGACCTCCTCCCACTCGGTGTATTCCAATTCGAAGTCGAGAGGGTCGCTGTCCGGGTCCCGTTCCCGTGCCGGCGACACGGTGGCTACGTACCGGCCGCTCTCCGGCCGAAAGGTGACCCCCGTCGGGTCGATTGTCAGAGGCGCGTGCTGCAGGTCGTCCCGGCAATCGAATACGTAGACGTAGCGCTTCTTCGGAAAGACGGGGAGATCGACCTCAATGGTCGCCGCCAGCACGCCAGCCCGGGAGCCGGCCGCCAGGATGGTGGTACCACCCCGAATCAATCCATGCGCATCGGTCGCAACCCCGGTGACGCGATTCCCCTTCCGGACCAAGCGGGTGATCTCACCGTGCACGAAGCGGACCCCGAGCGACTGCGCCTTGTGGCGGAACCCCATCAGCAGGGAATACGGGTCAACCCAGCCCTCGTTGGCCGACCCGAATACGGCCGCGTCGACACCTTGACAATTCACCCAGGGGAAGCGCTCGGAGAGCGAGTCGCCGGCCAGCCACTCGACTGCCGCCTGATGGTCGCGCTGCACCTCCCAATTCCGCCGCAGCTGGTCGACGTCGGTTCCCGACGCCATCAGCAGATAGCCTTGCTCCCTGAAGGTCACATCGCATGAGGTGCCATCGACCGCCAGCGTCCTGGCCGCCACCCTGGCGAACTCCGCGCCGAACATCGACATGCGGATGTTCTCGGGCGTAGTGAATTGCTGGCGAATTCCGCCCAACGAGCGCGTCGCAGCGCCCGTCTGGTAGGTCGGATCACGCTCGATGACCACCACTGAGCCGTCAAAATCGTCGGAGGCGGCCAGGAAGTAGGCTGCGGCACAGCCCATGATGCCGCCCCCGGCGATGACCACGTCGTGGAATTTAGTCATTCTGCGCACCTCGGACAGTTGCCCTGCTCGGTCCTCACTGGTGCCGCCCCGTTGTCGCTGCGGCCGGCCTGCCGGTGCCTTGGCGCCCCTTTAATTCTAGCCACTTGGCCTGTCGGGCTCCGCTGGCCATCGAGGGTCCGCCCACGCCGCTGCCCCACCATCAGTGGCGCCCTCACGTCAGGTGGCGGCCGCATCGAACCCGGCGCACCCATCCGGTGCGCCCCGCGCCACATCCGCACCATGCTCCGCAATCCGTACCACTCCGGGGCGGGCGGAGGTTCTCCTGGCGGGCGGTCGCCCGCATCGGGCCGCACGAACGCTCAGCATCCGGTACACGTGTCCGAGTCTCGTAGCGCGGGCTCCCGTGATGGACTCCTGCGCGCAAGCCTCGGGGCATCGTGATCCGGTGACGCTTTCGCGTCACTGGGTTACGATGGAAAATACATCTCCATCGCTTGTCGCCATCCACGAACCAGCGTTCCGGCGACCGCCAAGTGCACAGGAAGTCCGACCCCATGCTGCAATTCTCCGACCGTACCAACGTACTGCTTGAACGCCTGAACACGTTCATGGATGCACATGTCTATCCGAATGAAGAAGAGATCGACGCGCAGATCGCCGAGGGTGACCGATGGGGCCATCCACCCTTGATGGAACAGCTCAAGGACAAGGCGCGGTCGGAGAACCTTTGGAACCTGTTTCTTCCTGAATCGGAGCACGGAGCCGGCCTATCGAACTTCGAATACGCGCCGCTGTGCGAAGTCATGGGGCGCTCCGAGTATGCCCCGGAGGTCTTCAACTGCTCAGCACCCGATACCGGCAATATGGAAGTGCTCGCCCGCTATGGCACCAAGGCTCAGAAAGAACAATGGCTCACACCGCTGCTGGCAGGTGAGATCCGGTCAGCCTTCGCGATGACCGAACCCGAGGTGGCATCCTCGGACGCCACGAATATCGAATGCCGGATCGAACGGGCTGGGGACGAATACGTCATTAACGGCCGCAAGTGGTGGACGTCGGGGGCACTGTCGCCACGATGCAAGATCCTCATCGTCATGGGCAAAACCGATCCGGGTAATCCGGATCGTCACAAGCAGCAGTCGATGGTGCTGGTTCCCCTCGACACGCCCGGCGTCGACGTTGTCCGACACTTGCCGGTATTCGGATTCGACGACGCCCCGCACGGGCATGCCGAAGTCACCTTCAAGGACGTGCGCGTGCCTGCCGACAACATGCTGCTGGGTGAGGGGCGCGGTTTCGAAATCGCGCAGGGCCGCCTCGGACCGGGCCGGATCCATCACTGCATGCGGCTGATCGGTCTGGCAGAGCGGGCGCTCGAGAAGATGTGCAAGCGCGTCAAGTCCCGTGTCACCTTCGGCCGGCCGATCTCGGAACAGACCGTCACGCAGGAGCGCATCGCCGAATCGCGGATTGCCATCGACCAAGCGCGACTGCTGGTGCTGCATGCGGCGTGGCGGATGGACACGGTAGGCAACAAGGAAGCCCGCAAGGACATCGCCATGATCAAGGTTGCCACCCCGCTCATGGCCTGCAAGGTGGTCGATTGGGCAATCCAGGCGCACGGGGGTGGCGGGGTCACGACCGACTTCGGGCTCGCCGCCGCGTACGCCAATGCGCGGACCCTGCGGCTCGCCGACGGGCCTGACGAGGTGCACCGCAACCAGATCGCGAAGCTCGAACTGCGAAGCTACAACTGACCGAATCTGACCATGTGGCAACGAGTTGGCGCCCATCATCTTGCAGCTCTGGCGATCCTGGCCCTGCTCGCCGCACTGGGGATCGCCAGCCATTCGCTCGCGCAGCTAGCCAATGACGCTGCACACCAGACCGAGGCGCGGCTCGGGCTGCTCAGCCGCGTCCAGGGATTGTCACTTGAGCGCGCCGACAGGGACGCCGCCTTCCACCGCGTCGCCAATCGGCTGCTGCTGACGAATTCGCGTGTCGACACGGGGGCGGCGCGCGAGATCGTCGACGGGGCCCGCGCCCTCGAGCGGAAAAACCAAGCCATGGGCACCTACCTCGCGGAGGTAAGTCCAATCCTGCCCGAAGAGGAGCGGAATTCCTTTGCGGGCGCCTTCCAACTGGTAGCGCAGGCCGTCAGCGAAGTCGTGGTCCGCGCTGAAGCTTTGGCTGAAGAGCCGGGCGATTCGGCCCGGTTGGAATCGGTCGGCACATCGACCCGTGCCCTCGACGAGGTCCTGCTGCATGCTCAGTCGCGTGTGGAGGGGGCGCTGAGCCGCGGCCGTAACCGGGCCGAAACCATCGTGGAACGAACCCGGATTTGGACCGGCTCACTGGGCGCGGCGGCCTTGGTACTTGTCGCGTTCGCAGCGCGGAAACGGGCATTGTCATGACGGTTGAGGGCTTGATCGAAGTGCGCGAGACGCACCGGTTCGACGAAGACGCACTGTCAGGATATCTGGCGGGCCGGCTGCCTGGGTTCACCGTTCTTGATCGAATTCGGCAGTTCCACGGCGGGCAGTCCAACCCGACATTTGCGCTTGAAGGAGACGGCGCGATCTGGGTACTCCGGAAGAAGCCGCCTGGCGACCTGCTTCCGTCCGCGCACGCCGTCGACCGCGAATACCGCGTGCAGGCCGCACTCCGGGATCAGGGCGTACCGGTTCCCGAGATGTACTTGTTCTGCGACGACGACTCCGTCATTGGCACCCCGTTCTACGTGATGGAATGCCTGCGCGGCCGCGTCTTCGATGATCCGATGCTGCCGGATGTGGGGCCGGCAGACAGGACGGCGCTGTATGACGCAATGAATCGGACGCTCGCAGCCATTCACCTGGTCGATCACGAGACTGCCGGGCTTGCCGACTTTGGCCGCCCGGGAAACTACTTCGCCAGACAGATTGCACGATGGACCCGGCAGTGGGAGCTCAGCCGGACGCGCGAGGTCCCGGAAATGGATCGGTTGATCGAGTGGCTCCCGGCCAACATTCCGCCGGGCGATGAGACCGGCGTGGTCCATGGCGATTACCGCTTGGGAAACCTGATCTTTGCTCCTGACCGGCCCGAGGTGATCGGGGTACTCGACTGGGAACTCTCAACCCTCGGTCATCCGTTGGGCGACCTCGGCTACAACATCTCCGGATTCCAGATTCCGCAGTCCATCCGCCACGGCATCATGGGGCTTCAAGCCGGTTACGGTATTCCCGATCAGGCAAGCTACGTCGCCGACTATTGCCGACGGACCGGTCGGGATCCCATCGATACCCATTTCTACGTCGCCTTTTCGATGTTTCGGTTTGCGGCGATCGCGGAAGGCGTCCTGGCCCGCGGGCTCAGCGGCAACGCAAGTTCTTCCAACGCCACGGAAGTGGGCGCACAGACGGTACCGTACGCGCGGACGGCCTGGTCGCTGGTTTGCGGCGAGACTTCGTGAACCGGCCGGGCTGGCGCACCAATGACTCCGGCGGTCTGATCACCGAAACCCATTTTGGCCGCACGCTGACCTGTTTCGCTGAGCGCCCGAGAAACATCGGTGCGATGCTCTGTGCCACGGCCGCGCGGCATTCCGACGGCGACGCCGTTATCGACGGCAGGCGGCGGCTCTCATACGCCGAACTGCTGCGGCGCGCCGAGGGGATGGTCGTTGCCATGCACCGCGTCGGTCTGGCCCGGGGTGACCGCGTCGGCATCTGGTCCGGCAATCGATGGGAGGCGATTGCTGCTGTCGTCGCCTGCCTCCGTGCCGAATTCGTCGCCGTCCCGCTCGGGCATCGGCTGCAGACTGACGAAGTCGACTACATGCTGAACGATAGCGGCGCCAAGGCGCTCATCGTGGATGATGTGCTCGCGGCACGGGTCCCTGGCAAACGGCGGCTGCCGGATCTGCGCCACGTATTTCCGTTGACGGACAAAGGCGTCCACAAGACGTTTGCAGCCGATGCCGCCAGTGAACCGGGGCCGCCACCGGTCGGCAATGAAGAAACCCTCGCCTTCCTGATGTACACGTCGGGCACGACCGGCCGCCCCAAGGGCGCAATGATCACCCATTTCAACCTGGCGCACAGCGTACTCCACTACATCCGCGGAATGCGCCTCAGCGACAAGCTTGAACGCACGCTTCTGGCTGTTCCGTTTACCCACATTACGGGTCTCGTCGCCCAGATCCTGACCATGTTCGCCTGTGCGGGCGCGATCGTCGTGCAACGGGAATTCAAGGCAGATGCTGCTGTCCGCCTGCTCCGCGATGAACGCGTGACCCACGCCGTCATGGTGCCCGCGATGTACAACCTGATGCTCCGTTCCGGTGGGCTGGAGGCGGCCCCGCTCCCCTGTTTTCGGATCGGCGCCTACGGAGGTGCCCCAATGCCGCCGGCGCTGACCGAGGAGATCCACCGCCGGCTTCCGGGCTTGGAGTTGATGAACGCGTACGGATCCACCGAGACCACGTCCCCAGCAACGTTGCTGCCTGCCGCCGACGCGGTGCGCCGACGCGACAGCGTCGGGCTCCCGATGCATTGTGCCGAGATCTTCGTTTGCGACGAGGAAGGCAGGGAACTGCCTCCGGGCAGCGTGGGCGAACTCCGGATCGGAGGTCCAATGGTCGTCCCGGGCTACTGGAATCTTCCCGAAGTGAACCGGGATACGTTCGGCGACGGCAGCTGGAGATCCGGCGATATCGGCAGAATCGATGCCGATGGCTACGTCGAGGTGCTGGATCGCAGCAAGGACATGATCAACCGGGCTGGATACAAGGTGTACTCGGCGGAGGTGGAGGGCTTGCTGGTCCAGCACCCCGAAGTGGCGGAGGCGGCGGTCGTGGCCCGTCCCTGCCCAGTTCTCGGCGAGCGGGTACATGCCTTCGTTACGGTCACTTCGGACCAACCCACCGCTCGGGAATTGACGCATTTCGTCGCGGCCCGTATTGCCGACTACAAGGTCCCGGAGACCTTCACGCTGCAAGCCGAACCGCTCCCGCGCAATGCGAACGGAAAGATTGTCAAGTCCTCCCTCCGTGCCCGCGCCCTGGCTGAGATCCCGGAATCCGTGCGGTAATCGGCCCGTCACGCAGTGCGTGACTCGGCCGGGCGATCGCCAAGCGCCTCGTGACCGAAAGAAAAGCCCGCAACCACGAAGGAACCCTCGTGACGTATCCCCATGCATCCCTTCCGGTGACGATCCGAGCCCGGGTCGTGGACAACGGCAACGATCTACAGATGCACTTCCTGGAAGCCGGAGAGGTCGGCAGTCCCAGCCTGCTTCTGCTGCATGGTTTTCCGGAGCTCGCCTACAGCTGGCGGAAGGCAATGGTCCTGCTGGCCAATGCCGGCTATCACGTCCTGGCACCTGACCAGCGTGGCTACGGCCCTACCGCAGTCGCGCCGGCCCACTACGACGACGACCTTGTTCCCTATCGCTTCCTGAACCTGGTAAGGGATGTCGTGGGGCTCCGCTCGGCAGTCGGAATCGAATCGTTCGAGGCGGTGATCGGCCACGATTTCGGAGCGATGGTGGCGTACTACAGCGCCCTCGCCCGCCCGGACCTGTTCCGGCGCCTGATCCTGATGAGCGCTCCCGTCGGGGGTGCTCCGGCGAGCCGGGAACCGCCTGCCGTGCTGGCGGTGGAACCCGCACTCGAAGCGCTGGTTCGCCCGCGCAAGCATTACCAGTACTACTACACCACTCCGGCGGCCGACCGGGACATGCGGGAGGCACCAGCGGGCATTCACGCGTTCCTCCGCGCCTACTCGCACCACAAGAGCGCCGACTGGCCGGACAACCGTCCGTATCCGCTGCAGGCGTGGACGGCCGGGGAGCTGGCCAAACTTCCCACCTACTACGTGATGGACCACCACGAAACCATGGCGACCACCGTCGCCCGCCACGCACCGCCCCGGGAAGCTGCCTGGCTCACCGATGACGAGCTTGCCGTGTATGCCACCGAGTTCGCCCGAACCGGGTTTCAGGGGGGCCTGAACTGGTACCGGGTCATGCTGGATCCTGTCCATTTCGACGAGTTGAGGTTGTACGCCGGAGCCGCCGTGCAGGTGCCGGCCGCCTTTATCGCTGGCGCCGCGGACTGGGGCGTGCATCAGGCGCCGGGAGCGTTTGACCGGATGCAGACGACGGCGTGCGCCGACATGCGCTCCGTCCACCTCATCGAGGGCGCGGGCCACTGGGTCCAGCAGGAACGGCCCGATGCCACGGTGAAGGCCTTGCAGCGATTCTTGGAGACCACCTGAAAGAAGCTCCGCGAGGCCCGCTTGGGGGGCGATCTCGACTTCCGTCCCGGCCATGAGCACCGCCGGGTCAACGAGACGATAACCCTCGGTTATCAACGCGGGAGCACACGCAGAATACCGGCATTGAAGGACCGGGATGCCACGATCGGGATGACGTCGGCCTGACCGCGGACCACGGCCCGGCGACCCCTGGGAGTGACTCTTCTCGAGGAACGGACCCTGATGCGCGGCCCTTCCCAGCGAAGGGTCGCCACCCCGGCGTTCCGCAATCCATTGATTGCCAGTACCTATGCGGCAACAATGACCGGATTCGCGAAGCGCTGTCGGGCTGATCCTTGGGGCACCCACCAATGCCGCCGCGACAGAGGATGCAACCGCAGCACCGGAGAAACTGAATGGCGTCTGATCGAACCCGTTGTGCCGCATTGGTCGGCCCTTATCTCAGCGGCAAAACGACCCTTCTCGAGAGCTTTCTCTTCGCAACGGGAGCGATCAACCGTCGGGGGTCTGTGAAGGACGGAACATCGGTCGGCGATTCGTCTGAGGAGGCGCGGTCGCGGAGCATGAGTACCGAACTCACCCCGGCCCGCATGACGTACCTGGGCGATGATTGGACCGTGCTCGATTGCCCCGGTTCGATCGAGTTGGTGCAGGAGACCCTGAACGCTCTCCACGTTGCGGACATCGCAGTGCTGGTAGTCGAACCCTCGGTCAGTCGGGTGCTCACGCTGACACCGATCATTCAAGCTCTGCGGGCTCGCGGAGTTCCCTACATGGTGTTCATCAACAAGGTCGACACCTTGACCGAATCGATTCCCGACGTGGTCGCTGCACTGAAGGATGCAGCGGGCACGCCGATGTTCCTCCGGGAGTACCCGATCGCGGACGGCGACACGGTTGTCGGTTACATCGATCTCGCAAGCCGGCGGGCCTACTCGTATGTCGACGGCAAAGAGTCCGAAGAGATCGAGTTCCCCGAAGCGCTGTCCGACGAGGTCACGATTGCTCGCGAAGAAATGCTGGAGGTACTGGTCGATTTCGATGACGCCATACTTGAGAAAATGCTGGAGGAAGAGATCCCGGAAGCGGAAGAGGTTTACGAAAAGGCCGCCAAGATCATGCAGGACGGAGACATCGTCCCGGTGTTCTTCGGCTCCGCTGAACGGAGCCACGGCGTACGCAGGATGCTGAAGGCGCTTCGCCACGACGCTCCCCCACCCGAAAAACGCGCCGCCGATCTCGGCTTTGAACCCGACGGCGAAGCCGCGGTGCAGGTCTTCAAGACTTTTCATGCCCAGCACAGTGGAAAAATCTCGTTGGCGCGGGTGTGGAGCGGCGAGGTCTCCGACGGCCAGACCCTGGGCGGGACCAGGATCGGAAGCCTGCAGCTGATGGTCGGCAGTCAAGCGGAAAAGATCTCGAAAGCCGCTTTCGGCGATGTCGTCGGTCTCGGTCGCATGGAGACCGTGCGCACCGGACACGTCTTGAGTGCCGGCGCCGATTCCGCTGACGCGTCCAATTGGCCCGAGCCATTGTCGGCTGTTTACGGCCTCGCCATCACGCCGGAAAATCGAAGTGATGAAGTCAAGCTGACCGGCGGACTGCAACGCCTCAACGAAGAGGACCCCTCACTCACGTACCTGCAGAACGAAGACACCCACGAGCTGGTGCTCCTGGGTCAAGGGGACATTCATCTGCAAATCGCCCTGGACAAACTCCGGTCCAAGTACAACGTCACGGCAACGTCGAACCGACCGAGCGTTCCGTACAAGGAAACGATTCGGAAACCGGTGACCCAGCACGGCCGCTTCAAGCGCCAGACGGGGGGCCACGGCATGTTTGGCGACGTTGTCGTCGATATTGCGCCGCGCCCCCGCGGAAGTGGATTCGAATTTGCGGACAAGATCGTTGGCGGCTCGGTGCCCCGTCAGTACATCCCCGCCGTGGAAACCGGCGTCAGGGAATTTGCAACCGAGGGGCCGCTGGGCTTCCCCGTGGTCGATTTTGCGGTGACGCTGACCGATGGCCAGTTCCACTCCGTTGACAGCAACGAAATGTCTTTCAAGTTGGCTGCCCGCGTGGCGATGACCGAGGGGATGCCGAAATGCTCGCCCGTGCTGCTGGAGCCCATTGCCAAAGTGACGATCGACGTCCCGACGGAGTACACCAACAAGGTGCATGCCCTGATCAGTGTCCGTCGTGGCCAGATTCTCGGCTTCGAGCCCAAGGAAGGCTGGAACGGCTGGGATTCGCTGCAGGCCCACATGCCGCAGTCGGAACTGCATGACCTGATCATCGAGCTTCGCTCGCTCAGCCAAGGAGTCGGGACCTACCACGCCGACTTCGACCACCTGAACGAACTGACCGGGAAAATCGCCAACGACATCGTGCAGGCCCGTGCCGAGTCCCGTAAGGAGGAGCGCGAACGCTGACTGCAGACAAATCGCGATGACCGCGCCATTGCACTAGTCGGAGTGCGCGCACGGATCGTCTTGTACGCAGCGACAAACGACCAATCCGCAGGCCTGACGCCGCACCGCACTGGTGGCCGGCACGCGGAATTTCGCCCCGGCGCGACGGGCCGGTCGCGGTGGCCGCCGGGCGTCGTTCAACCGGCCGGCCGGCGCCCGCAAACGGCCGCAGCCCGCCCCCAAGCGGACACAAAAGCATCCAGGTCGGTGTCGGTCACCTCAGGTCCGAAACTGACCCGGATCGCGCCGTGCAGGAGATCCGGCGCAAGATCCATTGCCGCCAACACGTGGCTCGGCCCGACCTTGCCCGAGGAGCAGGCCGAGCCAGCACTCACGGCGATGCCTTCGAGGTCCAATCGAATCACGATGGCTTCGGCATCGCAACCGGGCAGCGCGAGCATGGAGGTATTTGGAAGTCGGTCGCTGTCCCGTGCAATGACGCAAGTCTTGGGTACGGCTTGGCAGACCGCGTGCTCAAGTTTGTCGCGCATTGCCTGTAGTGCCGTCCACGCTGGCGGTCGGGCGGCGGCCACGGCACCAAATCCGGCTGCCGCCGCAATGTTTTCGGTCCCCGCGCGCCAGCCTCGTTCCTGGCCACCACCACGCAGCAATGCCTGGCGGAGTATCCCGCTGCGGACGACCAGCGCCCCTACCCCCTTGGGGCCACCCGCCTTGTGTGCCGACAGGGCCAACGAGTCGACTCCCAGGCCGGCCATGGAGAACGGCATACGGCGCCACCCCTGCACTGCGTCACAGTGGACCGATACCCCGGCGGCATGCGCAAGTGATGCCGCTTCCGTCACGGGCTGGATCACCCCGGTCTCGTTGTTGGCCAGCATCACGGCCACCAGCTCCGGACGGGGCTCCTCCTCCAACAGTACCTTCAGCCGGTTCAGGTCAACCGTGCCATCAGAAAGTACCGGGATGCGCCGGCCGGGGGCGGCCGCCGCGAGAACCGAGTCGTGCTCGATTGCCGTGGCCGCGATCCGGCTTGGAGAGCGGCCGGCGCAGGCCAGCGCGTTGGCCTCTGTCGCACCTGAAGTGAACACGACTTCCTGCGGGGCGGCCGACACCGAACTCGCGACTGCGGCGCGCGCGTCTTCGAGCAGCCGGCGGGTAGCGCGTCCGCAGCCGTGAACCGATGAGGCATTGCCCGTGTATCCCATCGCCTCAATCACCGCATCCCGGGCAATGTCCAGGAGGGGCGCCGAAGCGTTGTAGTCGAAATACACTCCCCTTTCAGGTGCTGCAGGGGGCATGACGATCGCTGGTCCGGGTTCAGTTCCCGGAGCGGCTCCCGCTACCGGAACCGCGGTCCGCGGCCCCCGTGTCGCCGGGTTCGTCGCTGTCGGACGCCGGCTGCTCTTCAAGGGCGGCCAACCGATCGCGCAGCGCCGATATCTCAGCCGCCATGCGCTCCATTGCGACCGCGTTCGGATCCCGCACGTCGAGCGGCGTGCCGTACGCCGTCAGTTGCTCCCGGTCCGACCTGCTGGTCTCATGGGCCGGTATGCCAACGACCGTAGCCCCGGCGGGAACATCGCGCACCACCACGGCGTTGGCCCCGACGCGGGCGTTCTTGCCGAGCGTAATCGGTCCAAGCACTTTTGCGCCTGCCCCGACTATCACACCGTCATCAAGCGTTGGGTGCCGCTTGCCGGGTTTGAGGGACGTGCCGCCCAGCGTGACTCCCTGGTAGAGAAAGCAGTCATCCCCGATCTCCGCAGTCTCGCCAATGACGACGCCCATGCCGTGATCAACGAAGAACCGCCTGCCGATGGAGGCTCCCGGGTGAATCTCGATGCCCGTGAGCCACCGCGCGAGATGCATCAACCATCGCGCAAACAGCTTCAGTCCGCGCCGCCACATCCAGTGTGCCAGGCGGTACGCGGCGACCGCGTGAAGACCCGGATAGCAAAGTACGATTTCCAGTGCGCCCCGCGCCGCCGGGTCCCGGGTACGTATCGCCCTGAACTCGTCGCGCAGTGCCGTGAACATGGATGCTCCGGAGGCGTGATCACAGAAGCGACGCACGGCGGCATGGCTTCTGGCCAAGCCTGTGAGACCGAACATATTGGAACACCAGCCCGATTTATATAGAATCGTGAAAATCCACCGGATATCGCGAACTCGTCGTGGAGACGCTCTCCGCGCGTGAGACCTCATTCGCCACAAGAGCCGCCATGCCCGAAGTGATCATCAATGGGCCCGCCGGGCGTTTGGAAGGTCGGTACCACGCCGGAGTTGGGTCAAGCCCCCCACTCGCCCTGGTATTGCATCCAGATCCGCAAGGTGGCGGAACCATGAACAACAAGGTCGTCTATGCCTTGTTTCACTCTTTTGCACATTTGGGCTTCTCGGTACTCCGCTTCAATTTCCGGGGGGTTGGTCGAAGCGAGGGAGCCTACGACAATGGGGAAGGCGAACTCGTGGATTCTGCTGCGGCCTTGGATTGGCTCCAGGCGGCCCATGAGGACAGCCGCATTGTTTGGGTAAGCGGTTTTTCTTTCGGGGCCTGGCTCGCCTTCCACTTGCTGATGCGGCGACCAGAATTGGGCGGATTTGTCTCCGTCGCCCCGCCGGTGGACCGGTACGACTTCAACTTCCTGGCTCCGTGCCCGAGCTCGGGCATTGTCCTTCAGGGAGACCAAGACACCATTGTGCAAGAGGCGGCAGTGGCCAAGCTGGCGAAGGAGATGGAAGTTCAGAAGAACGTCTCGATTACCTATCAGATGATCCCCGGTGCCGATCATTTCTTTGAAGGCCGGCTGGACGTGCTCGCGCAGAGCGTGGTGCGGTACGTGTCGGGACAGGTTCGGCCTCCGAACTAGTCACGGATGTGTGGGATGAACGAGAACCCCGCCACTCATGGGCCGAGCGACCCCGGTGGTCGCCGGGACAGCCAGCGGTAGCCCCAGCAGCGAACGTACCGCGAGCCAGCCGAACGCCTGCGCTTCCAGAGCATCGCCATCGAAACCAACACTTTCCACGACTTCGACGGTGGTCGAGATCCTGTGCCGAAGTTCGCGCATCAGCACTGGATTGCGTCTGCCGCCGCCAGTCACCAACCACATCGCCGGCCGCTCGGGCATCCACACCTGGGCGCGGGCCACGGACGCGGCACAGAATGCGGTCAGCAGCGCTGCCCCGTCTGCAGGTGAACGGGCCCGGCCGATCCACGCACAACGGTCAGCGAAGTGATCGCGATCAAGCGATTTCGGAGGCGGGCAGTGAAAGTACGGGTCGGTCAACAGCTCTTCCAGGACCTCTTCTCGCACGGTCCCCGCCGCAGCCAGCCGGCCGTCTCGATCGAATGCGGTTCCAAGCGTACGCCGTGCGTGATCGTCGATGGGGGCGCAACCGGGTCCGGTATCGAACGCGGACAGTGCTCCGTCACGGCCTAGCCAAGTGACGTTCGCCACGCCTCCCAGATTGAGCACCGATAGCGGCCGGGCCATCGAGCTGGTCAGTGCCTCATGAAACAGTGGAACGAGCGGCGCTCCCTCGCCGCCATGCGCCACGTCGCGACTACGGAAGTCGGTCACCACGCGGATTCCCGTAGCCGTGGCCAGCCGCCTGGCGTCACCGACCTGCCAGGTCCAGCCCTCGCCCGGAGCGTGGGCAACCGTTTGCCCGGGGAACCCGATGACGTGCACGTCAGCGGGACTCAAGTCTGTTCGCCGCAGCAGCTCGTGCACGGCGGCGACATGGCGGTCGGTAAGCCTGCGAACGATTGGCGGTTCCGCCAGCTTCCTCGCCGCCAAGCCCTCGAAAGCATCCTCGTACGATTGTGTAAGCGCCGGCCCAAGCGTCACCCGGTTTCGGCCGTCCGTCCGAATGAGGGCCGCATCGACCCCGTCGAGCGAAGTACCGCTCATCAGCCCGATTGCGGTCTGCATCGCCATGTTTGCCCCGATCTCAACGCGTCCATGGTACTTTCCCCGGTCCTCGATGCAGCACCCGCTATAGCCGCCTCATGACCGACTTTCGATCCCCCTTCTTGCAACTAGCGACCGAGCGGGGCTACGTGCACCAGTGCACCGACTTTGAGGGGCTGGACCATCTGCTTGCCGACCACCCGCCGGTCAGCGCCTACATCGGATTCGACTGCACCGCACCGGGCCTGCATGTCGGCAGTTTGCTACAGGTCATGCTGCTCCGGCATCTCCAGCGATCAGGACATCGACCGATCGTGCTGATCGGCGGCGGCACGACCCGCGTCGGAGACCCTTCGGGAAAGGATGAGTCCAGGCGACTTCTTGACGACGAGACCATTGCAGCAAACGCGGCCGGGATTCAGAGTGTCTTCGAACGTTTTCTCACCTTCGGGGATGGTCCTACGGACGCCATCATGGTCGACAATCAGGACTGGCTCGGCGACCTCAAGTATGTCGATTTCCTCCGCACCGTCGGACGACACTTCTCCGTAAACCGCATGCTGACCTTCGATTCGGTGCGTCTCCGACTTGAGCGCGAGCAGCCTCTGAGTTTCCTGGAGTTCAACTACATGATCCTGCAGGCCTTCGACTTTACGGAGCTGGCGCACCGCGAGGGATGCGTCCTGCAGATGGGCGGATCAGACCAGTGGGGCAATATCGTGAACGGCGTCGAGCTGGCTCGCCGTCTGGATGGTGCGGGCTACACGCTGCCCCCGCTGTTCGGCCTGACGTCTCCCCTTGTCACAACGGCGAGCGGGGAAAAAATGGGAAAAACGGCTCGCGGCGCCGTGTGGCTCAATGCCTCAATGCGAAGTCCCTACGACTACTGGCAGTTCTGGCGCAACGCGGCCGACGCCGACATCGGCCGCTTCCTCAGGCTCTTTACCGAGCTTCCTCTCGACGAAATTCATCGGCTGGAAGAACTTCGCGGCCAAGAGGCCAACGTCGCCAAGATCCGGCTGGCCAATGAAGCTACCCGGCTCGCCCATGGCGACCGGGAAGCGGAGCGGGCGGAAGCGACCGCCCAGGCCACGTTTGAGCAGGGCGGCACCGGCGAAGCGCTGCCCACGATCCTGGTACCCGCAAAGGAATTCGACGCCGGAATGTCGGTCGTCAAGGTCTTTGCGCGCGATTCGGTACTCGCCTCGACAAATGGCGAGGCGCGACGGTTGATTCGCGGAGGCGGTGCGCGCGTCAACGATGTGAAGGTGATCGACGAAAACCGGACACTGGGTCCAGCCGATTTGGTCAACGGAGAGGTGCGCTTGTCGGCCGGGCGGAAACGGCACGCCGTGCTCCGGCCCGTCCGAACACGCGATGCGAATTGAGCGCAGGGTCGCGAAGTCGCTGAGCTCCAGACGCCTACTCGTCCGGTGACGGCGGAGACCCTGGGGCGTCCCCAAACCCTTGCAGCACATTGCGTAGAACCCCCGGCATCAGGAATTGCAGCGGGCTTACCGCAATTTCAGGCTCTGCAGCCGGACCGGTCACGGCATAGTCAGCAGCGAGTACGCCCATGGAGTCCGTACCCGTTATCAGCTGATCAATGACCGGAACTCGCGTAAGAAGAAGGTTGACGGCGTAGGCCGGAATCAGCGCGCCTCGAAGGTCAAGAAGCCGGTTCCGGGTGTCAATGGCGCCTTCTACCGTGACGCCCAGGGTCAAGCCCTGGGCGATGCCGTCGCGAATGTCGATCACGCCATCCGAAAACGAGAAATCTGCATCAAAACTGGAGAAGGCTACGCCGCCGCCGCCGGCAATTTGCTCGAGCAGGCCGAGTACCGTGACTGTCTGCAGCAGCTGCAGGAACACCGGCGCATCCAGCATGGTGAACTCGCCGACCTGGACCGTTCCGGTGATCCGGCCGTCCTTCCGGATGGCCTCGATCCGCACCGCCCCGTCGTTTGCGGCCACGCCCAATCCGAAGGCATCAGCCATCGAGCGCGCGTTTGTGCCGGTGAGCTCCAGTTCCAGGGCGCCCTCGTTTCCGATGCCCCGCAGCTCCATCCGCTCCTCGTCCGGAAGCCCGAGCGCCAGGCGTAATTCCTGAACGCCGTGCTCGTCGACCTCCATCGTGAACGCCAGCGGGCCTGCAAGTGCAGGCGCCATGGTGCGGGCAGACCGGGAGTCCACGCGAAGCCGCAGTGGTTCCGGCCTGGCCAATGTTTCGGAATCGGCCGAGAGGAACGGGCGGAGATCGGCCTGGTCGCCCTGCAGCACCGCTCCGAGGTACCCGTCCGTGCCTTGTGCAACAGTACCGGTCAGTCGGTGTTCGCCGATCCGCAGCCGCGCGAACACAAGCCGGTCCAGTGCTCCATCCACGAACCAAATGCGGCCGTCCACGTCCGTCCCGCCGCCCACCAGTTGGAGCCGCAAAGGCTCTCCCTCGGCGAGCGGGCCTCTGACCCTGGCATGCAAAGGCGCATGTGCCGGCTTGGTCCAATCGAGAGCCGGGATCGTCACCTCGGCAGCGGACAATCCGGCCTCGATATCCACTTCCCACCTCCCCGATTCCGGGCGGCGCAGCGCGCTCCCGGCGAGATCGAGCGGGCCATCCACGTCGGCGAACTGGATTCCGAGGGCATCGCGGGCCTCAGGCCACAGCAAACCCCGAACGGTCAGCTCCTGATCACCGGGAACATCAGGAAGGGGAGATCGCCAGGTGAATGACAGTTCCGAATCGGCAAGAGCGGCAGCGCCGGACACAGCGAGAGTTTCACCCTGCAGCGCCACGGATCCCGTCACGTCCCCAAACTCGTGGCCTTCCCAAGGTCCGGACTCGAAGCCTCCGGCCGTGAACGACGGAACAGCAAACACGCCCTCCAGCCGCCGAATGCCTGGACCGACGCCCTCTTGACGCGGGACATCCATGACGACACGAATTCGTGCCGTCCCGGCCAGCCCGTCAACGCCAGGTGGCGGACGGCCTCCACCTTGCGCCTTCACCCCAAGCCCGATGAGGTCGGCGAGTGATCCGTGCAGGGTCGCGGCGATCCGAAACGACGATGCTTCCGGGCCCGAGGCCGTGAGCACTGCGTCATCGATTAGGACGGACTCGCCGAGGTTTCCCGCGAACTGGACGTCGATGCCGCCGGAACCGTAGGTCCACGTTCCCGCAAGCCCGTGAAGGTCGAACTCCGAGTAACCGGCCGGAAAAGACGTCGGATCGACCCGGATGTCCTGAAACTCTCCGCGTAGCGTGACCTCCGCCTCGCTGTCGCTCGCGAACGGGATCCGCACACGCAACTCGGCGTCCCGAAGAGGACCCCGCAGCATCGGCTCTGCGGCGGGACCTCGATCCAGCCCGATTTGCTGCAGGAGAGAACCGGAGTCACCCGACAACCGTGCGGTCAGCTCCGCCGCACCGGATTCGGTGAACAGGTCGGCGCTGTGCAGCCGCAGATCGTCGAGCGTCGCTGCCCCGACCGTCGCGGTGGGGGCGACCACGGTCAGCTCAGGTCCCGCCAGGTCCAGGTCCACGACAGCCAGGTCGAGCGTCGGCTCTCCTTCCTCCCAGTTGACGGCCGTCTCCCGAACCACACCGCTGATGTCAAGGCGGCTGCCCGCGGCAAACCCGTCGGGAAAGTCCGCGGCTAACGTGAGGTTCGTCAGGTTTCCGCCGTCGATGCGCCTCCGTGCCCAGGATTCAGTCGAAGGGTCGAGCGCCGGTCCAAGCCAAGCCACCAGATCATCGATGGGCAAGCTGCCGGCAAAGTTGGCATGGATTTCCGATGGTCCCGCAGGAGGGTCCTGAAAGCTGCCCTCAATACGCAGGTCGCCGACTGGACCCGTCAAGGCCAATTCCGTGAGGCCGAGCGCGCTGCTCTCCACGGCGTATTCGAGACTTACCTCCATCGAACTGATCGGGACAGCGGCTCTCCCTGCGTCGGTCCGGGCGTCAGGGAGCTGCAGGTGACCGCCCGCTCCCGTGGCGGTCAGCCTCAGGACCGCCGCTTCGAGCGGTCCGGTTACGGCAACCGAGCCGCTCAAGGGTACCTGCAGCATTGCCTGCGGCGCACTGAGGCCAGCCAGTTCCACGATGGCCATCGGTTCGACCCCGCGGAAGGCGAGTTCGGCCGAGATTTCTCCTTGGTCGGGCGAGAACTGCGCGGCCAACCCCAACGGAACTGCTGGATGCGCCGGAAGGGACGCCAATCCGGTTCCGTCGAACACGACCTGCCCGTCAACCTCCGTCACACTCGCCTGGATGTCGACAACCTGGAGCGCGGCCGGGGAGCGGCGCAGCTCCAACGTGATCGTCCCGTCCAACACCTCGATCATGGTTCCCGAAGCGACCGCGGCCAAAGGAGATTCGGAACCAGACTGAGCCGCACCGTCGCCGAAGCTGAAGCCGTCGCCCTCACCCTGCTTCAACACCACAGTGGGGGCGTAGAGCACCACACCGGCCACCGATGGTTGGCCTCTGACCAGATCGCGCAAGGGAACCCGTATGCCAATTCCCTCTGCTGTCAGCGCATCGCTGGCACGAAAATCGGAGAAACGCACGTACAACCAAGGGGCCATGAATGGCCAGTGGATTGCCGCAGCGTCCCAGCGCGCCTCAACCGGTAGGTCGGCGTGGTCCAGCTGGCTCGCGAGATAGGCTGAAAGGAAGGGCACGGCCACCGGGCCCAAGGTCAACCGCCAGATTCCTGCAGTCGACAGACAAACCACTATAATTCCGACCAATATTGCCGCCCGAATCAACCGGGGCCGGTGGCGCCGATCCCGATACCCGGCCCCTGGCCTTGGACTGGAAGCCGTCACGCTAGAGTTCTCCGGTCAACTATCATCCACACAAGACCGAACACGGTGACGCAATCTCTCGCAGTGTACGAATTGCCTGTATCCGCCATGGCCGCTATGCCACGGCCCACGATTCCAACCGAACGCAGACCGCGTACGGGCTGCCGCGTCCAGGACTAGTCTAATGCAGGGCCGATCTCGAATGGCGGCGGGATTTTGGAGCGGGGATCAGCACCAGCAGGACTTGTACTGGAAGAAGTGGTCTGAAGCCGGCCACCCGACACGGTCGGCACTGGGCAGCGAGGGGGCCGACCTGCTCAACCGAGTGTTTGGTCACAGTCCGTTCCTGAGTGACAGTGCCGTTGTTGAACCGGGAATCATCGAAGCCTTTGTCGCCGACGGCGCCGATGGAGCTGTTGCGGCAGCCCGTCACGATCTCCCTGAATCGCAAACCGTCGTCGCCATGGAGACCCCGGACGTCGCCAAGCACTTGCGGATCGTGCGACGCCGAGTGGCGCTTGCAGTAGCGCTTGCCGACATCAGCGGCGCGTGGAGCGTCCCGCGTGTGCTGGAAGAGTGGAGCGCGTTCGCCGGCGACTTGTTGCACCTCGCGTCGTTCCACCTGCTGGGGCCCGAAGCCGCTCAATCCGGATACGCGATCATCGCGCTCGGAAAGCTCGGGGCCAGGGAACTGAACTACTCAAGTGACGTCGATCTGGCGATCTTTTACGACCAGCAAAGTCCCGCTTTTCCGGCCGCCGCCCGCGACGGCCGCGCTTCCCGGCACTTCACCCGTCTCACGCAACGCCTCGTGAACCTGTTTCAGGAGCGTACCGCCGATGGTTACCTCTTTCGGATGGACCTCCGGCTACGCCCAGATCCAGGCTCGACGCCCCTTGCCGTCTCCATGGAGTCAGCGGAGCTCTACTACTCCGGGCTTGCCCAGAACTGGGAGCGAGCGGTGTTTATTCGTGCTCGACCCATCGCAGGCGACTGCGAGGCCGGTGAGCGGTTTCTTCGTTGCATCGCGCCATTCGTGTGGCGACGGAGTCTTGACTTCAGCGCCGTCAGGGACATCCAGGCGATGCTGCGCCAGACCAGTCGCGGCGATAGTGACTTCAGCCCGGCCGGATTTCACCTGAAATTTGGCGGCGGCGGCATTCGCACCATCGAGTTCCACCTGCAGACCGAGCAACTGGTTTGGGGCGGGCGCAACCGGGCGCTCCGCCGCGGCGGTACTGCTGAAGGCCTGCGGGCGCTTGCAGCGGCGGGCCGGATGAAAGAGACGGTCGCAGACGAGCTCATTGCCCACTACCGGTACCTGCGCAAGGTCGAAAACCGACTGCAGATGATCCGAGATGAACAAACCCATGTGGTGCCGGAAAATGAAACCGATCGGTCGCGCCTCGCATCGTTCCTGGGCCACGCCAATCTGGCCGAGTTTGATGCTGAGCTGGCCGGGCACGTCACGGCGGTCCAGACCCTTACGGCAGCAAGCGACGCGGCGGATGAAAGTCTCGTCCATCCATTCGGAAGCCTCGTCTTCACCGGTGTCGACCCTGACCCCGCAACCGTCGCCACGTTGACCCGCATGGGTTTCCGGAATCCCGAGAGAGTGATCGCACAAGTCGCCGACTGGCATCGCGGCCGGATCCCCGCGACTCGCTCGGAGCGTGGACGCGCCCTGTTGACCGAGATCACGCCGCGCATGCTCGGCGCGATCGGCGAAGCACCGGACCCCGAGGTGGCGTTTGCCGGGTTCGCGCGGTTTCTCGAAAGCCTCAATGCCGGCGTCGAACTGCTGTCCATGTTTGCCAACTACCCGTCGCTGATGGCCGTGGTCGTGGAAATCATGGGCTCGGCGCCGGAATTGGGACAATCCCTCACGGCGAATCCGAGGCTGCTGGATCAATTGCTGGAGACCCCGCTCGAGGCACCACTCCCGGGACCGGCGGCGATCGAAGCCGCCCTGGACGTCGAGCTTGGCCTGGGGCTCGGAGATTACCAGGATGACCTTGACGCATTCCGCCGCTGGGCCGGTGAACTGCGCTTTGCCGTTGCCCTGAAGCTCCTGTGCGGCGTTGAGACGTCCGGAGACGCCGCGGTCGCACTGACGCATGTTGCCGATATCGCCATCCGACGCCTGATGGACCGAGTTGCCCAAGAATTCGAACCCAAACACGGGCGCGTACCTGGCGGCGGAGCCGCGTTTCTGGCCCTGGGGAAGCTGGGCGGGCGCACGTTGCTGCCCGGATCCGACCTCGACGGAATCTTTTTCTACGACGCTTCCGGCGTCAGCGCCCAGTCCGATGGCTCGGCCCCGCTGGCGGCGTCGGTGTACTTCACGCGCTTTGCCAATCGCCTCATCACCGGATTCACCGCGCATACGGTCGCCGGACGACTCTGGGAGTTCGATCTCCTCTTGCGACCGCACGGCCGTGCCGGTCCCCTTGCATCGGCGCTCAGCGGATATGAAACGTATCTGGCAAAGGACGCCTGGCCGGTCGAGAAGCTGGCGCTGGTCCGTAGTCGAGTCATTGCCGGTGCGCCTGAAACCGTCGACACGCTCAACGCCATCATTGACCGGACGCTTACGGCCGAGGGCGAGTTCGACGCCCTGGCCGCCGACCTCCTGACACTCCGTACCAAGATTAAGGACACCCATCGGCCATCGGGCCCGTTCGACGTGAAACACTCTCCCGGCGGCCTGCTCGACCTAGAATTGCTGGTGCAGTTCCTCGCGGTGACATCGGCTCAGCGGTTCGGCCGCGCCATCCGGGGGTCAACCGAGGAAGTGATCGGAACCCTCGGGACGGTCGGAGTATTGCCGGCAACAGACCAACGTCGGCTGTCCGAGACTGCGCATCTGTACCAGGCTGTCCAGACCATGCTGCGGATCATGGTAGGCAGCCGCACGGACCCGGCGGTTTTGCAGCCGGCGCTGGTGGAACGGATCAGTCAGGCGACCGGTTTCGACCGTGGCGACGACTTGATGGACGCGCTCCTCGGAGCCCGGGCAAACGTCAGCGCCATGACGCAGGCGCACATCAACAACGCGACAGCCTGAGGCGGCGGGGCGGCCGCGGCCAACTTCGGCCCGCCGCCACCCCGTTTGGCGGGACACCGCTCTCCGACGGACTCCCAACACGACCTGCCGTACGCCGGACCGCCTCGCTGTACTTTGGGACTTTCGTCGAATAGTTGACAAGTTCACGTCGCCAGCTTTCGGTCCGTTTGCGGGTCACTGGATTTGGCCGAACCGAACACTCCCCGCTGCGCTGTGGCGCCAGTCCCTGACGCCGACCGTTCCGTACAAACGGAACAAGAAGGGAGCCGAAACGGCGTCCATGCAGACCTGTCAACTATTCGGTATAAGCCCCTATACTTTCTGGTGCTGATCCTGTGCGCCGCGCGACCCTGCTCTTGCGCCCCAGGATTCCCACCAGAATCGTGACCAAAGCCGAAATGCCTAACCGTTCGCCCAGTACCGGAGATCCGGTCCCCGCTTTCGATCTTCCGACGCTCGGTGATCGCGTGTCGGATTCCACCCTCGCAGGCCGTGCCTACGTCGTTTACTTCTACCCGAAGGATGACACCCCCGGGTGCACGAAGGAAGCCATTTCGTTCACCGAGCATGGTTCGGCCTTCGACGCTCTTGGCGTCACGGTGATCGGGGTATCAAAGGATTCGCTGGCGAAGCACGAGAAGTTTCGTGACAAGCATGAACTTGGCGTCGTGCTGGCCTCTGATGAGGATGGGGCCGCTTGTGAGGCGTTCGGTGTCTGGGTCGAGAAAAGCATGTACGGGCGGAAGTACATGGGGATCGAACGCTCGACGTTTCTCGTCGATCCGACCGGTCGCATCGCGCAGGCCTGGCGAAAGGTCAAGGTCACCGGTCACGTCGAAGCCGTTCTCGCCACCGCCCTCGAGCGATTGGGGAAAGCCGGCTCCTGAGCAAGCCTCATCGCCTCTCCCATGCTGGAGAAGCGGAGCCTGCCTTGCCACACGATTCCACACCGTCGCGGCCAGTGCCGCCCGGCGTCGCAAGCCTGCGGCCGTTGGTCGAACGCTGCGGTACCAGCCCACTAGGGCCTAAGTCTCCGCGGCGCCCTGTCCTCCCAGACGAGCGGCAAGCGCCGCGGACAGGAACGCGTCCAGGTCTCCGTCCAGCACTGCCTGCGGGTCGCTCGTCTGAACCCCGGTTCGGAGATCCTTGACCATCTGGTGTGGCTGCAGCACGTATGATCGGATCTGGTGCCCCCAGCCGATCTCTGTCTTCCCCGCTTCCATCGCCTGACGTTCCTCTTCACGCTTTTGCAGCTCCAGTTCGAAGAGGCGCGCCTTGAGCATCCGCAGCGCGGTCGCGCGGTTCTGATGCTGTGATCGTTGACTTTGGCACTGCACCACGATCCCGGTCGGCTTGTGGGTGATCCGCACCGCGGAATCGGACTTGTTGACGTGCTGGCCGCCAGCGCCGGACGCGCGATAGGTGTCCACCTTCAAGTCCTTGTCCTCCACTTCGACTTCGATGTCTTCGTCGACCACCGGATAAATCCAGACGCTCGCAAAGCTTGTGTGGCGGCGCCCCTGAGCGTCAAACGGCGAAATCCGGACCAGACGATGGACTCCGCTCTCGGTCTTCAGCCAACCGTAGGCGTCCGCACCGCTAACCCGGACCGTCACTGATTTCAGGCCAGCTTCCTCGCCGTCGGTCCGGGACAGCTCCTCCGTGCCACACTCATGGCGCACTGCCCAGCGCAAGTACATCCTGAGCATCATCTCCGCCCAGTCCTGGCTCTCGGTGCCGCCTGCTCCAGCATGGATCTCCAGGAAACAGTCGTTGCTGTCCGCTTCGCCGGACAGCAACGCCTCGGTCGCACGACGTTGTGCTTCGGCGGCCAGCTTCCGGAGGTCCTGCTCCGCGTCGGATACCGCGCTTTCGTCTTCCTCTGTCTCGGCGAGTTGCAGCAGTTCTACGGTATCCGACAATTCCAGCTCGAGGCCGGTCAACGCCTTCAGTTGCGCTTCCAAGCTGGCCCGCTGCCGCATCACGCGACGGGCGTAGTCGGGTTCGTCCCACAATGTCCCGGCTTCAGCCGCAGCGTTCAACTCTGCCAGGCGGGCCTCAGCCTCATCCTTGTCAAAGATGCCTCCCGAGCAGCGCCAGGGAGGTATGAATTTCACGCACGAGATCCTCGAGCTCAGCTCGCATCGCCGCGCTCCCATCTGGTTGTCAAACGATCGTTACACGGAACCGCACCTTGCACACTGGCTCGGGGGTCAGCTCATTCGACGCTAGCGTGTCAAGGTGCCATTGCAAGAGGCTGTACCCAGAGGTTGACTGGCTGCCCCCCGGAAGAGCAGATCGTTGAACACGACCGCCGCCCGGCGCCAGCAGACCCTCCTAGCCTCGGCGGGGACAGTCCAAAACGTCCGTGGTTCAACCGGGGCCCATCGCGGCAATCAGCGGCTCAGAAATTCGGTGTGCAAGGCCAATCATCGCTGATATGCGGGCGCCATGACACGACGCCCGTTCGCCCGGAATCACCTGGCAAGGCGCTGCCGGCCCGTGTTCCTGCTTCACCGATCGTTTCCCCGCCACCCGGAGAGGTCGCCTGCCGAAGCACCGAGCCCGGGCACCCGTCAGCCTGGATACTCGCGTCTGATCCCGCCGCTGGCATACCCGGACCTGTCGGTGAACCCTCGTTCATCAACTGGTCCGGTTCGACGACAGACGTGCGACCACTGCCACACCGCGCCCGAAAGTGGCCAGCCCGCAGGCTCAACGCTGACCTGACGAAAACTTGCCGGGCAGTTCCGAGAGGCTGCCAATCGCGAGATGTGGCCCGAAGCCCAGCAGTTCCGGCTGCGTTTCTTCCGTCCGGTTGACCCAGAGTGTTTGGAACCGGGCGAGCGTCGCTCCCGCCAAGTCCCACGGATGCGCCGAGATGAAGACGATCTCGTGCGGCTCTACTCCGAGAACCTCCGGCGCCATCGCATACATCGCTGGATCTGGTTTGAATGTGCGGACATCGTCAGCACTCATGACCTCCTCGATCCGGTCTCTCAGGCCGGATGAGGTCAGCGCGCTCTCGGTCATGTCGCGACTTCCATTGGTAAGCACTGTCGCCCGTACGCCCAGTTTCCCGAGGGCAGTCAGTGCCGGCCCCGAATCCGGATACGGCTCAATGCACAAATATGTCTCCAGAAGCCGGCTCCGAAGTTCCAAGTCCGCAGCCCGGCCGAACTCCCGGAGGGTCACGTCCAGCGCATCCCGCGTCAGCTGCCAGAACGGCACGTAGCGCTTCATCCCAGCCCGCAGCCACGAGTACTCCAACTGCCGTCGCCGCCATTGGGCGCTGAATTCGGTCCCCTCCGGCCCAAAATGTTCCTGGCATGCAGCCACGCAGGAGTGAACGTTGAACAGCGTTCCGAACATATCGAATACGCATGCTTTCGCCATTTCAGGCTTAAAGATCACGGGAACCTCCTTGGCGCTGCACGGCAAATCACCAACCGGCGCGGCTCACATTGAACAAACTCTTCGGAAACACAAGTCTGGCGCTGCGCCCCGCTCCGGGGGCAGCCGACGCCTTCCCGCCTAAGGCCACCGCCCCTGGAGGCCAACGGGAACGGCGCCCGCCCGCGCCCTTCGCTCAGGGCGCTGCCGCTGGGTTACTCGCCGCAGGACCTGTATCGGATGCGTTGGTGGTATCGTTCACGCCCGCTGGCTGCGACCTCGTGCACTTCGTGGTCGCGAAACCCTTCGCCAGGCAAGCGGCCCGTCGGAGTTGCTGCCGACCACATCTCCTCCTCGCCCGCTCCTCCGGAATTCGGCCATGCGGCCATGACAGAACCCCTAGCCAGCGCACCTGGACAGCTTGCTCGACGCCTTGTGCGGTCAGCTTCGAAGGTAGCGTTGGCGACGTCCCTGGCGGCGGATCGGATGCGACCGCACAGTTCGCTCGCCCTCGCTGCCAGCACCATGGAGGGAGAGCCGCTCCTCCTACTATCCGATCTCGCGGTACACACGCAGAACCTTGCCGCCGACCCCAGGATCGCCGTGTTGTACGATGCCGACGACGGCGGCATCGAGCCGCTGTCGGGAAACCGTGTAAGCGTAATGGGAACGGCGATCGCGGAACCGGAGCGAACCGTCGGCGAACGGTTCCTGCGGCGTTACCCGCATGCGCGCCGCTACGCGGAACTGGCGGACTTCAAGCTCTATCGCGTCCAGGTCGAGGCCGCGCACCTGATCGGCGGTTTCGGCACAATCCACTGGTTAGGTGCTGAAGACATGATCGTTCCCGACCATGCCGGATACGCCGAAGACGAACCGCAGTTGCTGGAAGCCCTCAATGCCGATCATCAGCCCTGGACCCTTCCGGGGTCCCCGGGTTCGCCAACCGAATGGACGCTGATCGGGATCGATGCCGAAGGAGCGGATTTCCGGTGTGAAGGCCGACTCGAACGGTTTTCGTTTGCGAACTCCCTCGAGAACCTCCAGCAGGCAGGTGCCCATTTACGACACCTTGGTCGTCCGGAGTGACCTCGTGCCGGTGGTAATACCCACAGCACAGAGACCAAGCGCACGCGCAACCCGAGGAGTTTAAAAAAAAAGGAGCAGAGGAACCAGAATACACGT
>VXPW01000022.1:26625-108517 GCA_009839325.1 Rhodospirillales bacterium
TAGTGTTTCTGTTTGCTATCGCCCTGGTTAACCTCGCGAGGTCTGGTGCCTTTTTTCTTCACTTTGGTGGTCGTGCGTGACCTCGGGCGGGTGGTAATACCACCGGCACGGTCACCAGGCCCTGTCTCACCTTGGCCGCGGACGGTATCCGTCCGTGCTCAGCCCCGACGCTACTTCCGAAAACTCGGAATCTGCCGAGGATCGATTCCCAGTACGGCACGTGCGCTGACAGTTTCCCGTCCTGCCCAGGACGGCCCCGAGCCTACACTCGAATCACGCCCGGACGTGACGTTGGAAACGGGCGAACGTGCGTTGCTGGAAGCGGGCTCCCGCGCTCCCGGCGCATGAAGCTGCAGGGAAGGTTCTTGACGACCTTTTCCGGACTTCCGGCGAACCGGGAGAAAGCCGAACAGTTTCGTCCAGGACGATGAAGCCTGACCCGTCTCCGAGTCAAAGTGCACCGCCGGACGCAATTGTGGCGTGGCGACGGAGCCGCGGGCTACCGTTGCTCCCGCCATCCGGTCGGAAGCAGGCGTGCTTCCCAGGCCCAGACCGTTGCTTTCCGGATCCTGCGTCGTGTGCATCCGCTCTCGCCCGACAGCAGCCCGTTGCCCGTTTCCCGGCAGCGAGTCCTGGATCGGCTCGTCTCGACCGGCGACCCGCGGCGCAGGTTGGTTGGGTTCGGCCAAGGAGCCGTCCAGCCCGCCACCCTGCTCACTGTGCGGCTTCCGGGCGCGACGGGCAGATCTTGGACGGTCCGGCTCCAGTTCCGCCACCTCGGCGGCCCGCTGACCGACGCCGTTCCCCATGGAAGCTGTCGACGGTTCTGCGCGCGATACGCCGGTTTCGCTCCCGGCGACCCCGGCCGCCCGCTGACCGTCCCGACCGCGGTCGGCGGCCTGTGTGACGCTGCCGCCATGGTCCGTCGATCGCTGCTCCATGGTTTCCCCGCCGCCGAAGCCATCGCCGACCGATTCCGAACACGGCGTCACCGACGGACCCGCCGGGTCTAGGCCGTTCGAGTCCGCTCTCGAGCCCGCCGCGTCGTTGAAAGTCTGGCGTGACCCGGGGCCGTCGGAGTGCGCCGACGGATGCCCGAACACTCCCGGGACTTCGAGGCGTCCCTGACGCGCCGGGGCCTCTTCGCCGTCGTGCGGCTCCGACTTGGAGGGCTTCGATGATTTCTCGGGATGTCCCAAGATCCGTGGCGGAGACGCTTCGAGGCCCGATCCGTGCTCCCGGTCGAGCCCGGCCATGACAACTGATACCCGGATCGTATCGCCCATGTTGTCGTCGATGGCCACCCCTACCTTGAGATTGACACGCTCATGGGTCCGTCCGCGGATGATCTCCATGATCCGTTCAGTCTGAGTGAGGCTCACGTTGGCGCTGCTCGTGATGTTCACCAGCAAGTTTGTCGCCTGATCCATCTCCAGTCCTTGGTAGCTGAGAAGCGGATTGCTGATGGCCGCGTTAGTTGCCTCTTCGATCCTGTCCTCGCCGGTAGCCTCGCCGGTACCCATGAGGGCCGCGCCGGCGTCTTTCATGGCCGAGCGGACGTCCGCGAAGTCCAGGTTGATCAGGCCAGGACACATGAGAAGGTCGGTAATTCCCCTGACCCCGTCGTAGAGGACGTTGTCAACCAGTCTGAACGAGTCCAAGAGACTCATCCCGTCGGTCTGCACGTCGAACAATTTCTGGTTCGCAATCACCACAAATGTATCGATGGCATTGCGCAGGTCCTGCAAGCCCGCCTGGGCTACTTCCGTCCGGTTGACCGCCTCAAACGTGAACGGCGTCGTCACGACGGCTACGGTCAGGATGCCCCGCTCATGGGCGGCCCGGGCGATCACGGGGACAGCCCCGGTGCCGGTGCCACCGCCAAAGCCGGCCACGATGAACAGCATGTGCGTATCGCCGATCGCGTCCATCACCTCGTCCAGGGACTCTTCAGCCGCTTCACGGCCGATGACCGGATTGGATCCGGCCCCGAGACCCTGCGTGCTGTCCAAGCCAAGGCGGACTCGAACCGGACAAGTGGAACGCCGGAGGGCCTGAAGATCGGTGTTACACGCCACGAACGACACACCTTCAAGCTTGCTTTCGATCATGTGATCGACGGCGTTGCATCCGCCGCCGCCTACACCGACGACCGTGATCCTCGGCTTAAAGTCAAGGTCCTCGGGGACACTGAGACTGATTGGCATGGTGATCTCCGTATGCACTCGGACACTACGTCCGCGCTTGGTTAGAAATTCTCTTGGAGCCAGCGGAACGCGGCGCGAAGGCCGCCGGCCCTGGGTGGTAACGCTCGGGAAAGAAACTCGCGGGGGGGATCCTCGGCGTATCGAAGGAGACCCACGAGCACAGCGAATTCAGGCTTGCGAAGCGCATCCGGCAGACCCGGTACGCCCTCGGGCCGACCGAGGCGCACCCGCCGCCCGAGCACCTTGCTGGCGGCGTCAGCGAGCCCGCGGACCTGGCTGCCGCCGCCGGTCAGCACGACGACGCCGCCCATTTCTTGCGGGAAGCCGCTGCCAGCAAGCACGTCTGCGAGCTCCTCGAACATAGCCTTGGCTCGGGACGCGACGATCTGATTCACGGCCTCCGCAGGGATTTCTACCCGCTCGTCCTCGGTATCCGCTTCATGCGGCTGGACCGACACGGGTCCAAGCCCGTCTCCCAGAACCGTCGACGCGTGAAACTTCTTGATCCGCGTCGCTTCCTGAAGGGACACACCAAGTCCGCGCGCGAGGTCACGGGTGAAGTAGTCCCCCCCGCCGGCGCAAGCCCACGTGTAGACCATTGCGTTGTCATGGAAGATCCCGAGTGACGTGCGGCTGGCGCCAATGTCGACCACCACGGAGCCAATGCGGCGTTCCTCCTCCGTCATGACCGCCAGACCGGCAGCCAGCGCAGGAAACACCAAAGCCTTGACCTCGATCTGGGCGTCGGCCAGACAGGTCTCCAAGTTCCAGCCGACCGATCGTTCGGCGTGCACGAGATGCACGTTTATCCGTAGGAGGCTGCCGACCATATCGACAGGGTCGGCCACCCGGCTGCCGTCAAGTTCGTAGCTGACCGGCAGCGCGTGGACGAGCTTGTTGGCACCAGAATCGTCGTCATTGGGATCATCCAGCCGCATCTCGCTGAAACTCTGCTCGGAGATCCGCCCCCCGTTGACCTGAAACGGTGGTAGTTCCCGGTGCGCAGAGGTCGGCCGGGCGCAGGGCAAGGTCGCGATGACCTGGGTGATCCGACCGTCGGCCATTTCCTCGGCCCGGCGAACCGCCTGACGAATCGCCGTGGGCAACGCGTACATGTCGGTCACCACCCCGTTGTCGAAACCTTCGGAGCGGGTATGTCCGCTGCCGATCACGGTCAGCGTTCGTCCGGGCTCCCGCGCGGCAATCAAGCAGCAGATTTTCTCTGCCCCGACATCAAGCACCGAATAGACGTCCGTCACGATCAGACCCCGTCCGGCAACGACGGTGGCGGGGCGTCCGCCCGCATCCGCACCACGATGCGCTCGGGTATCCGCAGATCGACCGCTCCGACGCTGGGGCTCAGCCACTCGATTCCGCCGACAGACCCCGTCAGCTTGGCCAGCGCGGTCGACGGAGCCGTTTCCGGCAGATGAACGATCAACCCGCTATCTGTTTGCAGGGTCCAGCGGCGCCGTGACACCCAGATGGCCGCATCCACCCGAGAAGCGAACTGGGGTTGGGTGGCAAACAGGTCCGCAAGATCGCCAAGCATCGTGTTGGCACCTTCCCCGACCACCAGAGGCAACTCCGGGAAGTCGCGGAACGTGACAGTGTCGATGACGTGGCCCGATGCTTCGATCGCGTACAGCGTCCCACCGGTCTGCCAAAGCGCGACCGGCGTACGCTCCTGCAACGACACCTGCAGTCTTCCGGGGAGCTGAACGCGCGCCTGGGCGTCCGCTACCCAGTCGAGTTCCCGTACCTTGTCGACAATCGCATCGACGTCGACGAACAAACTGGGCTCCCCCACCGGAGCCGCCAGTACACGGATGAGCGCGTTTCTTTCAGTCCGACTGCGGCCCTCGACCCACACCTCCGCGATCGTCAGCCCGGCATTTGTACTGGCATTCTTGGCAGCAGATGCCAGCCGCGTGAACGCGTCGGTCCAGACCAGCAGGGCTGCCATACCGGCGACCACGGCCGGCACCACCAGCACCCAACGCCAACGCCACCTCATCGCGGACATGAGGCGTCCTCCACCATCCACAGGCAAAGCTCCTCGAAGCTCACGCCGGCTTGTCGGGCGAGCTTGGGAACCAGCGACGTCCGGGTCAGTCCTGGCTGGGTGTTGACCTCCAGCAGGACCAGGCGGTGCCTTCCCGACGTGTCGTCGAGACGGAAGTCCGACCGCGTGACCCCGCGACAGCCCAGCAGTTCATGGGCGCGCAGCGCGGCATGCAGTACCGCTTCCCGCACGTCGTCAGGCAGGTCGTCCGGCTCGAGGTACTCGGTGCGGTCGGAGTTGTACTTGCTGTCGTAACTGTAGAACGCTTCCTGAGCACGGATTTCAAGCAATGACAGCGGTCTTCCGTCGAGAACTGCCGCCGTAATCTCGCGACCCGGCACGTATTCCTCCACCAGGACCGGGTCGCGCTCGCCGCCCGCCGACGGTGCCGGTAGGGCATCTCCATCCCGCAGGATCGTGACCCCGATGCTGGATCCGCCTGCCAGAGGCTTGATCACATACGGCCTTGGCATCGGGTCGCTCGCTGCCAGTTCGTCTCGACAGACGACGAGGCCGTTTGCCACGGTCAGTCCGTGGGTGGCGAAGATGTCACGCGACGCCGGCTTGTCCATCGCCAAGGCCGAGGCCCGTACCCCGGAATGCGTGTAGGGCACCCCCATCACCTCCAGGAGCCCCTGGACGGAGCCGTTCTCGCCGGTACCACCGTGGAGGGCGTTGAATACAATCGTCCCTGACGGCTCGACCGCCCGCGCCAGCGCCTGAACACCGAAGCGCGGATCGAAGGCGTCGACCTGCAGGCCGCTCGCATCTAGCGCGTCAACGACGGCCGCACCGCTGCGGAGCGAGATCTCCCGCTCGTCCGAAGTGCCGCCATGGAGCACCACCACCCGCTTGCTGGCCATCATCCGACCGAGCCTCCAAGCGGTCGCCCGAGCCGGTGAATCTCCCACTCGAGCAGAATCCCGGTTTGCGCCTGCACCCGGCGACGAACATCCTCTGCCAAGGCTTCCAGATCGGCAGCGCAGGCGGTTCCGTCATTCACGAGAAAGTTTGCGTGCTTTTCGGAAACGCTTGCGCCGTTCCGACGAAGGCCCCGGCACCCGGCCCGCTCGATCAGCTTCCAGGCTTTCTGGTTCGGAGGGTTTCGGAACGTGCTGCCGCCGGTGGCAACGCGGATCGGTTGCGTACGTTCGCGCTGATCGCGGAACTGCTGCATGCAAGTCGCGATCACGGCGGGATCACCATCGGCTCCGGCGAAGCGCCCTGATACGAAGATCCAGTCGGCAGGCACGGCGGAGCGGCGATACTGGAGACCCAAGTCAGCGACCGTCAGGTCGTGCACACGACCGGCCCGGTCGACGGCGCGGGCGGCAATCGCGACGTGACGCGTCTCTTTCCCGTGGCATCCGGCGTTCATCCGCAACGCGCCTCCGATGCTTCCCGGAATGCCTTCAAGGAAGCCGAAGCCGGCAACGCCCGCTGCCTGAGCCGCGCGCGCGACGTCCGCACTGGCGGTGGCTGCGCCCGCTTCTACGATCTCCCCCTCCACGCGGGCGGTGGCAAAGGCTCGGCCCAGTCGAATGACCACTCCCGGGACGCCGCCGTCACGGATCAGGACGTTGGAGGCGCGTCCCACGACGGTCACCGGGATGTCCGGGTCGAGCGCGGCCAGGAATTCGGTCAGGTCCTCGAGGTCCGCCGGACTGAACAGAGCCTCCGCGGCTCCGCCTACGCGAAACCAGCTGGTCTTCGCCAACAGGGCGCCAGCCCGCAGGCGACCACGTACGGCCGGGAGGCGCTGCGCCAGCGACGCGGTCACGATGCTGGCCTACCGGGACCGGCGAGCACGTCGTCGAGCGCGCCCGGCAGCCCGGCTGCCCAGTTGGTGATGTCGCCCGCGCCCAGACAAAGCACCGTGTCGCCGGCCGACACCAAGGGGGCCAGCACCGCCGGAAGAGCTGACGGCGCGGGTAGGGCGTGCACGCAGGGGTGACCGTACGCCCGGATGCCGCGGACCAACGCGTCCCGGTCGATATTCTTGATAGGAAGCTCGCCAGCCGGATACACGTCGGCAACGATCACTGCACTGGCGTCGTCAAAGGCCTGGCAAAAGTCGTCAAACAGTGCTTGCAGCCGCGAGTACCGGTGCGGCTGAACGACCGCTACCACATTCCCCTGCGTGATGGCCCGGGCCGCGGACAAAACTGCACGGATTTCCACGGGGTGATGCCCGTAGTCGTCGATGACAACGACACCGCGCGCTTCGCCCACCTGCGTATACCGCCGACGCACTCCGCCGAAATTGCGGATGCCGTTGCGGATGCTGTCGGGAGCGACACCAATCGTGCGCCCCACTGCGACCGCCCCCAAAGCGTTCTGAACGCTGTGCCGGCCCGGCATGGAGAGCGACATTCCCTCGATGCGGCCGGGGCCATTGCCGCAGTTCCCGAATGCTTCCGATCGCAGCAGCACGTCAAACTGCATACCGCCGATGTCGGCGCGGACGTTGGTAGCGCGGACATCCGCATGCTCGGAAAAACCGTACGTCACGATCCGGCGATCGGTGACTGCCGCAGCGAGTCGGCGGACTTCCGGATGATCCACGCAAAGCACGGCCACGCCATAGAACGGCACCTGCTTGACGAAGTCTCGGAAAGCGTCTCGCAGCGCATCAAACGTGCCGTAATGGTCGAGATGTTCCGGGTCGATGTTGGTCACCACGGCAACGGTCGCCGGCAAGCGGGCAATCGAGCCGTCCGACTCGTCGGCCTCCACGACCGTCCACGCACCCGTACCCAACCGGGCGTTCGTTCCGTGGGCGTTGACGACTCCCCCGTTGACAAATGTCGGGTCCAGACCGGCCTCATGGAGCACCGCCGCCACGAGGGAGGTGGTTGTCGTCTTGCCGTGCGTGCCGCCGATGGCCACGGAGGGCCGGAAGCGCATGAGTTCGGCGAGCATCTCGGCGCGACCGACAACCGGGATGCGGGCTGACCTCGCCGCCTGCACCTCTGGGTTGTCATCCGGCAGCGCGGCCGACACCACCACGACCGACGCGTCGCCCAAATTGCGCGGGTGATGCCCAACGTTGATCTCGACGCCAAGCTCACGCAGCCGGCTGACGTTGCTGTTTTCCGCCAGATCGCTGCCGCGCACCCGGTGGCCCAGATTGTGCATCACCTCCGCAATGCCGCTCATGCCGATGCCGCCGATTCCGACGAAATGCACAGCGCCGAGAGGAAGCGGAAAGCCGCTCACCGGTTCGCTCCCGGCAAGGCGCCTTCAACGAGATCGGCGAGCCTTCCCGCGGCTCCGGCAGGCACCACGCAGCGCGTGCTGTCGGCTGCTCCCGCCAGGCGAGCGGGCTCGGCCAGCAGGCGTGTCACCAGGCTGGCAAGGGCGGCAGGGCCGCCAGCCTCGTCCACGATCCACGCGGCCCCGGTCGCCGCAGCGGCTCGCGCATTGGCCTCCTGGTGGCCGTCGATTGATGACGGCAGAGGGATGTAGATGGCCGGTCGGCCGGCCACCGAGTTTTCGGTCACCGTGGCCGCACCCGCGCGTCCAACGACCAGGTGTGCCTGACGCAGGGCGCCCGCCATGTCATCGATGAACGGCACCACCGTCGCCTGAATGCCGGCATCGCGGTAGGCGGCACCGACCGCGTCAACCATCTCGCGCCGCGCCTGTTGCAGGACTCGGAAACGGCCGCGGGTCGCGGCGTCGGCGGCAGCCAGCGCCGCCGGCACGACAACACCAATGGCGCGCGCACCCTGACTCCCGCCGGTCACCACGAGCCGCACCGGGCTGCCCGGAGCGGGCGGCTCGTAGTCGATTGCGCCGAGGCGTTCGAACTCGGGACGTACCGGCAAGCCGACCTGCTTCGGCTGCAGCCCGCTCGGGATCCGCGCCACGCTGCGAAACGTCGTCGCGAGGGCATGCGCCGTCGACGCTAGGAGCCGATTGGCCCTGCCCAGTACCGCGTTGGCTTCATGCAGAATCAGGGGCACCTGCCGGACCCGCGCCGCCAGGCCGGCCGGGACCGATGCGTAGCCGCCAAACCCTACGACGACGGCCGGTCGCCGGCGACGGAAGAGGCTGACGGCGCGAATGGCACCAAGCCCCAGGATCGGCATGGCGACGACCTGCGGCCAGAGCCCCCGTCCCGCGATTCCGGCGGCAGGGAGCACCGTGCACGGAACGTCTTCGGTGGACCTGATGTGATGCGCGCCGCGGCGGTCGGTCACCACATGGGGCAGCCAGCCCCGCTCCAGCAGCTCCTCGGCCAATGCGGTAGCCGGAAACAGATGACCGCCGGTACCGCCGGCAGCGAGCATGGCCACGCGACTCATCGGTGCCAGCCCATGGGCACAACCCGCCGCCGCGTCAGCGCCAGCATCAGCCCCATCGAAATCCCGACCGCAAGGAGCGATGAACCGCCCGTGGAGATGAAGGGCATGGTTACGCCCGTCGTTGGCGCCAAGTTCAGGGTCACCGCCACGTGGATCAACGCCTGAAGGACGAACTGCAGCAGCAGGCCACCCGCGGCCAGCATCGCGAACAGGTCCTGACTCCCGCGAAGCCGGCTGAACCCTCGGAAAGTGATTCCGGCCACCAGTGCTAGGACGGCGAAGCAGGCCGCCACACCAAACTCCTCGGCGATGACCGGAAAGATGAAATCGGTGTGCGCGTCCGGGATGCTCGCCTTGACTGTTCCTTCGCCCGGTCCCTGCCCGAGGAACCCGCCGCGTCCGTAGGCTTCCAGCCCCTTGGCAACCTGGTACCCGGCTTCCCCTTCCGGATTCAGGAACTGGTCGATGCGCATCTCCACGTGCGGCAGAGTCGTGTAGGCGATTCGAATGAAGCTGGCCCCCACGACGGCCACCAGCAGCATCAGCCGAAGGCGCAGACCCGCGAGGAACAGCTGGCCGCACCAGGCAATTCCGAAAATGATCGTCATGCCGAAGTCCGGCTGGGCGACCAGCAGCGCCCACAGGGCAAACAGCAGCCCCAGCGGCAGGAGTAGGTAGGACGGTCGCGAGCGGACCAGCACGCCGAACGACGCATTGCGCCCGCGTGCCAGCAACCACCCGGTCACGACGGCGAAGAAGGGTTTGGCCAGTTCGGAGGCTTGCAGGGACAGGCCACCGAATTGGAGCCATCGCTTGGCCCCATTCACGGGCTCGCCGAGAATGAGCGTCAGCACCATCAGCACCATCACGACGGCCAGCCCACCGGCGGCGAAGCGAAACACCCCCAGGGGCGACAGAAACGACAGCGCCACCATGACCGCGAGGGTCGGAACCAGCACCCGCACGTGCCAACTGAAGAAATGAAGTTCGTCGAGGCCGCGGTGGATGGCGACCAGATGGGTCGCCGTCATCACCGCCAGCACACCGACACAAGCCAGTCCCATGAGCAAGGCAAGGTTGATGCGATCCACGCTGCCCGCCCAACGGACGAACCAGCCGCGCACTACCTCGCTCCCGGAAGTCACGACTCGGACCTCGCGAGCGCCTCGACCACTTCACGGAAAGCCGCTCCGCGTGCCTCGAAATCAGCGAACTGGTCGTAGCTTGCGCACGCCGGCGAGAGGAGCACCGGCTGCGGCGGCATCCCGCACCGAGCCTTGGCGAAGGCGGATGTCACGGCCGAGTCCAGATGCTCGAACCGAAAGACCGGGACCCGGGCGGCAAAGGCGGCTTCGAAGACCGGCCCGTCTTCGCCGAAAAAGAAGCCGGCATCGACCCGGTCAGCCAGCTGAATCAACGGGTCCAGATCTTCATCCTTCCCCCGGCCCCCAGCCACCCAGCAGACCTGCTCGAAACAGGCCAGCGCCGCTGCCGCCGCGGCGACGTTGGTCGCCTTGCTGTCATTGATGAAGGGGACGCCGGCGACCGACGCCAGCTCTTCCATTCGGTGCGGCAGGCCTCGAAAATCGGCCAAGGCTGGCACCAGGTCGTCGGGCCCCGCTCCAACCGACCTCGCGGCGGCCCATGCGGCGACCGCGTTTTGCCAGTTGTGCCTGCCGGCGACCCGGAGCAGCGAGTCCATCGATCCGATGGCGCGATGGCCACCGTCGAGATCCTCGTGCAACACGCCATCCTCGACCCAGACACCGCCTTCGCAGCTCTGGTGCGCTGAAACTGCGACGACCCGTGGCGCACCAGGACGTTCCGTCAGCCGGTTCCGTATGCGCAGGCCGTCCGCATCGTCAATGCCGACGACGGCGATGTCGTCAGGGCGCTGCGTTAGAAAGATCTTTTCCTTGGCCGCGACGTAGGCCTGCCGGGTCCCATGCCAGTCCAGGTGGTCGGTCCCGAGGTTCAGTAGCAGCGCGACGTTCGGCCGAAATTCCCGACAGCGTGCCAACTGGAATGAAGACAGCTCGAGGACATACACTCCGTCAGCCAGGCGCGGCAGATCGAGCACAGGTGTTCCGAGGTTGCCGCCTGCGACACTGGTACGACCCGAAGCGCGCAGCAGGTGGTCGATCATGCCCACCACGCTGGATTTCCCGTTGGTGCCGGTGACCCCGATTGTCAGCGTTGGGACGTCCGGATCCCGCGCCAGTCGAGCCGAAAACTCATCGATGTCGCCGCACACCGGAATCCCCGCCGCCGCCGCCGCTTTCAGTTGCGGGTGTGTGGGCATGACGCCCGGACTGGCCACGATTCGGGCAAGGGGTGGCGCCAGTTCCCTTACCGGAAATCCCGCTTCGGCGGCGGTGGAACGGACGTCCGCGCGGTCATCCCACACCACGACTGCCTGCCCCGAGGCAATGAGGGCGCGCGCCGTGCTGGCCCCGGTGCGGCCGAATCCCAGAATGCCGGTAGGAGCTTCCGCCATTGCCGTCACCGAAGCTTCAGCGTGGCCAGCCCGGCTAGCGCACAGACCGCAGCAATGATCCAGAACCGCACCACCACGGTGGCCTCTGGCCACCCTTTCTGCTCGAAGTGATGGTGCAGCGGGGCCATTCGGAAGATGCGCCGTCCGGTGAGCCGGTATGACACCACCTGCAGAATGACCGAGACGGTCTCCACCACGAACAGTCCACCGATGACCGCGAGGACGATTTCGTGGCGGGCGATGAGCGCTATCGCTGCCAGCATCCCGCCGGTTGCCAGCGACCCCGTGTCGCCCATGAAAATGCGGGCCGGGTGCGCGTTGTACCAGAGGAAACCAAGGCCGGAGCCGATCAAGGCGCCGCACAGTACGGCGAGTTCACCCGCACCGGGCACGTAGTGAATCTGCAGATAGTCCGCAAAGAACGCGTTCCCGATCAGCCACGCGATCAGGCCGAAGGCACCCGCTGCGATCATGATGGGAACGATGGCCAGTCCGTCCAAGCCATCTGTCAGGTTTACAGCGTTGGAGGTCCCCACCGAGACGAAGACGGCCAGCGCGATCCAAGCCAGTCCCAGGTTGGGGAGGAAGTCCTTGACGAACGGAACGGCCAAGCGGCCGGCGAGCCAGTCCGGGGCCAGCCAGAAGACGGCCAAGGCCGTCGGCAGGGCGACCGCGATCTGCAAGAGGAACTTGACCGAAGACGAGATGCCTCCGGTCAGGCGGCGTCGAACCTTGCGGATATCGTCGAACAGGCCGATCAGGCCAAACCCGATGCCGGAAAGGATCACCGTCCAGATGTACGGATTGACGGGATCCGCCCAGATGATTGTTGCACCGAGTCCTGCGATCAGGATGAGCAAGCCCCCCATGGTGGGAGTGCCCTGCTTGGTCAGCCAGTGCCGGTCGGGACCGTCGTCGCGGATGGGCTGGCCGCCCCCCTGCATGGCTCCAAGCCGTCGAATCAGCATTGGCCCAAGGCAGAACGCGATCAGCATCGCGGTCACCATGGCGCCGCCCGTTCTGAAAGTGAGGTACCTGAACAGGTTGAACGGGCCGAAGGACTCGGCAAGCGGGACCAGGAAATGGAACAGCATCAGCGCGCCTTCGACCCGGTGACCCGCGCCACCACGGTCTCAAGTGCATTGGCCCGACTGCCCTTTACAAGCAGAACATCCCCTGCGCGCAGTTCGGAAGCGGCCCGCTCGGCGGCCGTCTCGGCATCGGCCAGCAGGTCGGCAGCCGTATCCTCCGAAAGTTTTCGATGCAGTGCCGCCATCTCGGGCCCGACGCACCACACCCGGTCCACGCCCTTGAGTGCAGGTGCGAGACCCGCGTGAAGTTCGGCTGATGCCCGGCCCAATTCTTTCATTTCACCGAGTACGGCCAGACGCCGGCCGGCCGCCGGCATGCTGCGCAGTGCAGCGAGGGCTGCGCACATCGAGGCAGGATTGGCGTTGTAGCTGTCGTCGATCACCCAGGCTTCCCCGTCCACGAGATGGACGGCATGCCGACGCCCGCGGCCCGCGAGTGGTTCCACCGTTTCCATGTGAGAACCGGATTCGGCGGGCGACACTCCCAGGAGGTCCGCCACGCAACCAGCGGCCACGGCGTTCAACGCCCAATGGGCGCCTGACAGCCGGAGCCGGCAGCGATGAACCTCCCCAGCAAAACTCCAGCGGAACACCGAACCGGTGTCCGTCGGGGTCACTTCAAGCAGACGCGCGTCGGCATCCTCGCACGTGCCGAAGGTGACAATGCGCGCCGCTCCACTGGCCCGCGCCGCCCGGAGCAGCACATCCGATCCCGGGGTGTTGACAGGGATCAAGGCAGTTCCGCCGCGCTTGAGCCCCTCGAAGATTTCGGCTTTGGCCTCGGCGATCCGGTCCAGGCTTCCAAAGTGCTCAAGATGTGCAGGCGCAATGCGTGTCACCAGGGCGACATCCGGACGCACGAGGTCAACGAGCGAACCGATCTCGCGTGCACGGTTCATACCGAGCTCGAACACGGCCGCGGAAGTGGCGGCCGGCATCCGTGCCAGACTCAACGGAACGCCTATCGCGTTGTTATGGCTCGACGCGCTGGCATGTACGGATCGCAGCGGGGCCAGCGCGGCTCGAATCAGCTCTTTGGTGCCGGTCTTGCCGACGCTCCCGGTGACCGCCACCACCTTTGATTTGGTGCGCTGCCGCGCCGCGCGCCCCAAATCCTGTAGTGCCTCTAGGGGATCGTCGACCTCAAGGTAGCGATCGTCTCTTTCATCTTGCGGGCGCACGAGCGCGGCAGCCGCGCCGGCGGCAAACGCGGCGTCGAGGAACGCGTGGCCATCGGTGTTGCGTCCTGGCAGGGCGACGAAGAGGTCACCGGCTGCGAGCTGGCGGGTGTCGATCGACACGCCGTACGCACGCCATGACCCGCCGGTCCGGCCGCTGGTGGCGACGGCCGCCGCATCCGCTGCCCACAACGCGGTCAAGCCCCACCTCGCCCGATCAAATGCCGCACAACTGCGCGGTCATCGAAAGGTGTCGCAACGCCACGCACGGTCTGTGTGGTCTCGTGCCCCTTGCCGGCGACCAGAAGCGCATCGCCATCCCGAAGCAACCCGAGGGCGCTGCCGATGGCCTCGAACCGGTCGCCGACTTCGGTCGCGTCAGGCGCCCCCTGCAGCACCTCGGCACGAATCGTCGCCGGGTCTTCGGATCGCGGGTTGTCGTCCGTCACCGTGACGCGGTCCGCATGCCGGGCAGCGACCTCGCCCATCAATCGGCGTTTGCCCGAGTCGCGATCCCCACCGCAGCCGAAGACGACGTGAAGCACGCCGCGCACGTGCGGCCGCAGAGCGTCGAGGGCTGCGGCCAAGGCGTCCGGGGTATGGGCGTAATCGACAAATACGGAGGCTCCGCCCATGGTCCCGATGCGTTCGAGCCGACCCGCTGGTGCGGTCAAGGACGACAATCCGTTGATGGCATCATCCACGGGCACGTCAGACACGACGGCTGCCACCAAGGCAGCCAACGCGTTCTCGGCCTGAAACTGGCCCAGCGGGCCAAACGACACCGTCCGCTCTCCGTGCGGGGTCAGCAGTCGCAGGACCTGACCCTCGGCGTCGGGAGTCACTGCCTTGAGTTGCCAGTTGGCTCCGTCTCCCCGCCCATAGGTCAGCACGTTGAGTTCTCGACGCTCGGCCGCGGCGAGGGTGACCCGGTCAACACTCGCCAAGTTGAAGATCGCGGTGCCACCTGGAATCACCAGTTCGGCGAACAGCCGCCGCTTCGCCGCCCGGTATGCGTGCTCGGTACCGTGGTAGTCGAGGTGGTCACGGCCGACAGTGGTCAGAATCCCCGTCGCGATGTGCACCCCGTCCAGCCGGTGCTGATCAAGGCCGTGAGACGAGGCCTCGAGCACTGCGTGATTGAGGCCCGCCTCCGACAGGGATGCCAGTTCCGCGTGCAGGGTCACGGGGTCCGGGGTCGTCAGGTTCAGTGCCGCCGAGGCCAGATCAGTGCCGGAGCCCGCACTTACGCCAAGCGTCCCGATCTCGGCGGCTTGCAAGCCGGCCCCTCGCCACAGTTCGGCAAGAAAGTGCGCCGTCGAGGTTTTCCCGTTTGTTCCGGTGACGGCGACCACCATTTCGGGCTGGGCGCCGTAGAAGGCTGCCGCCATCCGGGCGAGACGGCGGCGCGGCACGACGTCGGCGACCGCGGTGATTCCGAGTGCCTTGGCCCGCGAAGCTGCGGCCGGCGGTACCAGCGCGGCCGCGGCCCCGCGATGCACGGCTTCCTCCAGAAACTCGACGCCGTCGATCTGGCCACCCGGCAACGCGGCAAACAGATACCCTGCGTGGAGTGATCGAGAGTCTGAGCTGAGCCCGCGGATAACAGGGTCAGGCATACCCTCGGGAAGCGGCCGCCCCGTCCGAGCTGCAAGTTCGGCAAGCCGCATGCTCACCGCCTCCTAGCGTAAAGCCACCTGTGTGACCGCGTCCGGTGCCGGCGGCTCCACCGGCACAGGCGGCACACCAAGAAGTGGCGCCACACCGGCCACCACCGAACCCGCGAGCGGAGCCACGTTCCAGCCGGCGGTGGCAAAGCCGTGGGTCCCGGGAGCTGCCTTGGGCTCGTCCAGCAGCACGACGACGACGTACCGCGGGGCACTCATCGGAAAAGCCGCTACAAACGAATTCGTCCGGGCGCCAAGCCGGTACCGCCCGTCAACGACCTTCTGCGCGGTTCCCGTCTTGCCGCCGATTTCGTAGTTGCCGACGTCGGACAGTCCGGCGGTTCCGTGCAGCACGACCTGGCGCAGCAGCATGCGCATCTGCCGTACCGTCGACGGACGAAACGCAGCGGTGGAATGCTCCTGCGACCCTGCAAGCAGCAGTCGAGGAGCCCGGTACTGTCCGTCCCCGACGACCGCCGCCACTGCGGCCGCCAGATGCATCGGTGAAACCGCAATCCCGTGCCCGAACGAAACGGTGGCGCGCTGGACCTTTCCCCATGCATCGGGCAGGCGCGGATGGGCAGTTCGAAGCCCCGATCCGTCAATGTCGCTCAGGAGCCCCAAGCGTCCCAGGTAGTCCCAATGCTGCTCCTTGCCCAATGCTTCGGCCACCCGCACCATCCCGATGTTCGACGAATGCACGAATACTTCGGAGAGCCGGAGCCAGCGTTCCTCCGGGTGGTAATCGTTGATGGTGTAGCGACCAATCTTGATCGGCTCCGTAGCATCGAAATTCGAGTTCACGTTTGCTCTGCCGGCATCCAGCGCTGCGGCAATCGTGAACGTCTTGAAAGTCGACCCCATCTCGAAGACGCCTTGCGTCCCGAGATCCAACATTCCCGGATCGTCCGCGACTCGCACATCATTCGGGTCGAAGTCCGGGAGCGAGACCTGGGCGAGAACATCGCCAGAGCCAATCTCGAGCACCACTCCCGCCGCTGCCACCGCCTGGAATCTCTCCATTGCGGCCTGCAGGCGGTTTCGCAGGACATTCTGAACCCTGATGTCGAGCGTCAGTTGAAGCGGGCCTTTCCGAATGGATCGGTCACTGACGCGCTCGACGCCAGCCTGAGGTACGCCGTCTATGTTGACGTAGCCGACCACGTGGGAAGTCAGCCGACCCTGGGGGTACACGCGACGCCTTTCCTCCTGGATGTACAGGCCAGGCGAACCGATGCGCATGGCGGCTTCGGCCCGTGAGGGAGGCGCGTGGCGACGAATCCACAGGAACTGCCGGTCGCGACGCTTGGCAGACGCTAACCGTCGCGCCAACTCGGCCTGATCGAGTTCGGGAAACACCGCCGACAATTCCTCGGCAAGGGTGGCGGGATCCCTGACGTCGGAAGGGTTGACCCAGACCGACGGGACCAAGACCGTGGTCGCCAGCATCGTTCCGTGCCGGTCAAAGACTTCGCCCCGGACTGGCGCTTCGTCTGCCGGGCGCGGCATTTCGGTTTCGGTCTCGCCGGACAGCGCAACTTCGCCGAGGCGGAGCCCAACGACGACGAAGGCAATCGCAATCATCGTCATGCCGGCGCGCAGCCGTTCTCCCGTTCTCTCTGAGCGGCTTCTTCCGCTCTGCCAGAGACTGACTACGGGTTCGCGGCGATACTTCCGCCAGCGCCGGCTCACTGCCCTGTCCTCCCGGGCAATTCGCCTTGCGATATCACCTCGACGAGTCGAGCTGGCGGACTGACCGGTCTCGGTCGGAGATCAAGATGACGTTGGGCCAGATCGGCCAGTTGCTCCGGCTGGTTCAGACGTGACCACTCCATGGCCAAACGATCCATCCCGGCGCGGAGTTCTTCCTCCTTGGCATGGAGTGCCTCGAGCCGGGCCTCCCCGGCGCGAAGCTGATGGCGAAGCCAGATGGTGCTGCCGCCAAGCACCATGACCGAGACCATCGACAGGCACAGCCAGAAGCCCATCAGCCGGCCGACTCGGAACGCCCACGACAGCATCAGGCAACCGCCGTAATGACCGGAGCCGAGGTCCTGACCGCGGTCCGCAGCCGTGCCGACCTGGCCCGCGGATTGCGATGCAGTTCCGCCTGACCTGGCCTAATCGCGCGCGTTCTCGACAACCGGAATGTCGGCTCGAACGGCGCACCGGTGGGAGGAATGTGACGGTGCGCTCGTGGGGCGCGATTCGACCGTTCCACCATGAAGCGCTTGACCAGTCGGTCCTCAAGCGAATGAAACGCGACGACCGCCAAGATGGCCCCTTCGATAAGTAGCTGTTCTGCACTGTGCAGTGCCGCACGCAGTTCACCGAGTTCATCGTTCACGGCGATGCGGAGAGCCTGAAAGGTGCGCGTCGCGGGGTCGATCGTTTCCTGCCTGCCCCGAACCGCCGAGCGCACCACGTCAGCCAGCTCGACCGTGCGAGCAAACGGCCGGTCGGCCACAATCGCGCGCGCAATCCGGCGGGAGTGGCGTTCTTCGCCAAACGTTCGCAGAATCGCTGCAAGCGCCGATTCGTCCATTGCGTTGACAATGTCGGCGGCCGTCTGCCCGCAGCCGCCCATCCGCATGTCGAGCGGCCCGTCCCGGCGAAACGAAAACCCGCGCTCCGCATCGTCGAGCTGCGGAGACGATACCCCTAAGTCGAAGACGATCCCGCCGTTGACATGCTCAACATCGAGCGAGGCCAGGACCTGATCCACCCCTCCGAAACGCGCCTGCACGAACTGGAATCGGCTGGCGAACCGCTCCCCCAGCGCGGCTGCGGCCGGACGCGCGGCCGGATCGCGGTCTATGGCAATCACGCGGCAGTCTGCCGCTTCAAGCAGCGCCCGCGCGACGCCGCCGCGCCCGAACGTGGCGTCCACGTAGAGCGCGTCGTCGACCGGCTGCAGCTGCGTGACGATCTCTGCAAGGAGAACCGGCACGTGGGCCATGGTTGGGACGCCATGTTGGAGGGAGGAAAGGCGAGTGCCCACGTGCCGGCGTTTCTAGAGCCCGGACCTGGAGTTGCGGTCGGCAGCCTCGGCCTCAGCCGACGCCTCGGCCAAGAATGGCTGGACCTGGTCCGGATGAAGGATGTAGAACCGGTCGCCAGCGCCCATCAGGACGGCTTTCGGCGACCGCATGGAGTAACTGCGCGTCTTGGAACTGCCCTCGCCTGAACGGTCAAGGGCCAGTTCGGCCGCGATCAGCGCTTCGGCGGGCAACTGGACACGGCCTTCGGGATCAATCAGCTGGGCGGTATATGCGTGGAAGTGGTGCAGCCCGAGCAACCCGCGCTGCTTCTGGGAAAGCTCAGTGCGGTCAGCCTGCTCAGAGTTGCGACGGCGCAGGTCCGACTGCATCACGCATTCGATGGCGCAGGCCTCTTCACCGCTCGCCGTCGACGCGACGAACAGATGGGGAGACTCTTCCGACCGGAACTCCGAGCGCCAACGCGCCGGAATGCTGATCCGCCCCTTCTTGTCAATCCGGTGCGTAAACGTGCCGGCGAAGAAGGCGCGGTTTCCCACCTCCTGCATCGCTCGACCCTCCACACGACGACCCAGCAGCGCTGTTCAACCCATATGGGTGAACATGGGATTTTACGCCTATTCATGGGCGACGTCAACGATAATCAACGCCTCGACAAATGCTTAGATGATCATCGTTTGTTCTATATCAGCCCGCTGTCGTGTGGATTCCTGGCAGGTTCTCCCGAGGAACGAGTGGCGCCAGACAGCCTGTAAGCCGGGTTCTGTCAAGGATGACCATTCATCTGGGGCATGCGTTACCGCGTGCCTCACGCGACCGGCCCGGACGGAGGCGGAAACACCATCGGCCCGGTCACGGGCCACGCCGTCCCTATTCGGTCTTGCTCCCGGTGGGGTTTACCGTGCCGTCTCCGTCGCCGAAGACGCGGTGCGCTCTTACCGCACCGTTTCACCCTTGCCGGAGCGTTCGCGCCGGCGGTTTGTTTTCTGCGGCACTATCCCTGGAGTCGCCTCCGCCGGGCGTTACCCGGCACCGTGTTTCCGTGGAGCCCGGACTTTCCTCCCCCGAGGAACCCCGGGAGCAGTCATCCAGCCGTCTGGCCACGGGATTCAATGGGATTGGGTGGGCCAGGTCAAGCCCGCCGGCGCCGCCGGCCGGACGATGGCTCTGCGACCGCGGCCGAGCGAATTCCGCTAGCGGGAAATCTGGGCGACCGCTTGTATCAGCGCCCGTGTTTCAGAATCCGCATAACCGTCCACAGTGCCGGGTCGGAACCTCCGCTGGAAGGCAGCCACGACAGCCTCGGTCTGGGCACCAAAAACGCCATTGGTTTCGATGCCATACCCGATCGCCCGGAGATTCTCCTGAAGCTCGGAGACGCTCTCGCGCAGGCTGATGGAATCAAGGCCGAACTCGGTCCGACTTTCCTCGTCGCCGATGAAATCCTCGGCATCATCCATCACACCGAGCCCGCCGTCAGGATACTCCGACACCTCGTCCGGCCAGATGCTGAAGCCGGCTCGCGCCAGTCGTTCCCACGGAAACAACTCACCCGGGTCTTGCTTGCGTTCCGGCGCCACATCCGAATGTCCGATGAGGTCACAGGGACGCAGTCCGTGACATTTGAACGTGTCGGCCAGCAGATCCTCCAACGCTTCGATCTGCGGATCCGGGAACGGCCGATAGCCGTAATCGTGACCAGGGTTCACCAGCTCAATCCCGATCGAGACCGCGTTCACATCGTGCCAGTGGTGCCAGGAACCCAGGCCGGCGTGCCAGGCGCGCCGCTCCTCGGGAACCAGACGGTAGATGGTTCCGTCCTCGTCGATCATCCAGTGGGCGCTCACGCCGGAGCCCAACTGGGTGAGTTCGCGCAGGGCGGCATCGGCGGTTTCCATCCCGGTGAAATGAACCACCACGAGCTCGATGTCGGCGCTGACCGGGCGGGCGTTGTTATTCGGAGACCAGACCTCTCGAATCTCGCGGTTCATTTGCGCGACCGACTCTTCATGATTGCTTCGTAGGCGCCGTTGATGGCGGCGAGTCGTTCGGTGGCGTGCTCGATCAGCTCGTCAGGCAGTCCCTTGGACACCAGATGGTCGGGATGAAACTTGCGCACCAAGCTCCGGTGCGCCGACTTGATTTCATCGTCGGACGCCGTCGGAGCGACGCCCAGCACCTCGTAGTTCGAAGTATCGGTGGCACCCTGCATCCCATTCCCGGCCGTCCCCTGATGCCGGGCCCGTACCGATGCCACCTCCGAATCGCTGAAGCCGAAGATGCGACCGATTTCACGAATGATCCGATCTTCGTTCGGATGAAACACGCCGTCGGCAGCAGCAATCGTGAACAGGCAGTCCAGAATCTGTGCGCACCGTTCGTCCCGCGACCCGAGAATCGCGGCCAACTGTTGGGCATATTGTTCGAAACCATCGGAGGACTGCCTGGCCTCGTTGTAGATGGCCGCCACTCTCGCTTCATCGCGCGACGGGAAATGAAAAACACGGCGGAACGCCCGTATTTCATCTGGCGTCACGCGTCCGTCGGCCTTGGCGACTTTCGCAGACAGCCCGATCAATCCGACGGAGAAGGCAACCTGGGCCTCCGCCTGATTCCCAGTCACCCCGGCGTTCGGACCTGCCAACGTCCGCCGTTCGCTTTCCCGGAAGCGGTCGAACAAGTGCCCGCCTCCCGCTCCGATGAGGGCGCCGATCGGCCCCCCTATCGCGAAACCCAAGGTCCCGCCGAGCAATGTACCTAGAAATGCCATCGAATCCGCTCGCGGGTGCCCTTTGGCGGCCGCACCCTGAGGGCGGGAGTTGTCCGCTCTGGATGCGCTGGCATTCTATTATCGGCGCAAGTGTTGACAAATTGTGAGTCGTCAGCGCTCCGCCACAGACCCTGTCATTTGGCAGGCTGCAGAATCGCCCATCTGAACTCCGACACCGCCGCGAACTCCAGCGACCGATCACGCCCCATCTCTTGCCTCGGTTCCGCGCATCGCGTGTCTCGCGCCGCAGATGCTGCGCGGCCGAATGACCGCCGGCACCCGGTTGATATCATTCCGGCAGGCCGTCGGTCGGCCGTCGATCATGGGCACCTAGTTCCGGAAACAGCCGGCAAGGCCCCGCGCGCTTTCGGATATGTTCGACCTTGGTTTGCGGGCCCTGCCCGCGCATGGCTTCCTGCAGGAAATGGGCACATCGCACGGCTGGCAGTTCTGGATTGACCGCGGCGGCACGTTCACCGACGTGGTAGCACTTGCCCCGAACGGCAAGCTGACGGCGAGGAAGCTGCTTTCCAACAATCCCGGACACTACCGGGACGCGGCCGTGGCCGGCATTCGCGCCGTGCTCGGCGTCGGTGCGGGCGAGCCCATCCCCGGCGGCTCGGTCAGTTCGGTTCGGATGGGGACCACGGTAGCGACAAACGCGCTCCTGGAGCGCAAGGGACAGCCCGTGGTGCTGTGCGTCACGCACGGCTTCGGCGACGCCCTGCAGATCGGCACCCAGGCACGGCCCGACATTTTCGCCCGCCGCATCGAACGACCGAAGTTGCCTTATGCCAAGGTGATCGAAATCGACGAGCGCATCAGTGCGAGTGGAGAAGTGCTGGTGCCGCTCGATGCGGTCTCCGCCGAACGGATGCTGCGGCGGGCCGCCGACGACGGCTTCCAGTCAGTCGCCATCGTCCTGATGCACGGGTATCGCTATACCGAGCACGAACGCATGCTCGCCGACATCGCCCGCCGGTCCGGGTTCTCACAGGTGTCAGTTTCGCACGAAACTGTCCCGCTCATGAAGCTCGTGAGTCGAGGCGGGACAACCGTGGCAGACGCCTACCTTTCACCGGTCCTCGATCGCTACATCCGGGAACTCCAGCGTGAACTCGACCGAATTCCGCTGGCCTTCATGCAGTCCAACGGTGGATTGGCCTCGGCGGCACGTTTCCGGGGAAAGGACGCGATCCTTTCCGGTCCTGCTGGCGGCGTCGTCGGCGCGGCGCGGACAGCGCAGGCCGCAGACTTCACGCGGATCATCGGATTCGACATGGGCGGCACGTCCACCGACGTGAGCTATTTCGGCGGCAACCTTGAAAGGGTTGAAGAAGCAGAAGTTGCGGGGCTGCACCTGGCAACGCCATCGCTTCGGATTCAGACCGTTGCCGCCGGAGGCGGGTCAATCCTCCATTTCGACGGGGCGCGCTACATGGTTGGACCCGACAGCGCGGGCGCGGAGCCTGGCCCGGCCTGCTACCGGAATGGCGGTCCGCTCACCATCACGGACGCGAACTTGCTGCTGGGGCGGGTTCAGGCTGCGCACTTTCCGCCCGTGTTCGGGCCCGACGCTGACCTGCCGCTCGACGCCGCAGTCACCCGCCAGGCCTTCGAGGAACTGGCTGTGAAGGTGGGGACCACGGCGGAAAGTGTGGCTGAAGGGTTCCTGGAGGTGGCGGTGGCAAACATGTCCGCCGCTATCAAAAAGATTTCCGTCCAGCGCGGCTACGACGTCACGACCTGCGCCCTAGCCGGTTTCGGTGCGGCCGCTGGACAGCTTGCCTGCCGTGTCGCCGAAAACCTCGGCATGGAAGCGATTCTGCTGCATCCGCTCGCAGGCGTGCTGTCGGCGTACGGGATGGGTCTGGCCAACCTCTCCGCAATTCGCCAGCAGCCGGTCGGGCGTCAGCTCAACGACGACGATCCTGAGCCGGCAGTGGCCGAACTGCAGGCTGCGGGAAGCGGCGCCGCCAATGAGATCTCCGCCGACGACCCGGCTGCAGAGGTCGAACTGACCCGGCGCCTTCGGGTTCGGTACGAAGGAACGAACACGGCACTCCAAGTCCCTGCCGGTACGGGCGCTCAGGTACGGCAGGAGTTCGAAACGCGCCATCGGCGACTGTTCGGCTTCCTGCACGAAGGCCGGGCCCTCCATATCGAAGCGGCCGAGGTCGAAGCCTCCACCCGGACCAACCCCCTTCCGGCGTCACGACTGTCCGCCGAGGACACACCGCCGGTTCCGATCGAGCACGTTGCACTGCATGACCGAGGGACTCACCTTCGGGTCCCGCTGTACCGCCGTTCCGACCTGGGCGCCGGTAGCTTGCTGAGCGGGCCAGCGATTCTGGTCGAACCGACGGCCACGACCGTTGTCGACGCCGGCTGGCGGGCCCGGATGCTGCCCGACGGGCAACTGTTGCTGGAGCGCGGGTCAACCAAACAGCGGCGCCGCAGGGAAGAGACCGACGTTGACCCGGTTCTGCTCGAGGTGTTCAACGGCCTGTTCATGTCCGCCGCGGAGCAAATGGGATCGGTGCTCCGTAACACCGCGCACTCGGTCAACATCAAGGAGCGCCTCGACTTTTCGTGCGCAGTTTTCGATCAAACCGGCGCGCTGGTAGCGAATGCGCCGCACATCCCGGTGCATCTCGGTTCAATGGGCGAAGCGGTTGTCGCTGTTCGCGACGCCTACGCCGGTGCGCTGCGCCCGGGGGACGCCTTCCTTCACAATGCGCCGTACCGAGGCGGCACGCACCTGCCTGACCTCACGGTGGTAACGCCCGTCTTCGACCGCGCTGGCGACCAGATCCTGTTCTTTGTCGCAAGCCGGGCTCACCACGCCGATATCGGAGGCATCACGCCGGGCTCCATGCCGGCAAACAGTACGAACGTTTGCGAAGAGGGCATCCTGTTCGATGCGCTGCCAATTCTCTCCCAGGGACGTCTACTGGAGGAGGGACTGCGCCGCCATCTCGCGGCGGGACGCTGGCCGGCCCGCAACCCTGACCAGAATCTCGCCGACCTGTCCGCACAACTGGCGGCCAGCGAGCGCGGGATCCAAGAGCTGCACGCCATGATCGAGGAATTTGGCCTGGCGACAGTGCACGCCTACATGGAGCACGTCCAGCGGCACGCGGAGGAACAGGTCCGGCGTCTGCTGACTCGACTGCAGCCCGGAACGGCCGAGGTCCAGCTCGATGACGGGGCCCTCATTCGCGTGCAGATCACCGTAAATCGTGAACAGCGCACAGCGCTCATCGACTTTGCCGGGACGTCGCCGCAACTTGCCAACAACTTCAATGCTCCGAGCGCGGTTGCCCGATCAGCCGTCCTGTACGTGCTGCGGGTGTTGATCGAACGACAGATTCCGCTCAACCACGGCTGCCTCGTCCCCGTGGAAATCCGTATTCCGGAGCGGTCGCTGCTCGCTCCGTCCCATCCCGCCGCCGTCGCAGCAGGCAACGTGGAAACCAGCCAAGCCATTGTCGACGTCCTGTTCGCGGCGCTGGGCGTGCAGGCACACAGCTACGGTACGGTCAGTAACTTCACGTTCGGAACGCAGGCATTCGGATACTATGAGACGATCTGCGGAGGCGGAGGCGCCGGGCCCGATCATCGCGGTGCCGACGCCGTGCATTGCCACATGACGAACACCCGCCTGACCGACCCCGAGGTGCTCGAAAACCGGTTCCCGGTGCAAGTCGACTCCTTCGCGATCCGGCGGGGCAGTGGTGGCGGCGGGTGCTACCGAGGCGGAGACGGCACGGTCCGGCGAATCCGATTTCTGGCCCCCATGACGGCCGGGATTCTGTCCAATCGAAGGCGGGTGCCCCCGCGCGGCCTGGCGGGTGGCGGCGACGGCGCGCTCGGCATCAATTCTCTGCTGCGGCGTGATGGTACGGTCGAACGACTGCCAGGCAGCGCTTCCCGCGAGGTCTGCCCGGGCGACGTCATGGTGATCGAGACCCCGGGCGGAGGTGGGTTCGGCCGTGCGTGAGACACCGAGGCGCCGCCGGCAATATGCGCGGATGGCGACCGTCCTCCTTCTTGGCGTCGTGAACTCCCTTCCGGCGACCGCCGCCGCGCCGGCGGACCCGCTCGAGCCGCTGAACCGGGCGGTCTTCGAGGTCAACCGCGAACTTGACCGCTTCGTGCTCCGTCCGACGACCGTGGTCTACCGGTTCGCCGTCCCGACAGCGGTGCGACGGGGCATCGGCCAGTTCCTGGACAACCTGCTGGAACCTGTCTACGCGCTGAACGCGCTACTCCAAGGGAACGCCGCCGGCCTCGAGGTTGCGATCTCGCGGTTTTTGCTCAACACGTTCGTCGGCTTCGGCGGGCTGATCGACGTTGCGGCGGAGGCCGGCATCCGCGGCGACTCGCACGGATTCGGCCAGACGCTGGCCCACTGGGGCGTCGAGCCCGGCCCCTATCTCGTTCTCCCGCTGCTGGGCCCATCAACGGTGCGGGAGCTGGCGGGCACGGGGATCGATGCGTTTTCGACGCCGCACTACTACCTGGTGCGAACCTCGGGGATGAGCGCCACGTTCCAGGCTGCGGAAACCGGCTTTCGGGCGGTGACGTTTCGTGACCGGCACTTCGAACAGATCGATACCGGGTTCGCGGGTTCACTCGACGCCTACGCGTCTGCACGGAGTGTGTACCTGCAGGTGCTTCATGCCCGCGGCGTCACGGACGAGGATTTGGTGGGCGAAGCTGAGCTGGACTTCGACGCGTTCGAGGAGTAGTGCGCGGCAGCGGAACTCTACCGCCATGTCGCCGCGGCAATCGCTGTCGCTGCCGACGGAATGCGGAGGAGAGCCCGCTGAACGGCGCGCCCGGCGCCCCCCGGTGGCTCAGTGCGCAGGGCGGTCCCGGTATCGCTGATCCAGTGCCCGCTGAGCGCCGGCGCCCGTTCGGAGACATTGCTTGGGCATCGCAAGGCGTCTCAACGGACGGCGTTCGGCGTCAGCTAGCACCGATTCGGCGCGCGCACGAGGAGTCCGCGAAGGAGACAGCCGCCCTCGGCATGGCTGCGGACTGATGGCACGGACACCAGGGAAGCTTCTCGGTGCCGGGCTGTGGCCTTGGCCGGCGCCCACGCTCCGGCCGCCCGAATCTCAGCGGCCCTGGAAGCGAGGCTCCCGCTTTTCCATGAATGCCTGCCGACCCTCCACGTAGTCAGCACTAGCGAAGCATTCGGCGACGAGGCGCTCGCAAAGGGCCCGGTCGCGCTGGTCCGAGTCCTTAAGTACCTCGGTCACGATCTGCTTCGAGGCACGGACGGTCAGCGGCGCGTTGGCTGCGATCATGCGGGCGCAATCGGCGACAGCCGGTTCCAGCTCCTCCGCTGCCACCACGCGGTTCACGAGGCCAAGCGCGATGGCCTCGGCGGCGCCGAAACGCCTGGCCGTAAACATGATGTCCTTGGCCGCAGCCGGCCCCACGATGCCTACGAGAACCTTGAGACTGCTGTAGTCGTAACCGAGCCCGAGGCGGGCTGCAGGAATCCCGAAACGGGAATGGTCCGCGGCGATGCGAAGGTCGCACGCAAGCGCCAAGCCGAGCCCGCCGCCGACGCAATAGCCGCCGATCTCAGCGATGGTAGGCTTCGGACAGTTGCCAAGGGCATTGTGTGCTGCGGCAGTCGCATGGTTGTAGCTGTCGGCAGTGTCCCGTTGCCGCTTGCGCTCGAATTCTGAGATGTCCGCGCCTGCGGAAAACGCCTTGCCGCCCGCTCCACTGACGACGACTACCCGCACGCCTTCGTCCGCAGAAAAGGCCTGCATTGCTGTAGCGATTCCGCGCCACATTTCGTAGTCGATGACGTTGTGTTTCTCCGGCCGATTCAGGATGAGCCGGGCGACGCCTTCAGACGTCTTCGCGATCAGGGAAGTCGGCAGTGCAACAGGCATCGATCGGTTTCCTGCAAAATTTGTTCGTCTGAAACTACCCGCTGAGCCGAAGCCGCCCGCGCAATCGCACTGCAATTCGGCTGGTGCTCAGATAATCCCCTGGTCCTGAAGGGTGCGTAACTCGTCTTGGCCGATGCCAAGTTGGCCAAACACCTCAGCGTTGTGCTGCCCCCGCTCAGGAGCGGGCTGAAACGGCGAATCAGGGACGCGACTAAGCCGGATCGGCTGGTTGACCAAGGCCAGCTCACCCAAGCGGGGATGCGAGACCGGACGGGCCATACCGAGATGTTCCACCTGCGGATCGGCGAACGTCTCATCGATCCGATAGATGGGGCCGCAAGGCACGCCGGCTTCATTGAGGATCCGGATCCAATAGCCGCTGGTTTCACTGCCCAGGCAAGTCTCAAGCTCGCGATGCAACGCATCGCGGTTGTCGGAGCGGGCCTCCGCAGACACGAAGCGCGGGTCTTCCACCAGATGCCCGGCTTTGAGCGCTTGGCACAGCCGCCGCCAGATGACCTCACCCGACGCTGCGATATTGATATGCCCGTCTGCCGTCCGGAAGACACCGGTAGGCATACTGGTCGGGTGATTGTTGCCAGCCTGCGGCGGCACTTCCTGATCCATGAGCCAGCGCACCGCCTGGAAGTCGAGCATCGCGATCTGGGCTTGGAGGAGAGACGTGCCCACCCACTGCCCCTCGCCAGTTTGCTCGCGCTCCAGCAGAGCCATCACGATCCCGAACGCGCAGTAAATTCCGGCGCTCAAGTCCGCGACCGGTATACCGGCCCGTACCGGCCCCTGGCCAGGAAGACCCGTGACGGACATAAGGCCGCCCATGCCTTGCGCAATCTGATCAAACCCTGGCCGTCCGGCATACGGGCCGTCCTCGCCGAAACCGGAAATGCTCGCGTAAACCAGTCCGGCGTTGACCCGACTGAGCGTCGGGTAGTCAATGCCCAAGCGACCCTTCACATCCGGTCGGTAATTCTCCACCAGGACATCCGCATTGGACACGAGCCGGTGAAACAGCGCCAAGCCACGCGCGTCCTTCAGGTTGAGTGTGACGGCGCGCTTGTTGCGCTGCAGGTTCTGAAAATCCGAACCATCCCGCCTGCCGCCCAAGCTAGCCGAGGTGTCGACAGGTTCCGGTGGCTCGATCTTGATCACGTCGGCGCCCCAGTCGGCCAGCTGGCGCACCGCGGTCGGGCCTGCTCGCACGCGCGTCAGATCCAGCACGGTGAATCGGGACAGTGGGCCTTCTCGGAGCGGCATCGCGGTTCCCGCCTCTGGCGTTGGGTTGTCCGGTCGCGCTGCATTGTGCCCGATTCGGGCGCCCGCGCGCCAACCCGAGCACCGCAAGACGCGGAAGCGCCGGCGCGATGCGCGCTGGGGAGACCGCGTCGCCGTGCCCCCGGGCTGGGGCGTCGGAAATGGACGCACCGAGTTCCACTCGCTGGAAGCAACTGGGTATCGTCGCGCGCCGCTCCGAACCCCGGCATAAATCATTGAATCGACGTTGACGCAGCGATACATTCCACGGGTTGCTTGGCACGGTCAACGCTACCGGCCTACCCACTGGTCCACATTATCGTACGGATATGTTTGGCGGGGGCGCCGAAGCGCATGGCGCGATCACCATCCTGAGTTCCGCAACATTGCGCCTCGGCCTCATCGGGCTCGGAAGCCTCGTCGTGGCCATCGCATCGGCGTCAGCAGACACCGAAGCAGACCATCCGGCCGCAGTCCTGCTGACCAATTTGGCGCAGGATGTTGCGCCCCTGGTGTCATTCCCTGAAGAACGCCAGGAGGACCGCGCCCGTGCAGTGCGGCGCATGCTTCACGATTACTTCAACTTGCCCCTGATCGGGCGGGCCGTCCTCGGGCGACATTGGCGCACGATGTCCGACGCACAGAAACAAGCGTACCAACACGCGTTTGAGGACCACACGGTGCAGCTGGTGGACACGCAGTTGGATCGCATAGCGGGCGGATCTCTCACAATTTTGCGCACGGTTCCCAGGAATGATCGTGAGACCTTCGTGTACACGCTCTTTCGACGCGACGGAGACGAGCCGCTGGAAGTGCGCTGGCGATTTCGGAATCGGAAACAGGACGGCCAGCCGCGCATCGTCGAGGTGGCGGTCGAAGGCGTAAGCCTGTTCGCCACCAAGCGACAAGATTTTGCCGCCATCGTGGAAGCCGAAGGCATTGATGGATTGGTCGAAGCGCTTCGATCGATGAACGAGGCTTCGCCCTGACTCCGCCCGAACCCGGAGCCCACGCTGTCGGAAGTGAACCCGAGCGTGGGCGTTTCGCAAAGACCGGGCTCGCGTTGGGCGTGCTTGCCGTCCTGCTGACGCTGACGGTGGAACCGCCAGAAGGACTGACCGTGCCCGCGTGGCGACTGGTTGGCGTCACGTTGCTAATGGCCTGTTGGTGGATCTCCGAGGCGATCCCGATCCCGGCTACGGCGCTGGTCCCGCTCGCGCTGTTTCCTCTGCTCGGCATCACTTCAGTCAGCGAGGCCGGCGAGCCGTACGGTCACCGGGTGGTCTTCCTGCTGATGGGCGGTTTCATGATCGCGCTGGCTATGCAGCGGTGGGGGCTCCACCGGCGAATCGCATTGAACGTGGTGTCGCGGGTCGGTGGTGGGCCACGACGCGTGGTCGCAGGTTTCATGCTGCCGGCGGCCTTTCTCAGCATGTGGATCAGCAATACCGCTGCCGCCACGATGATGGTGCCGATAGGGCTGTCCGTGCTCGCCCTGTTTCAACAGGATCCCGGCATGAGCGACCGGGATAAGTCGGCCTTTGCTTGTGCGCTCATGCTCGGCATCGCCTTTGCGGCCAATGTGGGCGGAATGTCAACCCTGATCGGGACCCCGCCGAACGCAGTCCTGGCGGGTGTCATGCAGGAAACGTTCGGATACCAGATTGGCTTTGTCGAATGGTTGGCGGTCGGGTTGCCCATGACCATCGTGTTCCTGCCGCTGATCTGGATCGTCCTGACGTATGTCTGCTTTGCGGTGCCGGGTGGCGGCGGCGCACATCACCACGAGCGCATTGCGGCTGACACCCGCGCCCTCGGTCCCCTGTCGCGCGCCGAGATCACGGTCCTCCTGACATTGCTGGTAACCGCCGGGCTCTGGCTTGCCCGCCGCACGTTGAACGAACTGGCTCCGGGTCTGGGGATCAATGACACCAGCATCGCGGTGTGCGGCGCGCTCGCACTCTTCCTCATCCCGGTCGGCCGCGATGCAGAGGGCCGTCGGGAATTCGCGCTCAACTGGGCAACCGCGATGCGACTGCCTTGGGGGGTCATTCTCCTGTTGGGGGGCGGCTTCTCGCTCGCAGCGGCTATCAAGTCCACCGGTCTCGCGACCTGGATCGGTGATGGCACGACCGTGGTCGCTGTCCTGCCTGTGCTCGGCCTCCTGTTCCTGGTCACCCTGCTGGTTGTGTTCTTGACCGAGATAAATTCGAATACGGCGACCACGGCGACGTTCATTCCGGTTCTGGCGGCGGTGGCCGTGAGTATCGGCGAGAATCCGTTGCTCCTTTGCATTCCGGCCACGTTCGCGGCTTCCGCAGCCTTTATGTTGCCGATTGCTACGGCCCCGAACGCCGTCGTCTTCGCATCAGGCCACGTGCCCAGCTCCTCGATGCTCCGCGCCGGCCTCGTCCTCAATCCTCTTGCCACGCTCGTCATCGTCGCCCTTCTGTGGTTTCTTCTCGGGCCCGCACTTGGCGTGGTTCCCGGCGAGTTCCCCGACTGGGCCGTCAATCCAGCCTGACCCGGGAGTTCCGGCACAGGCCTGTGGTCCCCGGAAGAAAGCGGTGCCCTCGCGAAGGAGCTGAATCGATCGTATGCGAATAGTCGTCTTGAAAGAGCTGCACGCGGGCGAAGACCGTGTTGCCGCCACGCCCGACTCGGTGAAACGGTTTTGCGCCAAGGGCGCCACGGTGGCGGTCGAAGCCGGGGCCGGCCTGTCGTCGGGCATCGACGACGGGGCCTACGAAGCAGCCGGGGCCAGCGTCTTCGGATCTCCCGAAGGGGCGCTGGAAGGCGCCGACGTCGTGCTGAAGGTCCGGTGTCCAATGACGGCGGAGCAAGGTGTAGACGAGGTCGCGCAGCTGCCGGCTGGCTCGCTGGTAGTGGGGTTCCTCAATCCGCACAGCAATCCCGACAATATTCAGGCGCTCGCCAAGCAACGCGTGACCTCGTTCGCGGTTGAATTCCTGCCGCGCATCAGCCGCGCGCAGTCGATGGATGCGTTGTCTTCTCAGTCAAATCTGGCGGGCTACAAGGCCGTTGTGGACGCGGCAGCCATGTTGCCGAAGGCCCTACCCATGATGATGACCGCGGCCGGCACCGTTGCCCCGGCGAAGGTACTCGTGCTCGGCGCGGGCGTCGCCGGACTTCAGGCGATTGCGACGGCCAAGCGGCTTGGAGCAGTCGTCTCCGCGTTTGACGTGCGGCCTGCCGTACGCGAACAGGTCGAGAGCCTCGGGGGGCGCTTCATTGAGGTCGATGCCAGCGGCGAGGAAGCGGAGACCGAAGGCGGCTATGCCCGGGAAATGGGCGAGGATTACCGCCGCCTGCAGCAGGAGCTTATCCACGACGCGGCCGCCGTCAGCGATGTTGTGATCACCACCGCGTTGATCCCGGGTCGCCCGGCACCGGTGCTGCTTCCGGAAGCCACCATCGACAACATGCTGCCGGGTTCCGTGGTGATCGATTTGGCGGTGGAAGCTGGCGGCAACTGCCCGCTGTCCCGAACCGGAGAGACGATAAATCGAAATGGCGTCCAGGTCGTGGGACCACGCAACCTGCCGGGCACGTTGAGCCACGACACCAGCGCCTTGTACGCGCGGAACCTGTACGCGTTCATGGAGCCCCTGATCGCGGAAGGCGGCGAACTCGACGTTCCATGGGACGACCCGATCGTGGCCGCCAGCGTCGTCACGCGGGACGGCGCTGTCGTGCACGAATCACTTGAGGACCGAGCGAATGGCTGATCCAACCATCATCAACATCACGATCTTTGTCCTGGCCGTGTTCGTCGGTTACTACGTCGTGTGGTCCGTGACGCCGGCGCTGCACACCCCGCTGATGTCGGTGACCAATGCCATCTCCGGGATCATTGTGGTTGGAGCCCTCATTGCGCTGGGGATCGCTCCTGACGAAGACGAGGGCGCGGCGAGTTCACTTTCGACCGCACAGTGGCTGGGCGTCGTGGCCACTGGCCTGGCAGCCGTCAACATCTTCGGCGGTTTCATCGTCACGCAGCGGATGCTGGGCATGTTCCGGCGCAAGGAACCGCGGGGCCGCTCGTGACCGCCGATGTCGCTGCCCTGCTCTACCTGGGAGCAGCGGTCTGCTTCATTCTCGCCCTGAAGGGGCTGTCGTCGCCCGAAAGCGCGCGGCGCGGAAACCTGTTCGGCATGGCCGGCATGGCCATCGCCGTCATCACCACACTTTTGCAGCCCGGCATGAGCCAGCTGGGCTGGACGGCGGTGGCTGGCGGATGCGGGGCCGTAGTCGGTACGGCGATCGCGCTCCGCATCGAAATGAAGGCGATGCCGCAGCTCGTGGCGGCATTCCACAGCCTCGTCGGAATCGCGGCCGTGCTGGTCGCGTGGGCGGCTCTGTTCGCACCCGATGCGTACGGAATCGGTTCCGCGGGGTCCATCCACCTTGCCAGCCGGGTCGAAATGGCGCTCGGGGTCGTCATCGGAGCGGTGACATTCACCGGCTCCGTAGTGGCCTTTCTCAAGCTTCAAGGGCTGGTCAGCGGCTCGCCGACGGTATTCCCCCTGCAACATCCACTCAACCTGCTTCTCGGGATCGCGATCATCGCCCTGATTGCGCTGTTTGTCGGCGACGAGAACGTGGTCTGGTTCGGCGTCATGACCGGCCTGGCCCTGGCCATCGGCGTCCTGTTGATCATTCCGATTGGCGGCGCGGACATGCCAGTCGTGGTCTCCATGCTGAACTCGTACTCGGGCTGGGCGGCAGCGGGCATCGGCTTCACGCTGCAAAACACCGCGCTGATCATCGTCGGAGCGCTGGTCGGCAGTTCCGGGGCCATCCTGTCCTACATCATGTGCCGGGCCATGAACCGGCCGTTCCTGTCTGTCATCCTGGGCGGGTTTGGCCAGGAGGGCGACGCGACCGCAGCTGATCAGGGCGACCGGTCGGCGAAGGGAGGCAACGCGGACGACGCCGCCTTCATCATGGGCAATGCCTCGGGTGTGATCATCGTGCCCGGGTACGGCATGGCTGTCGCGCAAGCCCAGCATGCGTTGCGTGAAATGGCGGACCTCTTGAAGGACAAGGGTGTCACCGTTCGCTATGCGATCCACCCCGTGGCCGGCCGGATGCCGGGGCACATGAACGTGCTGCTCGCAGAGGCCACCGTTCCCTACGAGGACGTGTTCGAGCTTGAAGAGATCAACAGCGATTTTTCGGCAACCGACGTCGCCTTCGTGATCGGCGCCAACGACATCACCAATCCCGCTGCCCGAACCGATCCGAGCAGCCCCATTGCGGGCATGCCGATCCTGGACGTGGAGCAGTCGAAGACCGTGCTGTTCGTGAAGCGGAGCCTGGCCCCCGGCTACGCCGGAATCGACAACGCCGTCTTCTACGCTGACAACACGTTGATGCTGTTCGGGGACGCCAAGAAGATGGTCGAGGAAATCGTCCGGGCGCTCCGCTAGATCAAGCGATCACCAGACATTCCGCAGGTCGCGAAGCGCCAGAAAGACCGCTTCCTCATCGAGGCCGGTCGCCGATCCGGCTTCTCCGTCGAGCAATCGGGCCATCACTTCCGGCTGGTCAAGGCGCAGGAAAACGTTGATCTCCCGTTCGAGACCGAGACTGGTGGGAACGGCCTTATGGGGATCTCGTCCACGTACTTCCTTAAGCAAGGACTGCGCCCGCACGTTGCCGGGTTCGCGGTCGAGCGTGAAACCGAGGTTGTGCTCCAGGTAATCGTGTCCCGGATACACGGTCACGTCGTCGGACAGCTTCGCGATGATCGAGCGAAATGTTCGATACAGCTCCTTGGGATGGCCGCCATTGTGGCAATTGCCGGCACCAGCGTTGAACAGGGTATCGCCGGAGAAAAGCGACGGTTGGTCTGCATGTGCGAGAAGGCAGACATGACTCATCGTGTGGCCGGGCGTATCCAGCGCTTCAAGCTCCACGGTTCGGCCGACCTGGATGGAATCCCCCGCCTTGAGCGCCACATCGATGCCTTCGATGGAAGCTCCGGCGCCTGCATGGGCATATAGCGTGGCCCCGGTGGCCTCGCGCATGCGCGCGTTGCCCCCGGTGTGGTCCAGGTGCTCATGCGTATTGACGAATTTCGTAATGGTCCAACCGCGGCGTTCAGCCTCGGCCAGGCAGAGGTCTGCCGCCAACGGATCCACGGCGAGCGCTTCGCCGGTTTCTTCGCACGCGATCAGGTAGTTGAAATTGCGATAGTCATTGTTGACGTAGATTTGTGCGACCTGCATCTCAACTCCGATCAACGGCTGCAGATACGAAGAGCAAATTATAGGGCACTCAGGCAAACCCGGTCAGAAGAGGCGCAGCCTCGATCGCACCGAGAGCAGTGGCGGACGATGGAAGGGGCCTCGCCTCAAACCCTCGGATCGCGGTTGCCGCCCTGCACTTTGGCCGGTACGTTCCTGCCTCCGACCAATGCGGAAATAGGCGATGCGTATCAAGGGAAACGAAGCCGGTCCCGGCATGGTGATTGAGCACCTAGGCAGCATCTGGCGCGTGGTACGGAAGCAGGCAGTCCGGACAGGCAAGGGCGGCGCCTACGCTCAGCTGGAACTGCGCAACCTCGAAAACGGCAGCAAGTTGAACGAGCGGTTTCGCGCGGCGGAAAACCTGGAACGGCTGTACATCGAAGGCCGCTCATATCAGTACCTTTTTGGCAACGGGAGCACCGTCACGCTCATGGACACGACAACCTATGACCAGTCGGAGTTTCCCGCGGCCATGGTCGGTGACGCCCTGCCTTTCTTGCAGGACGGCATGGATGTCACGGTCGAGTACGCGGGCGACAAGCCGGTAGCGATCCGGCTCCCGGACACGGCGGTAGCGGTAGTCATGGAGACCGAAGCCGTTGTCAAGGGCCAGACCGCCTCGAGTTCATTCAAACCTGCCGTGCTTGACAACGGTGTTCGGACCATGGTGCCGCCGCACGTGGAAACCGGCACCCGCGTCGTGGTCAACACGCTCGACGGGGCTTACGTAGAACGAGCCAAGTCGTAGGACGCGTGGCCGCCAGCCGTGCCCTACCCGACCGCCATCATCAACGTCATGTCGGGTGCCGCCGAGAAGGCGGCCCGCCCGCTACGCCGTGACTTCGGCGAAATCGAAAATCTCCAGGTGTCCCTCAAGGGGCCCGACAACTTCGTTACATCCGCGGACATACGAACCCAGGAAATCTTGCACCGCGAACTGTCGCGGGCTCGGCCCGGCTACGGTTTCCTCATGGAGGAAGGCCTGGAGGAAGCGGGCGACGGTGAGCACCGGTGGATCGTCGACCCCGTCGACGGAACCCTAAATTTCCTGCGAGGGATACCGCACTTCGCGATTTCGATCGCCCTGGAACGAGCGGGCACGATCGTCGGTGCATTCGTACTCGATCCCATCAAGCACGAAGCCTACTGGGCGGAAAAAGGCCGCGGCGCGTACGTGAACGACCGGCGCCTCCGCATCACGCCGCGCTCCACCCTCGACGGAGCGGTCATCGCACTCGGTCTTCCGCACAGGAGTCGCGGAGCACATGACCTGCATCTTTCCCGCCAGCGTCGGATCATGCAGAGAGTAGCCGGGCTTCGCCGGTTCGGTGCCGCTGCGCTCGACTTGTGCTACGTGGCTTCCGGCCGCGTCGACGGGTACTGGGAAACCGGCCTGAACCCTTGGGACATCGCAGGCGGCATGCTGTGTGTGACCGAAGCAGGCGGTTCAGTCGTCGGGCTGCGCAGGAATTCCTGTCCGCTGATCACGGGAGATGTGGTGGCTGGTACTCCCGACATCGCGATCGCCCTTCAAGACTGCTTGGCGGAGGCTGACCAACAAGTCTGACGATGACACCAAGCGCGCAGGGGTTCAGGCCGACCGCATCCGCCCCGGAATACCGGGTCGATGGACGTCAGACGGGGGGCCGCGGCGGCGATCCAGGAAGAGTTGTCTCGCCGCCCCCTCGGCACCGGCCATCAGCGGCGCTTCCATCGGACAAATCATGCCGCCGACAGATCCCGCTCAGCTTGATCTTTCCAAATTTTTCTGCCATTTCGTCAGGTACTGTTCGCGTTGGACATGCTGGGCCGATCGCGGCCGCGCGCGCCATCTGGCAGCGAGACTGTTGTCCGCCAGATGTGTCCCGCCTCATTCGCGGGTCGACCGCTGTCGGGTCGGCCTCAGCCCAACTAGCGGGAATCAACCGTGCATAGTCCCCACCGATTCCTGATTCGCATGGTCGTGTTCGTCGTGGTGTCGGGCGGCCTTGCGTCGCTGCTGCTGCCGACGCTCAGGGAGGCGTTTAACGCCAATCCAGCGCTCAACGGGCTCATTGCAGGCGTGCTGGTTATCGGAATCGCGTACTCATTTCGCCAGGTCCTGGCGCTGGTTCCTGAAATCCGTTGGCTGGAGCGCTACGCATCCGGCATGAGTGTCAGCATCGCCAACGCACGGCCGCCAAATCTGCTTGCCCCGATTGCGCGCACGTTTACCGAACAGACCAAGACTTCGCGACCGCTGATCTCTGCGCTCTCGATGCGCTCGCTGCTTGACCAGGTCAACTTCCGGTTGGACGAGACCCGCGACATTTCCCGCTACATGATCGGGCTGTTGATCTTCCTGGGGTTGTTGGGGACGTTCTGGGGGCTACTCCAGACGGTGAGCTCGTTCGGCGCCGTCATCGGTAATCTCTCGATCAGTGAAGGCGGAGACGTCGCGTCGATCTTCGGATCATTGAAGGCGGGGTTGACCGAGCCTCTGGCCGGCATGGGTACTGCGTTCAGTTCGTCGCTGTTCGGACTCGCGGGCTCACTGGTCCTTGGTTTCCTCGACCTGCAGGTTGCACAGGCGCAGAATCGCTTCTACCTGGATCTTGAAGAGTGGCTTGCTCGCCGGGCGCACGTTTCTGCAGGGAGCGGCAGCGAATTGGAGCTGGGACACACTCCGGTTCCTGTCTACGTGCAGGCGCTGCTAGAGCAAACTGCAGAAAGCATCGATGAACTCCAGAAAGCGCTGGTCAGGGGAGAGAATGAACGTCGCAACGTCAGCGAGTCGATGTCCTCCATCGCCACCCAGATTGCGGCCCTCGGAGATCAGCTGCGAAGCGATCAATCGTCGGTCGTTCGGCAGATCGAACGCATCGCTGACACCGGCGGCAATCTTGACGAGCACTCCTTGGCGCATCTGCGTAGCGTGGATTCCAACCTCAAGCGCCTGGTCGAAGCGAACGCCACCGGTCAGGAGGCTTTTCTCCAAGGGGTACGCGGCGAAATCAAGCTGCTCGCACGCACCCTGAGTACTTCCGTGCCGGAGTCCAAACCGACCAGGGCTACTTCGAAAACGACGCGACGCACTTCCTCGCCAGCAGCCAAGCCCGAGTCGAAGTCGCGCAGTACCGATCAGGCGCGGTCCAAGCGCTGAGCCTGCGGCGTGCCAACGCGACGCCAATCTCCCAACATTTGGCCGGGCTTTGTCGACGGTATCTCGACATTACTGCTCGTCCTCATTTTTCTACTTGCGATCTACGTCCTATCCGAGTTTGTGCTGGGGTTGCTGCTAAAGGGGCGGGACGCGGAACTGCAGTCTTTGACCTCCCAGATGGACGCGCTCACGGCGCAACTTGCCCGGGAGGAAACCCAGAACGCCGAATTGTCCGAGAATGTCCTCGATCTCACCCAATCGCTCAATGACTCCAAGGCACAGGTCAGCAATCTGCGCGGAGCGAACGTCCGCCTGAGCGATGAAGTCAGACTCCTCACCGAGTCGCTTCAGGCCGCTGAAGCCCTCGGGCAAGACCTAGAGACGAGAAACGAACAACTGACTCTCCGGGTCCGCGAACTCACGCAGTCGCTCGCGGCAGCCGAAACCCTCGCGGCAAACCGACGGGCCCAGAATGACGCCCTCGCGGCAGATGTCCGACGACTCACGCAGCTGGTACAGGAAACCGAGACGCTCGCTGCAGATCTGAAGAGCCAGAACGATTCGCTTTCCGAAGATGTGACGCAACTCACGCAGAAATTGGCGACCGCGCAGACCCGCGGCGATGACCTCCAGGCCCGGAATCAGGCCCTCGACACCGACGTTCAGCGGCTGACACAGGACCTGGCGACAGCGCACACCCGCGGCAATGACCTCCAGGCCCGGAATCGGGCCCTCGATGCCGACGTTCAGCGATTGACGCAAGACCTCGCGACGGCCCAGACCAGGGGCGATGACCTTCAGACCCGGGGCGAGACTCTCGATGCGCAGGTCCGACAGCTCACACAGGAACTGGCGGCGGCGCGGACGCGCGGCGACGAACTGCAGACAGAAAGCGATTCGCTCGATGCCGAAGTCCGGCGGTTGGCACAAGCGCTACTGAGCGCCGAGACCCGTGGTGACGACCTTCAGGACCAGAACGAAGCCCTTGTTGCGGACGTTCGGCAGCTCGCACAGTCACTTGAAGTGGCCGAAACCCGCGGCAGCGAACTTCGGGACGAGAACGAGGGGCTCAACGCCAATATCCGGCAGTTGACCGCTGCGCTGGCAGCAGCACAGGACCACGGCGACGAGTTGCAGAACACAAACGAGCTGCTGGCTCGCGACATCGAGCAACTTCGGCGCGCCCTGGAAACGGCCAACACGCACGGCGAGGACCTGCAGGCGCGGAATCAATCACTCGAGGACAACGTCAGGGAGCTTACGGAGGCTTTCGCCGCGGCCGAGACCCGCGGCAACGACCTGCAAGCAGAAAACGAAGACCTCCACGCCAGCATCCAGAGACTGGCGCAGGCTCTGGCCGCAGCGGAAACTCGCGGCGACGATCTCCAGACGGAAAACGAAGGCCTCAATGCCGACATCACACGTCTGTCGCAGGCCCTCGCCGCCGCGGAGACCCGTGGCAATGACCTGCAGGCCGCGAATGAAACTCTCGACATCGACATCCAGCGGTTGTCGCGCGCTCTGGCCGAAACCCGGAGTCGCGGAGACGAGCTCCGGACCCAGAACGAATCGCTGTCCGCCGAACTTCTGGAACTCACGCGGGCACTTGAGATTGCAGAGGCTCGCAGCAGTGAACTTGGGGCCGAGAACGATGTGCTGAGTGCAGATTTTCAGGAACTCACGCTCTCGCTCGAGGCCGCCGAAGCCCTGGGATTGGACCTCCAGACGACGAACGAGCAATTGACCACCGACCTCCAGCAACTTACCCGGGAACTTGAAGAAGCGGGCACCTTGGAAGCCGGCTTGCAGACACGTAACCGGGACCTGTCATCCGAGGTCAGGACGCTGCGGCGGTCGCTCGGGGAGGCGCAGGCACAGGAATCAGAACTGAAGGACGAAATCGAACGGCTGCGTGGCAGCGAGCGGGCACTTCGTGCGAACCTCAGCCGCGTTCGGTCTTCGGAGCAGGGCCTGTCTGACCAAGCCCGAAATCTGGAACTCGACAAGGAACAGCTGGAAGAACGACTGGCCGAACTCGCGGCGGCGGCGGCAGCAGCCCGAACCGACCTGCTGCAGACGGAAGCAGACCTGGAACAGGAGCGCGCGCTTTCAGTAGCAGCAAGGGAGCAAGCGACCTTGCTGAACCGCCAGCTGGCCGACGTACGCGCCAGACTGGATGAACTCGGACGGCTTCTGGACGCAGCCGAGGCCGACCGGGAAGCCAAGGGAATCCAGATTGTCGAACTCGGCAAACGCCTCAATGCCGCCCTAGCCACCCGGGTCAGTGAGCTGGCACGCTACCGGTCCGAGTTCTTCGGTCGCCTCCGCGACATCCTTGGCGATCGGTCGGATGTGAGGACCGTAGGCGATCGCTTCATCTTTCAGTCCGAAGTGTTGTTCGCCAGCGGTTCCGCGGAAATCGGGTCGAACGGTCGGCGCGAAATCACCGAGGTCTCGGACGCGTTGAAGGTCCTCGCCGAGGAAATTCCGGACGACGTACCCTGGGTTCTTCAAATCGAGGGACATACCGACACTGACCCGATTGCCACCGACCAATTCCCCTCCAATTGGGAGTTGTCCGTCGCACGGGCCACTGCGGTCGCCCGTATCCTCCTCGACAACGGGATGCCTCCCGAGAGGCTCTCGATTGCGGGTTTCGCGGAATTCCAACCGATTGATCCGGGAACCAATCCGGCGGCACTCCGTCGTAACCGACGGATCGAACTCAAACTTACTAGGCCGTGACCGAATCGGCGGCCGAAGCCATCGGCGGACATCTGTTAGCATGGCGGCAGCAGCGAACAGGTAGTCTGTTCCGTCGTTTCGGCACCGTCGGCCCAAGCATCGATCACGGGGGCAATCGTTACGAAACTGATTTCGCCTGATTGCCACTAGCCTCCACCCCGGCGACATCCCTCGCTAAATTGCCATGCAAGACGTTCTACGAACTCTCCAGAAGAAACGCCGCGACGCCCACTTGGGCGGCGGCACGGCGCGCATTAAGAAGCAGCACGCCAAGGGAAAGCTAACCGCGCGGGAACGTCTCTCCGCGCTCCTGGATCCGGGATCATTCGAGGAATTCGATATGTTTGTCGAGCACCGAAGCGGTGATTTCGGCATGCAGCGGCAAACCATCCCCGGTGACGGAGTCGTCACCGGTTGGGGCGAAATCGGAGCTCGCCCGGTGTTTGTGTTCAGCCAGGACTTCACTGTGTTCGGCGGATCACTGTCGGAGGCCCATGCAGAGAAAATCTGCAAAGTCATGGATCAGGCCATGAAGGTAGGAGCGCCGATAATTGGTCTGAATGATTCCGGGGGAGCGCGGATCCAGGAAGGCGTCGCATCGCTCGGCGGCTACGCCGAGGTGTTTCAACGAAACGTACTGGCCTCAGGCGTCATCCCGCAGATTTCGGTGATCATGGGTCCCTGCGCGGGCGGCGCCGTCTATTCGCCGGCGATGACCGACTTCATCTGCATGGTGCGCGACACAAGCTACATGTTCGTCACCGGACCAGACGTCGTGAAGACCGTGATTCAAGAGGAGGTCTCACACGAGGAACTCGGCGGCGCGCGAACCCACACTGCAACGTCAGGTGTCGCGGATCTCGCTTTCGACAACGATCTCGAAACCCTCACGCAAATACGGCGCCTGTTCCATTTCCTGCCGCTCTCGAATCGTGACCAGGTGCCGGTCCGCGAGACCGCAGATCCTGCTGATCGCATGGAGCCCTCTCTGGACTCGCTGGTCCCCGTGCATCCCAACAAGCCGTACGACATGCGGGAGGTTCTGGAGAAAGTCCTGGACGAGGGCGATTTCTTTGAAATCCAACCCGACTTCGCCGGCAACATCTTGATCGGCTTTGGCCGAGTCGAGGGACGGACGGTAGGAGTGGTAGCCAACCAACCGATGGAACTCGCAGGCTGTCTCGACATTAACTCGAGCCGGAAGGCCGCTCGTTTCGTGCGGTTCTGCGACTGCTTCCACATTCCCATCGTGACCTTCGTCGATGTGCCCGGCTTCCTGCCCGGAACTGACCAGGAGTACGGCGGCTTGATCAAGCATGGGGCCAAGCTTCTGTTTGCCTATGCAGAAACCACTTCCCCGAAAATCACCGTGATCACGCGCAAGGCGTACGGGGGGGCCTATGACGTGATGGCGTCTAAGCATCTTCGAGGCGATATCAACCTGGCCTGGCCGACTGCAGAAATTGCCGTCATGGGACCAAAGGGCGCGGTGGAAATTATCTTCCGGGGGGACATCGGCGACCCCGAAAAAATCCAGCAGCGCACCGACGACTATCGCCGCAAATTCGCGAACCCGTTCGTGGCAGCCAGTCGGGGCTACATCGATGACATTATTCTCCCGCGCGAGACCCGGACCCGCATTGCCCGTTCGCTGAAAATGCTCCGCAACAAGCAGCTGACGAATCCATCAAAGAAACACGGAAACATCCCGTTGTGAAGCCTCGACGGCGGACCCGGCCGTTCCGGAAGGTCCTGATCGCCAATCGGGGCGAAATCGCGTGTCGGATCATCCGGACATGTCGGCGGATGCGAATTAGGACCGTCGCCGTATTTTCTGAGGCCGACCGGGGCGCCCTCCACGCGGAAACTGCCGATGAAGCGGTTGCGATCGGTCCCGCACCGGCGAGCCAGAGCTATCTTCGCTTCGCGTCAATCCTGCAAGCTGCCCACGCGACCAAGGCCGATGCCATCCATCCCGGATACGGCTTCTTGTCAGAGAATGCGGCATTTGCCCACGCGGTCGAAGAAGCCGGCCTTACCTTTGTCGGTCCGCCCGCAGATGCCATTGAAATCATGGGCGACAAGCTGGCCGCAAAGGAACTGGCCGCAAAGGCTGGTGTGAATGTCGTGCCGGGCCACAGCAGACCCGCGGCAACCGCCCTTGAGGCAGCTGCCATGGCCGACGGTATCGGCTACCCCGTCATGCTGAAGGCTGCCGCAGGCGGCGGTGGCAAGGGAATGCGCATCGCGGGCAGCGACGCGGACGTCCGGGAATTGTTTCCACTGGCATCGGGCGAGGCCAAGTCAAGTTTCGGTGACGCACGGGTATTCGTCGAACGCTACTTCCCAAATCCCCGCCACATTGAAGTGCAAGTTCTCGCTGACGCGCACGGGCAATGTATCTCGCTCGGTGAACGCGAGTGCTCCATCCAGCGCCGCCATCAGAAGGTTTTCGAAGAAGCTCCGGCACCTCGATTCGAACCCGAAGCTCGTCGACGAATGGAGCAACAGGCTATCGCACTGGCCAAAGCGGTCGGGTACCGCTCAGCCGGCACCGTCGAGTTCATTGTCGATTCGGAAGGGGAGTTCCATTTTCTTGAGATGAACACCCGCCTGCAGGTCGAACATCCGGTGACCGAGCAGGTCACGGGCGTTGACCTCGTGGAGGAGATGCTGCGGGTCGCGGCGGGCGAACCGCTTCGCCTGCGCCAGCAGGACGTCCCACGCAGTGCGGGATGGGCCATCGAAGCCAGGGTTTACGCGGAGGATGCCGAACGCGGCTTCGTGCCATCTGTCGGCCGAATTCGACGTCTGACGACACCGCCGACGCTGGCCGGAAACGGAGTTCGCATCGATACAGGGGTGGTCGAGGGTTCAGAAATCACCCCGCACTACGACCCCATGATCGCCAAGGTGATTACCTACGGCAAAGACCGGCAGACTGCAGTGCGTTCAATGCAAGCAGCGTTGGACGGGTTCTACATTCGAGGTCCCCGAACAAACGTAACCTTTCTCGCTGGCGTGGCCCGAACTGAGAGATTCGAGCAAGGGAGACTCGATACAGGATTTCTCGATGCCGAGTACCCCGACGGCTACCGACCGCCCCTCCCCGAAGGAGAGACCAGAGACGCACTGATCGCAGCGGCCGCGTTCGTCCAGCGGGTCGAGGAATCTCGGGTAGGAACGCCAGCGGAGCGGCAGGCATGGCGAGCCGTCGTCATGCTGGGAGAAGAAGCTGTCCCCTGCACGGTCCGTGCCGCCGATGGCGGATGCGACGTGGAAGTCGGCGATCGGCAATTGGCGGTGAGAAGTACGTGGCGTCCCGGCCAAGCCGTGCTTCACGGCCGCGTGAACGCGAGGCCGGTGGTCATCCAGATCGATCCGGCGGTGGAGGGATGGACGTTCACTCATGCCGGCGTGACGACCAGGACCTTGGTCCGGACTCCCGAAATTGCCGCACTCGCCATCCATATGCCAAAGAAGGCTCTGCCGGATCACTCAAATCGGTTGTGCAGCCCCATGCCTGGCCTGGTGATTTCGATTGCAGTGGCAGAGGGCGATGAGGTACGGGCAGGCCAGGTGATCGCTGTGGTAGAGGCAATGAAGGCGGAGAATCAACTTCGGGCAGAGCGCGACGGCGTTATCCGGAAAATCAGCGTGAAGGCGGGCGACAATATCACCGCTGAAGAGGTGATCGCGGAATTCGCTTGACGGGCGCCGCTACACGACCCGGCATGAAAGATACTTCCGCCGGACCACCTGGCGTGCTCCGGTTGGTCGCAGGGTTCCTCGCAGCGGACCTATCTCCCCTTCAGCGTGTCGCCGAGCCTGGCCCGAGCGTGCGGAGGCAGTCGTCGTCCAGGGGCCCGACGGCGGTCCAGTCGCGGGTGCAGAGATGCTCCGGGCGATCGAACTTGGTGGGCGGATTGTCGACTGCGGCAACATTCAGATAAAAGATGCGCCTCGGCCAAGGGGTGATGTTACCGGCCGACCCGTGAACCATGTTTGCATGGGTGATCAACACCGAGCCGGGTGGCCCGACGAACAACTCGATGCCACCGGTGCGGACAACTTGCGCAAGACGCTCCTCGCCGATCTGGAACACGGTGTAGCTGGGCGACTCCTGGTTGTCCACGGCGTCGGCAATGAGCCCATGCCGGTGGGAACCGGGCACCAGCATTAGCGGTCCGTTGCTGGTCGTGGCCCGGTCCAGCAGGATCGCGACCATGAAGGCACGCGGTTCCAGGAGCCCGTCGCGATTCGACCAGGTGGCGTAGTCCTGATGCCAGGTCCAGGGGCCGCCGTGAAACGCGGCTTTCGTGTTGAGGCGCGACTGGTGGATGTAGACCGGCCCGCCCATCAGAGCCTGAACCGGCTCCAGCCAGCGCGGGTGCCTTGCGAGACGACGGAAAGCCTCATTGAAGAGGTGCGCACCGTAGACCATTCTCACAGCGTCTGAATCCGGTTCGTGTATCACTTCGGGTCCTTCCCGCGCCGCAACCGCAGCGACCGCGGAGCGCACGCGAGAGATCTCGTCCTCCGAAAAGAGACTGGGCAGCAAGAGGAACCCACGGTGGCGGAACTGCCGCCGCATGGAATCATTGAGTGCCGACATGGCGCAGCCCCCCGACGGCATCTGGTCGCCATAGTGCAGCGAAGCCGTGTTCTACCTCTTGAGTCTACGCTGGGCGCCGTCATCAGCACCTAGCACGCGAAATCACCGTTGTACACTGCGCACCAGCGCTCACGGTACAGGCCCTGCGTTCGCAAGCGGCTTCTCCGTGTCCTCCGAATTGACGCGATCGTCAGCGACCCCGTCAGGCTCTGCCGGCCGTCTTGAGCAACAGGATCCACCAACCGAATTGAATGCGCGTCGGAGAGCGGCACGTCGAAGGTGCGGTACGGCTCGCCTCCCTTCCGCCGTACGCCGGCCGGGCGCTGTTCCCGTCGTTGTGGACACCCTACTTTTCTTTTATCGTACTGATTGCTCGGTCGAGTCCCTTGATGTGGCGGCTGGTTTCGTACACCTGTTCGTCCGAATTCTCGACGGCTGCCTCATCTGTTATTTGGAACACAGTAATGCATCGGCCTATCCAAATTCTTGCGGCCCTCGGCACAGCGCTGGCACTTTCGGCCTGCGGCAGCCCCCCCGAACAAGAGCCCACCGCCGAACCGGCGGAGGTCGTCGAGGGGACCGGCCTCGCCGACATCACCGCCGGGGGTATCGACGTCGAAACGGATGAAACCGCGGGGGTAACGCAATTGACCCCCGCTGAGCAAGCCGAAGTCGACCTGATTGATGCTGGTGACCGAGTCTATTTTGACTACGACAAGAGTTCCTTTGGTCCCGAGGGTGAGGTAATCCTTCGTGCGCAGAGCGAACTCCTGCAGGGTGCTCCGGATGTGACCGTGACGATCGAGGGGCATTGTGATGAACGCGGCACCCGGGAATACAACATTGCGCTTGGCGAACGTCGTGCCGAGGCCGTCAAGACCTATCTGGTATCGCTCGGAGTGGAGGCGACCCGAATTTCGACGATCTCCTATGGCAAGGAGCGACCGGAAGTCGAGGGCCACAATGAACAGGCTTGGCGCCAAAACCGGGTGGCAATCACAGTAATCAATCCGTGATTGGGCGTGCTGCAGCACTTGTAATCGCGGCCCTCTGCGGCAGCACTGTCGCTATTCCTGCCGTTGCGCAAGAGGCCGGTGACGAACGGCTCGGTGCACTGGAAACAAGGCTCGACGCCCTCTCAAGGCAGACCGAGGCGATCGCGCGCCAGGAGCGACGACTTCAGGAGCTTGAGGACTCGTTGCGCGCCGTGACCGGCAGGATGGAAGAAAACCGTCACCTGCTTGATCAGCTTCACCGGCAGCTTCAACAATTAGAGGAGACACAGGCAGTACCCGGTGACGCGCTGCCCCCGCCGCTGCCGGCACCGACGGCAGACACCGTACCTGCGGCGCCAGTGGTTGGCACGGGGCCCGAAACCGAGAACGTGGTGGCGCAAGATCCGCCGTCAGGATCGGCTACGGAAGTGCCCGGACCTGTGACGGCTACGCAGTTTGACGACGAGGAAACCAGTTACAGACAGGCCTACGAATTGCTGGTCAGGGCGGACTACGCGGCCGCGGAGGCAGCCTTCCGGGACTTCATTCGCAGATACCCAAACGGCACCTTGACCGACAATGCATATTACTGGCTTGGCGAGAGCCACTATGTTCGTGAACAGTACGCGGAGGCTGCCGCCGAATTCGCGCGCGGATTTCGAAGTGCCCCGGACAAGCAGAAAGCACCCGACATCTTGCTCAAACTGGGGCTCTCGTTAATCGCTCTGGGCAAGAACGACGACGCGTGCGAAGCCTTCCGCCGCCTTGGCTTGGACTTTCCGGACGCATCGAAGCGTATCCTCGACCGCGCGGTCCTTGGAAGTGAGCGCGCTGGCTGCACCTAGAGTGACGACGGCTTCCACGCCGGTAACTCCCGCAGAATTTCGGCGCCTCGCGGCAGAGGCCGGCCTCTCGCACGACCGGTGCAGTTCGCTCGCCATCGGCGTTTCCGGTGGTACCGACAGCATGGCGCTTGCCAACTTGTTGGCGGAATGGGCGGGCGGACGCCGCGGATCCATTACCGCACTGACCGTGGACCACCGCCTTCGCCAAGAGTCCACCTCCGAGGCCGCCACAGTTTCGCGGTGGATCCAAGACATGGGAATGCAGCACGAGATTCTGGTGTGGCATCACGGGAATATTACGCGCGGGATACAGGCCGCGGCGCGGGCAGCACGTTTTCGATTGATGGGTGCCTGGTGCATGCGCGTTGGGGTCGCCAATCTATTGCTGGCGCATCATCTCGAGGACCAGGCTGAAACGTTTCTCATGCGTCTGGCGGCAGGAAGCGGCATCGCTGGGCTCGGGTGCATGCGCGTGCGCGCCCCTATGGCAACAGTCGAACTCGTACGACCGTTGCTTGGAATTCCGAAGTCCCGCCTGCGCGCAACCCTGGCGCGCAGCGGAGGCAACTTCGTGGAGGACCCATCCAACCAGGATCTCCGGTACACCCGGACCCGGCTTCGCAGGCTCCTGCTTCATCCCGCTTCCGACCTCCCTAAGCCGGCCACACTGGCCCGTGCGACCCGGACGTTCAGACGACTGGACGCGCTCGCCGAACGCGCGACTGCAGCCCGACTGCGCGATTCGATGCAGGTGTCACCTCTGGGTTTCGTGACGATCGACCTCGGGCCATTCACTGCCCTTCCCGACCTGCTAGCGCTTCGATGCATTGCTGCAGTCATGCAGGCCGTAGCGGGCCGGGATTATCCGCCACGTACCCGGTCGCTTCGGCGGGTCCTCGAGCGCATTCACAATCAAGAGCTTTGCACATCGACGCTTGGGGGAACTGTCCTCTCGGTGACCGCGAGACGGCTCGCTTTCACCCGTGAAGTCCGGGCTGTCTCCAATCCTGCCCGTCTCCGGTCTCCGAAGCTGCTATGGGACAATCGCTTCCAGATTGAAACCGATTTCCCGGCCGACGATCTCATCGTCGGCGCTCTTGGAACGCAGGATCTGCGCAAGCTTCCCGTCCCGCTGCCCGGCCCCGCCGTGCGCCGTGATCATCTTGCTACACTGCCGGCATTCCGTGATCTTGACGGACTGGTTGCTGTGCCCCACCTAAATTGGTGGCGGGACAACCGTCTCCGCACAAGAATACGGGTCGTTTTCGAACCCCGGTCCGGCCTGTTGGCCGCCGTATCGTCGTTGCCGGGGAACAGGGACGGGACCGGTCGGAACACCGGCTGCCGAGGACACGCATGAACGGTTTTGCCCGCAACCTAGCCCTATGGATTGTGATCGGCTTGGTCGTCGTGACCGCCTACAACCTGTTCAACAGCAGCACCCAGCAGAATGCTGCCGAGATCGACTACTCGACGTTCGTCGAGAACGTGGAAACAGGTCAGGTCAAGTCCATCACTGTCAGCGGCCGCGTGATCGATGGTCTTTACCGGAATGGCCAGCGTTTCACGACATACGGCCTTGACGACGCCAGCCTGCTCCCGCTGTTGCGTGAACACGACGTCGCCGTGCGGGCAGCGCCGGAGGAGAGCAGCGTTTCGCCCGTAGTCGGCCTGCTGCTCAACTGGTTGCCGATGCTGCTGTTCATCGGCATCTGGATCTTCTTTATGCGCCAGATGCAATCCGGCAATGGCAAGGCATTCGGATTCGGAAAATCAAGAGCGCGCCTCCTGACCGAGAACCAGCAGCGCGTGACCTTCGATAACGTCGCGGGTGTCGACGAGGCGAAGGAAGAGCTGCAAGAAATCGTGGAGTTCCTGAAGAGCCCCCAAAAGTTCCAGCGGCTGGGCGGTTCCATTCCCAAGGGCGTGCTGCTCGTGGGCCCGCCGGGGACGGGTAAGACGCTGCTTGCCCGCGCCGTCGCGGGTGAGGCGAACGTGCCCTTCTTCACGATCTCCGGCTCAGACTTCGTCGAGATGTTCGTCGGCGTCGGGGCCAGCAGGGTCCGCGACATGTTCGGACAGGCGAAGAAGAACGCCCCGTGCATCGTGTTTGTGGACGAAATCGATGCCGTTGGAAGGCAACGCGGAGCCGGTCTTGGCGGCGGCAACGACGAACGTGAGCAGACCCTCAACCAACTGCTGGTCGAGATGGACGGTTTTGAAGCCAACGAAGGCGTCATCATGATCGCGGCGACCAACCGGCCTGACGTCCTCGACCCGGCGCTGCTGCGTCCCGGCCGCTTCGATCGCCAGGTCGTGGTCTCCAATCCGGACATCGTCGGCCGCGAAAAGATCCTCCGCGTGCACATGCGCAAAGTTCCGGTTGGAAACGACGTCAACATCCGGACCATCGCGCGCGGAACCCCCGGTTTCTCCGGCGCGGATCTCGCAAATCTCGTCAACGAAGCTGCGCTGCTTGCCGCCCGAAAGGGCCGCCGCTCCGTCGGCATGGCCGAATTCGAACAGGCGAAAGACAAGGTCATGATGGGCGCCGAGCGACGCTCGATGGTGATGACGGAAGACGAGCGAAAGATGACCGCGTATCACGAATCCGGACACGCAATCGTGATGCTGAACGTCGAAGGCCACGAGCCCCTTCACAAGGTCACCATCATTCCGCGCGGCCGTGCACTCGGAGTCACCATGTGGCTGCCGGAACGCGACAAGTACGCGCACACGCAAATCGAACTTGAAGCACAAATCGCCGGCCTGTTTGGCGGCCGCATTGCCGAGGAACTCATCTACGGCAAGCGTCACATCACCACCGGCGCCGGCAACGATATCCAGCAGGCCACCAATTTGGCGCGCCGCATGGTGATGGAATTCGGCTTCAGCGATCGACTCGGTCCGATCCGTCTGCAAAGCAACCAGGAAGAAGTGTTCCTCGGGCACTCCGTAGCCGAACAGCGCAACATGTCGGATCAGACCGCTCGCATGATCGACGAAGAAATTCGGAGAATCGTCGAGGACGGAGAAAGCACCGCTCGGAAAATTCTTGAAGCCCGCGTGGACCAGCTTCACGCCTTGGCCGGCAGCCTACTGGAGTACGAAACGTTGACGGCAGACGAGGTCGATGCAGTGTTGGTCGGGCGGTCCATCCACCGCGAAGACGACGAAGGGGCGGCGCCGGAAACCGGCCGACGTTCATCGGTCCCGCAGAGCGGTGCGTCGCACGATCAGGGCGACGGCACGGCGCAGCCGGAGAACGCATGATGCGCCCGGCGGGCGGCTAACGGCAGGAGCCAACCCCGTCCTGCTGCGGCCACGAAAGCTCTCGCGCTTCGCTCATTCCGCCGCCGACAGTCTACCTCTGGCAGGCGGCCCCATGGCATTTGCCGCCGTGGATGAAATCGTCTCCGGTCACCCTGCTCCCCAAATGCGACCGCTGCCACTGGCGGCACTGGTGGAAGGCAGTCATCAAGCGGTAAGCCATGCCCTTACCGCCGCCCGGGCTCCGTTTGCCGGGATTGCGCTCGACCGCACCCGTATCGTGGGCGTGGTCAACGTCACACCGGACAGCTTCTCGGACGGCGGCAGCTACCTCACGCCCGAAAAGGCGGTCCGGCTGGGTTGCTCAATGGTCAGGGCGGGAGCCGACATCCTCGATGTAGGAGGGGAATCCACACGCCCGGGGGCCACGACGGTACCGCCGGCCGAAGAGATCCGGCGCGTCGTCCCCGTGATCGAAGCATTGCGGCCCACTGGCGCCGTAATATCTGTCGATACCCGCAACCCCGAGACCATGCTTGCGGCCGCCGACGCCGGCGCCTCCATCGTCAATGACGTCACTGCCCTCTCGCATTCGCCGGACAGTGCCCGAATCGTTGCTGAAACCGGTCTAGCTGTCGTGCTCATGCACATGCGGGGGAACCCGCAAACGATGCAAGTACGGCCCTACTACGACCACGCTCCCAGCGAGGTGTATGCGGATCTTGCCGTCGCCGTAGAGCGGGCCCGCGCCGCTGGCATTCCGCCCCACCAAATCATCGTCGACCCGGGTCTCGGATTCGGAAAGAACCGGAAGCACAACCTGCAATTGCTCGCATGGCTGCCCATGTTCCACTGCCTGGGGCATGGCCTGATGGTGGGCGCCTCCCGCAAGTCCCTCATCGGGCACTTGGACGGCAATGCTCCCGTTTCCGACCGAATCGGAGGTTCGCTGGCGATTGCGCTGCACGCCGTGTGTCAGGGCGCAAACCTCGTCCGGGTGCACGACGTCGCCGAGACGCGACAGGCACTGCGAGTGTGGGCGGCCCTTGGCCAGTCGATGGCCGAATCGGTCGTGGACGCGGGCAGGCCCCCAAGCTGACGTTGGTGATGGTCCGGCCGAACGACGTAGTTGTCCGCAGGCAGCGCGCTCGCCGGCCGGGCGCAAGCTGATCCCGCCGGCAGCCGAGTCAACCGGAGGAGCCGGTGGCGTCCGTCCTGCGAGTCCGGCAGTCCGGATCCTCGAGAAAGTCGGGCCGAAGGCGTAGCCCGAGCCCCGGCCCTTCCAGCGGACGCAGGAAACCGTTCTCGAGTGGTGGCAACTCAGTCACGATTTCCTGGAACCAGCCGTAGTAGAAAGCGCGAACCACCTCCTGCACCAGAGCATTCGTCGCATTCATCACGTGATGAACCGATGCGGCAAAGATGACGGGCCCCGTGCAATCGTGCGGAGCAACAGGGCGGTGCCAGGCTTCGGCCATTGCGGCGATCTTGCGAGCTTCCGAAAGCCCGCCAACCCAGCCGATATCGTACATTACGTAGTCGCAGGCTCCGAGTTCCAGAAGCTCCCGGAACTGACCCCGGCTTCCAAGGGTTTCGCTTGCCGTCGTCGGGACCCGTGTGGAATCCCGAAAGTCTTTGAGGCTACGAAGACTGTCCATGCGGATCGGATCTTCGAACCAGAACGGGCTGCAGGGCTCCAGAGCCGCTGCGATGCGTTTCGCCTGCGGTAGATCCCACATGGCGTGAAGTTCGACCATTACATCCATGGTGTCACCCACGGCGTCACGAATCTTCTGGAACGGTTCCACCGCGCGCGCCAGGTCGGAAGGCGAGATGTAATGTCCTCCGGAAGCTTCCGCCGCATAGTCGAAGGGCCAGATCTTCATCCCGGTGATGCCCATTTCCTGCAAGCTCTTGGCCAGCGCACCAGCGTCTGTCAAGAACGCTTGAAGATCTTCGTACGGCCCCTCCGGTTGGTCGCCAGGCAGGTTAAAGCTGTCCGTGGACTGCTTGGAGTGTGTCCGGACATACTGGTAGCCGGCGCAGGTGTTGTACACGCGGATGGAGTCCCGACTCCGTCCGCCCAGGAGCTGGTAGATCGGCTGCCCGGTCGCCTGTCCCCAGATATCCCAAAGCGCCACATCCAGCGCCGAGTTGCCCCGCACCTCTGCGCCTGTTCCTGAGTGGCCGATGTAGGTCGTCAACCGCTTGCTGAGCCGGTCGATCTGGAGCGGATCCTCCTCCAAGAGAAGCTTGGCTGCGTACGAGTGGATATGTCCCTCTGAAGACCCGGTCCCGTAAAAGGTCTCTCCCAATCCGATGATTCCCTCGTCGGTGTGCACATGAACCCACAGGAGGTTGGGAAAACGGGCATGCGAGATGGTCTCGATCGCAGTAATTTTCATTCCTGATCTCCTGGTTCCCGTTTACGGGTAGCGGTACCGGCTGTAGAAAGGCGCCACAGTAGCGTTTAGGAAGGGACGATGGGACGAATATTCGGCACCGATGGCATTCGCGGCCGCGCCAACGTGCCACCGCTTACCCCGGAATTCGTCCAGCGAATCGGCATTGCTGCCGGCGCGGAATTCACCCGCGGTGACCATCGCCATCACGTGGTTATCGGCAAGGACACACGGCTGTCGGGCTACATGATGGAAACAGCCCTGACGAGCGGCTTCCTGTCCATCGGCATGAACGTGTTCATTGTCGGGCCGATCCCGACCGCCGCGATCCCCATGCTGGTTCGCTCCATGCGGTGTGACCTGGGGGTCATGATCTCGGGCTCGCACAATCCCTGGCACGACAACGGCATCAAGCTGTTTGGTCAGGATGGCCGCAAACTCTCGGAACAAGTCGAACGTTCGCTGGAGGAGCGCCTGCAAGCGTATCCGTCGTCCCACACCCTGGCAGACGCACCGGACGTCGGACGCGCCAAACGAATCGACGATGCCGTCGGACGCTATAACGAGTGGGTCAAGGCCACCGTCCCCGCTAACCTCAGACTTGACGGTCTCAAGATCGTGGTCGATTGCGCCAACGGCGCGGCCTGGCGGGTCACTCCACAAGTACTGTGGGAACTTGGCGCCGATGTCGTGGCCATGGGCGTCGCACCTGATGGCACGAACATCAACCGAAACTGCGGTTCGACAGCACCCGACGCGATGGCAGCGCGGGTCCGGCAGTCCGGGGCAGATCTCGGTATCGCACTGGACGGAGACGCCGATCGGTGCGTACTCGCGGACGAGCGCGGTCGAGTCGTGGACGGTGATCGGCTGATCGCAATGATTGCGCGCGAGTGGCTCGAGAGCGGAAATCTCACCGGCAGCGCGGTGGTCGGCACGCCGTTCTCGAACTATGGCTTCGAGCGCTACCTGGGCACCCTCCAGTTGGGACTCCTACGCGCTCCCGTCGGCGATCGCCACGTCTCGCAGTGGATGCGGTTGCACGGATGCAATGTTGGCGGCGAACCGTCGGGGCACATCATCCTGGCGAACCACAGCGAGACAGGTGACGGTCTGGCCTCGGCGTTGCAGGCGCTGTCTGTCATGGCCCGTACGGGCAATCCCCTGTCCGAATTGCTGCCCCGCTACGAGGCCGTTCCGCAGCATCAGTCCAATGTCCGCCTTCCGAACGGCCGGGACGTCGACCCCCTAGTCGACCGGTCCGTCCGGGCGGTTGTGAAGGAGGCAGAACAACGTCTCCGAGGAAAGGGCCGACTGATCGTCCGACCTTCGGGTACCGAGCCGCTGCTGCGCGTTCTGGTCGAGACCTCGGACGAACCGGCTGCCCGAGAAATCATCGAATCAATTGCAACCGCAGTCGCCACAGCCGGCCGGGACGCGGCTTGACGGAAATCGAGTCTGCTCGTCAAGGCGGCCACTTGTGCGGTCGGTTGCTGATTGTTGCCGGTTCGGATTCGGGCGGTGGGGCCGGTCTTCAGGCCGACCTCAAGACCGCCATGTCAATGGGCGTATACGCCATGTCGGCCGTGACGGCGATCACGGTGCAAGACACGTATCGAATCCATCGGGTGATGCACACGCCTCCGGATCTCGTCGCCTTGCAGATGCAAACGGCCTTGAAGGATATCGGGGCGGATGCGATCAAGACCGGAATGCTCTGTTCGACCGAGACGATCAACGCCGTACTCGGCACCTTGGCCACCTGCGCCGCCGGATTGCCGCTCATTGTCGACCCAGTGTTGACGGCAACGTCGGGTGAACCTCTGTTGGAGCCGGCAGCCGAAGCGGCGCTCCGCGACCGACTGATGCGACGCGCGTACTTGGTAACGCCCAATACTCCCGAAGCAGAGAGGCTGACAGGACTTCCTGTGACCAACAGGGACGAAATGCTCCTCGCCGGTCGACACCTGATCGGGATGGGCGCACAAGCAGCGTTGATCACCGGCGGGCACCTTGGCGGTACCCAGGTGACCGACCTACTCGTTACCGATGCGGGAGTACAGGAATTCGTTGCGAATCGGGTTGACACGCCCCACACCCACGGTACCGGCTGTACGCTGGCGAGTGCCATCGCTTCCGGCATAGCTAATGGGGCCACTCTGATCGACGCGACGGCACGCGCACACGCCTACGTTCAGCGTGCGATACGGACTGCACCAGGACTGGGCGGCGGTCGTGGCCCGCTAAATCACCTTGCCTGAAGGGACAACCGTCGAAGCTGGCCGACGAAGCAACCACCTAGCATCCAGTCCGCCATGGCCCCGATAGGACGCGGTCCCGGACTATGTTGGTATCCGCTTGGTTTGGCCGCTTCCCGCGGCAACCGCAGAACTAGGTCAGATTGAGCGACGATCCGGCTCGCCACCGGCCAGCACTGGCACGATGGCCTCAACCCCTCGCTCTGGGACCTCTCAAACCCCTGCTACGACAGCGACGCCAATCCGTCGCTGCGCGCCTCATGGATCTGGAAAATCGCGTTAAAGCCGCTTACCTCGAATACTTCCTTCAAATAGTCCCGCATTGAGCACAGCTCGATCCGTCCAGATCGGGCCTTGACTTCCTTCGCAACCATCAGCAACACCCGCAAACCGGCGCTGGAAATAAAGTCGACTTCCGAGAAGTCGACGAGGATGACCAGCTCACCGCCTCTTACCTTGTCGAGAAACGCAGTTTCAACGTCTCGGGCGTTGGTTCCATCGATGCGGCCTTCAGGCTCGAAGATGAGCACGTCTCCTTCTTTAGTACTCTTCATTTCCACGGTGACTACTCCTTCTGGAGGCGCTCCGGACCGACAGTGTCGGGCCACGCCACATCGTTGTCTTGAGTACCATGCTAGTCAAATTGCGTCAACGATCGATAGCGCAATCAAGCCCTTTTCATGTCCGAGCCGGCTGCCACGCCGCCTACCGGTTCGCCCGCAAAGCGCGACACAACGCGACCTGGCCGAACTCGCTGAGGACGGACCCGCAAGACCGCAGCGCGTAGTTCTGGCGGTGGCCGCCACAGCCCCGGTCGATGGCCGCGTGAACGCGTACCGGCACCGACCGCCGCGCGGGGAGCGCGTCTAATCCTGTATCGACAGGGGGCGCGTGACCCGCGCCCCCTGTCCTCCAAACGAACCCGCTAGATCGAGTTGGTCCGCATGGCTTCCGCCATGAGCTCGGCCTGCCGGATTGCCAACGCAACAATCGTCAGTGTCGGGTTTTCCGCCGCGCCGGTCGTGAACTGGCTGCCGTCGGAAATGAACAGGTTCGGGATGTCGTGCGTAGCTCCGGAGGGGCCGCACACTCCTTCATCCGCGTTCCCGCTCATCCGACACGTACCGAGATTGTGCGTGCCTGGGAACGGCGGGAGTTCGTAGCTCTTGCTCCCCCCGGCGGCCTCGTAGACCGCACTTCCCATCCGGTAGGCGTGATTCCGCATGGCCAGGTCATTCGGGTGCTCGTCGAAGTGCACCACCGGAACCGGCAGTCCGTACTGGTCCTTTTCCGTGTCGTGGAGCGTGACCCGGTTGTCTGCCTGCGGCATGTCTTCTCCGACCAGCCACATGCCTGCCATGTTGCGGTAGTTCTCGATCACCTCGCGGGTGTAGTCCCGTCCCCATGTTCCTGGGGTGTCGATCGACATGCCGCCGACGTTGCCGGCAATCGCGGCCACACCGAAGCCCGGCAGCGTCTCCATCAGGTAGCCGCCGGCAAATCCGCGACTGTCGTCATGCCGCACCTCGTCCATGACGATGCCGGCCATCTGGGTGCCGCGGTCGAAGTGGACGGGTCCGGGCATCACGGCGTACACGGTGGCGGTCAGGTGCCGCATGTAGTTGCGCCCGACCTGGCCGGAAGAGTTCGCCATACCGTCCGGGAACATGCTGCTGGCGGAGTTCAGCAGGAGCCGCGGTGTTTCGACCGAGTTTCCTGCTACGGCCACGATCCGCGCCTTCTGCATCTGCAGATTGCCGTCCGCATCCAGGTACTCGACGCCCGTGGCCTTGCCCGAGTCGTCGTGCACGATCCGCACCACCATCGAGTCGGGACGCAGCTCGAAGTGACCGGTGGCTTCCGCCTTCGGCACTTCCGAATACAGAATCGACCACTTGGCCCCGATTGCACATCCCGCCATGCAGAAGCCAAGTTGCAGGCAGCCTGGCCGCCCGTCACGAGTCTCCGGGTTGATCGACATGTTGCCGGTGTGCACGGTCTGGTAGCCCAGCTTCTTCGCGCCGTACTCCATGACCTTGTAGTTGTTGTTGCCCGGGAGCCGCGGAATTCCGTGGGTACCCGTGGTTCCCATCTTGTCCTCGGCGCGGGAATAGTACGGATCCATCTCTGCGGCATCGATCGGCCAGTCCAGCAGGGTGGCACCCGCAATATCTCCGTAGGTCGTGCGGGCCTTCCATTCATGCTCCTGGAAGCGCAGGCTCGCGCCCGCCCAGTGCACCGTGGTGCCACCGACGGTCTTGCAAACCCACAGCGGGTATCCGGGGTTGAGCACCCCTGAGCCGATCCGCTTGTCGTTCCAACTGAGCTTGGCGCCCATCTCGCCCCAGTCGTTCACGATGTCGCCGAGGTCCAGTCGAGGACCAGCCTCCAGGCAGACGACATCAATGCCTTTTTCCGAAAGTTCGTGTCCCAGCGTGCCGCCGCCGGCTCCAGAACCGATGATGACGACGACGCTGTCGTCGCTCAGGTCGTATGTACGAGCCATTGTTTATCCCCCCTCTGCAGTCAGGAAGACTGCGGCAGCCAGTCGATGTCATCGAAGCCGCGGTCCAGGTAGCCACCGTGTTCGACCGCGGATCCCTCGAAGCCCAACGCCGCTGCGACTTCAGGATTGCCGTAGAGACCACCCAATGTCGCGCCGCGCACCGCCTCGAAGAACGCGTTGTTCGCTGCCTCTTCGCGCTTCAACGCCCTTAGTTGCAGCCCGCCGCTCTGCTCGTGGAAGGCCACAGGGGTAGAGGCGTCGCCAGACACCACTACGCCCAAGGCGCGCACCCCGTCGGTCAGCTGCGCCTGCAGGTCCGCGTCCTCGGCTGCGCTGGCATCCAGGCCGGCAACCACTTGCACGTACGGCCCGTCATCCAGAAAGTCGTGCGGATAGAGCTGGCGCGCCATCGCGATGAGGCCACGGATCGTAGTTTCGTCCAAGGCCTTCGGTTCGAAGGCCCAAGACGCGTCTTCTGCGATCGCGATGCCACCCGCACCGAGAGTACCCGTGATCGCGACGCCAGCCGCGGTGGTACCCGTACCTTGCAGGAACTTACGCCTGCTCAGGTGACTGAAGTCCATGTGTCTCCTCCGTTGCCAGCTCCGGAAGCCCCGGAGCCGCTGAGTTGCCGCGCCGGGAGGAGCCGGACCGAAACATCATACCAGCCATGCACAAAACGCACGCGCAGTGCCGCCGCTTGGACCCAGCGTTACCTCACGCAACCTGAGGCAGGTTCGAGCGTTGAATCGGGAACGGCACGATCTTCCCCGGATTCATGATGTTGTGGGGATCCAAGGACTGCTTGAGCGCCTGCATGACGCCGACTCCCTCCCCTCGCTCAATCTCCAGGTACTCCATCTTGCCGTAGCCGATCCCGTGTTCACCCGTGCAGGTTCCGCCCATGTCCAATGCCCGGCGGACCAGACGATCGTGCAGCACTGCGGCTTCCCGAATTTCCTCAGGGCTGTCAGGATCCACCATGAAGGCGATATGGAAGTTGCCATCGCCTACATGCCCGGCAACCGGAGCCGGGATCGACGAGTTTGCCGCGATGTCGGCATTCGTCTCCGAAATGCACGCTGCCAGTCGCGAAATCGGGACGCATACGTCGGTCGTCAGCGACTTGCGGCCCGGCCATCGGGCCATCAGCGCATACAGCAAATCATGACGCGCGCGCCAAAGCTGATTTCGTTCTTCCTGGTTGGCGCTCCAGGCAAAGTCACGGCCACCGAATTCCTGCGCCAGTTGTGAGACGGTTTCCGCCTGTTCCGCCGTGGACGCCGGCGTGCCGTGAAACTCCAGAAACAGCGCAGGTGTCTCGGCGTAGCTCGTCTTGCCCCAACGGTTGAAGCATTCCATTGACAAGGCGTCCATCAGTTCCACGCGAGCCACCGGCACACCCGAGTGCGTGGTGGCGATCACAGTCCGGACCGCCGCGTCGACCGTCGGGAATGAGCAAACCGCGGAAACGATGGATTCCGGGTGCCCGAACAGCCTGAGCGTTACCTCAGTCGCGATGCCCAACGTTCCTTCGGATCCGACGAACAGACGGGTGAGATCGTAGCCGGCCGACGATTTGCGACTCCGTGTCCCTGTCTGAATGACGCGGCCGTCCGCGAGGACGATCTTTAGATCGAGTACCAGTTCGCGCATGGTCCCGTAGCGAACCGCATTGGTACCGGACGCCCGGGTAGCGGCCATTCCTCCCAGGCTCGCATCTGCTCCAGGATCGACGGGGAAGAACAGGCCCGTGTCGCGCAGGTGCTCGTTCAGCCGGCGCCGCGTTACACCGGCCTCCACCGTGCAGTCGAGGTCTTCCGGATTGACGGCAAGTACCCGATCCATTCTGCTCAGGTCGATGCATACCCCTCCTTCAAGAGCCGCAACGTGTCCCTCGAGGGATGTACCGGTCCCGAACGGGATCACGGGAATATGGTCGCGCGCGCAGAGAGCCACGGTACGTGACACTTCCTCGGTGGTTTCGCAAAACACGACCACGTCCGGGCGATGTCCCGCGTGGTACGATTCATCCCGGCCGTGCTGATCCAGGATCGCCGGCGCCGTCGAGACTCGGTCACCAAGAAACTCCTTGAGTTCTCCGACCACGCTCGACTTCGGCGGGAACCGCCGCCGGGAGGCAACTGCGCTGGTTGGCATCGATGACGTTCTCACATTGCTGCTGTACCCAATCCTAGCGGAGATGAACGTGCCCGACCGTGAGGCGCGTGCATTGGATTGGCCAACGGAGCGAAGAATTGCTGGCCAACGAACGCGACTTTGGAATTTCCTGACCAATTGCGCAGAATGGGCGTGTCGCGGCAGCTGCCAGGAGATCGCCATGCCTGCGGACCCGCCCGTAGTGCTAGGACCTGAGCAGCCGTGGAAACGGCTGCTTGCCATGATCGCGTTCGGCGCAATTGGCTATGTCCTGCTTCCTCTATTGCTGCTGCTCGCCGTGGTCCAATTCGGATTTCATCTGTGGGCTGACCGCAGCAATGAGCGCATCACGCAGCTCGCGGATGCAATGAAGGCGCTGCTGGGCGCGATCCTCGACTTCCTGCTCTATCGGAGCGATCACCTGCCGTTCCCATTCAATCCCTTTCCGGAATCCTCGGTGCCCGGAGAGCGGTTCGCATTCTCTCCGGATATCGGCGCAGCCGACGCCGCCACGGAAGTACCGTCCGCCTGGCAGGCATGTCTTCGCCACCTCGGCGGGTGTCGAGCCGGCGAACACACTGAATTGCGCGTCGCCGATGCCGTCCGGGCGGATGACACAGAGGCGCTGGTTGCGATCGGAATTCGCCCCTGGGTGCTGGAAGGCGAGGCACACATCGCGTTCGCGGCCCGCCACGCCGAATTGAACGGACTGTTTGTAGGCACCCGGTGGCAGGGGCGTGCGTGGCTCTCCGCCCTGAAGGGCGCGCCGGGTGCCGTCAATCGTCGGATTCGAATCCAGGCCCACGCCAATCCCCGGCATGCTGTCTTGATTCCGCTGCGCGTGGTCGTCGCCGCCTTCGACAGCTGAGGCCACATGGCGCCACGCCCTCGCGCGTACCGGATGCGTTGCGGAGAACGGCACATCTGCTTACGATGGAAGGGTTTGCTGGCCGGAGCGGTTGACCCCGTCCGGCCAGCCGCCATCCTTGGGAGGAAATAGATGACCCTTTCCCGCATCGGCTCGGCCCTTGGGGCCGCTGCCACTGTGGCAATGGTCTCCGCGTTGTTTGCATCGTCGGGTTCGGCGATGGATCACGGGAACGAGATCGCCAGTTGCGCTGATGAAAACTGGTGCGCCTATCACCGCACCATCGACAAGGCCTATCGCCACTCGCCACTTACCGAGATCAACAAAGACAACCTTGGTGACCTCAACGTGGCTTGGCTCTTCCAGCCCGGTGGCGCGGAGCAATCAGCCGGTGGACTTCACAGTACACAGCTCGTGCTCGACGGCGCCATGTACGTTGCCTACAACCCATCTTCGGTGATGAAGCTCGACGCGGCCACTGGTCAGCGTCTGTGGGCCTACGTCCCTGAGATGAACCAGGCGGTGGTTGCCCGCTCGGCATTCGCACACACTCGCGGCACGGCCGTGGGCGGTGGACGTGTTTACATGGGTCTGGCAGACGGCCGGATCGTGGCGCTCAGCCAGGATGACGGATCTGTTCTTTGGGACCAGCAGATCGTCGATTCCGCCAAGATCACGGCGGGCTTCAGCGGCGCGGCCACCTACGTCAGCGAAAACATGATGGTGATCGGGCAGAACGGTGGTGAGTACCCGGTCGAAGGCCGGATCTTCGGCATCAACCCGCAGGACGGATCGGTTGTTTGGACCTTCTACACGACCGGCCGCGGCGACGACGCAGCGCTGGCGACCTGGGGTGGTGACTCATGGCTGTACGGCGGCGGCGGCTCCTGGCAGCCCGGTACCGTCGACTTCGACAACAACCAGATCATCATGGGTACGGGTAACCCGAACCCCGACTACGACTACTGTGGCGCCGACTGCCGCGACCCGAACGTGGACGCGCACCGGCCTGGCGACAACCTCTACACGTCGTCCACCGTGGCGCTTGACCTCGACACTGGCGCGCTCAACTGGTACTTCCAGGAAGCGCCCAGCGACCCGTACGACTACGACGCCTCACCCGGCGAGTACGTGATCTTTGAGAAAGATGGTCGCCGGATGGTCCTCCACCCGGGCAAGAGCGGGTTCAACCACGTTCATGATGCTGCGACCGGCCAGCCGCTGGCGGTCTACTCAGCGATGAACCACCAGAACTGGACTTCGGGCTTCAACCTGGAAACCGGCGAGTTCGAGAACATGCTCTGGCCGGTTGCGGGCGAGAAGACCCTGGTCTGCCCGGCCATCGACGGTGGCCACAGCTGGAACGCGGGTTCCTACAACCCGAACAACGGTATCTCCTACCGCACGGTCCAGGAGTGGTGCATGTGGCTGACGATCGCCCACAAGGACGGTTCCGGCCCGATCAGCTTCGGTGAAGCCACGCGGATCACCGAACCGTACGCGCAGGTGTACATGGCCGCAGAGTGGATCCAGGCTGACCCGGAGGCCGACAAGGCCCACGGCCGTCTGGTCGCGCGTGAGCCGGTTTCCGGTGAGATCCTTTGGGAGAAGCGCTACGACATCATCCCGCACTCGGCCCTCTTGACGACGGGCAGCGGGCTGCTGTTCAACGCGGACTACACCGGCAACCTCGAAGCCATCGACGGGGACACGGGTGACATCCTCTGGACGTTCAACCTTGGTTCCGGCACGAACGGCGGGATCATTTCCTACGCCGTTGACGGCAAGCAGTACATTTCCGTGGCCACCGGTCACGGGACGTACGTCGGCATGGGTATGCTCGCTGGCGCCTTCGCCGGGGAGACCCTGGACTACCAGCGCAGCGCGCTCGTAGTCACCTTTGCCTTGAAGTAAAGGTTCGCACGTAGTTTGGCGGGTGGCGGACACGGGTCCGCCACCCGCTTTTCTCTGATGTTGCACCGTTGGAAGGCCGGGTGTTCCCGGCCTTGAACTTACATGAAACCGTTACTCTTCCGTTCCGTAGTGCTGGCAACAGCGCTCATCGCCGGCTCAATTACTCCCGCGGTTGCCGAGAGTGACGAAGTGCCCGACCCCATTGACATCGAATCCGCCAACCCCATGTCGGGAGATCCTGAAGCCATCGAGGCCGGAGCGTTCCTCTACGGTCGGTGGTGCGTGCAGTGCCACGGAGTCAAGGCCGACGGCTGGTCACCCCGGTGGGGAAAGTGGGGATTTGACCTCCGCACCTGGTGGAGGGGCTACGAGAAGTTCATTGAAGTCGTGGCCGTCGGGAAACTGCCGAAGATGCCGCCATTCGGAGAGTACTTGGATTTCGATCAGATCAGCCAGATCGGAGCGTTTCTCGAAACGGTTTCGATCGAAGGAGCGAACTGGCAATGACCCTACTTCGGATGCTGGGATGCCTCGTCCTGCTAGGCGCGGCGTCCCCGGCTGTCGCGCAGAACACGTTCACCGATTACTTCACGTTCGGCAAACCGACCTGGATCTGTCGGACCGCCGACGCTTTCCGGAGCCTTGAAACCCGGCTCGCCGAGACCGACACGCCGGGCGACCTCCCCTGTGCCTTGATCACCCTCGACGACGTGGAGGACATCATGGCGCCTTGGATCGGCATCGTTGGCGAGCAGGACGACCTTGTCGAGGTCCAGTTCCTGGTCGAGCGTTACCAGCGGCTCCGACCACCGGAGGTGCCACGGCGCGGCGGGCGCGCGACGCGGGTCGAATTCGTGGGCTGGACCAAGCGCGAGTCGCTGGAGGCGGTGACTACCTTCTAGGTCACCACGTCGGAACATCGCCACCGGCTCGCATCCGGGCCTCCCGGTCGGAGGCCCGCTCGGACTGCTTGCCCGGCGCTCCCTGCACCATCTCGATGAGTTCCGCCGCTTCCTGAGCGGTCATCTCACGGGCAGTCGCGCTCGTGAGGTCGATTTTCTGCGCCTCGTTGGCGCCCTTCGCCTGACCGGCTTCCCGACCACCTTCTCCTGGATCCCCTCCCTGCCGGGCCCGTGACTGGCCTTCGTTCGGTTGCGGCCGTCCAGCCTTGACGTCCCCGGGATCCCACCCTTCCGGTGTTTCGACCCCCTCGTCGGTGCGGGCCTCCCCTTCAGCCATGCCCTCGCTGCCCGCAGTTACCAGCAGGCGCCGGGCCAGCTCATCCTGGAGGCGCAGCCCGAGCTCGAGGTTGTACGCAGCGTCTTCCAGCGTCGGGTCGATGGCAAGCGCATCCCGATACTGCTCGATGGCCTCCCGCAGGTAGGCATCGGCGTTCAGGAAGCTCATCACCGCGTTTACCGTCTGGCGGTAGCGGACAGAGCCGAGGTTGTAATGCACCAGGGCTCGCAACTCCGACGGCGCTGTTTCCAGAGCCAGGGTGAAGTACCGATCGGCTGCGGCATTGTCGTGCGCCGCATACGCTGCTACGCCCCGGGCGAACAGCGTTTCAGGAGTCTCCCCTCCCTCCGCCTCGGCGGCTTCAAACCGAGCCAGTGCCTCGGCAAAGTCGCCAGCCGCATAGGCCCGGATACCCATGTCCATTTCCTGGCGGGCCAGATCCTCCTCCGCGCAACCTCCGAGCGCCAGCAAGCCCGTCACCGCGCCGCACCGGATCCAGCCCCGAATCATCGCACCCGCCATCCCAACGCACCGCCCATGAGCAAGACCAGTGCCGGCACCGCCAACCAGTGATACAGCGGCCGACGTCTTTGCTCGCGACCTTCGGCCGCGAACGCGCGCCTGGGAGCGCCATCGATCGCGGTGAACACGTCGCCAACGCAGCCGGCCTGGTGGAGCGCGCAGAACGAACCGCCGCTGAATGCGGCGAGATCCCGCATGCTCGCATGGTCGGCCCGGCTCCGGACAGGTTCATCCTGGTAAAGCAGCGGCGCGTCGATCCCGTCCGCACCCGGGACGAGCACCGGTGTCGGCAGGTGCGGGATACCGAGCGCCAGCACGTGGACCGCCACGCCGGTCCCGCGAAGATTCCGACCCGCCGCCCGCAAGGCCGTTCCGTGATCTTCGCCGTCCGAGACCAACACTACGTCGGTAAATCCCTCATCGCCGGTCTCGATGCTGCCCAACGCGGCCGCCAGTCCGGCATCCACGCGAGTACCCCGGCGGGAGATGTCATGGGGGCCCACGGCGTCGAAGCGGGACCGGAACGCCTCGTAGTCGAGCGCCGGCGGTAGCAAGAGCGTGGCACGGCCGGCAAACGCAAGCAGCGATAGCCGGTGACCGCCGTCCCCGGCGAGCAGTTCCACCAGCCGATCGACGGCGTCCCGCGCAGCTTCAGCACGGGAACCCGCGTCATGGTCTCGCGCATACATGCTGAGTGATACGTCCAGCACCACCAGGACGTCGCGTCCCTCGCGGGAGGCGACCCCTTCCTCCAAGCCCCCGATCGGCCTGGCGAGAGCGATCCCCATCAGCGCAACGGCGGCAGCCACCGACCACGTGGCACGTCGGCGGGCGACGGCCATGACCGACAACTGGCCCGAACCGGGATGGAATATGGCGACCGCGCGCGCGCGGGCCCGCGCGGCATGCCCATGCAGCAACAGCAACCCCGCCGCGGCCAGTGGAGCAATCCACAGCAGGGACACGTACTCGAACTCCATGTCCCGTTCCCTAGGGCGCTATGCGCAACACGGTCGCGTCCAAGCCCGCCCGCGCCAGCACCAGCATCAAGGCCAGGCCCAGGAACCACGGATAGACGTCGACGCGCCGCTGGTAGTGACGGGCGACGTTTCGACCCTTTTCCAACTGGTCGATCTCTTCATAGACCGCTCGGAGGCCCTCGGCGTCGGTCGCCCGGAAGTAGCGTCCTCCCGTCGCCTCGGCCACCCTGGTGAGCGTGAACTCGTCGATGAACACCTGCACCATCCGAATGTCGGAACTCCCGGGACGCGCGGGCATCGCGACCCGCCCTCGACTTCCCGCACCGATCGCGTAGATGCGGACCCCCAGCGCCCGCGCCGCCTCGGCGGCCACCAGCGGCTCCACGGTCCCGGCGTTGTGGCTGCCATCGGTCAGCAAGATGAGGACGGGACTTGCATGCTCTCCCCCGGTCAGGGAATCGAGACCAGCCAGGATCGCGTCGCCAATCGCCGTACCGTCCTCTTCCGGCAGCTCCACCGGGCGAAGCGAAGCGCTCAGCTGCAACAACGCCTCATGGTCAAGCGTCAGCGGTGTCAGGGTGTCCGCGTAGCGACCGAACGTCACCAGCGAAACCAGATCGGAGCCCCGACCCGGCAGGTTGTCGCCAACGCCGGCAATGAAATCCCGAAACGTTTCCTTGACAACCTCCAACCGGTTTCGATCCGCCTCGCCCTCACCGCCAAGATCCACCGCCGACATGCTGCTGGACACGTCGACGACCATCGCGATCGCAATGCCCTCGGTTTCCCGTTCCGTCACCTCGAAACCGGCCTGCGGACGTGCCAAAGCCACGACCAGCGCGATACACGCGATGACAGAGATTGCCGGCAGGAGGCGGGCAGCCTGGACCCGTAAGCCCGATGCCGCCCCGTCAAAATCATCCAGGGACGCCACGCCCACGTTGCCTCCGGGCAGCCTTCGAACGGGTCGCTGCCGCGCGCGCAATCCCACAAGCGCCAGCAACACCAGCAGCACCAGCCACCAGGGTTCGGCGAAGCTCATGCCATTTTCTCCGAGCTTGCGCTCACGAACGCCTCGGCAGCGCCCAGCGCCGTCTCCATGTCCTCTCTTGTCGCCGCTCGGCCGGCGAACTTCGCGATGTCGCAAATGGCGAGTGTTTCTTCGGCGCGGCGCACCAGGACGCTGGTCGGCACGCCGGCCTTCTGTGTCGTCTCCGGTAGCTGCGAAACCGTCTCTTCCGTGGTACGACGCGGAGCCGGCAGTCCAAGGCGCTGCTCGATATAGCTGCGCAGAACGGCCGCCAGTTCAAACGGGGCCGTCGCGGCAGGACGCCCTTCCCCCGTCAAGGCTTCGCGCAAGTGGGCCAGCGCAGCGCGAGCAACGTCGCCGGCCGGAACCGGCAGGGTCTCGGGCACCGGTTCCGGTGTGGGGACAGCGGGTCGGCGGCGACGGAGCCAGAGCCCAGCAACCCCAACCACCGCGGCAAGTCCTGCGGCTGCTCCCGCCCATTGCCACAGGGGCAGCTCCGCCTGCGGGGGCAGCGGCACAGGCGGCGCCAGGGCTCGGGGGGCCATCGTGTTCGCGTCGGGCGGGACGTGTTCGTACACCACCACGACCAGCGGCGGTGACGTCATGTGGAAGCGGTCACCCTGCATCATGCGGTTGAAGCGCGCACTGAGATCTTCCTTGCATTCTTCGAACGGGCTTCCTGCCCCTGGAATTGTCACGACTTCCCCGTCCGGACCGCGTTCACAATCGCCAGGGCGCTGCAAGCGGACCAGCTGCGCGTACGCCGTCATCCCTTCGATCTCGTAGCTTCCCGGCCGGTTGGGCGCCTGCAGGCGATAGGTAGCGTGGGAGCGCCGGCGTTCGGCCACGGGGACCGCCTTGGCCTGGTACCCCTCGATGATCCTGAACGGTCCGATCGAATGGAAATAGCGGGGGACGTGCACGCCGATTTCCCACGGCATGTCCATGAAGATGGACAACGTGAACTCCTGACCGGGACGCACCGACTCGGGCTCTGCGGCCACTGTGATCTGAATGTCCTCAAGCACGTCATCCGCGGACGCGGCCGGCGCGGCCATCCCCAGCAAGGCAAAGGCCAGAGCCGCAAACCGCTTCATGCCGATGCCGCCGCCCGCCCGGCATCCACCCCGGCGCGCCGCATGAAGTATTGAATCAATGCTTGGACTGGGTCCGCGCCGCCCACGATCTCAAGCGGCTTGAGTCCGAGGGTCGTGAAGACCCGCCAGCGTTCCTCAAGTCGGCGGAGCCCAGCTGCTTCATATCGGGTCCGGACCCGGGGATCACTGAAGTCGACAAGGCGTTCTTTCCCCGTTTCGAGATCGCGGATGGCCACCAAGCCCGCCGGGGGCAGCGTGTCGTCGAGCGGGTCCCTGAAGACAATGGGAATGACATCGTGCCGCAACGCGAGCGCGCGCAGCGGGCGCTCGTAGTCCGGGGCCAGGAAGTCCGACAGAATGAAGAGAAGCGAGCGCCGCTTGGCCACAATCCCCAATCGAATGAGTGCTCCCCGAAGGTCGGTGCCTCGGCCTTCCGGACGGGCGCGGCGCAGCCGCTCTTCGAGGAAGACCGCATGCCCCTTTCCCTTTTTCGGACGGGTCCAGGAATCCACGCGGTCGCTGAAGAGGAGCAGACCCGCACGGTCATTGTTCCCGATCGTCGCGTACATGATCGACGCGGCGGCCATTCGGGCCATCGCGTCCTTGTTCAGCGCCCCGCTGCCGGTTCGGAGGGATGCGCTGAGGTCGACCGCCACGATGACGGTAAGTTCTCGCTCCTCGATGTACTGGCGCACGAACGGTCTGCCAGCGCGAGCCGTGACCTTCCAGTCAATCGTCCGGACATCGTCACCAGGCGCGTATTCGCGCAATTCCTCGAACTCGGAACCGCGGCCCTTGAAGACACTCAGGAATTCGCCTGTAACCGCTCCGTCGATGGGACGCTTCGGGCGAATCCGGAGGCGTAACGCCCCACGCCGCGAGGCAGCGGGCCGGCTGTCCGTATCCATTGGGTCAGGGAACAGGCTGGTGTTCGAGGATCCTCGTGATCAGGTCGTCAGTAGTGACGCTGTCAGCCTCGGCTTCGTATGACGTGAGTATCCGATGCCGAAGCACGTCGGGCGCGATCGCTTTGACATCGTGTGGAGTAACGTAGTTGCGCCCTTGCAGGTAGGCCCGGGCTCGCGATGCAATCGCGAGGTAGATCGTGGCGCGTGGGCTCGCGCCCAATGTGACGTACGGGCTGAGATCGGCATCCACCTGTTCGATGTGACGGGTCGCGCGCACAAGATCCACCATGTATTCCTTCACGGAATCCTCGATTCGTACCCGATCGACGGCTTGGCGCGCCTGCACAATCTCTTCGATGGACACCACGGGATCAGGCATCGACCCTTCGGCGGTGAACGCCACCATGTCCATGATGGCGATTTCCTGCTCCCGATCCGGGTACTCGGTCCGAAGCATGAAGATAAACCGGTCCATCTGCGCCTCGGGCAGTGGATAGGTGCCGTCCTGCTCGATCGGGTTCTGTGTCGCAAGCACCATGAACGGTGCCGGTAGCGGCTCGCTTTGGTCACCGATGGTGACCTGCCGCTCCTGCATCGCTTCCAGCAGCGCGCTCTGAACCTTGGCGGGCGCCCGATTGATTTCGTCCGCAAGCACGATATTGGCGAATATGGGCCCCCGCCGAATACGGAACTCGCCCTGTTTCGGTTCGTAGATCATGGTCCCCACGAGATCGGCAGGAAGCAGATCGGGTGTGAACTGAATCCTGCGAAAGCTCGCTGAGATGGCAGCGGCAAGCGTGGTCACGGCCCGCGTCTTGGCCAGCCCTGGCGCACCTTCGATGAGGACGTGGCCGTTTGACAGCAACGCAATGACGATCCGTTCCAGCATCTCCTGCTGACCGACGATGGTGGTCGCCATCGTCATCATCAGGCGAGCCGCAAACCCGTCCTCAGCCGGCGGAGATACCGCGGCAATATTCTGCTGCATCAAGAGAGAGCCTTTGCGGAAATCGGAGACAAGCCCGTAGACTAGCACACCATAGGGCCGACCGACGCGGGCAAGATTCCCGCGATCCGGACCCTATACTTGGGTCTCAAATGGGTCCCGAAGCCGGCGTAGCTCAACGGTAGAGCACCCGCCTTGTAAGCGGAAGGTTGCGGGTTCAATTCCTGCCGCCGGCACCAGTGCGATGCTTCGGCCGGTCCCGATATGGAGCAAGACGCATGATAGAACCGCGGATCGCCGGCGTTCTGTTAGTCGTTCTCGTCGCGGTGGTCGGTGCGCCCGCGGCCGCGGACTGGGCGGAGGTACGGCGCGCGTTCGAAGCCGGGGACGCCGTAGCGCTGATGGCGGCCTTGCGACCGCTTGCCGAAAGTGGCGACGCCGACGCGCAATTCAACATGGGTATCCTGCACGACACCGGCCAGGGCGTCCCGCAGGACTATCGGGAAGCGGCCCGTTGGTACGCCGCGGCCGGCGATCAGAACCATCCCACGGCCCAGTACAACCTCGGCCTGCTGTATTTCGAGGGGAAAGGCGTCGAACGCGATCAGGCCAAGGCCCTCGACCTGTACCGCCGTGCCGCCCGCAACGGCGATGCGGACGCCTTCAGCAGCATCGGCTACATGTTCCTCTATGGCATTAGCGTCGAAGAAGATCGCCTCGAAGGGTTAGCGTACTTTTTGCTCGCCGCCGAGCGGGGGAGCGGTGACGGCGCGCGGAATCGAGATCTCGTGCTGGGCAGTTTCGACACCAACGACTTTGCCTTTGCCCGTAGTCGCAGTCGGGATCTGGCGGTAGAGTTCTCGCAACCATGATGCTGGCGAGGTGGATCGCGGCTGTTCAGCTCGCACTCGTACCGGTTGTGGCCGAAGCCGCCTCGCCTGACGCGTGGCCTGACTGCCGGACGGGGATCCAGGAGCTTCTGGCGACGAACACGCTGGCGTTTTGGGCTTCCGAGGAGAATGGCGTGCTGCAGTACGTCATGCGCATTGATGCCGAGCGCTGGGATGACATGGGGGCCGACGGTCAGGATGGACTTGAGGCCTTGCTGTCGTGTTCGATCAGCGCCGGTGGTGAGCCTGTCCCGTACACGCTGTCCGTGCGGTCCGCGTACTCGAATCGTGAGTTGGCACGCTACCGCAACGGCGAACGACTACCATCCGATTGACGAAATTCCTCAGGAGTACAACAGATGTCCCAGACCTCCGACGACCGCCCGTTGCTGGATCGGCTACGGGACCTCCATGAACGGATGGAACACGACGCGGAATTGGAGGGGGCCTACCTCAAGGACCAGGACGCCTTTCATCGCGCCCACGGTTTTGATCCCCAGGAAGTCGAGGCAGCGCTGGCGGAACTCGGCCGCCAGCGGATCGCCGGCTACAAGGGTGTCCTGGAAGCGCACGGCAAGAAGCTCGGGTAAACACGCTTTCGTTCGGTTCCCGCCACCGGATCCGTGCCGTCGGTCGCGGGCCGGCGCCGGAGGAGCGGCGGGCTTTCTTCGCGAGACCGATGATCTCGTGCCGTGGCGGCTCATGAACACGGACTAGGGGGCCGCATCGGGCCCGCCCTGTTCCAGCGTCCGGAGATACTCGTCGCCGGAGCGGGGCAGGGGTGCGGACGGAGGGACTCGAACCCTCACTCTCCTTCGGAGAAACGGATTTTCGTACCACTTCGGCTTTCGCCGCCGCGCTAACGACGCGTTCGTGGTCTGGACTATCCCTTCGCCGTCGCCGATGTATCGGCCCCAGGCGCCGCCCGTCTAGTCTCTACACCTTCCCGCCCGAAAGCAGGCTTGGCTCGGGATCAGCATCGGCCATGCCGGTGAGCTTTCCCCGAATTTGAGCGGTTCTACGCTGCCGGTTTCCCGGCAGGCACTCAACTTCCTGCAAGTCCGTCGCGTCTGCCAATTCCGCCACGCCCGCAGTCCCCGGACGACATCATAGCGATCGCTCACGGTTCCTCCCGGAAGGGTGCTCCCAGTCGGGTCAGGAACCGACGCACCGCGTCAGCGCACTGGTCGAGCCGATCGGGATCGGCCGCGCGCAGCACGAGGCTGGTCCCGATATCCGGCGGGCGATAAAAGGGATACGAGCCTATATCGACGTCCGGATATTCTGCGGCGACGGCGGCCAGGTCGCCCGCGATCAGCCCTTCTGGCCGGCTCACCACGAGCGTACGCGAGCGAAGCGGCGGACCGCGCACCAGTTGTGGCTCCAGGACCGCGAGCATGGCTTTCATGATGGCCGGCACCCCGGCCAACACGAAGACGTTCGCAAGCCGGAATCCAGGTGCCGCGGAGACCGGATTGTCGATCAACGTTGCCCCCACCGGGATGTTCGCCATCCGGAGCCTGGCTTCGTTCAGCTCAATCTCGGTACCCTCGTAGTGCGCCCGGAGACGGCGGTGGGCCTCGGCATTCCGCTCCACCTCGACCCCCATCGCGGCGGCCACGCATTCGGTCGTGATGTCATCGTGCGTGGGTCCTATTCCGCCCGTTGTGATCAGGTAATCCCAGGCCGATGACAGCTCCCGAACTGCGGCGACAATCCGGTCGCGGACATCCGGAACCACCCGCACTTCCGACAGCCGCACTCCCAGATCAGACATCCGTTTCGCCACGTGCACGACATTCTTGTCCTGGGTGCGGCCGGAGAGAATCTCGTTGCCGATCACGAGCATCGCGGCAGTGGGGGCTTCTTGAGGCGGCATGGCTGGCTCCGGACGGTCGCCGGCATGCTAGCGGTTTGCCATTGGGTGTGCGCCGTTCGTCTAGTCTCCGCTGATGCCGCCTCCTGGTACCGGACGGAGCCGTTCCTGTGCAGTTTCCCGTCAAGCTCGTGCGAGCCCGTCTCCGGCGTCGCTACAAGCGATTCCTCAGTGATCACGAACTGGACGACGGCGGACTCGTCACGGCACATTGCGCGAATCCCGGCTCGATGCTCGGACTGACCCATGCCGGTGTCGAAACCTGGCTCGCGCCGAACGACGACCCCGGGCGGAAGTTGCGCTACAGCTGGGAAATGCTTCGACTGGGATCGACTTTGGTCGGCGTCAACACGAGCCGCCCGAACACTCTGGCCGAGGAAGCGATCCGCACCAACCAGTTGGCACCTCTTGCCGGTTACTCGTCGGTACGACGGGAAGTGCGCTACGGAACCCGTTCCAGGATCGATCTGCTGCTGGAGGGTCCGCGCCGCCGGGCATGCTACGTGGAAGTCAAGAATGTGCACATGTCACGCGAGCCAGGCGTCGCCGAGTTTCCTGATTCGGTGACGGACCGAGGCCGCAAGCATCTCGTTGAGCTCGCCCGGCGGGTCGAGGGCGGCGACCGCGCTGTCATGCTCTATTTGGTACAACGTGAAGATTGCGCGGCCTTCCGTCTCGCCGGTGACATTGACCCTGCTTACGTGCAGGCGTTCCACGCAGCACGCGCTGCCGGAATCGAGGTGCTAGCGTATGGGTGTCGACTGACGGTGGAAGAAATAACGGTCGCAGGTTCTCTGGCCATGACGGACCCCGCGGGAAACGCCCCATGAACGATTTGCATGGACACGTGCGAATTCACGATGCCGAGGCGTTTGCCGCAATGCGGCGGGCCGGCAGGCTCGCTGCTGAGGTGCTCGACTTCATCACGCCGAAGGTCAGGGCGGGGGTGACCACCGAGGAGCTGGACCAGTTGTGCCACGATTTCATCGTGGGTCACAGGGCAGTCCCGGCGCCACTGAATTACAAGGGCTTTCCCAAGTCCGTGTGCACGTCCGTCAATCATGTCGTCTGCCACGGCATTCCCGACGGCACCCGTCTCAAGGACGGGGACATCCTGAATCTCGATGTCACCGTGATTCTCGACGGTTGGCACGGTGACACCAGCCGGATGTTCTGGGTCGGAAAGCCGTCGCTGCAGGGACGCATCCTGACCGACACGACCTTTGATGCCATGTGGGCGGGGATTCGGGCAGTTCGTCCAGGAGCCACTCTCGGCGACATCGGGCACGCGATTCAGGAGTGTGCGGAGGTCAAACGCTACTCTGTGGTCCGGATGTTTTGCGGTCACGGAATCGGCAGGGTTTTTCACGACGCACCATCCGTTCTCCACTACGGCACGCCGAATACCGGACTGACGTTGCGGGAAGGCATGTTCTTCACGATCGAACCCATGATCAACGCAGGCAGACCGGACGTACGGATTCTCGAAGATCAGTGGACGGCGGTTACGCGAGATCGATCCCTGTCGGCACAGTTCGAGCACACGCTTGGCGTGACCAGCGAAGGATTCGAGGTATTTACCCTATCGCCCGCAGGTCTGGACCGTCCGGCTCTCTGATCACACGAGTGTCCCTGCCGGGACGGGCTCCTCCCGGCTCCGGCCGCCGGCAAGCGCGATCAGCCCCCCTAACCAAATTCCCTGCGATCGATGTCGCTGGAAGGCCTGCTTCTGTCGCCGAGCTTCGGAACCGGTTGTGCGGCCTCCTTTCCTTGAGTTGGAATCCGCATTGGTGTTCAGGGGCTGAACACGCCAAACCTTCGTTACGCCCCGTCCAAGACTCATGCGAGAACCATGGCCCTCCTGGCGGACGCGACCCGGCGCGGCAGAAGGGCGCGGCGAGGCCACGTCGGATCTGCAAGCAAAGAAATACGGCCCCGGTCATCAGGTGACCGGGGCCGCCACAGGCAGGCGGGCGACGGGAGGAACTGCCCGCGTGCAACCTAGGGGCGGGCGGTGATCGTGACGGGCTGGATGCCGATCACCGCCCGCATGCGGCACGCGTAGTTAGGCGTGCCGCAAACGCAGTGCGACGAACCGGATTTCGAATCCGCGTGCCACCTCGAGCACAACGAACCGCTGCTCGGATTTCCACGCCTCCGTCAACCGGCTGGTCGCGTCGTTTGCGTCGGCCACTGGGATGCCGTCGACTTTCAGGATTCGGTCACCGGGGAGCAGGCTCTTGGCAGCCGCGGGACTCCTAGGCTGGACTTGTTCGATGACGGCGCCGTCGCCATCGTCTTGCCCCAGCTGCAGACCCAAGTCCGGGCCTTCCGGTGTTGCAGGATGCGCCGCCAGATCGGCTCCGGGCCGGCGGCCCAGGCGAACCGAAACCGTGTCTTCGCTACCATCCCGCCAGATCGTGAGGGCGACCTCTTCGCCCGGTGCCGTGCGGGCGATCTGCCGAGCCAGGTCTCTGGCCCCCCGAACAGGCGTGTCATCGACCGCGATAACGACCCCACCAGGCCGCAGTCCTGCCGCTGCTGCAGGGCTTCCTTCTGACACGTCGGTTACCACCGCACCGCGCGACTCGTCCAGTCCGAGAGCTGCAGCGAGATCCTTGTCGACCGGCTGGATCTGAACGCCCAGCCAGCCCCTGTCTACCTTCCCGTCGTCCATGAGGTCGGCGACGATCAGGCGAACGGTATTGGACGGCACCGCAAATCCGATGCCGACGCTGCCACCGCTGGGCGAGTAAATCGCGGTGTTGACGCCTACCACATGCCCGGTCAGGTCGAAGGTCGGACCTCCGGAATTCCCCCGGTTAATGGGTGCATCGATCTGCAGAAAGTCGTCGTACTGCCCAGCACCAATATCCCGGCCGCGCGCCGAGACGATGCCGGTCGTCACCGTGCCTCGAAAACCGTAGGGACTGCCAATTGCGAATACCCAGTCGCCGACCCGCACGGCGTCAGAGTCGGCAAATGTCACGTACGGGACCGCGTGCTCTACGTCCACCTTCAGGAGGGCAATGTCGCTCTGTCGATCCTGTCCGATTACCGTCGCTTCCAGAACGTCCCCGTCAGTGGTGTGAATTCGAATGTCGCGACCCTGGCCGATCAGGTGCGCATTGGTGACGAGGTGGCCATCGGCATCGATGAAGAATCCCGATCCGCCGTGTTTTCGAAGTTGGTCGTCAGGGATCGCGGGAACCCCAGGAGGCCAAGGCAGGTGCTGGCCGAACTCTCGCTTGAAGAACGAATCGGAATCGAATGGGCTTTTTCGTGGCAGGGTCTTGGGCTCATCTCGGGCAACTGGCAGCGCAACCGGTTCCACCTCGATGGCCACGACGGCCGACTGAACGACCTCAACCACCGGCGCCAGGCTCGGAACGGCAGCCATTGCTGGCAACGCAGCAGCAAACGCCACTCCCGCTGCAGCTACCGACAGAAGAACGTTTCTTGACATGCAGGTTCCTTATCGGAGAAACGGAGGCTCCGATCGAACCCGGGAGCCTCGGGATTCCAACTTAAGGACCCTGCGTTTAGGGAATATTTCCCGAAGGTTGTCGCGACGTTTCCGGAATGTAAATTTCAGTTAACGTTGGCCGTGCAGGAAATCGGTCTGGTATCGTCTAAATCAACCTATTGCGATGTGGCGGGATCGGCCGGAAGGAACGAGTCGACGGCGATTCGATCCGGTGCAGCACCGAGCGCTTGGACGCGGGCTTCGCAGGCATCGACGAACCCCGGGGTGCCGGCGATCAGGACAGTATGGTGCGCGAGCTGACCGTGCACTCGATGAAGCATGTCCGGTATGCGGCCAATGCCAAAACGCGTACCTGGCGGCGGATGTTCGCGGGTCAGTGTCACTTTCCACGCAAAGTTCTCGTGCCGTCTCGCGATTCGGCTGAAGGCGTCCATGGCCAAGATCTCGTCCCGGTCGCGCACGGACAGCACCAGCGTGACCGGGGCGCTGAAGCCGGCGGAGAGGGCTTCCTCAACGACCGCAAGCACCGGAGCAATTCCTGTTCCGCCGGCAAGGCCCAAGATGGGGCCAGGTACGCGCTCCGGTAGCCCAAACGTACCGAACGGGCCCGTCAGGGAACTCACCATGCCCGGACGCAAAGTCTCGTGCAGCCAGGCACTCGCTGCGCCCGGAGCCTGGCGGGCCACCAGGAACCGAAGCAATCCATCGACGGGCATTCCGTCCGGACCCGGCGCATCAAGCATGGAATAAGTGCGTGGCGGTTCAATGCCCGGCACGGCGATTTCCACGTGCATGCCGGCCTTGAACACGAAACGAGCCGTCTTCGGCAGGGCGAAGACGAGTTCACGGACGCGTGGTGTGACGGGGCGGGCCGCAACCGTTTCGCAAAGAAACGTCTGAGGTCGTGCGGCTGCTGCCTTGGGCTGTGGAGGCAAGGGAGCGTGCACCCGGACGACGACGTCGGATGCCGTCGGGCGGGCCTGGCAAAGCAACCAGACACCGTTCTCGCGCTCCCGTTGGGTTAGGGCATATTGAACCGAACTCTCGGCGTCGAGCGTGCCGGACACCACCGTTGCCCGGCAGGTCCCGCAGATCCCCCCTCTGCAGTTGTGCGGCAAACGAATTCCCGCGTCCAGCGCGGAATCGAGAACCGGCTGGTCCGAAGCCGCGTCGAAGGCCAGATCTGTTCCCTCGACCCGAATCCGCGCATCCGTTCGCATTCGTCAGGAGGTTTTCCACTTGATCGAGCATCCCATGCTCGCGTGCTGCTCCTGCGGTCCTCCCAGTCCCGCGGCGATGGCTTTCATGGCTTCGAAGAGATCTCGCCTGGTCCCGTCACGCTTCTCCGCGCGGGCGTCGTCCAACCGACCGCGATACTGCAACCCCCTGCTGTCATCAAACCCAAAGAAATCCGGAGTGCAAACTGCACCGTACGCGCGCGCAACCTCTTGCGAGCGGTCGATCAGATAGGGAAACGGGAATTGATGCTCCGCCGCAAACGCCTTCATGCGGGGGAAGTCGTCAGCCGGATACGCCTCGGTATCGTTGGGCATGATCGCCACCACGCCAACGCCATGATCCTTGAGTTCGGCGACATCCCGGACGATCTTCCGCGCCGCCGCGACAACGTACGGACAATGGTTGCAAATGAACATCACCAGCGTCGCCTGGGGGCCGGTCACGTCCGCCAGCGTCCAATTTCGGCCATCGATACCCGGCAGGTCGAAATCGGGAGCGTTCCAGCCGAAGTCGCAGATGGGGGTTTGGGCGGCCATGAGCATCTCCTGCCGGCGGTTGCTTGCATTTCGGGCAAGACGGTAGACATTGGGCGGGTCGCGGGACAAGGCCCGCCTCACCAGAATACCCCGGTTCCGGAGCCAGCCAATGCCGATCGGTGTCGATTTCGAGGGTCGCCTAGTCGTGGTCACAGGTGCGGCTGGAAACCTCGGCCGAGCAGTCGTGGCGATGCTCAAGACGCTCAACGCGGACGTTCAGGCACCGAAGGACCCGGCTGACGGCGGCCCCGATCTGGCCCGGGAGTCGGCCGTGCACCTTTGGTACCGGCGACATCCGACGATGTGGGCGTCCGTCAACCTTGCCGGCGGGTTTGCTATGACCGACATCGGGGACACCAACGAGGACATGCTCCAGCATATGTGGCGGATGAACGCTCGCTCCTGTTTCCTTTGCTGCCGGGAAGCCATTCGAATCTTCCGCGTCCACGGGGGTGGAGGGAGAATCGTGAACGTGTCCGCGCGCGCTGCCCTCGAGCCCAGGAATGCGGGCGGTATGGTTGCCTATGCCCTCAGCAAGAGCGCTGTCGCCACGATGACTGAAGCGATTGGGGAGGAAGTGGCCAGGGAAAACATCTTCGTGAATTCCGTTGCTCCCTCGATTCTGGACACCGAAGAGAACCGGCGTGCCCAACCTGATGCCGACTACTCGAGTTGGGTTACCCTGGAAGCCGCTGCGCAGGCCATTACCTTCTTGGCATCCCCACAGAATCAAGCTATCCGCAGCGCGAATATTCCGCTATATGCGACGGGCTGATCGGCTCCGTTAGGCCGATGCGCGGCAGGGCGCTGCACGTGCGACCTGACCAACGCCTTGCGCATGCGTCCTTCCGCACTATGTTCCATCCGGCAGTCCGCGACCCTGCACCTCCCTCGGACCTTTCCCAAAGCTATGCCTGCATTGCTCGAAATCGACCGGCTGACCCGACGCTTCGGCCCGTTCACTGCCGTCGACGACATTTCATTTACAGTTGAACAAGGCGAAGTCCTGGGCTTTCTGGGCCCTAATGGGGCTGGCAAGACCACCACCATGCGGATGGTGGCGGGTTATCTGCCGCCGAGCGCCGGCACCGCACGCATCGCGGGGTTCGACGTGCAGGACCATCCGCGCGAAATCAAACGCCAACTCGGCTACCTTCCGGAAGGCGCCCCGCTGTACGGCGAGATGACCGTGGACGCCATCCTCCATTTCGTCTCGTTGGCCCGCGGGATGGACACCGCCACGCGTCAGCAGCGCACGGAATACGTCATCGAGCGGCTGCGTCTTGAAACGGTTCTCTATCAGCAGGTCGAGACGCTGTCGAAGGGATTCAAGCGCCGAGTGGGCCTGGCACTTGCCATTCTGCACGACCCCGGTGTGCTGGTACTGGATGAACCCACCGATGGCCTGGACCCCAACCAGAAACACGAAGTCCGAGAACTCATCAAGACGATGGCGGATACCAAGGCGATCGTGATTTCAACCCACATTCTCGAAGAGGTCGACGCTGTATGTACTCGTGCAATGATCATCGCTAGAGGACGCAAGCTGGTTGACGGCACGCCGTCCAACTTGCTGGCCGATGCCGGCGGCGCAGGAACGCTCGACGACGTGTTTCGGAAGCTCACCGGGAGGACGGAATGACAACCCCGGTCCTGGCGGTGCTGCGACGCGAACTCGTGAGCTACTTCGTCACGCCGGTCGCCTACGTATTCATTGCCATCTTTCTGTTGCTGGCCTCACTGTTGACGTTTCACATGGGAAACTTCTTCGATCGAGGTCAGGCCGACTTGTACGCGTTCTTCCAGTGGCACCCGTGGCTGTACCTGTTTCTCGTCTCCGCCATCGCCATGCGCCTCTGGTCCGAAGAGCGCAAGACCGGGACGCTGGAAATCCTGATGACCCTGCCGATATCGGCGGCACAGGCCGTCGTCGGGAAGTTCCTCGCCGCGTGGGTCTTTACCGGCATTGCGCTGAGCCTCACGTTTCCCCTGTGGATCACCGTGAGCTACCTCGGTGATCCGGACCACGGGGTCATCATCGGCAGTTACGTCGGGAGCTTCCTGATGGCGGGGGGATACCTTGCCATCGGTTCCTGTGTATCCGCGCTCACCCGGAATCAGGTCATCGCGTTCGTGGTCTCGGTAAGCGTGTGCTTCCTGTTCACTGTCAGCGGCCTTCCAATCGTCCTGAACTTCTTTTCGGCCTGGACGCCGCAGGCACTGCTCGACACCATTGCCTCGTTCAGTTTCCTCACGCATTTCAACGATTTGAGCCGGGGGGTCATCGATCTACGGGACCTCGTGTTCTTCGGGTCCCTGATCATCGGCGCGCTCTTGCTGAACACTGTCATTGTCGACGCGAAGCGCGGTAGCTGACCAATGCTTCAGAAACAACGTACCCTCGCCACCGGCGTTTGGCTGGTCCTGACAATTGCAGCATTCGTTGCGGTGAACGTCCTGTCCGGGGCGCTCTTCCGGAACGCCCGCGTCGACCTCACGGCTGAAGGCCTCTACACCCTCTCCGACAGCACCCAGCATGTGCTGGACAATCTTGCCGAGCCGATTTCCCTTCGCCTCTTCTTTTCCGAACAGCTGAGCCGAGACATCCCGCAAGTCCGGGATTACGAGCGACGCGTGCGGGAACTGCTCGAACAATACGTCGCATCCTCCGACGGTCTGATCGAGCTTGAGCGGATCGACCCGGTACCCTTCTCCGACCAGGAAGACTTGGCGGTGGTCTACGACTTGCAGGGAGTCCCCGTCAGTTCGGCCGGCGAACGTCTGTACTTCGGATTGGTGGCCACCAACAGCACCGACGACACCGAACGGATTCCCTTCTTCGAGCGCGAGCGGGAAGCATTTCTCGAATACGACTTGACGCGGATCGTTTACGACCTGGCGAACCCGCGCCGTGTGAAGGTGGGCCTGGTGACCTCGCTTCCGGTCGCCGGTGGGCTTCCGACGGAAGAAAGCGCCCCGACCGACTATGTCCCCCCGTGGGCCATCCACGGACAGCTGCTGCAGTTGTTCGACGTCGAAAACCTCGGACCCGAGCCCACCGAGATCGGCGACGACATCGACATCCTGATGGTGGTGCACCCGAAGACTCCAAAACCGGACGTGCTCTATCTGATCGACCAGTTCGTCATGAGCGGGCGCGGGGCGATCTTCTTCGTCGATCCTTTTTCCGAGATCGAGTTCTCGTACATCGATCCGCAGCAGCGCCGCATTTACATCCCCTACTCCAATTTGTCGGAACTCTTCCAGCCCTGGGGTTTCGAACTGGCACCAGGTGAAGTTGTGGGCGACCGTTTGGCAGCCCGGAAAGTGAGCATCGGCGGCGGACAGGTCGTGGATTACATCCTCTGGCTCGCGCTCTTGAATCCATCGTTCAGCAACGACGACGTGATCACCGCCAATCTGGAGCGGCTGTTCATGCATTCATCCGGATGGCTGCGACCCACCGAAGAGAATCCGGCGCCCGGATTCGCATCCCTTGTCCGTGCTACGCCCCAGTCGATGTCGGTTGAGCGTTTTCGAATCCAAGTCCGGCCCGACCCCACTCAGTTGCTGGCGGATTTCGTGGCAGACACGGAAACGCGGGTGCTGGCAGCCAGGGTTACCGGTACGCTTCCGTCGGCATTTCCAGATGGCCCGCCGGGCACCGACGACGCCGCAGAGGAAACGGAACCCGTACAGGCAGATCACCGGGCATCGACCGAGGCGGGACACCTGGTCATCGTGGCGGACAGCGATGTCCTCGCCGACAACGTGTGGGTAGCAACGCGGGAGTTCTTCGGCCGGACAAGTGCGGTACCGACCGCCGACAACGGCTCGTTCGTGATCAATGCGCTGGAGTCGCTCGCTGGCGGTGGCGAACTCATCGGGCTTCGAAGCCGCGGCTCGTCCGTGCGTCCGTTCACGGTGGTCCAGGACCTTGAGCGCGAGGCCGAGACTCGCTACCGCGAAACCGAGCGCGCGCTGCAGGGCCAGTTGCAAGAAACGGAGAACAAGCTCCGTGAGCTGCAGGGCACCGTCGCCCAGGAAGCGGAAGAGGGCGCACCGATCCTGACCGCCGAACAACGCGAGACGATCGCCGAGTTCCGCGAGCAGATCGTCACGATCCGCAAACGCCTGCGGGACGTGCAGTATGACCTCAGGAGTGACATCGACGCGCTGTCCGCCCGCCTGGAGGCGCTGAACAGCTACGTGATGCCGGTACTAGTGGTGATTGCAGCCCTGATCGTGCCCCTGGTCCGACGCCGACGGAGGCAGTCCCGGTGAGGCGCCTCGTCGTCTTTGCCGTGGGGACGGTGGTCGTGGTGGTCGTCGCCGTCGCCGCCACGATCTGGCGCGACACGAGCCTGCAGAGCACCAATGAACCACAGCGGGTGTTTCCGGCTCTGATGGACGAGATCAACGCGGTTCAGGAGGTGCGCGTCGAAAGCGAGCACGGGACCTTCCGAATTATCCGCAGCGAGGCGGGTGACTGGATCATGCCGGAGCTTGCCGACTACCCGGTGGATCCCGACAAGGTCAAGCAAGTCCTTGTCTCCATGTCGGTGCTGGAAACGCTCGAGCCCCGGACGTCCGACCCGGCACGACATGGCGCGCTTGGCCTCAACGATCCCACGGCATCCGAGGGCGGTGCGGTTTCGATATCGCTCGTTGACGAGGTGGCAACCACCCTGGCGTCGCTGCTCGTCGGACGCGACGCAAGCGGCAACCAGAGGGCTCGCTACGTGCGCCGTGCCGGAGAGGACCAGGCGTGGCTGGTGTGGCGAAATTTCGATCTCCCCGGTCAGCCCATGGGTTGGCTGGACTCGTCAATTCTGGACCTGCCCCGCTGGCGCGTACAGCGCTTCATCACGGAACATGCAGACGGCGAGCAGGTCCTGATCGAACGGGCGGTATTTTCGGATCAGTACTTCGGCCTCCAGAACATCCCTGAGGGTTACGAGCCGGAAAATCCGTACGTCGGCAACCAGCACGGAACCGCGCTCGAGCGGGTGAAAGCAGTGGCGATTGAAAAACGATCGGACCTCGCGCTCCCCATGGACGGCCCGGCCACGACGGTGGAGACGTTTGACGGGCTCCGACTGGTTGTCAGAACGGCAGAACTGGACGAAATCGATTGGCTCTGGGTCGACGCCGAGTTCGCACCGTCGGT
>VXPW01000022.1:108617-165908 GCA_009839325.1 Rhodospirillales bacterium
GCGCTGCCTATGTCTGCTTGCCGCGGGACTCTCGCCGGGTTCATGGCCATGGCCAGCCCGATCAATCCCCGAAGGGCAGGCTTCCGTCGCGACAGTGATCGGTACCGAGCCAAGCGTGACACTGTCTCCCAAGCGCGACGTATCGCACGGACTGGAACACGGCGAATACCAGATGCGGCCCAATTTCTTGTCCCGACGACCCACGGTCCGAAGGAGCCGTTGCGGCGACTTGACCTGATTTTGGTACGTCGGTGCAAAGCGTTACGATGACCTTTTTCACGATCTGCAACCGGTAAAGGTTCGGCATGGAAACTTGTGCACCGTGGCAGCCCGGCGATCCCTCGGCATCTCCTACTACGGACATTGATCAAGCCCGGAGCAACCTTCGGGAATTCGGTTACTGCATCGTGGAGGACGTCCTCGGCGGCAGCGAGCTCACCGCCCTTCGAACACGTCTGGTCGAGCAGGCGGAGGCGGAAATCGAGATCGGGATCGCGTTCGAGGATCAGGGGCCCGGACAGGATTGGTCCAATCGTCACCGGCATTCCCTCGAGAACGTGTTCACGGCGGCCAATGGCGGCGTCAATCAGCGTCTCTGGATGCTGGTCAACAAGGGCGTAGTGTTCCGCAATCTGGTAACCGACCAGCGGCTCTCTCCTCTCGTGGAATCCCTGCTCGGACCTGAATTTGTCCTGTCCAGCCTTACCGCCAATATCGCCAAACCCGGCGGTCGTCCCATGGGATTGCATACGGACCAATGGTGGTTGCCACGTCCCCTGCCCCGGCATGACGAGCCGCACGTGCCCGGAGCCATGGAGCGGGGCGAGTTCCACGGCGCCGATGACGGTGACTTGACGCGCCCGATCAACCCCCCCTGCGCCGCCAACGTGGTGTACTGCCTGAATGACTTTACGGAAGCGAACGGCGCCACACGGCTCGTTCCGACCAGCCACCTGACGGGCCTGCAGCCACCGCCCGGCATCCCCTGTCCGGTGCCCACGCTGCCCGCCGAAGCGCGCGCAGGTTCAGCCATCGTGTGGGACGGAAGAATCTGGCATGGAACCGGCGCGAACCAGTCGAGTGAGCACCGCCTTGCAGTGCTGGCCACCTTCTGCGGACCGCAGTTTCGACCGCAAGAGAACTACACGCTTGGTGTGGATCCGGACCTTCTCGAAGATGCCCCCAGAGAGCTCTTGGATCGGCTGGGATTTCGCATTTGGAACGCGTACGGGCGGGTCGGACACCCATACGTGCAGAACGCGGATCCGGAAGCCCAGCTTGTCGGTGAACTTGCCCCCAAGCGACTGCAGTTGAAGCAGGTTGCTGCCAGGTGAGCGCCCCGCCGGAGTCCCTGGTATCGACACTCGCCGAGTCACGGCGGGCTGGTCGTTTGATGGCCAAGTTCCCGACGACCGTTCCGCTTGAACCCGATTCCGCGTACGACTTGCAGATCCAGCTGAACGCTGCAGTCGGAGGCACCGTGGTCGGCTGGAAGATCGGATGCACGAACGCCTGGGCCCAGCAGTTGACGGGTACCGACGAGCCGTTCTACGGCCGCATGCATGAAGAGACGACGTTCGACAGTCCGGCAGACCTCGCCGGTCTCGCATTTGCGTCGCCTATTGTCGAGCCGGAGATCGCCTTCCGGTTCCATCGAGACCTCACCCCTGCCGAGGCGCCGTTCACGCTTCGCCAGGTTCTGGATGCGACCGCCGCGCTGGCCCCCGCCATCGAGGTGGTTGACTGCCGGTTCGAAGGCGGCTGGTCGCCCACACTTGCGGAAACGATCGTCGACAACGGAGTGCACGCGTGCTTTGTCGCGGGATCCTGGCGTTCGGACTGGGCCGACATCGATCGGTTGGGGCTCACGGTGGCAGTTACAGTGAACGGGGATCCTGTCACCGACGGAGTGGGAGCCAACGCGCTTGACGATCCCGCGAACGCACTGCTCTGGCTCGCCAACCGCGTTACCGGCAGGGGTGAAACGCTTCATGCCGGAGACATCGTCACGACCGGAAACATCGCCAACGCGGCCGTCCACGCGAAGCCGGGTGACCATGCGGTCTGCGATTTCGGCCCGCTTGGGCGGGTCGAAGCCACGTTCCGCCAGGGCGATGCTGACCCCGAGCGAACAGAATGAGCCGGTTTCACAATTCCCATGAGACACTGTATCTTGTGCCGCATGGGCCGCACGAAACATCATCTGGTAGCGAGCGATCTCTCCTGCTCGCTGCATGGGCCTTCGGCAAGGCTGGGTAGCTGAAGTGTCCCTGCTCAAGGCTAATCCGGTCTACAAGCCGTTCCACTACCCGTGGGCCTATGAAGCTTGGCTGCAGCAACAACGGATTCACTGGTTGCCGGAAGAGGTGCCTCTCGCTGAAGACGTCAAGGACTGGAGCGAGAAGCTCACCGACGAGGAGCGGAATTTGCTGACTCAGATTTTCCGCTTCTTCGTGCAGTCGGATGTCGAGGTCAACAACTGTTACATGCGGCATTACGCGCGCGTGTTCGAGCCAACCGAAGTTCAAATGATGTTGGCAGCGTTCTCCAACATGGAGACCGTGCATATCGCCGCGTACTCACATCTCCTCGACACGATCGGCATGCCGGAGGTCGAGTACGAGGCCTTTCTCAACATCAAGGAGATGCGCGACAAGTACGATTACATGCAGAGCTACAGTACCGATACCCGTGAGGACATCGCCCGGACCCTGGCCATGTTCGGGGCCTTCACGGAGGGCATTCAGCTCTTTGCAAGCTTCGCCGTGTTGCTGAACTTCCCGAGGTTCAACAAGATGAAAGGGATGGGCCAGATCGTCACGTGGTCGGCCCGCGATGAAACCCTGCACACGAACTCGATTGTCCGCCTCTACCGAACCTTTCTGCAGGAAAATCCCGACATCGACACCGACGAGCTTGCCTATGACCTGCGCGAGGCCTGTCAGACAGTGGTCTGCCACGAGGACGCGTTTATCGACAGAGCCTTCGAATTGGGTGGTGTGGAGGGTCTGACCGGCGCGGAAGTGAAAGCCTACATTCGATACATCGCCAACCGTCGACTCAACCGTCTCGGGCAGCCGCCGCTCTTCACCGCCGACACGAATCCGCTTCCCTGGATGGACGAGATGCTCAATGCGCTTGAGCACACCAACTTCTTCGAAAACCGGTCCACGGAATATTCGCGAGCTGCCACGCGGGGAACGTGGGATGAGGCCTTCGCCTGACCCGGACGCGTCGTTCAGCCGACGGCGCGTAGCGGTGCTTCCCGGGCCTGGTTAGTCCGGAGGCTTGCCAGGGCCGCTCCGACACCACCTGCCTCATGCGGAACTCCGGCTTCCCCCAGAGCAAGTTCGGTAATCCCCAACGAACCAAGAATCATCGCCTCGCTCAGGGCGCCTAAGTGGCCAATTCGAAATCCGTTTGTGGCCCAGCGCCCGATGGCCGCAGCCAGTGCAACCCCGTACTGCTCTCGGCACAGGGTCCGGAACGCATTCGGGTCGTTGCCCTCCGGAAGCAGGATTGCCGTTACCGTGTCGCTGTGTTCATCCGGAATGGTGCTGACAAGCTCGAGATTCCACGCAGCTACCGCCGCCCGCACGCTTCGGGCAAGGCGCCGGTGGCGGGCGAACACCTGCTCTGGCCCCTCTTCAAACAGCATCTCCAGAGCGGTCGCAAGCCCGTACCAGAGGGGAATCGCCGGGGTTGAGATGAAGCCCAGAGAGCCCTCCGGTCCGAGGTGCTCATTCCAGTCCCAGAAATAGCGGGGGCAGCCTCCTGATGTTCGGGCGGCTTCCAGTGCCCGGTCCGACAGTGCATTGAATGCGAGGCCCGGTGGCAACATGAGCCCTTTCTGACTCCCGCCGACACATACATCCACACGCCAAGCATCATGGTAGTAGGGACTTGAAGCAAATGATGAGATGACATCCGCGATCAAAAGTGCCGGGTGCCCCGCGGCGTCCATCGCCGCCCTGACCGCCGGAAGGTCACTCCGTACTCCCGTCGACGTCTCGTTATGGACGACGCAGACGGCCTTGATGCTTCCGGTCGCATCGGCGCGCAGACACTCCTCGACCCGGTTTGCATCGACCCCGGTACGCCAGTCACCTGGCAGATAGTTGACCTGAAGACCCAGCCGTTCCGCCATCTCCTTCCATCGTTGAGAGAAGAAACCGGTTTCCGACATGATGATGCGGTCGCCCGGAGCCAGCGGATTCACCAACGCCGCCTCCCAGGCACCGTGGCCCGGAGCACTCATCAGCACTACCGGCGACTTCGTGCCGAGCAACTCCTTGAGCCGGGCGTATGCGTGCCCAGCAATTGCCAGAAACTCAGGGCTCCGATGATCTGACTGGGGGGCCGCCATTGCGGACACAATCCGTCGGGGGATGTTCGTTGGCCCCGGCGTGTGCAGGAATTGCCAGCCGGGGCGCCCCGGCCGCTCAGTAGGATCAAACAAGGATGTATCTCAAGCGGCTCGACGCGAGCCAGTATCGATGAGCGACCAGACGCGCTCCGGTGTGGCCGGCATGTCGACATGATCGACGCCGTAACCTTGGAGCGCGTTGACCAGTGCGTTGATGATGGCCGGTGGAGCACCGATGGCACCCGCTTCCCCGGCCCCTTTCATGCCCAACGCGTTGGTGGTCGACGGAACCACATTGTAGGTGAAATCGATGTGAGGCGCGTCGTCCGCGCGCGGCATCGCGTAATCCATGAAGGATGCGCTCAGCAACTGGCCCGATTCGGAATCGTACTGTGTGTGCTCGAGAAGTGCCTGGCCCAGGCCCTGCACAATCCCGCCGTGCACCTGACCTTCCAGGAGAAGCGGGTTGATGACCGTGCCGAAATCGTCCACGACCGTGTAGCGCACGATCTGCAGCGCCCCGGTTTCAGGAGCCACTTCCACCTCACAGACGTGGGTGCCGTTCGGGAACGTCGCGGCAGGAGGGGTCCATTGGGCAGCCTCCGCCAGTGGGTCGCCGGCATCGGCAGCACGCTGGGACGCCTCCCCGAGGGACACCTCGAGGTCCGTACCGGGTACCCTGAACCGGCCATCCTGGAAATCGATGTCCTCCAACGAGGCTTCCAGTTGATCGGCCGCGAGACTCCGGCCACGCTCGATCACCTGCATCGCTGCATCGGACAGGGCTGCGCCGCCCACCGGAACCGAACGCGATCCACCGGTCCCTCCTCCGTAGCCGATCGTCGCGGTATCGCCCTGAACGATATCGATCTGGTCGAACGAGAGCCCCAGACGTTCCGACACGATCTGTCGATAGGCCGTTTCATGGCCCTGCCCGTTGGACTGGGTACCGATCAACACGCGCGCGCGGCCGTCGGCGCCAATCTCGATGGTCGCCTCCTCGGGCGCGCCGCTCGAGCATGCTTCAATGTAGCTGGCCATCCCGATCCCACGAAGTCGGCCGCTGCGTTCCGACTCGGCTCGGCGCTGCTCGAAGCCGGCCCAGTCTGAGCGCGCAATCGCGTCATCCATGTTCTTGACGAAGTTCCCGGTGTCGTAGATCTCGCCCATGGGCGTGGTGTAGGGCATCTGGTCGGATCGAATGAAATTGCGCCGGCGAATCTCGTCGGGGGCCAGGCCCAGCTGGCGTGCGGCCTTGTCCACGATCCGTTCCACGACGAATGCAGCCTCGGGGCGCCCTGCTCCCCGGTAGGCATCCACCGGCGGGGTATTCGTATACACGCCCAGCACATTCGCGTGCACGGCGGGGGTCTGGTAGCAGCCGGTCAGCATCATGGTGCCGGCGAGTGTCGGCACGAAAATCCCGAAGTTGGAGCACTGGGCACCCAAGTTCGCGATCGTGTGCACCCGCAGCCCCAAGAAACGCGCGTCCGCATCCAACGCCAGCTCAGCGCGCGTGACGTGGTCACGCCCGTGGGTGTCGGAAAGAAACGCTTCGGTACGCTCGGAAATCCAGCGAACCGGCCGGCCCAGCGCTCTCGCGGCAAACAGCACGTGGATGTACTCGGGATACAGGAAAATCTTCATCCCGAAGCCGCCGCCGACATCGCCGGTTCGCACCTGGACCGTGTCCGCCTCGACCCCGAGGATGGACGCAAACTGCCCCTGGAGCAGATGGACCCCCTGCGAACCGCAGGTAATCGAGAAGCCACTGCCTTCCTCGTAGCTGGCGACCGCCGCACGGCACTCCATCGGGTTCGGAACCAGCCGGTTGTTTACAAGCTCGAGGGAAACGACGTGGCTGGCCTTCTCGAACGCGGCGTCCGTCTTGGCTTCGTCACCGAGAGCCCAGTCGAAACAGAGATTGCCGGGGATGCCCTCGTGGATCTGGGGAGCGTCCTCAGCTGCGGCACCAGCCGTGTCCGTGACCGCCGGACGCTCCTCGTAGTCGACCTCGACCAGTTCCGCCGCGTCGCGCGCAAGATTCGCCGTTTCTGCCACTACGATGGCAACGGGCTCACCCACGTAGTAAACCTGCTCACCAGCCAATGCCGGGCGCGGCGGGACCAGATTTTCAGATCCATCGCGGTTCTTGCCGACGTACAGACAGGCCAAGTTTCCCACGCCTGCCTCCGCGAAGTCCTTGGCGGTGAATACGCCCAGCACACCCTCGGCTTGCGATGCAACCTCAGTGCTGATGGAACGAATGTCGGCACTGGCCATCGGCGAACGGACCACGTGCAGCCAGGCTTGCTCGGGAAGCGAAAGGTCGGCGGTGTAGCGCCCCTTGCCGGTCAGGAGTCGGGGATCCTCCGCCCGTTCCACGGGCTGACCGATACCGAACTGGGCCATGGAAGCTCCTTTCAGGGGGCGTCCATTTGCGCCCGTTCAATGTTGCATGATAAGGGGCGGCAGGCTTTGGACAAGGTGTACGGAGCTGTGCGCCGCGAGCTTTCGCACTGCTCCGGGAGAACGACTGATGGAACGGATCGTGGTCCGGATCAACGCCACAGAACTCGGGATGACTACGCGGGACACGCCCACTGCCGAAGCGATTCTGAAGGAACTTCCGCTGCAGGCAGTCGCGCAAACGTGGGGCGAGGAAGTCTATTTCCGCGTCCCGGTATCAGCAGCCCTGGAGGACGATGCCCGCGACGTCGTCGAGAAAGGAGAGATCGCGTTTTGGACCGGCGGGTCGGCAATCGCTATCGGGTACGGCCGGACACCAGCGTCGCGTGGAGACGAGATCCGTCTGGTGACCGCCGTGAACGTCTGGGCAGACGCTAACGGCGATCCCGCCGACCTGCGGGAGGTACGTGACGGAGATCCCGTCTGGATCGGTCTAGCGCGCGACGCGGACTAGGCTACGAGGTCAGCGAGGCCGACTGGCGACCCGCCAGCACGAAGCGCATGCACCTGGCGGACCACCGGCTCCGGGTCTACTCCTCCGAGTACCAGAAGGTCGCGCGCCTTGGCCTCCAGGCGATGTGACGAGAGCGGGGCGTCCGGATCGCCGAGCGCATGCTCCCGTTCCGCCGCCAGCACGCGCCCGTCAGCCAATTCGACGCGGACCGACGCCCCCCACGCGCGAGGGTATGCCTCGTCGTACGGAGGACCGGACGCCAGCACGACACGGTTCGCGAGATCGGCGTGTCGCTTGCGGGCGGCTGCCTCGAAGCTGGTGAACACGACCTCCTTGTCCACCAACGCCGCGGCGATGCAATGCTGCAGCGAAAACTTTGCTTCGTATTCGGTCTTCGGCTGAACATTATCGCAAACGTCAATGGCGGCCCGATAGGTCCACGCCTCGACTTTCCGGAACCGGTCCACGTGCGGTGCCAGTTCCAAGGCAGCATCGATGGCCGGATGAGTGTGTCGGCAAGACGGCCACGGTTTGATCGACGTCAGGTGCAGTTGCCAGGGTTCATCCGGGGCGCGAAGCACTGCCTCGGGGTCAGCGTCCGGGCAGGCGGCAGCAAAAAAGCCACGGGGCCCTTCCAGAATCGACGGGGCGCCGGTGAAGCCATGTGCGGCGAGCTCAGCTGCCACGACCCCTGCTTCCGCGGCCCGGCCGGCATGGAGGTGCTTGCTCATCGCACCAGACGCAATGAACTCCCACAGGCCGGCTGACTGCGTGCCTGCGTTCCCCAGTGCGTGAACCATCGCCCGCGGATCAAGGCCCAGGAGGGTACCGGCCGCATAGGCGGAACCAAACGGCCCGCAGGTCGCGGTGTTGTGCCACGTGCGGTAGTGCGCCGGTCCGACTGCGGCGCCGATCCGACACATGGCTTCAAACCCCTTGAGGATGGCCGTCAGGAACGTTCGCCCATCTGCACCGGTGGAGCGGGCAAGCGCACACGCCGCCGGCACGACAACACACCCGGGATGTGTGACCGATTTGCGGTGCAGATCGTCGGCTTCAAGGATGTGCGTCAGCGCACCGAGCTGAAACGCTTCGCGGCCGGGATCGCGACCGGCCGCTTCGCCCCAAGCTTTGACGATCCGCCCCGGTTCCGTCGACTGGCCTGCCCGGGTGTTCGCCAGGGCATCGAGAACGTAGTCGGAGGCCTTCGCAAGGTCAGCGTCGGCAATCGGCTTGGCCTCGATGAATTGAACGAGTTGCTCGGTAAGGCTGGACATCGGTGCCGGTCCTGGAAGTAGATCTGATCGCCTGAGGCGAAAAGCGAGTATATGTTCGCCGACCGGCCCATCGACAACGGAGGATGCGTTCATGACTAAACGGGTGGAGTTCTATTTCGACGTCGGGAGTCCGAGCGGCTACCTCGCATGGACACAGCTGCCGGCGATTGCCAGCGAAGCTGGAGCAGAAATCGACTACCGACCGATCCTCCTCGGCGGAATCTTCAAGGCAACCGGAAACACTTCCCCCGCCGAGGTCCCGGCCAAGGGTCGGTACCTGTCCATGGATCTTGCCCGGTTTGCCCGCCGCTACGACGTCCCACTCGTCTACAACAGCGCTTTCCCGATCAACACCATTGGTCTGATGCGTGGCGCAGTGGCCGCCCAGCAAGCCGGCCAGCTGGAGGCCTACCTCGATGTCATTTATCCCGCGTTCTGGGCGCAGGACGTCGATCTCGGTAGACCGGAAGAAGTCGTGCGTTGCCTGAGAGAGGGCGATCTGGATGCCGAGTTCCTGATGCGTCGCACGCAGGAGGACGACGTGAAGTTGGAATTGCGACAACAGTCGGACGCCGCCGTGGCACGCGGTCTATTCGGAATCCCCACGATGTTCGTCGGCGACGAGATGTTTTTTGGTCAGGACCGTCTCGAGTTCATCCGCGAGGCACTAGCCGGTTAGGCCCAGCTTGAACATGTATGGGCCGGACCCCATCTGGTAAACTACTGGTAGTTCGGTACCTGTCGGTGCAGGCGTAGGGACACGATCATGCAGAAGCTGCTGCAAGTTCGGGCGGAATTCGGGCTTGGCCAGGTGGTCCGGCACCGAATCTACCCCTTTCGCGGCGTAGTCTTTGACGTAGATCCGGAATTCAACAACACCGAGGAGTGGTATCAGCAAATTCCGGAAGATCTCCGTCCCCGCAAGGACCAGCCCTTCTACCACTTGTTCGCGGAGAGCGAGGAAGGTCCTTACATTGCCTATGTCAGCCAGCAGAACCTGCTTCCGGATACAAGCAGCCAGCCGTGCCTGCATCCGCAGATTCCCAGACTGTTCGATGGCCCTGATAAAGGCCGTTACACGCTCAAGTCGGAAAACGTCAATTGAACGGGCGAACTTGAGCTAGGGAACTCGAACGGCTCGGAACGCCGACCACAATTCTACAACCTGCCCCGTCGGCTGCTGATCGCAGCCAGCAAAATTCGGCTCGGGATCGGTGGCCGCTGGCCACGACCAGCGACGACGGAAACTTACCGCAGGTGGCCTGACAGCCGATTGATCGGCTCCAACCGCGCACGGTGCGGTGCGCCGTACCCCCGACCACCGAAGTCCTCTTTGACCCATTGGAGCCGTCCTGTCGTCCGCACGGGAAACCGAAGCATCATTTTGCCAAGCGACCTTCCGTGATGTGCAGCGATGGCCAGGTGGCCCGGGGGCGTGGACTTCGTCTGGCGAAATCGCTAAGTCGAACCTGACGGGCTAGGATTGCGGCCAAGACAGAAGAACCCTGCCGAGGGGCGTGGCTCCCGCCACAGGAGGTGGCTCCAACTGCATTTGCGCCGACTATTCCGAAGAATCTTTATCGAGTGAAGGACAGGAGGCGTCTTCAATGCACATTCTCATTGTGGAAGACGACACGGTTGCAGCGGAATTCCTGGTCAAAGGTCTTTCGGAACTCGGTCACGTCGTGGATCACGCAGCAGACGGGCTGACCGGCCTGGACCGGGCACTCGGCACGCAGCCTGATGCGCTGATCGTCGACTGCATGTTGCCCGAACTTGACGGTATCGCGATGGTCCGGCAACTGCGCGCCAAGAAGATCGATACTCCGGTCCTTTTCCTATCAGCTTTGCGGGAAGTTGATCACCGTGTACGGGGCCTGGAGGCAGGAGGAGATGATTACGTCGTCAAGCCATACGCGTTCGCAGAAGTACGCGCTCGACTGGATGCCTTGGTACGGCGTCACTCTTCAGAAGTTACCGCCTCGACGCTGCGACTGTCGGATCTTGAGCTTGATCGCCTGAAACGAACCGTCATGCGTGCCGGCAAGCCCATCGATTTGCAGCCGAGAGAGTTCCGCATGCTGGAGTTCCTGCTCGAAAACGCCGGCCAAGTCGTCACGCGCACCATGCTCCTTGAGAAGGTCTGGGGCTACCATTTTGAACCCAAGACGCGCGTAATCGATGTCCACATCAGTCGTCTGCGCGCGAAGATCGACCGCGGCTTCTCCGAGCCGCTCCTGCAGACCATCCGGGGAGCCGGTTACTCGTTGCGCAGTTCCGGTACGTCCGGCTGATGGCGGGAACCGCGCGACCGGTCCCACGTTTCTCGCTGCTGCGAACTGCCGCGGTACAGCTTACGCTGCTCTACTTGGTGCTGGTGGCCATCACGGGCTCAGCCCTGCTGACCCTGGTGCACACCATGTCTGTCGGTTTGCTGAATCGTGAAACCGACGAGAGCATTCAGCGCGAACTCCAATTCCTTTCTGCCCAGCTTCGGCGCGGCGGGCCACGGACACTTCGTCACATCGTAGAGGATCGAAGTTACGGGCAAACGACCAGTCTCTACCTGCTCTCGTTTGCAGGTCAGCCTGCCATGACAACCGGCAACCTGGATTCGTGGCCAACGGTCGACGCTGACCCCAATGGATGGGTCAACTTCAGCTACTCGCTTCCCGAGCGTGGCGGGCGGCTCGAAACCCGAGCAGCGCGGGCTCAGGTGGTGCTACTTCAACCTGACCTTCGGATCCTGGTGGGGCGGGACGTGCAGGGGCTCCAAATGATCGAAAGTCGCTACACGGAATCCTTCCTGTGGGCTGGCGGCATCGTCCTCGTCCTTGGCTTTGCAGGCGGCGCACTTGTCGCCCGACATAGCCTGGTGCGGGTGAACCGAATCAATTCGGCTGCTCGCAACGTGCTGGAAGGCGACCTGACCCAGCGCCTTCCAGAGCGGGGCTCCGGTGACGAACTCGACCGATTGGCCGGGACTTTCAACGTCATGATGGAGCGTATCGAGGGGCTGGTGAAGAATCTACGCGAGGTCACCGACAACATCGCGCACGATCTCCGTACCCCGCTGCATCGGCTACGCAGCGGGCTCGAAGCCGCCCTGCTCGATGCGAACGACGCCACAAAGCGGCAGCACGCCTTGGACCGGGCCATCGCCGAGGCGGATCAACTGATCGAAACCTTCAACGGACTGCTGGAGATCGCACAGCTGGAAAGCGGGGTCAAGCCCAAATTCGAACCCGTGGATGTCGCTCTGTTGGTGCGCGAGCTGGCCGAGATCTATGAACCCGTGGCCGACGACTCGGGCCTTGCGCTCTTCGTCCACGTGGAGGAAGCCCCGTGCGTGTGCTTCGGTCACCGCACGTTGCTCGCGCAAAGCCTGTCCAATCTTCTGGACAACGCTATCAAGTACAGTTCACCGGGCGGCAGCATCCGCATTGCAGTCCGCATCGCCCCGGCCGGCGATAGGGAACTTATCATTGCCGACGACGGGGCCGGCATTCCGGAGACGGAACGTCAGCGGGTCCTCGATCGGTTTGTCAGACTAAGTTCCAGCCGAGACCTACCCGGCAGTGGACTGGGGCTTTCGCTCGTAGCCGCGGTAGTCCGCCTCCACGATGGAACGCTGAGCCTGGAGGACAACATCCCGGGCCTGCGAATACGAATCCGGTTGCCGGGCAGCCAATCGCAGCGCCAGCCAGAACGCCTGCGATCCGATTGACCGCGTGCGGCAAGGCTGCAGGCCCAGACGTGCTAGGCTAGATTTCTTCACTGATCATTGCCGACGTAGCTCAGACGGTAGAGCAACGCATTCGTAATGCGTGGGTCGGGGGTTCAAGTCCCTCCGTCGGCACCGGCTCGGACCTGGGCCCCTGCCAATCCGGCACTGGGATTGGACCGCTGCGCCGCCGGCAGACGAAGTCTCCGTGGACCGCCAGTTTGACGGCTGTCTAGCCTGACCGGAAGCGCCCCCGATTCCGGGAATCTGCCGATTCAGTGTGACGGCCAAGTCGCTCCCGTGAGTCACGCTCGTGAACTGCTGCGTGAGCACAGGATAGGCGACCGAGAAATCGCGCTTGCGCACTGGTTGAGGGTGGACCCCGGCCAGTTCGCGACTGACACCCGTAGTTGCCGGGATCAGACGGTACCGGGGAGAACATGCTGCAGTCCAGCGCATATGGCGCGAGGCCCTCTGCCATCGCGGCATTGCGGACCTGTTCGCCGGCCACGCGTGTCTCCGCTCCATTGGGCCGGGAACGGTACCTGCGCGAAGCGCGGCCAACTCGACAAGTGATTCCCAAATCCGGGGAGCTCCCACAGGTCGTCGCGATATAGAGTTGGTCGCCTTGCTGTGGCTGGCCAGAGTTTCGAACAGAGCCCTTTCATTTTCGGTATCGCGTCAACCCCTGCCGCGATAACTTGTCCAATTCCAATGAATTTCACGCGACTGTAGCTGCCCCAGATGTCTCGGATCGTGATACCACGTTCGATACATGATTCCTTCAGGCTTCATGCTAGGATGCCAAATGGAACCGATGGAGCTTCGATATGCAGGAATTTGAAATCAAGTATGTCGACGTTCACGCCTTTCCTGATGACCGGAGCGCGACGGCCAAGTTTGACGTCTTGGTTTCCGGGTCCACGAACTCAGGTGACGGAAGAAAATCCCCGGGCATCCTGGCAGCTACCGTCTATCTCCCGACCGGATCCGAGGAAGAACAGGTACAGCGCCAACTAGCCAACCTGCTGGAGGGGGTTGCCCGGCAACTGAAGACAGCTTCCCCTGGCACGAAAGGTCTCGAGGAAGTGGTGGGAGACGCCAAGTAGCGTCGCTGGGAGCGGCGGCGAACCATTAACCCCCTTGCGAGGCAGTCGCTCGGACTTGGCCAGGTGGCGTCGTTGATCAGATAGGAACCGCACCGAGCGCGACAAGCGTGCGGAATTCGGAGGTCCTTCGCCAGATCAGCGAACCGCAAACGTCGCAAAGGGGTACCTTTTTGTTTTGTGCCGGTCGACAGGCAGACAAGCGACGTCGAGTTCTTGATCGATCTTATCCCCGTGCCGCATGCAAACTAGTCGCCCAAGAAACGAGGGCCTTGAGATATCGAATACAGGTCTCCATACACCCTGTTCATTGGCCGCATCTTCCACACGGCTCGGTTCGCTTCGGCCAATGCCATGCGTTGCCTGACTGCTGGTTCAAGCAGCAAACGGCAGCGGTGGATAAAGCGCCAGCGATCATGCATTTCAATCGAATTTTCAGCGGCGCCACGACCTCACTCCACTGTGCTGAACGCTCTTAGGCAGCAGCCACATTGCTGGGATAGCTTCGCCACTAGCTACTTCCACCGAACAGGACCTGAGTGTCCACGCATCCAAGATCTAGCGCCGAGCGTCGAACTCCGATGGAATCGCCAAGGGAAACCCCGCATTCTTGACCGATGCTGAACCATCTGGACCGCCTAGAGTCGGAAAGCATTCACATCTTGCGGGAGGTGGCCGCCGAATTCCGCAACCCGGTGATGCTGTATTCGATCGGCAAGGATTCGAGCGTCATGCTTCGCTTGGCTCTCAAGGCCTTCACGCCCGGAAACCTCCCCTTTCCGCTGCTGCACGTCGACACGACGTGGAAGTTCCGCGACATGATCCGGTTTCGTGACGAGACCGCGGCCAGTCACGGGATCGATCTGATCGTCCACGTCAACCGGGACGGCTTGGAGCAGGGCGTCGGCCCTGTCACCCACGGGTCCAGAGTGCACACTGAGGTCATGAAGACCGAGGCACTCAAACAGGCCCTCGACCTGCATGGTTTTGACGCCGCGTTCGGCGGTGCGAGACGCGACGAGGAGAAATCGCGTGCCAAGGAACGGATATTCTCCTTTCGGAGCAGCACACATCGCTGGGACCCGAAGAGACAGCGGCCCGAACTCTGGAACCTCTACAACACCCGCGTCTTGCCTGGCGAAAGCGTTAGGGTGTTCCCGCTGTCCAACTGGACCGAACTCGACGTCTGGCAATACATCCAACGGGAAAACATTCCCGTGGTACCGCTGTATTTCGCCGCCGTTCGTCCCATCGTGGAGCGCGGGGGCCTTCTGGTCATGGTTGACGACGAACGGTTGCCGCTCGAACCCCGGGAGACGCCGAGCGAGATGTTGGTCCGGTTCCGTACTTTGGGGTGCTACCCCCTTACGGGCGCGATCCCATCCAGCGCCGCCACGATCCCGGAAATCGTGGCTGAACTAAGGCAGAGCCGGACATCCGAAAGGGAGGGCAGAGTCATTGACCACGACCAACTTGGCTCGATGGAGAAAAAGAAGCTGGAAGGGTATTTCTGATGTCGGCGAGCGGGAATGCGCCGGCCGCGTCGAAGGACATCGATGCTGCCTTCTCAACGCAGAACGAGAAAGGACAACTCCGCTTCATCATTTGCGGCTCCGTCGATGACGGCAAATCAACGCTTCTCGGGCGGCTGCTCTACGAATCCAGGACGGTCTTCGAAGATCAGCTTTCGGCAGCCGCGGCGGAGAGTCCAACCTACGGCACTCAAGGTGATGCGGTGGATCTCGCGTTACTGGTCGACGGGCTGCAGGCGGAACGCGAACAAGGCATCACCATCGACGTGGCGCATCGCTATTTCGAAACCGACAGCAGAAAATTCGTCGCAATCGATGCGCCCGGCCACGAGCAATACACGCGAAACATGGTCACGGGTGCCTCCACGGCTGATCTTGCGATAGTTCTGATCGATGCCCGCAAGGGGATTCTGACCCAGACCCGCCGACACAGCTACATCGTGTCGCTCATGGGTATTCGGCAAGTGGTCCTCGCAGTCAACAAGATGGATCTGGTCGAATACGACCGCTCCACGTTCGGGTCCATCGTCGATGCATACGTAGCGTTTGCGAATGAACTGGGGATCGAATCCGTGACCGCAGTTCCGCTATCCGCGCTGACGGGTGTGAACGTCTTCGGGTCTGGCGAAGACACGCCCTGGTATCTCGGGCCGACGCTCATGGAGGTACTGCAGACCTGCACCATCTCCGGGAACGACATGACGAGCGGTTTTCGTTTACCGGTGCAGTGGGTCAATCGTCCCGATTCGGAATTCCGTGGCTTCAGCGGCACCGTGGTCTCCGGTTCCGTCGAACGCAGGATGGCAGTTGCCGTCAGCCCGTCCGGTTCGCAATCGACCGTCGAGCGCATCCTCGGGCCGTCCGGCGATCTGGACCGGGCAGTCGAGGGCCAGGCGATCACGCTCGTGCTCGCCAACGAAATCGACATTAGCCGCGGCGACATGATCTCCGGCAACGGACAGCCTCCAGTGCTTGCCGACCAGTTTGCCGCTCATCTCATCTGGTTGGATACGGATGCCATGCTGCCGGAACGACCCTATCTGGCTCGTTTTGCCAGCGCCTCTGCCGTCGCCCAGATCACGGACCTTACCCATCGTATCGACATGGACACCCTGGGCCGATTAGCCGCCAAAACACTCCAACTGAACGAAGTCGGGTACTGCAAGATTTCGCTCGATCGCCCCGTCCCCTTCGATGCTTACGCAAAGAATCGCGGAACGGGCGCTTTTGTACTTATCGACAGGTTCACCAATGCCACGGTCGGCGCCGGCGTGATCAACTTCGCGCTCCGCCGCGCGACCAACATCGTTTGGCAGAAGATGAAGGTGGACAAGGCAGAGCGGGCGCGGGTCAACCAACAAAAACCCTGTGTCCTGTGGATGACTGGCCTCTCCGGGGCCGGCAAATCGACGATCGCCGATCTGCTGGAGCAGAAGCTCCAAGCGATGGGAAAACACACTTGCCTGCTCGACGGAGACAACGTCCGCCATGGCCTGAACAGGGATCTCGGTTTTACCGACCGAGACCGGGTGGAGAATATTCGCCGCGTCGCCGAAGTTGCGAAGCTGATGGTGGACGCAGGGCTCATCGTCATCGTTTCCTTCATCTCGCCGTTTCGATCCGAACGGACAATGGCCCGGGCGTTGCTCCAGCAAGGAGAGTTTGTCGAGATTTTTGTCGATACCCCGCTGGAGATCTGCGAGGCACGCGATCCCAAGGGGCTCTATGCGAAAGCCCGCAGCGGCAAGCTGGCAAATTTCACCGGCATCGATTCGCCGTACGAGCCGCCACAGAGCCCCGAACTACGAATCGACACGACCTCGCTTTCCGCCGATGACGCGGCGGATGCGGTGATGCGATTGCTGCTGTCCCAGGAATAGTGCGGCCAGCGCCAACGTATGCGCGGATCTAACCGTCGAATTCCGATTCGCGCTCGTTATCTTCAATTCAGGCATGACTGGCAGTTGGTCGTCAGTGAGTTGGAACCAGTGTCGGCGTGGGCCAGCGCGCTGTCGACGTAGCTGGGGTCGCGCATCGAACCGGAACCGTGATCGGCGGCCCTACGGAGGACCTGTAGTGTGTAGAAGGCGCTCCCGCCCGACGCCGCGCGCGGTTCGACCGCCCCACCATGCAGTTTGCGACGGATGATGGGCGGCTGGCTCTTATCCCGGCCAGGGTCTTTTTCCGATTCGGTAGGAGCGGAGAGCCCCGGTGCCGGCGATTGGCTGCGGAACATCCCTATAGTGCCCTCCCGGCGAATGGGCATGCAGCGTTGGGTCTCGTTGCTCCGCCGGTTCAATGATGGAATGCAACCGACACAGTTGATTTGTCGGAAAGGCTTCGCGACAACCAGGCAGCGTTCACGGCCGGCACGCCGGCGAGACGAGGAATAAGACGATGTACGAATTGAAGGGCAAAGTCGCGCTGGTAACGGGGGCGGGCGGTGAGCAGGGAATGGGACGCGCCATCGCCCGGCGCATGGCGCAAGCCGGCGCAGATGTCGGCATTAACGACATCGTCCCGCGGCGCGGGGGTTCGGAGGGCTGGGCGGGCCTGCCGGACGTCGAGCGTGAGATCGAAACCATCGGCCGGCGGGTGCTGAGCGTCGTCGGCGATGTATCAAGTGCGAATGATGTCGAGGTCATGGTGAGCCGGGTACTCGACCATTTCGGCCGTATCGACATCCTCGTCAACAATGCTGGAGCGATCGCCGGTCGCGATCGCGTGCCCGTGGTCGACCTCGACGAAGCCGAATGGGACCGGGTGCAGAACGTCAACGCAAAGGGGACCTTCCTTTGCTCTCGTGCCGTGGCGCGGGCTCTCATTGCCCAGGGCACCGGCGGCCGAATCATCAACCTGTCTTCGGTTTCGGGCAAGCGCGGCGTGGCCCGGTTCGCCGCTTACTGCGCGTCCAAGTTCGCGGTTCGCGGCTTCACTCAGGCACTGGCACAGGAACTCGGACCTCACAACATCACGGTGAATGCCATTTGCCCGGGCTACGTCGAGACTGAACGAGTCGCAGAAATCGCCGCAGCGCTGGCCCCCGAAGGAGTCACGGCCGAGGAACACCACCTAGCCATGAAGACCCGAACCGAAGCGAACACCCCGCTCGGGCGCGTTGGCAACGCCGAGGACGTGGCCCGGGTCGCCACGTTTCTGGCGTCAGCCGACGCGGAATTCCTGACCGGCCTGTCGGTCACGGTCGCCGGCGGCGCGGTGATGGAATGATTCCGGACATGGCCGAGAAACGCCTCAACAACAAGGTGGCATTGGTTACCGGTGCCGGATCACGCGGGTCACTTACCGGCACCGGGGAGGCGACTGCGATTCTCTTTGCCCGTCACGGCGCCAAGGTCCTGCTCGCCGACCTGGACCAGGGTCGTGCTCGCGCGACCGAACGTCAGATCGCCGACGAAGGCGGCAACGCATCGGTATTCGTAGCGAACGTTACTGACGAGCCAGCCTGCAGGGCCTTGGTCGACGCCTGCATTGACCGGTACGGCCGTATCGACATTCTCGTCAACAACGTGGGTGCGCTAGGGCCGGGCAAGGTCACGGATATCGAAGACGAGGTATGGTCCCGCGCCCTCGACGGCAATCTCAAGTCTGCCGCCCTGGTGTCAAAGTTCGCGGTCCCGCAGATGGCAGCCGACGGCGGCGGCTCCATCATCCACGTTTCATCGATCGACGGTTTGCGCGCCGGTGCGTCGCACAATGTCCCCTACTCGGTTGCAAAAGGTGGTCTGGTCACGCTGACCAAGGCCATGGCGGTCCACCATGGCCGCGACAACATCCGTGTCAACTGCATCGCACCCGGGCACATCCACGCGCCGTTTGTGGCCTCCATGACAGAGGAGCAACTGGAATTGCGGCGGAGGGCTGGTCCGCTGGGGATCACGGGCGACGCCTGGGATGTCGCGTGGGCGGCAGTGTTTCTGGCAAGTGACGAGGCACGCTGGATTTCGGGTGTCATCCTGCCCATTGATGCCGGGCTGTTGGCAGCAACGCCGTTGGCAGTAATCGACAACTTGATCTGACACCGGGCGACCAATCCAACAGTACCTGCGCGAGGTCGCTGTTCCGCCGGATCGACCGCCGTCACTCCTATAAGTGCCCAGGTGCACGCGTTCCTACCGCTGGAACCCGTCTCGAGCACCAAGCCATCCAGCTGCGTTGAACCGGAGAATGTCATCATGAACCTGCCAGATCCAGCGACCGTCAACCGCGTGGCATGCGTTGGCGCAGGAACCATCGGCGCCGGCTGGGCAGCCCTGTTCCTGAGCCGAGGGCTGGCCGTTACCGCAAGCGACCCAGCTGAGGGCGCGGAAGACCGCCTGCGGGCGCTGGTGGCACGGGCCTGGCCAAGTTTGAAGCAATTGGGGCTGGCCGCCGGCGCGGACCCGTCCCGCCTGATGTTTGATGCTGACCTCGGAACCGCGCTCGACGGGGCCCAGTTCGTCCAGGAGTCGGCGCCTGATCATCAGGATCTGAAAGTCGCGCTGATCGAACAGATCGACCGGAATCTGCCCGACGATGTGGTCATCGCAAGTTCGTCATCGACGTTCTTGCCGAGTGACTTGGCCAAGCAAAGCCGTGTGCCGGCGCGCGTCATCGTGGGGCATCCGTTCACGCCGTCCTACCTGATGCCGCTGGTTGAGGTCGTCGGCGGGGAAGCCACACCGGGAGCCGTGCTGGATTGGGCCATGGCCTTCTATCGCCGCATCGGGAAACGTCCGCTCCGGCTGCGGCGGGAAATCGAGCGCTACGTCTCCAACCGGTTGCAATACGTCGTGCGGCGGGAGATCGATTCGCTGGTCGAGGCCGGCATCTGCGACTATCACCAAGCAGACGAGGCGCTGGTCTACGGGCCGGGGATGCGCTGGGCGTTCATGGGGCCGATGCTCGGCATGCACTTCACCGGCGGCGAAGGCGGTATCAGGGGCAACATTGCCCATTTCGGTTGGTCGGGGCCGGCCGGACTGAAGGAGGTGGCAGTTGCAGCTGTCGACGAAATGACGGGCGAGCGTGACGCCGACACGCTCGAACGATGGCGCGATGAGAACCTGGTCGCGTTGCTGAAAGCACTGAAACCCCTCGACACCGGCGCGTAGGTCCGGGCCAGCAGATCACGGGAGATCATCGGGTCCGCCGGCCTCCGGGTTGCGCTGCGGCTTCTTCGATGCAGGGGCCATGACCGGGTGCGTTGGAAGCGGTCGCGGCAGCGTGCCGGCCCGGCGGCGCCGTTTTGGCGAAGGCTGCCCGCAGCGATCGGCGGCACCGTCGGTGCCGGGCCAGCCACCCGACAATGTTCGCAGCACGCCGTGCACAGGCTCACAGGCCACACGGAGGCAACAACAGGAGGCGCGCCAGTTGCGTGGACGCGACGCCGCCGACCAGCCGGCAGCGGGGGCTGTTTGCAATCGTCAGAGGCATTCGGTCTGATACCGATCCGCACACGCCGGGGGGGCGCACCATGACAAGAATGACCGGCGGCCGGTTTGTCGCAGAAACCGTTCACGGCTACGGCATTACCCATGCCTTTTTCGTCCCGTACATTGCGCCGCGGGCGTTGATGGAAATGGAGAAACTGGGCATCAAACGGGTCCAGACCCATGGCGAGAAGGCGGCCGCCTACATGGCTGACGCCTATGCACGGGCGCGGCGCGGTCCCAGCCTCTGCATGGCGCAGTCCGTGGGCGCGATGAATCTCGCGGCCGGGCTGCAGGATCCCTACCTGGCCTGTTCACCGGTCATCGCGATCACCGGCCGGGAGCGCCAGGTCAGCCAGCAGCGCCACGCCTACCAGGAGGTCGATCACAAGGGTCCATTCTCGGCGGTCACGAAGTACAGCGCCACGTTGTCAACGCCCGACCAATTGCCGGTCTACCTGCCACAGGCGTTTCGCGCCGCCACTTCAGGCACTCCCGGGCCGGCGCACCTGGACCTGGAAGGCTTGGCCGGTCAGCTCGTGATCGACGCCGAGGCCGAACTTGATGTCGTGATCGACGAGAGCTTCACACAGGTGCCGCCGTTCCGGCCGGAGGCGGACGTTGACGCGGTAACCGCGGCGCTCGAACTGCTGATGCAGGCGGAACGACCCGTGATCGTGGCGGGCGGCGGCGTAACCGCATCGGATGCGGGCGCGGAACTGCGCGCGCTGGCCGAGAAGCTGTCGATCCCGGTGGCAACTTCGCTCAATGCCAAGGTCATGTTCCCGAGCGATCACCCGCTCGCGGTGGGCGTGCCTGGATCCTATTCCCGCGCCTGCGCCAACCAGGCCCTGTGCGAGGCAGACCTGGTGTTTTTCATCGGCAGCCACGCCGGCGGCCAGGTCACCAACGGCTACACTATTCCGCCCCGAGGCACACCGGCCATTCAACTGGACATCAATCCCGCCGAAATCGGCCGCAACTATCCGGTCAAGGTCGGGCTGCAGGGAGATGTGCGCGACACGATCCGTCGCATGCTTGCCCGGGCGGAGCCGGCTTCCCCGCGCCGGTCCTGGATCGGCCGCGTACAGGAACTGGTCGATACCTGGAAGCAGGGTGTCAGCGCGCTGGTGGCCTCCGACAATGTGCCCATGCGTCCCGAGCGCTTGTGCGCGGAACTCTCCGAGCTGCTTCCCACCGACGCGATTCTGGTGTCGGACACCGGGCATTCCGGCGTCTGGACCGGCACCATGCTCGACCTGAAGCATCCCAATCAGCGCTACCTGCGCTGCGCCGGGTCTCTGGGCTGGGGTCTGCCAGCAGCCATGGGTGCAAAATGCGCGCAACCGGATCGCCCGGTGGTGTGCTTCACCGGTGACGGTGGCATCTGGTACCACATCGGGGAGCTGGATACGGCGCGCAAGTCCGGGATCCACACGGTGACCGTGGTCAACAACAACCATTCGCTCAACCAGGAGAAGAATGGCGTCGAGGGGATTTACGGCGGGCGAACCGTGGGCTCCGATGAACTCTGGCTGTTCCCCGAGACGGATTTCGCGGGAATTGCCGAGTCGATGGGCTGCTTCGGCATCACGGTGCACAAGCCAGGGGAGCTGCAAGGCGCACTCGAGCAGGCGTTCGCGGCCGGGAAACCGGCGTTGGTGGACGTAAAGACCGACATCGACGGAATCGCACCCCGGGCCTGGGTGCCGCCGGCCTAGGAGGCGTTGCTGCTACCGTCGTAGTTCGTCGATCGGCGACAGGCACATCTTCTGAAAGGAGTGCGCCACCATGGCAGGACTTCCAGCTCTCAGCAGGCGTCGTTTTCTCGGAACGGGCTCAGCGGCAGCGGTCGCGATGGCCGCCCCCTACGTCAAGACCGCCCATTCGGCCGGACGACTGGAGCTTGGCGTCCAGGACCACTGGGTGCCTGGTGTCAACCCCGTGGTGGAACGAATCTGCACCGAATGGGGGCAGCAGAACAATGTCGACGTCAAGGTCGATTTCATCACGAGTGTCGGCAACAAGCTCGCGCTGACGGCGCAGGCAGAAGCCCGCGCCGGTACCGGCCACGACATCTTCCAGATGGGATTGTGGGGCCCGAGCATCCAGCGAACGAAGCTCGAACCGCTTGATGACGTGATCGCCGACGTCGAGGCCGACGTCGGCCCGATGGACCCGGCTGCCAAGTACTGCTTCTTCATCGACGGGGCCTGGCGGTCGTCACCGGTGGCCGTCATGGGCCAGACCCACGCATTCAACAGCCGGATCGACCATTTTCGCGATATTGCCGGGATTGATCTGCCCGACATCTTTCCAGCTGGCCCGCGTGATCCCGCGAAGGTCGCTACCTGGACCTATGGCACCCTGCTGACCGCCGCGCAGAAACTGCATGCCGCAGGCTTCGGGTTCGGTGCCCCTTTGTCGCCGACACCGGACGGGACGTTCTGGCTCGCACCGTTGTTCGCGGCTTTCGGCGCGGTCCTGGTGGACGCCGACCGTCAAATTACGGTCAACAGTGACGAAACCCGCGCAGTGCTCGAGTACATGAAGGAACTCAGTCAGTTCATGTCCGATTCGGTCTATGCATGGGACGACGCGAGCAACAATCGCTGGATGCTGTCCGGGCGCGGCTCCGCGGTGATCAATCCGCCGAGCCCGTGGGCCGTCGCGAAACGCGACGCCCCCGAGCTCGCGCCGCTGATTTGGCACCATGATCTGCCCGTCGGCCCGCGCGGACGCTTTCGGCACCTGATCCCGAACGGCTGGGGCATCTGGCATTTTTCATCGAACAAGGAAGCCGCCAAGGACTTGCTACGGCACATGGCAACCCGCGAAGTGGCGGAGCAGTTGGTGACCGCGAGCAAGGGCTATGAAGCGATCATCTTCGCTTCCTTCCGTGACTTCGGCGTGGTCGAAGAGGCCGGCCCACCAGCGGGCACCCTGTACAACTACGCGCCGCGTGGCGACGAACAACTCATTCTGTGCGGCACGCCCGCTCCCAATGACGTTGCCGCCCAGATCTTCACTCAGGGCGTGTTCGGGAATCTGGTCGCGCGTGTGACTTCTCACAACGAGGCGCCCGATGACGCGATCGCCTGGGCCGAAAACGAACTCGAAGGGTTTCTGCGCGGGTAACTGGCGGCGGCCGTCCCCGGTCAGTGCCTCACGGGGGCGGCAGAAACTTCCGGGCCCTTCCAATGGGCCCGGAGCCCCTGCTATCCGGCGAGCTCCGTGAACCGTATTGGAGACAGGATGCGTTGACGGGTCGTCACCGGGGGACGCCTACAGTTCCCCGACCTTGGTCCCGAGATCGTTGGCGCGCCGGCCGCGAACTGGTTCAAGCGGAGCCCCACGGCTCCACAGCGCCCCGCTCGATCAGGTAGGTGCGCTCGAAGAGACTGCCGGCCCTGTCCATTTCTGATTCAGAGATCAGCACGGTCGTGCCTTCTTTCTGGAGGTTTGCCAGGACCTCCGACAGTCTCAGCGCGAGGGCCGGAGCCACTCCCTCAAAGGGTTCGTCGAGCAGCAATACCTGCTCGCCGGACACCAATGCGCGCGCCAGCGCCACCAGCTTCTGCTGCCCCCCTGACAGCTGCTCGACGCGGCGCGAGCGCATGTCGGCAACTTCCGAGACGTAGGCGAGTGCGCGTTCGCAGCGGTCTTGGCCGTCCGGACGCCGCGATCCCCATGCAGGCAGCAGCAGGTTTTCCTCCACGGTCAGGCCCGGGATTAGGCGCCGGTCCTCCGGCATGTACCCGACACCCGCACGCGTGCGCCGATGGGCGGGAACTGCGGTGATGTCCTGGCCGTTTAGGAGCACGTGTCCGGAGTGGGTGCGAATCAGTCCCATCACGGCCCGCATCAACGTGGTCTTGCCGGCGCCGTTTCGCCCGACCAGTCCGGTGAACCCTTCGACCCGCAGGTCGACGTCATGCAGGATCGTGCTGCCCCCGAACTTGACGGTCAGTTTCCGGGTCTCAAGCATCGGAAGATCGTGGCGGGCGGCGGCCGACCACGTGCTCGATGACGGCCGGGTTCTCGAGCACCTCCTGCGGCGCGCCATCCGCCAACACCCGCCCCTCGCGGAACGCGATGACGCGGTCGGCGTAACGTCCCACCACGTCCATGTCGTGCTCGACGAACAGGACCGTTGCCCCTGACGAGCGAAGCGCATCGATCACGTTGCCCATCACGTCGAACTTCTCCTCGGTGCTGATCCCGCTGGTCGGTTCATCCAGCAAGATCATGGCAGGTCCGCCCACCATCGCCATGGCGATGTCGAGCAACTTCCGCACGCCCTGCGGCAGCCGGTCCACCCGCGTCTCGGCTGAGTCCGAAATGCGATACTGCTCCATCACCCGGCGCGCTGCCTCTTGGATCTCCGGCCGGACGAGCGGCTTCCACCAGGGGGGCCGGCGGTGGCCGAACACCCCCACTGACAGCAGCAGGTTCTCGTACACGGTGAGACCAGGAAACAGTTGCGGGATCTGGAACGAGCGGTGGATCCCGGCCGCCGTGGCCTCGCCGACGGTGCAACCGGTGATGTCCGTGCCGCGGAAAAGGATCCGTCCCCGGTCCGGCGTGAGGTAACCGGTCACCATGTTGCAGAACGTCGTTTTCCCGGCGCCGTTGGCTCCGATCACGCCGACGATCTCGCCAGCTGCAACCGACACGCTGACGTCTTCAGCAGCGACCACTGCACCAAAGGTCTTTCCCAATCCGCGGGTCTCGAGCAGCGCTTCAGGCATTTCGTCCCCGCAGTCGGTCGACCAGCGACCACAGGCCGCCCGGCAGGAAGAGAATGACCAGGAGGAGGGTGATGCCGAGCAACATCTGCCACGCTTCCGGGACGTATTGCAGGGCAAACGTGCGGACCAGCTCGAACACCGTCTGCGCGATGAACGGAGCCGCGACGTTGCCGGCCCCACCCAGGATCGCCACGAACACGAACTCGCCCGACTTCGTCCAGTAGGCGGTGTCCTCGGGGGTCACATGACCGATGAGCAGCACCGTGAACACGCCGCCGAGCGCCGCAAGTTTCGCCGCCATGATGTAGGCCAGGTGGACGGCTCCACGGGCGGAGACACCGAGGTAGCGGAGCCGCAGCTCGTTCTCCCGCACGCCCTGGCCGGCATAGCCGACCGGGCTGGCCAGGATCCGATCCACGATCCATGCAACGAGCGCGCTCGAAATCACGATGAAGCCGAACAGCACGAAGGTGAGCCGTCCAGCCTCCGGACCCGGCGCGACCCCGAGCAATGTGGGCACGCCCACGCTGAATCCGTCGGTGCTTCCCAGCGCCACGGTCTTGGCCAGTATCCCGAACAGGATCATCGAGAACGCCAGATTCAGCATCGCGAAAAAGATGCCCCGGTGCCCCCGGACGATATAACCGAGAGCCCATGCAATCGCGCCGGCCGCCGTGATCCCGGCCACGCTCAGGACCAGCATGTCGGTGATGCCGAGAAACTGATTGGCCAGGGCAGCGGCGTATCCGCCAATGGCGAAGAACAGGCCCTGTCCAAAGGACACGAGACCGAATCGAATCAGGATCATCAGTCCGAGGGCGACCAGACCCCCGCCAAGTGATACGGCTGCGGTATGGGCCGCCCACGCAGGCAGCAGTGGCCAGAGGCCGAGCAGCACCGCTGCGGCCAGCGCGATGCCGGCCGTCGTCGGACGGATATTCCGAAGCGCCGTCATATGCGACGGGTTTGCGGTTTGCCGAACAGGCCTTCCGGTCGTACTGCCAGGACCACCGTCATGACCACGAACACGACGAACAATTCCAACTCGGGACGGAAAAACACCGCGGCCGTCCGACCCAGTCCCACCAGCAGCGCGCCAATCGCGGCTCCCTCCACGGAGCCCAGCCCACCGATCACCACCACGGCAAACGCCAGTACAATCAGCTCGACGCCGATCCCCGGGACGACCGAAATCAACGGGGCACTGAGAGCGCCGCCCAACGCGCCCAGGACGGCCCCACAGAGGAAGGTCACCGTGAAGAACCGGGCCACGTTGATCCCGAGAGCAGACGCGATCTCTCGATCATGAATCACCGCGATCAAGAGCTTCCCGGGTCGCGTGCGGTGGATCGCCGCCCAGATCCCGACGCCGATCAGCGCTACCAATGGCACGAGGAGCAGGTCGTACCCCACGTACGGTATTCCCGCGACCGATATCGTCCCGAACAGGAATCGGGGTTGAAATGCGATGTAGGATTCCGCCCCGAAGATCAGCTTCATGACGTCTTCGAGGACCAGGAAGACCGCGTAAGTTGCCAGAACGATTACGATTTCGTCTCGTCCGTAAACCCAACGCAGCACGCCGCGCTCAATCAGGATGCCGACAAGAACCCCGACGACGATGGCGGCAACCAGCATGATGGCAAGCAGCACGAACCCGGCGTCCGGCGCCCCACCAACGTACATGCCCACGCCCCAGGCGGCCGTGTACGCTCCAAGCGCGTACAGGCTTCCGTGGGCAACGTTCAGGACGTTCATCACCCCGAAAATCAGGGTGAGGCCGATCGAGACGATGAACAGCCAGGACGCGTACACAAGACTGTCGACGACGATCGCGGCCAGCGCCATCATTACGCGTCTCCGCGGCGTTGCGCACACAGCACGAGCCGCGCAGGTCCCGATCCGTGCAATCGCCGCACATTGCAGGAAGATGATGGCTGAATCAACTGTGCGATCACCGGCGCTCGCGGCAGTGGATCGACGGCTGTCGGTCGCGCCCATGATGCAGCGCACCGACTCTCACTTCCGGCGTTTCATGCGTCTGCTGACCCGGCACACCCTGCTCTACACCGAAATGATTCCGCTCGGTGCCATCCTGGAAGGACCGCGGGAGCGGAGCCTCCGGTTCGATCCGCGCGAACAGCCGGTCGCGCTGCAGGTGGGGGGCGCCGACCCCTCTGGCCTGGCAGAGGCTGCCGGTTACAGCGAAGCCTACGGTTACCGCGAGATCAACCTGAATTGCGGTTGCCCGAGCCATTCCGTCCAGCACGGAGGCTTTGGCATCGTCCTGATGCGGACCCCGGCCCACACGGCCGAATGCGTTCGGGCGATGGTGGAAAACACGAGTCTTCCGGTCACGGTCAAGGCCCGAATCGGCCTCGATGCCCAGCGCAGCGACGCGTTTCTGGACGATTTCGTCGGCGCGGTTGCCGAAGCCGGGTGCAAGACCTTCATCATTCACGCTCGCTCAGCCTGGCTAAAGGGACTGAGCCCGAAGCAGAACCGTTCGGTCCCGCCGCTCGACTACGCCCGAGTCCATCGTCTGGCCCGAAAGCGGCCAGACCTCGACATCATCATCAACGGTGGAATCCGGTCGCTCGCCGAAGCCAACCAATTTCTCGCCCAGGGATTGGGCGGCGCCATGATCGGGCGGGCGGCCTGGGAGCATCCTTGGCAGTTCACCGAAGCCGATCAGCGCGTATTCGGGGTTGATTCCTCCTTGCCCCCAACAAGGGAGGGCGCCCTCCGTGCCCACGCCCCGTATGTGGACCGCGTTCTGGCCGATGGAGAGCCCTTTCACCGGGTTGCCCGGCCGCTGGTGGGGCTATACCGAGACCAACCTAAGGCGCGACGGTGGCGCCGGGCGCTGGCGGAAACCAGGACGCTCGATGACGCTCTGGGGCACATGACTGCCGCGTGACGACACAGGCCGGTGGAAGAAGTTTTGTGATTGGGCGGGAAGCCGTCAGTTCGGCAGGCTCGCCGTTGCCCATCGGAAACCAGCGGATGACGGTGAGACGCTGTTTCTGCCGCTGTGACCACCGCGGTTGAGGCACTGCCGGGGCCCGGGCTCCGGCCGGTCGCCGCCGCGCTGGCCTCAGCCCTCGTAAGCTGTCTGACCTGCGGAGAGCGCCTCCGCCTCCCGGCGCTCGGCTTCAAAGCTCCCGAACAATTGCATGATCAGCGGCAGGACCAGCAGGTTCAGCAGCGTGGACGACGCCAGCCCGCCGATGATGATTGCCGCCATTGGCCCCATGATCTCGTGACCAGGATTGTCCGCATCGAACGCGATTGGAAGCATCGCCAGCGCCGTCACAAGCGCCGTCATGAGAATTGACGGGAGACGTTCCGACGCGCCGCGAACCACGGTATCGATCGTCCAGGGGGCGCCCTCGACCACCACGAGATGCCGATAGTGCGAAACCAGCATGATCGAATTGCGCAACGTGATCCCGAACAACGTGACGAAACCCACCAGGGAGCCCAGCGACACCACACCACCCGTGAGATAGGCCGCGACCACACCACCCACCAGCGCGAACGGCAGGTTGGCGAGGACCAACAGGAGCGCCCGCCCTCGTCCCAGCGCGATTCTGGCCAGCACCATGATGCCGATTCCAGCCAGCAGCGCGGCAAACACCAGCTCAGATCGCGAGCGGCGCTGCTCCAGTGCCGTTCCTGCCAAATCGAAGTACACACCCCTGGGAAGAACGTCCGCCTCGACGAGCGCCGCCTCGACGCGCCGTACCGCCGTTTCCACGTCCGCGTCCGTCATGTGCGCGGTAACGACCTGCAACCGGCGGCCCCCGTCGCGGAGAATGGTGTAACGGCCCCGTCCCATGCGGACGTCTGAGAATGCGCTCAGCGGCTCCAGGATCCCGTCGAGGCGACGCACCATGAGGTCACCCAATGCGAACGGATTGGCACGGTCGGTCGCTTCGAAGACAAGCGTCACGGGTACCGGAATGCCGTCGCGGAACACTGTGCCGACCTGGAGCCCGCCGTAGGCCGCTTCGACGGCCTCCACCACTTCGGCCGGCGTGATTCCCGCCTGACCGAGGCGCTGCCAGTCAAGGTGCACCTCGGCTTGCGGGCGTCCGAGCGCTGCGCGCACGCGCACCTGTGTGAGGCCGGCGATGTCGTCGAGCAGGTTGGCCACCCGGGCGGCAGCGGCGTCAAGCACATCCAGGTCCGGGCCGAAGATGCGGACGACGAGGGGGGCCGCGTAACCGGAGACCGTTTCATCCACGCGTTCGATCAGGAAGGTGTTGAGTTCCGCAGCGATGCCGGGCGTGCCATCCAGGATCTCCCGAATCTGGTCGAATACGGCTTGTTGTTCAGCGCCGGACAGCGGATCCAGCTCGACCTCGTATTCCGCGTAGTGACTCCCGTACGTGTCGGCACCTCGCTCCGCGCGCCCTGCCCACTGCGACATGGACCGTACACCCTCGACCTGCAGCACCTGCCGCGTAAGTCGGGTACCGGTGCGGATGGTCTCCTCCAGCGAGGTCCCAGGCAGCCCCGATGTGTGAATCATGTAGTGACCCTCGCGCAACTCGGGCAGGAACGCGCTGCCGAGCCCGGGCAGAAGCGCCACGCCGAAGAGCGAGCCGCCAAGCGCTAGCACAACTGTCAGGCCCGGAGCCCTGCCCAGCAAGCGCAGGGTCCACGCGTAGACAGGCGTGATCCACCGAATGAGCGGGGGCACCCGATACGCGCCACGTGAAGCCAGCAGTACCCGGCAAAGTGCCGGGGTCAGTGTCAGCGCGACCACCAAGGAAGCAAAGATCGCGAGGATGTAGGCCAGACCCAGCGGGGCTAACATGCGGCCCGCCACGCCGGAGACCGCAAACAGCGGCACAAACACGAGCATGACGATGGCGCTTGCATGCACCATCGAACTCCGGACTTCCATTGAAGCATCGAACACCACGTCGTCGGCCCGGGGCGGCGCTGGACGCGTCAGTGCCTGACGAAGGCGTCGCATGATGTTTTCGGTATCGATGATGGCGTCGTCGACCACTTCGCCCAAGGCGATGGCCAGCCCGCCGATGACCATGATGTTGAAGGTCGTGCCAGTCTCCAGCATCCCCAGCCCGGCGGCGATCAGGGACACCGGGATCGCGCTGGCGGTAATGATTGCGGCCCGTACGTCGAAGAGGAACACCAGCAACACCAGCACAACCAGCCCGGCACCGATCGCGAGATGGGCGGAAATGTTGGCAACCGAGCGTTCAACGTAACGGGCCGGGCGAAAGAGGTCGCGATGGATGAAGATTCCGATCGAGGCGAGGGCCGGTGTCAGGTCGTCGAGCGCCTGGTCCAGCCCGCGGGTCACGGCCACGGTGCTTGACTGGAACTGACCGATAATCATGAGCAGCACGGCGGGCTCGCCGCCGACAGTCGCCATGCTGATTGGGTGAGAGGCGCCGAACCCGATGTCGGCGATGTCGGCGAGAGGAATGCGCGTCCCGTCAGCCCGGGCGATGTTGAGCGAACGGAGGGCTGCCACCGACAGCGCGCCCTCCCCCACCACGACGGCAAGGGTCTGGTTGGGCGTGTCGACCCGTCCGCTGCCCCGATAGCCAGCGGCCCGTACTGCTTCCGTCAGTTCGCCAATCGTCACGCCCGCACGCCTGAGGCGCTCCGGGTCGGGCCGAATCTGGAGGGCTTCGATCTGGCCGCCGAAGACATTGACGTCGGCCACGCCGGGAATCTCCAGCAGGTGCGGCAGCACGACCCGCGCGACCGTGGACCGAAGGCGTTCGGGCGCCCGTTCGGCGGTAAATCCGACGGTCATGACGGTGGCCGCGCTGGAGGAAAGCGGAACGATCGTTGGCGTGGCGGCCGAGCGGTGAAGCTGACCGGACGCGACCGCGAGCCGCGCGGCGACGGCTGCCCGGTTGATCTCGTCCCGGGTACCGTCCTCGAACGTCAGGTTCACGATCGACAGGCCACTGATCGATTCGGAGAACGTCCCGACCAATCGCGGTAGCCCCCTGAGAACCTCCTCAAGCGGGCGAGTGACACCAGTTTCCACCTGTTCGGCCGTCAAGCCGGGTGCTTCGGTTTGAACGATGACTTGCCGAGGAGCAAACTCCGGAAATATGTCGAAGGCGCCCTCGGACAGGCGCCACAACCCCGCCGCAACCAACGCGGCAGCAAGCGTCACCACCACGCCCGGATGCCGGATCGAGAACTTGACGATCAGAGCGAGCACGAATTCAGTCGTCGTCCTCGCGCATGATCTCCGCCCGGAATTCCTCGGCCAAGAGCATCTGGCCACCCCGAATCACGACGCGGGCGTCGAAAGCCAAAACCGACTTCGGGACGAACCAGCTGCGGTCAAGGCGGCGGAGCCCACTCAGTGGCAGGCGGTGGAAGCGTCCGTCGCCCAGGTCGCGATAAGCCCAGATGCCGTCGCCATGGAACAACACTGCCCCAGTCGGCAGCACGAATCCCGATTCGAAGCCTTCCGTCCCCTGGAACGTGACCTCGACCCGGAGGCCTGGACGCAAGCCGGCACCTTCGGCCAACAGCACCACCGCATCCGGACCCATACCGGCGATCTCGGCGTATCCCGGCCCGATCGGCTCAGCCGGACGGACAGCATCGCCGGCTTGAATTTCGGCGTGGAAACCGCGCCCGCTGAGGGGCTCGGGCAGCGACACCTGCACCAGCGCCCGGCTTCGGTCCGCCAACGCTTCGAGGAGCGGCAAGCGTTCGGCCGCCGCCTCCGCGAAATAGGCACCCCATCCGTGCCGGATCTTCCGTAGGGTGTGCGCACGTGCGGCCGTGTGCTCCGCCAGGATCATTTGCTCGTCACGCAAGGTGCGTTCAGCCAGATCGACGTCGGCCAGCAGGACCAATCCGGTGTCGTACGCTTGCTGCAGGCGATGGAGTCGACTCCGCAGCGGCTCGAGCCTGGCCTCAGACTGGCCGAGCACCAGTTCCGTTCCACGCAGTGCAGCGACATCGCGGAGAAGGGACGCAACATCGAGGACGGTCCCAAGTTTCGTGTAGCGCTCCACCCAGTTCGCAGCCCGCACGGGCGCCGTCACGACGCCGTTCGCTTCAGCTACACCAGGTGGAAAAATCAGGACGCGTTCTTCGTCACGAAATTCCAGCAGCGCGACCGGTGCATCGTCGTCGTCATCGTCATCGTCGTCGTCATCGTCGCGCACCATGCCCAGGCCGTCGACATCGTAATCCGCGTGATCTTCAACCCGAGTGGTCGGCAGCAGTCCGAAGCTCACCGCAGCAAGAACCTCGTCCGGGGCGAAGCGCTGCAGCCCGTACACGGCTGCATACCCACCTGCGAATGCGGCGATCAGGGCAAGAACTATGCGCATCGATCCGGAGCGGCGGGTTTCATCGGTCATCCCGCGATGGGCGGTGCCAGGGGGCTCCGCGTGGAACCGAATCGTCGCTGAATATCCGTTCCATCGCAAATTCCAGATTGATCAAGGCCATTTGCCTGCGCAACTCCGCCGCTGCCGCCGCCCTGCGAGCCGCAAGCAACCGAAGATCCGCGTCAGGCTTGGCGGCAGCCGGCAACGTGCGCTGACGGATTGCAGTCGCGGTTTGCGCAGCGTACTGGCTGGCGGCGGTGATTTCGGCTTCCGCCGATGCGGATTCCCGGCCCGCCGTGGCCAACTGGGACCATGCCGATTCGGCCTCGGCGAGGACCTGTGCCTGCATCTCTTCGAAGGCCAGACGAGCCTCGTCCCGGTGTGCCAGCGCAATCGCGACCCGCGCATCCGTAATCTCGGGCACCGGAACGATGGCGCCGGCAAGACGCAGCACAAGGTCCTTCTGGTCCCAAAGGATGCCTGGCCCCATGGTGATATCGGGAGTCAGCTCGGCCAGCGTCACGCGGAGCCTCGCCTCGGCCGCACCATAGGCGGCGATCTTCACCAGTACATCGGAGCGGCGCACCAGGGCCCGGCGAAGCATCGCGTCGAACTGGGCGGGGTCGACTTGTGACGGCAGCAACTCACCGACCGGTGGCTGAATTCCGCGTCCCAGAACCGCCATTCGCGACACGCCAAGAGCAGCCGCAAGTGCGGTCTCGGCCTCCGCCGCCCGCGAGCGCGCCGCGTCGAGCGCGAGCCTGGCCTGCTGGGCAAGGGCGGCCGCTCGCTGGGCGTCAGCCAGGCGCGACACGCCGGCCTGAAGCCCCTGCCGCAGCATCGTCTCCACCTGCGTCCGCAGTTCGACATCCTCCTCGGCAAAGGCGATTTCAAGGCGCGTGTGCTCGATGCGCACAAGAGCCTTCAGGATGTGGTCGCGTACTTCCCATCCCACGCGCTCGAGCGCCCATTGCGCCGCTACGCGTTCGGCGACAGCTGCGTCGGTTCGGGCCGTCCGCAGGGTTTCGCGGGTAAAGGGTCGTTCGACCGACAATCCCAAGGTCCACGGCGCCCCTTCCGTGTGGTACTCGACCTCCGGTGCATACAAAAACGGCTGGTTAACCTGCGTCAACTGGACGGACGCCACCATGTGGGCCAAACGGGCCTCCGCCCGCCGGCGGGACGGTGCGTACTCGATTGCGGCCAACACCAGGGCTTCCGCCTCAATCGGCCCGTCTCCGCCAGGCAACGCCATCTGGAGTCGATCGAATGCGGCGACCTCGGGGTTTAGGGGCTTGGGCGGTACCTCGGGGCTGTGGCAAGCAGCTAGGGCCAGTGCGCAAGCGACCGCCTGCCCCAGCCTCCGGTAGACTCGAACGTGGCCCGGCACGGTTAGTCGTCGCTCCGCACGGCCTCCGAAAGCCGCCGCTTCGCGCGGCCGGCAAGGCGTCCGAGTTTTCGGGCCGGCGACGGGTCTTTGACGATATCGCGCGCCTCGCGCACTGCCGAGGCAGCAGTCTCGGCGGCTGCCTTCCGAACACGCGGATCCGCCGCCGCCCGGCGAAGCAGCAGACGCACAACTGGTCCAACAAATGACATAGAGGCAGAGCATACCACTGCCTACCGGCCGAACCGACCTGCACCGGTTGGCCGAGCGGGGTCGGGACACCATGCCCGCCACCTGCCTGCTTGCTAGTCTCACGCCATCTTGTCCCGGATCGGCCGAGCCTGCCATGACGTATCGAACCGCCACGCCCATCTTCCTGGCTGCCGTGCTGGCAGCCGTCCTCACCACAGGTCCCACCCATCCAGCGAGTGCAGCGGAATACACGGTCGACCCAAGCCACTCGTTCATTCAATTTCGGACCCAGCACCTGGGTTTCAGCTGGCTGGTCGGTCGCTTCAATCGCTTCGAGGGAAGCATGACCTACGATCCGCAATCCGGGCCGGACGCACAGAGCATCCGGGTCACGATCGATGCCGCCAGTCTCGACACCAACCACGCGGAACGGGACAAGCACCTGCGCAACGAGGATTTCTTCAACGTGGATGAGTTCCCCGAGGTGACCTTCGTCAGCACCGGCTTCCAGGGCAACGCGGACGGAGGCGAACTGACCGGAGACCTGACCCTGCTCGGGGTAACGAAATCCATCTCGTTTCCCGTCCGCCTGATCGGTGAAGGGGGTGATCCCTGGGGCGGCTACCGCGCTGGCTTCGAAGGTACCTATGTCCTCAAGCGTCGGGACTTCGGCATGGACTACAACCTGGGTCCGGCGGCGGAGGAAGTCGAAATCCACCTCATGCTCGAGGCGATCCGACAGTAGCGCGACGCCAGCTACCGCGTCGTGCTGCACAACACCGATAGCGGCTACGGCCTGGCGAGCAAATTTCTTCACTGGCTCCTGGCGGCGGGGATCATCGGGCTGACCGCGCTGGGAGCCTGGATGGTGGACCTGAGCTACCTCGACAGCCGGTACAACCTGGCGTTGTCGCTGCATCGCTCACTGGGAATGGCTGTTCTTGGATTGGCCGTCCTGTTCGCAGTCTGGAAGTTCGTATCGCCCTCCCCACCGCTCCAGGCCGAACTCCGAGATTGGGAACGGCACGGGGCCCGCCTCACCCACGCACTGTTGCTTTGCGCCATCTTCGCCCTTCCGGTCTCGGGCTACATGATTTCGACCTCAGCCGGCGCCGGATTTCCGTTTCTCGATCTCTTCGTGATCCCGGCCATCTTCCCGCGGTCGGAAATCCTGCGTGATCTGGCCATCGGCGTGCACGCGGCCGTCGCCTACGGACTCCTCCCCGTCGTGGTCATCCACGCTGGCGCCGCTCTCAAGCACCAATTTCTCGACAAGCACGGCACGCTCAAGCGGATGCTCTGATTCCGCAACGGCTTGCCCGGCCCCTGCGGGGCGCCGGATCCGGCCATCGCGCACCGGCGGCTAGCGGCCGCTGAACACAGGCTTTCGCTTCTCGACGAAGGCCTTGGAGGCCTCCAGGTGATCTTCGGTAAAGCCCGAACGCGTATGGTTGCGGGCCTCCATGTCCAGCGTCTCGGACAGGGAAGCCGTCCACGCGCCGTTGAGATTCTGCTTCATGTAACCCAGCGCGACGCGTGGCCCCGAGGCCAGCCCCTCTGCCAGCACCCGGGTTTCTGCTTCAAGGGCGTCACCTGCCACCACGCGATTGAGGATCCCCAGCGCAAGCGCCTCGGAAGCCGTGAGCCGGGCAGCCGTGAGATAGAGTTCCTTGGCCTTGCCGGCACCAACCAGTCGGGACAAGAACCAGGATCCACCAAAGTCGCCGGACAACCCGACCTGTGCGAACGCAGTTGTCATCAGTGCGGTCTCGTCGGCAATTCGGAGGTCGCAGGCCAGGGCCACCGAAAGCCCGGCCCCGGCAGCGGGACCGCGAACCATGGCCACCACCGGCTTCGGCATCTCGTAGATCACGCGGCTGACTTCCATCCTGCGCCGCAGCGCCTGCATCCGGCCCTCCAGGCTGGCTTCCCGAAGTGACCCCTGCGCCATGCCCTTGACGTCACCGCCGGCGCAAAAGCCGCGCCCCGCTCCGGTCAGCACGACACAGCCGACCTCCTCATCCGCAGCCAATCGAAGCATGCAGGCAAGGAGGCCATCCAGCATCTCGTTGCTCATCGCGTTCAGGCGGTCCGGGCGGTTCAGGGTGAGCCATGCCACGCCGTTGTCACGTGATTCCAATAGATGATCGGACATTGCCTGTAGCCTCCGGAGCCTTTGGCCTGAATTAGCGGGACCCATCAGGAATGCAGCCAGTGGGTGTCGCGGCGCACCACATTCGCCAATGCCCTACACGAGTGCAAATCGCATTCCCGCAACCCGGATCACGTTCCCCTCTTGAAGGAATCCCCGAGTCCGCGCGCTGGCGATTGCCGCGTCAGCATCCTCTGCAGCCAGATCCAGACCCGCCAAGCCCTCGCCCCGCCCGTCGGACGCGACGACAAATCGCAGATCCGCATTGGCAAGGGGCAGAGTCGCCATCCCCGCTGCGTCCCGGGTCAGCGGGATTTGCGCGATCTCGCTCCAGCGCGCCGCCAAGGCGTCAGGATCAGGGCTTTGAATTTCTGCCGCCGTGATCGCCGACACCACGCCCGTGCGGACGTACGGTCTCCAGTCGGGGCCCGCCGGATGCCACGCGCCGTCCCCAGAATCACCGTCCTCCTGACGATCGATTTCGAAGAACGTGCCGCCCGTATCCTTGGGATGAAGCTGCATGCCCTGAAACTGGCCGTAGGAAAGCCGATTGGCGACACGGACGCCGAGCTCATCGACCCGCCTCCGGCGGCGATCCAGATCGTCGCACTGGGTAATGACCATGTAGCCGCCGTCCCCGCCGCGCCGTTCCAGATAGCGGCCCGCCGCGGTTCCCGGCCCGGTCGGCGCCACCACTTCCAGAAACTGGCTGCCGACCGGCATCAGGGCGTTCACGAGCCCGTACTCGGCCACAGCGTCGTCGACGTGGCAGACCGCGAGCCCAAAGACCCGGCATAACGCGTCCACGACGGGATCCAGATTGCCGGCGACGAGGCAGATCTGCCGAAGTCTCAACTGCATCGCGAAATCCCCTTGAAGCTCGGCATTCTGGCGTGCCGGCGCCGGCCCGCAAGTTCACCGATCTGTCCCTGGCGAACGGTACCGGGCGACGGACGCCACGACCCTCTGGGAACGGGCACTGCCAGGACTACCGAGGTGTCTCGTCCTACAGCGGCTCCGTCTCGGCATACGCCCAGTACGCCTCTCTGGCCGCACGATACAGGGGGCCCACGGCAAACTCGTGATCGTCGACGCGGGTAATCGGCAGCACCTTGCCCCAGTTCCCGGTGCTGAACACCTCATCTGCCCCCATCACGTCGTCCAGCGAAACCGTCTGCTCGACGACATCGATTCCGAGCTCGCCCAGGAGAGCAGATACCCGCAACTTGGTGATTCCGTTGAGAAACGTCCGGTTCCAAACCGGCGTGATCGCGACTCCGTTGCGACCCAGCCAGATGTTGGCCGACGCAAGCTCCGCCACATTGCCGTCGCCGTCCAGCATCAGCGCGTTGTCGAAGCCGCGCCGCTCGGCGTCCTGCAGGGCCCGCGATCCGTTGGGGTAGAGACACGAAGCCTTGGCTTCGGTCGGGGCCATGTCCGGTCCGGGGCGACGAAACGGGCTCACGGTGATCGATCGCCCGTGCGCAGCCGGCATCGCCATCCGCATGAGTGACAGCAGGAAACGGGTGCTCCCCGGCTCCGGCGTGAGGAATCCGCGGGCCGCATACAGGGACGGACGAATGTAGAGTTCAGCACCCGTCTCGAATCGACGCGCGCCCTCGCGCGCGAGGCTCTCGACCGTCGCTGCATCGACGGGCTGGTCCAATCCCATCACCGCGGCTGACCGAAGAAGACGCTCGCAATGGCGGCCGAGATCCGGGACACAATCGTTGAACAGCCGCGCGCCGTCGAATACGGCCGTGCCGTGCATGTAGCTCTGGCTGAGGGCGCCGATGAGCGGCGGATCACCCTCGTGCCAGGTTCCGTCCGCATAGACGAGACTGTCCATCATTCCCTCCTGGCGCGACCTCAGGCCCCGCCACTTTGGAGCCGCGACCGTACGAATTGCCCCGATTTGGACTTGCGCGCCTTGCAAAGTACCATGGGGGAGCTGTCGACGTAGCGGCGGCTCCCAGTTGGAGGGGTTGCTACGCCGACCACCAGTTCCGGGTTCGCGGCCGCGGGTCCGGATACAACGAGGAGGAAGTTGACATGAATTTGACTGTCAACGGCAATCCGCAGGAATTCGGCGGCGACCCGAACATGCCCCTGCTGTGGTACGTCCGAGATGTGCTCGGCCTTACCGGGAGCAAGTTCGCGTGCGGCACCGGTCTCTGCGGGTCTTGCACCGTCCACGTGGACGGTGAAGCGGTGCGGGCGTGTGTCACGCCTGTGTCGGCCGCTGAGGGCATGGAAGTGACCACGATCGAAGGGCTGGACGCGGAGGGCAACCACCCCGTACAGCGGGCCTGGCGTGCTCACAACGTTCCCCAGTGCGGCTACTGTCAGTCTGGCCAGATCATGCAAGCGGCGGCCCTGCTTTCCCAGAACCCGGATCCGTCGGATCGGGAGATTCTGGACGGCATGAGCGGCAACATCTGCCGCTGCGGCACGTACCAGCGCATTTTCGCTGCCGTGAAAACGGCCGCGAAGGAGGTCTGACCATGACCATGCTTACTAATCTGAGCCGACGCACGGTTCTGAAGGGCATCGCCGGTACCACTGGATTCGTTCTGGGTGCCCGGCTTGGTTCCGATCAGTTGCTGGGCCTTCCCGCAAACGCGGCGGAAGGGAAACTCGAAGCCAACCTCTTCGTTGCGGTTGACGGTGACGGGTCCGTAACGATCACCTGCGCCCGGTCCGAAATGGGTCAGGGTGTCCGCACCTCGCTGCCGATGATCATCGCTGACGAGATGGAAGCCGACTGGGCTCGCTGCTCGGTCGTCCAGGCGGACGCCGAACAGAAGTGGAACGACTTCGGCCAAGAGCTCGACACGGACGGCTCCCGTTCGGTCCGTCGGGACATCAATCACCTGCGGGCCGCCGGTGCGGGCGCGCGCAAGATGCTTGAGATGGCTGCCGCCGAAATGTGGGGCGTGCCAGCTGAAGAGTGCGTTGCGCAGAACCACCGCGTGAGCCACGCTACAAGCGGCCGTTCCGCCGACTTCGGCGAGCTCGTCGCCACGGCTGCCGGCCTCGAGGCTCCGGACCCGGCTACGGTCCAGGTCAAGGACCGCAGCGACTGGAAGTACATCGCCAACGAATCCGCCTTCACGCCGGACGCGTACGTCGACCTGGTCGACATGACCACCGGCAAGGGCATGTTCGGTGCGGACACGATGCTGGACGGCATGAAGACCGCTGTGGTCGCGCGTTCGCCGGTGTACCGCGGCAAGGTCGAGAGCTACGACGACTCCGCCGCCATGGCGATCACGGGCGTCCGCGGCACGATCGAGCTGCCGATGCCGGACCTGCCGATCGCGTTCAAGCAGCTGGGCGGTGTCGCCGTTATCGCCGACAACACGTGGGCTGCCCTGGAAGGCCGCAAGGCGCTCAACGTCCAATGGTCCGAATCGGAGAACAGTGCCCTCGACAGCCCGTCGTACGACGCTGCGCTCCGCAAGGCGGCAGCCGAACCGGGTACCACGATCCGTGAACGCGGCAGCTACGAGCTGGCCCGTGACAAGGCGTCGGCGAAGGAGTTCACGCGCGAATACTTCGTGCCGTACTTCATCCACATGCCAATGGAGCCGCCGGCAGCGGTCGCAAACTACCAGGACGGCAAGGTCGAGATCTGGGCAGCCTCCCAGCATCCGATGGCGGTTCGGGACACGATCGCCGAGGTACTCGGCATCGAGAAGGAAAATGTGCTGGTGCACATCACCCTGCTCGGTGGCGGGTTCGGCCGGAAGTCGAAGGCGGACTACGCCGTGGAAGCGGCTTACCTCTCACGCGAGGTAGGCGCCCCGGTGCGCCTGGTCTGGACCCGTGAAGACGAAATCCAGAACGGCTACTACCACGCCGCGAGTGCCCAGAGCGTCAGCGCGGTCATCGACGCCGGCCGGGTGTCCGGATGGCGGCACGGTGTGGCGTTCCCGTCCATCCTGGGTCTGTGGGTCCCGGAACAGAAGATCGGGTTCAACATTGAGCACGGTCTTGGCCTGATCGACATGCCCTACAACTCGATCGAGAACATTCGGATCGAGAACGGGGATGCGAACTTGCACACCCGGATCGGCTGGTACCGCTCCGTGAACAACATCCAGCACGCCTTCGCGATCAACAGCTTCGCGAACGAGTTGGCGCACGAGATCGGCCGCGACCCGGTCGAGTTCCAGCTTGAGCTCATCGGTGAGCCGGCAATCATCGACCTGACGAAAGAGAAGGTCGAGGATTACTGGAACTACGGTGACCCGATCGAGGACTACCCGATCGACACCGGCCGTCTGGCCGGCGTGCTGCGGAAAGCCCGTGATGTCTCCGGATACGGGAAACCGCTTCCGAAGGGGCACGGTCTTGGTCTCGCGGTGCACCGCTCGTTCCTGTCGTACATCGCCCAGGCGGTGCGCGTGCAGGTCGCGGACGATGGAAACTACTCCATCACGCGGGTCGACACGGTGCTGGATTGCGGTCTGGGCGCGAACCCGGAACGGATCCGGGCCCAGTGTGAAGGCGCTGCCGTTTACGGCAACACCATCGCACGCCAGGGTATCATCAGCTATGCCCAGGGTGCTGTGGAGCAGAGCAACTTCCACGACTACCCGGTGACGCGGATCGACGACGCTCCGCTCAACGTCCACCTCCACCGGATCGAGAACGATCACATTCCGAGTGGTGTTGGCGAGCCGATGGTCCCGCCGTTTGCCCCGGCGCTGGCCAACGCGATCTTCGACGCGACCGGCAAGCGGGTTCGCAACCTGCCGATCCGTCCGGAGGACATCACGGCAGCCTGACCTGGAACCGGAACCTGGGCGCGGTCCATCCGCGTCCAGGCATTCCAGTCAGCTATTCGAGGCCGGACGGGCGATGCCCGTCCGGCCTTTTTTTCGTGTGCGCAGCTTGAACGGGGGCTGCCCGCGTTCATCGGCGCCACGCCGAACTGACGGTGGTGTTCGCCAGTTCCTTTCGAGCTTCGGTCAACGGCAGAACACCCAAGTGCGCTGCAGGCGATCCCGGATGACTGCACGCGGAGCGGCGGTTGTCGCAAGCACGGCACAGGCACTTGGCAAGTTAGGCGCTTCGGTGCACCATGTGCCCATGCAGACCGCATTTCGAATCGCAGTTGCCTGGGTCGCATTCGGCTGGCTGGCCGGGATCGCCCACGCAGGCGAAGAAGTCCCGGTTGACGGCTTCGAAATGCTTCGGGTCTGCGCGTGCGACTGCGTCAACCAGTACGAGGTGCGGGTGCACCGGCCCGAGGACGCGGACCTGGCGTGCCGTGGACTTCGGGATGACGGCCAGTGGACCGACGTCAAGCAATCGCCTTACACGCCGGTCGAGACGTCCACGTTGCTGTTCCACAGCCGGGACCGTTTCAGTCAATTCCTCTGCGAGCGCCGCCCCAGCCTCTGAACGGGTCAAGCGGCTCCAGGTTGAGCCTCAAGGGCCAACTCCGCAACGCCAAGGGCATCGTTGGCGACCGCGATGCGATCGCCAGGGCCAAGTGGAAACGGCTCACCCGGGGATCCCAGCAGCACGACATCGCCCGGCTCAAGTTGTCGACGGCGGACATTGAGATGAGTCGCGACCCAGGACACGATTTCGTACGGATGGGCAAGATAGGTCGACGTGCTGGCCACGCCCACATCACGTCTGTCCAGGGTGGTGTGGAGTTCGAGGCCATCTAGTTCCAGCGCGTCGAGGTCAGCAGTTTCCGGGCCGAGAATGCCCACGGCTGAGCCGGCCAGATCCGCGATACCCAGACCGATCGTGTACGCAGCCAAGCCGGAAATGTTGCGATCGTCGTAAATCACAACGGCCAACGCCGCCGCATCGATGGCGGCGGCGGCCGATTCACGGTTCCAGGGACCATCCTCAGCCGCCATCGGCTGCTTGATTCGCAGTGCAAGTTCGGCAGCCGCCAGCGGGTTATGAGTGTCGCCAACAGGCAATCCGAACGGGGAAGCGTGCAGGTCCCGATCCCAGACAGGCCCGACCACCGGATGCACGACGCCGTGTTGCTTCTGCTGGGCATCCGTGGTCAGCGCAATCCGCCAGCCGCCGGGTTCGGTCCCCCGATGGCGCATGCGCCGGACAATCGTATCCTGAACGCGATAGGCCTCCGCCATCGTTTGCGGCGTCAGGCTGTCGTCCCATGTCCCGTCAAACGCGGTGCCGTCGGCGCGACCAGCCAGGAGATGTTCCACGAGTCGGTGGACCCGGACCTCTTCCACCATCCCCATGGTTACGTCGTCCCGTCGGGGGCAAGCGAGAATTCAACGGGATCAAGCCCATCAACCTCCCACCGAATCGTCTCACCCGGTTGCGGCCAGACGGTCACCGCCAGGCTTCCCGTCATGACAATGTCACCCGCCTGCAGGCTCCGGCCGCGTCTCGCCAGCGAGTTCCCCAGCAACGCCAGGACGTGCAGCGGACCACCCAGCACGTTCTCGCCGACGCCCTCCCCCGCCGGCTGACCGTCGATCGTCAACCGCCCGGAAACACGCGCGAGATCGATCGTCGGTGTGTACGCCGATTCGCGCCCGAGCGCGCAGCCGTAGTTCATCGCGTTGTCGGCCACGAGGAGCCCGATGGTCGCGTCCGCGCCCGCATCCCGATCGTCGACGATCTCGATTCCGGCCATGTACCCGCCGACGGCCTCGGACACCGATTCTGCGGTAAACGGAGCCTGGTCCGGCGTGAGCGACTCGCGCATGCGGAGGACGATTTCGCCCTCCGCACCCAGATGACGATACTTTCCGGGATCCAGTCGTTTCCCCGATGCATGCACGAGGGGCCCGAAGATGGCGCCTTCGGCCGGCTCGTCCACACCAAACATTGCCTGCATGGCCGGATTGGTGAGCGCGACCTTCCACCCCGCCACCGGGCCGTCTCCCGCATCAAGGTGAAGCTGGATCAGTGCATCCTGCACGCGGTACGCCGCATCCCGGTCCGCAGGTACCGCTCTCGATGGGAGTTCGTGCTGGGGTCGAAGCTTGCGCCGGTGTTCCAGCAGCACCGCCGCCGATTGCTCAGTCGTCCACATGGTCAAAGCATGTTGTGGGTGCCATCACAGTACGGCTTGTCGCCGGTCGACTTGCACCCGCACAGGAACACCGTTTCTGATTTCTCTGCCTTCCATACGACCGGCGAGAACCCTGTGTCCCGGTGAGAGCCATCGCACCAGGGTTGTTTCTCGCTTCTGCCACAGGCACACCAGGCGTAGTTTTTTCCAGCCTCAACTTCGACGCAGAAGGGCTCCTCTTGGGCAACGATTGGGGAACTCATTCGCAATCCTCCTCGTCAAGCCAGTGTACTTGGCCGACCACCGTCCGCAACGCTGGAGTACTGTCGTCCGCCGACAGCAAGCACGATTGAAATCACGGAATCTATGTGGCTTCCTGCTTGCGTGGATTCGAAGCCAAGTGTGCGCAGGACGTACACGTCGCATCGGTAGATCGAGCATCGGGCGGGTCGGAACACGAACCACCGCTCTGCTTGCAGGCCCGGCGCGGCCGTCAGGAAACAGGCTTGCCGGAGCGACTCGCTCCTTGACGTCAACACGCAAATTAGGGGTTGGACAGGTCATGTAGTCTGCCGGAATGGCTCGCTACGCTGGTCGCAGAACCACGTCTCTGACCCGAAGCTGCCTCTGCGTCCCGCTCGCTGTCGGTCTACTGGTTGCGCAAGTCGCCGCCAGCCACCATGCGGTGGAGTTCGGCCACGACGAGCATTCGCACGATCAGCAAGGGCTATGCGAGTTCCCGCTTGTTTCTGCAGAGATTTCCCTTCTCCCTATCACCCTGCAGGATCGCGCACCCAGCTTTCTCGAGCCGTCAACCACGACCACCTCGCTTCCGGTCGCGACTCGCACACTGCGAGCAAACCGCATCCGCGCTCCTCCGATGTCCGCCTGACCTGAGACCTGCGAGCCGGGCAACTGGTGCTCGCACCGACCGCGAGCACGATACGTGCGGCGCAGGTGAGTGTGATTCGGCGCGCGGCCGGCAAGGGTTACCTTCTGGCACTCTTGGTCGGGCAATGGTTGTTACTTTATAACAAATGTTATAAGGTTTCGTTCTCTCCGGGAGTCCGCCCGGAATCCTTTCAAACAGCAAATCTGTCGTGCGGGATGAGGAAACCAATTCCCAACTCTCGCTCGGATCAGGAAAAGGCTTTCGACATGCGCACCATCGTCCAGGCTCTGTGGGCAGCAGGCCTCTCGTCCATCATGGTCTGCATCGCGCTTCAGGCGCACGCCCAGGATTCGGCACCCACGGCAGAGGAACTCGCTGCCGAGATCCAGGCCATCAAACAGGAATACGAGGCCCGCATCCAGGCCCTGGAAGGGCAGCTCGAGGCCATGACGACTACCCCGGCCCAGCCCGCACAGCCAGCGGTCTCCCCGATGGGGCGCAAGGCATTCACCACGGACAATGTCTTCAATCCCGCGATCGGCATGGTCCTGGATCCCCGGTACTCGACCCAATCTGAGGCCTTCGCGCCTGCCGGATTCCAGGTGGGACACGGGGCCGAACGTCCTGTCGAAGGTTTCTCGCTGGGCCACCCCGAATTTACGCTTACCGGGAATGTGGACGACAAGTTCTTCGGGGCCGCGACGATCGCGTTGGAAGTCCCTCCGGGCGAGTCGGTCGAACTGGAGGTGGAGGAGTTCTACATCCAGACGTTGCCGGGCGCCGGTCTGCCGGACGGGGCACGGATCAAGGCCGGGCGGGCGCTGTGGACCTTCGGGTACCTCAACGAGATCCATTTGCACGCCGACGATTTCTCCGACCGTCCCATCCCCTACCGGGCCTTCCTTGACCACTCGTTCAACGACGACGGCCTTGAGCTCTCCTACGTCCTGCCGACCGACATCTACGCCGAGGTCGGCGGCGGGTTGTTCCGCGGCGACGACGTTCCCTTCGCAGGTTCGGCGAACGGCCGCAATGCCTGGTCTGTCTTTGGGCGGATGGGCGGTGACTTCGGCCGCAACGGTGCGTGGCGCATCGGCGCCTACATGATGGCAGGCGAAGCTCACAACCGCGCCGGCGGCCACGACCACGCGCATGGCGGGGAGGAAGACGAGCACGGCCACGAAGGCGAACACGCGCACGAAGACGAGCACGGCCACGAAGACGAACACGCGCACGAAGACGAACACGCGGACGAAGACCACAATGGCGAAATGCATGACGATGATCACGACGACCACGCTGAAGACGAAGGTCTCGCGGCATGGGCAAATATCGACGCGTTCACCGACGGCGAGTTCTCGGGCGACGCAACCATGTATGCCGTCGACGCCCGTGTGACCTGGGCGCCCACGGGCAATCCCCGCGAACAGGAGGTGATCCTTCAGGGCGAGGTGTTCTGGCGGGTAGAGGACGGCTACTACAGCCTTCCTGGCGAGTACGACACCCCGACATTCACCGATTCGACCGCCATGGGGTTCTATGTGCAGGGCATCTACAAACTCAATCGCAACTTCAGGATTGGTGCCCGCTACGCGCGGCTGACCCCGCCGGACATCCCTGAGTGCGTGCTGCACGACGGCCATTGCGATGCTGTCACTCCTGCACTCGACGACTCCGTTGGCTACGCGGTCATGGCGGACTGGACCAACAGCGAGTTCAGCCGCATTCGGCTGCAGTACAACCGCGAGGAAGTCCAGAATTTCGTCCATGGCAGGTTGGACGCACACGGCGAAGATGCCCCAGTATTCGTCGAGCAGGATGACCAGATCCTGCTGCAGTACATCATGAGCCTCGGCGCCCACGCGGCCCACACGTTCTGACGGAGGGCGCGATGTATCGTTTCCTGACACTCGCCCTGGCGGCGGGCTGCCTGGCGGCAGCGGCAGCCCTGTCCGCGCTCCCGGCCTCGGCGGAGGTGCGGGTATTCGCCTGCGAACCCGAGTGGGCTTCCCTTGCCCAGGAAGTGGGCGGCAGTGACGTCACGGCGTACTCGGCGACGCACGGCGGGCAGGATCCCCATCACATCCGCGCCCGGCCGAGCCTGATCGCCCAGATCCGCCGGGCGGACCTCCTGTTCTGTTCCGGGGCCGAGCTTGAGGTCGGTTGGCTCCCGGTCCTGATGCAACGCGGGGCACGGCTCGGCATCCAGCCGGGACAGCCAGGCCACCTGATGGCGGCCGAACACGTGGAGGTCCTGGAACGTCCCGCGGTCATCGACCGCAGCTTGGGCGACGTCCACGCAAGCGGCAATCCGCATGTCCACGCTGACCCCCACAACATCAGAGTGCTTGCCAGCGAGGTCGCCGCACGCCTGGGCGCAATCGATCCGGATCGCGCCGATGCCTACCAGTCCCGGCTGGCGGACTTCCATGCGCGCTGGGACAGCGCAATGGCGCAGTGGGAGCCCCGTGCGGCAGCGCTCCGTGGCACCCCGCTGATCGTTCAGCACGCCTTCTGGGCCTATCTCTTCAACTGGCTGGGCCTGGAAAAGGTCACCTCCATGGAGCGCGTGCCCGGCATTCCGCCGTCCGCTCCGTACCTTCAGGAAGTGCTCGAACATTCCCGTTCGACGGAAGTCAAGGCCATCGTTCGGGCCAACTACGAGCCCACCGACGCCGCGGAATGGCTGTCGGAGCGAAGTGGCCTCCCGCTCGTGGAACTGCCCTCCACGGTGGGTTCCTTCCCCGAGGTCACGGACCTCTTTTCGTACTTCTCCGAGATCCTGACCCGGCTGGAGGCCATTCCCGACTAGTCTGCTTCGGTACCGGGGCTTCGGCGACAAACCCGATAGCGACACCAGACTCGAGTTTGCGTCCGCGTTTCCGATCGATCCGTGCGCGGAAGCCGGAGTGGGGCTTTTCCGGGACGACGTTCCCTTCCCCACTTCCGGCAACGTTGTTGGCGCGTTCTCGGCAACGTCGGCCTTGCGGGTGAATTCAGCCGCAACCCGTCGGTTCCGATCAGTGCGTATGGATCGAGCGGATCACTGCCGGGCGCAGGAGTGGCGACGACCACGGGATGACCATGCCGATGACGACGAGCATGAGCATCATGATCGGCTCGCAGAAGGCCCATTTTCCGCAGACACGCCCTCCCACGACTTTAATGTCCACGGCGCATTTGCGCCCACCGGCATTCTCCGCAAACAGGAGCTCACCCTGCCGGGTGACGTTTTCTGACGAATCGGAAACGACTACTGCGCAGTCGAAGAAGAACTGGACATACACGAAGTCGAGGGCGCAGGGGCCGGCTGACACGTTGCCACACACCTACGCGTTCGACCACGCTCGGCGGATTGGTGCCCGTCGCACACGCCTTAGTCCGGTCAGTTCGGCCGCCGACGCGATGCGCGACGAGTACAAGGTCGAACACTATCCTTCCACCATCACGCCGACGGCCGAGCGGGCCAACAGTGGCTTCGGACGGACGCCGTTGAAGCTCGGCCGGGGATCCCTGACCCACGTTGAGACTGACGCCCAAGTGTACCTGCAGCCCATCATGAGTTTGGGAACGTATGCGGCCACGCGTAACAATTGGGGCCGAGCAATGTTGCTGAAACCACTTGCGTGGGCGATCTGGGGCGCCCCGTTGGCCGTGCTGGTGATGGTCGAACCATCCCCGGCCGTCGCCGAGGTGCGGATTTTTGCCTGCGAACCCGAGTGGGCGGCCCTGGCCTCGGAAATCGGGGGCGATGCGGTCAGCGTCTACGCGGGAACGCATGGCCGTCAAGACCCACACTACATCCGGATGCGCCCCAGTCTCATCGAACACGTGCGCCGGGCGGATGTGCTGTTCTGCACCGGGGCAGGCCTGGAGGACGGTTGGCTCCCGGTTCTCCTGCAGCTTGGCGCGAGTGCGTCCCTCCAGCATGGTCAGCCCGGACACCTGATCGCCAGCGAGCATGTCCGATTGCTGGATCCTCCGAGCGTCGTCGACCGCAGACCCAGGCACGTGCACGCGGAGGGGAATCCGCACGTGCAACTCCTGCCGGAGAACATTGGCTACATGGCCTCGGAGCTGGCCCGCCGGCTGGTCGTGATCGATCCGGAGAACACCGAGACCTATCGCCAGCAGCTGTCGGCATTCCAGGAGCGTTGGCGGGGCGCCTCGGCAGGATGGATGGAACGGTCGTCGCGCCTGGCGGGCATGCCCGTTGTCGCGTACCACGAATCGTGGGCCTACCTGTACGAGTGGACCGGTATCAGGCAGGCCGCAGCGATCGAACGCCTCCCCGGTGTCCCGCCGACCGTCAGCCATCTGCAAGAGGTCCTGGAACTGGCCCGGAGTGCCGGAGCCCGGGCTATTCTCCGCGCCCCGTATGAACCGACCAAGGGGATGGAGTGGCTTTCCGACAGGGCTGGAATCCCGATTGTCGAGCTACCTTTCACCGTCGGCGGCTTGGAGGGGGTCGATAACCTGTTTGACCTTTTTGACGTCACGCTCGCGCTGTTGGAAGAAGTACATGATCAATACTGAGATTCTTGAGATCATCATGCCGGCGTTCGTGACCGGTCTCCTGTGTACGGCGCTGCACGTGCCGCTTGGCATTGAGGTCCTGAAGCGGGGAATCGTCTTTATCGATCTTGCCACCGCACAGGTGGCCGGCGTCGCGATCGTCGCGCTGAACGTCTGGGTAATGGAGCCGTCGTGGGCCGGAATCCAGGTCGCGGCATTCGGATCGGCGGCGACGTTTGCGTTTTTTTTCCGGTGGGTGGAAAAGATCATGCCCGCCGAGCAGGAGGCGGTCATCGGCAGCTGCTTCATCGTTGCGGCGTCGGTGACACTGCTGCTGCTCGCCAACAGCCCGCATGGAGGGGAAGAGCTCGAGCACGTGCTCTCAGGCCAGATCCTGTTCACGTCATGGTCAGATTTGGCCGCATTCCTGCCGGTGTATCTGCTGGTCGCGGGACTGTGGCTCGGGTACCCGAATCTCCGGAGCGGACAAGGGTTCTTTCTTCTGTTTGCACTTGCGATCACCGCATCCGTTCAATTGTTGGGCGTGTACGTCGTCTTCGCAAGCTTGATTCTGCCGGCGCTGGCCGGGCGACGGGCGGATGGTTCGTACAATTTGTTGCGTGCCTTGTTGAGCGGCGGCGTGGCGGTCATTGCAGGAATCCTGGCATCGGCTGCCGCCGATCTTCCAGCCGGGCCGTTCCTCGTACTCTGTTTTGCCGTGGCCGCCATCGTGGTCCGCGTCGTGTCCTACTGGACGTCCCGCTCGACTTCACAGCCAGATCCACGCCAAGCGTGACGCGGAAGTGGCCTGGCGAATCCTTCGGCTGCGAATGGCGGCGGGACACGGACGACTGCTCCCCACAGGGTCTTGGCTGCCGCTGAACATCCGGGCAGCCGGCGAGCGGGCCTTGCGGGCACAGACACTACGAGAAGAGCTGGACCAGGACCGGCTTCTGTATCGGACATCCAGTTCTTGACATACCGTTAAGAGAACATATAAAGAACATTCTGGTCTCAAATGAACGAAGCGGGCGGACACGGCGTGGATAACAGCTCCCGTTTCGTCGCACTGGCAACCTTACGGCAACGAATTACGGCGCTGGAAGGACCGCCGAAGAAGCACACATCTGTCGAGCCGGATTCCGCCTGGCTTCCGGGAATCAAGACGCTGGATGACGCACTCCCCCCTAACGGGCTGACGCTGGGCGCCTTGCACGAAGCATCCGGTGCCACCGGCACCGATGGAGCGTCGGCTGCAGCCTTCCTCGTTGCCCTCCTGCATCGACTGTCGCACCGGGCCGGACGCGACACCATCCTGGTCTGTGAAAGCGATGCAAGTCGATCCGGCCGTCTACATGGCTGGGGGTGGCGCGACCTCGGGGGGGATCCGGACGCACTGCTGATTGTCCGAACCCGGCATGACAAGGAGGTCCTATGGGCCATGGAGGAAGGATTGCGCTCCGGCGCCCTGGCAGCAGTTTTCGCCGAAATCAGGAGCATTGGTTTCACCATGACCCGACGGCTGTCGCTGGCCGCTCAGGAAAGCATGACGCCCGCCTTGCTGCTACGCGACGATGGACTCGCTCCAACCAGTGCAGCGGCCACGCGATGGCTGGTCAGGACTCTCCCCTCCGCTCACGACTCGCTCGACATCCGCGCTCCAGGAGCGCCCCGGTGGCGCCTCGGACTCATCCGCTGCCGGGGCGGTCGCCCAGCCCGATGCAATGTGGAGTGGCGCCATGAAGCGGGTGCTTTCCGTGTGGCTGCCGCGATGGGCCATCGACCGGCGACGGCTACCCACCAGCGGAACACAGTCCACCCCGCAGTCCTTCGAGCGAGTTAACTTCCCTCCACTGGTACTGGCGGCCCCCGGTCGACGCGGAATGGTGCTGACGGCCGTCGATGAGCGGGCCGAACACACCGGTCTGATGCCGGGCATGCGTCTGGTGGATGCCCGTGCCCTGGTGGCCGGGATCACCGTCGAAAAGGCGGATCCCGTCGCTGACCAGCAAGCCCTCGTGCAGTTGGGACTGTGGTGCGGCCGTTTCACGCCCCGCGTCGCATGCGACGGCGCCGACGGTCTCTTGCTCGATGTCACGGGTTGCTCCCATCTGTTCGGTGGCGAGCAGGCAATGATGCAGACGGTTTCAAAACGGCTGACGAGGCTCGGGCTGGAGACGCGCCTGGGGCTCGCCGATACCCCCGGCGCCGCCAGAGCCTTGGCTCGCTTTGCCCCTGAGCACCAACGCATCGTCAAACCCGGCAAGGTCCGGGCAGCCTTGAAGACCCTGCCCGTTGAGGCCCTCGGAGTGACGCGCAGCGACACCCTGACCCTGCGTCACCTGGGGCTAAGCACCATCGGCGCGATCACTCGATTGCCACGCGCAGCCCTGGAGCGCAGATTCCCACCCTGCAGCGCCGAAAACGGGCTGCTTCAGCGCCTCGACCAGGTGCTCGGCAACCGGAACGAACATCTCTCCCTCCTGGCCCCGCCACCGGTTTATCGGTGGCGTCTGGACTTCGCGGAACCGGTCATGCACCGAGAGGGATTGGAAACGGCGCTGGCCAACATGATGGCCCGGCTCACGGTTGCGCTGAAACGCGGCCAGCATGGCGCAAGACGGCTTGCGCTCTGGTGTTTCGGAATCGACGGAAGCATGGCCGAACGCACCGTGGCGGCCTCCCGGCCGACGCGGGACACGGATCATCTCCAGCGCCTGTTCGCAGGCGAACTCGAAACCGTGGATCCCGGGTTCGGGATCGATGCCATCGCGCTTCACGCAACCTTGGTCGAACCGCTGGAAGCCAGGCAGCCTTTGCTCGACGGCAGCCAGCAGGACAACCTTGACCCGCTGATCGACCGGCTCGTGGCGCGCCTGGGAGCCGGTGCCGTCCTCCGGCCGGTTTTCACTGAACGCCGTTTCCCGGAACAAGCCGAGCGTTTTGCCGGACCCGGAGAAGCCGGGACATCCCCATTGCCGTACCCGGACCTCCCCCCGCGCCCGTTCCGTCTGTTTGAATGGCCGGAGCCCCTGCAGGTCATAGCCTTGGTTCCGGACGGCCCGCCGCGCTTGTTCATCTGGCGGCGGGTGCGCCGTCGCATCACCCGAGCCGCGGGCCCTGAACGCATCGCGCCGGAATGGTGGACACCGGACACCGACCAGGCGACACGCGACTACTGGCGTGTCGAAGACACGGACGGGCATCGCTACTGGCTCTATCGCACCGGCCTCCGCGGCAACGGTGCCCCCCGCTGGTTTCTCCACGGCCTGTACGGCTGAGGCGCCCTTGTACGCCGAACTGCAGACCACCACCAACTTCAGCTTCCTCCGGGGCGGTTCCCATCCCGGGGAACTGGTAGAACGGGCGGCGGCGCTGGGACTGACGGCAATCGGAATCACCGACCGAAACTCGCTGGCGGGCATCGTGCGGGCACATGTGGCCGCCAAGGACGCAGGGATCCGCCTGCTGGCCGGCGCCCGTCTTGATCTTGAAGACGGTCTCTCTCTGCTGTGCTACCCGCGCAACCGTGAAGCGTATGGCCGCCTTTGTCGCTTGCTGACGTTGGGGCAGCGGCGTGCGGGCAAGGGCAGGTGCCAACTCCATCTGGAGGATCTCTGGGTCCATGCCGAGGGCCAGGTCCTGATTGTCGTGCCCCCTCCCGGCCCGGACATGGGAACCTTCGCAACAAGGCTCGCGGCGTTACGCAGCCGTCTCCCGGGGCCGCTCTATCTGGCGACTCACATGCTCTACCGGGGTGACGACCGCGCCCGTATCGCCCAGCTGGCCAGGCTCGCTGACCGCCACGAAATGCCGCTGGTCGCCACCAACGACGTGCTCTACCACCTCCCCGAACGTCGCCCGCTGCAGGACGTCCTCACGGCCATTCGCGAACATACGACCGTCCAGAGCGCCGGCTACCAGCTGAATGCCAATGCAGAACGCCACCTGAAGAGCCCGGCCGAGATGCTGCGTCTCTTTGCCGGATACGAAGCATTGACCGACCGTACCGCCGAAATTGTCGAATCGATCGGTTTCCGTCTCGACGAGCTGACGTACGAATATCCCGATGAACCCGTGCCCGCAGGCAGAACCGCGCAGCAGCATCTGGAGGAACTGACCTGGGAAGGAGCTGCCCGACACTTTCCCGACGGGCTTCCCGAGATGCTCCGCAGCACGCTGGAACACGAACTTGGACTCATCGCACAGCTCGGCTATGCCTGTTATTTCCTCACGGTTTACGACATCGTCCAGTTCGCCAGGCAGCAGGACATCCTGTGCCAGGGACGTGGTTCGGCAGCCAATTCGGCGGTCTGCTACTGCCTGGGCATCACCGCCGTCGATCCGGCCGAGATCGACCTGCTGTTCGAGCGCTTCATCTCTCCTGAGCGCAGAGAGCCGCCCGACATCGACATCGACTTCGAGCACGAACGGCGTGAGGAGGTCATCCAGTACATCTACGAGCGGTACGGTCGAGACCGGGCGGCGTTGGCCGCGACCGTAATTACCTACCGTGCCCGTAGCGCTGCCCGTGAGGTCGGCAAGGCCATGGGCCTGTCCGAAGATACGGCGGCGGCCCTTGCCGATTCCCTCAGGACCGAGGGAGGATTCTCCGAGGAACGTGTCCGTGATGCCGGGTTTGACCCTGCCGATCCGGCTCTTCGCATGACCCTTGCCCTGGCTTCCCAGCTGATGGGGTTTCCCCGCCACCTTTCCCAGCATGTCGGCGGGTTTGTGCTGAGCCGCAGCCCCCTGTGCGACATGATCCCGATCGGCAATGCGGCCATGAAGGATCGTACGTTCGTCGAATGGGACAAGGACGATCTGGAGGCTCTCGGATTCATGAAGGTCGATGTGCTCGCTCTCGGCATGTTGACATGCATTCGCAAGGCGTTCGCATTGCTGAAACGCCACCGGGGCATCGACCTGGAACTCTCCGACGTACCGCGCAAGGACCAGGCGGTTTACGACATGCTTTGCCGCGCTGACTCCATCGGCGTGTTCCAGATCGAAAGCCGCGCACAAATGAACATGCTGCCGCGTCTCAAGCCGCGCTGCTTCTACGATCTGGTGATCGAAGTTGCGATCGTGCGCCCCGGTCCGATCCAGGGCGACATGGTGCATCCCTATCTGCGCCGGCGCGACGGCCTGGAGTTGGTGATCTACCCGAAGCCCAGTCCGGACCACGGCCCGCCGGACGAGTTGCAAAGAGTGCTGCAGAAAACCCTGGGCGTGCCGTTGTTCCAGGAGCAGGCGATGCGCATCGCCATCACGGCGGCCAGGTTCAGTCCCGACGAAGCCAATGCCTTGCGTCATTCGATGGCCACCTTCCGGAAGCGCGGAACCTTGCCCCTGCTCCGCGAGAAGATGGTCGGCCGCATGATCAGGCGCGGTTACGACCCCGAACTCGCGGCGCGCTGCTTTCGCCAGATTGAAGGCTTCGGCGAGTACGGGTTCCCGGAGTCCCATGCCGCCAGCTTCGCGCACCTGGCCTACGTGTCGTCGTGGCTCAAGTGCCACCATCCCGAAGTGTTCGCCTGCGCCTTGCTGAACGCGCAGCCCATGGGCTTCTACGCGCCGGCGCAAATCGTGCGCGACGCCCGTGAGCACGGCGTCGAGGTGCGGTCCGTCGACGTCAACATGAGCCATTGGGACAATTCGCTGGAACCGACGTCCGGCGAGCATGGGGCACTCAGGCTCGGCATGCGCCAGATCGGAGGGCTTCGCGAAGACGACGCCAATCTCGTGGTAGAGAAACGTGACCAGGGGTACGCCAGTGTCGCCGATGTACGCCGACGCACCGGCATTCCAGACGCCGCTCTCAAGTGCCTCGCCGAGGCGGACGCCTTCCGTTCCATCGGTTCCGACCGGCGCGAGGCACTATGGGAGGTCCTTGAGGACACGCCCGAGATGCCCCTGTTCGACACCCATTCCGAATCGAACAGCACCACAAGAATCCCGCTTCCGCCGTTGCGGCTGAGCGAGCATGTCCTTGCCGACTACCGGTCTCTGCGCCTGTCCTTGAAGGCACACCCCGTCGCATTCCTGCGCAAGAGACTTGCGCGCTCGGGAACCCTGCCGGCTGAAAGAATCAACCAAGGTGCCCGCGACGGTCAGTCAGCTGTCGCCGCCGGCGTGGTCCTGGCGAGACAGCGCCCCGGCAGCGCCAAGGGGGTCATCTTCATGACCCTGGAAGACGAAACCGGTGTCGTGAACGTGGTGGTTTGGCCCAGAACAACGGAAGCGTTCCGCCGGGTCGTGATGACCAGCCGACTGGCCTGGGTCAGGGGACGGATTCAGCGCACCGGAAAAATCGTCCACCTGGTCGCCGATCGCCTCGAGGACATCACGGGCTGGCTTTCCCAGCTGTCCGAAAACGGCGATGCCGTCCACCAGAAGCACGGGCCCTACGCCGCCTCGCCCCCGCTTGCGCGCCATCCGAGGAACCAGCGTGTCATCCCGCGGTCGAGGGACTTCCATTGAGCGCCGGCACGGCGAAAGCGGGCCAGCCCCGCTTCAAGCGTCACTTCCGATCTCGTAGGTGAAAGCCCCTGCCCCCAGGGTAGGGACCTCAACCGCTGACCAGGATCAGGATCCCGGCGGTGACGAGGAAGATGCCCGTGACCTCCAGGCGGGAACTGCGTTCTTTGAAGATGAGGACGCCGGCGACGAAGGTGAACAGAAGTTCGATCTGGCCGAGCGCTCGGACATAGGCAGCGTTCTGAATCGTCATGGCCGTGAACCAGCCGATGGACGACACCGCGCCGGCCAGCCCCGCGATGCTCGCCCAGCGCCACGACCTCAGCACGGCACGAAGCTGCCCGGGCTCGCGCCAGCCCATCCAGACCGCCATGGCCATCGACTGAGCCGGAATGACACAGACGAGCGTGAAGCCCGCCCGCATCAGGAAGTCCGGCTCCTCCCCATCCGGGCCGGTATCGAGCGAGAGCGACGCCGCCCTGAACGTGACCGCCGCAACCCCGAAGAGCGTGCCCGACAACACACCGATCAGCGCCGTCCGCTCGGTCCAGCCGAGCAGCAGCTTCCGCCATGCGAGCCCGGACTTCGCGGTCGAGAGCAGCATCACCCCGATCAGGCTGACGAAGATCCCGATGCTGCCGGCAAGGCCCACTCCGTCTCCGAGGATGACCAGTCCGAACAGCGCCGCCTGAACCGTCTCGGTCTTGGAATAGGTCGTGCCGACGGCAAAGTCGCGGAAAGAGAACAGCCAGACAAGGAGGAATGTCGCAGCGATCTGTGCCGCGCCGCCGATGAGGCCGTAGATGACAAAACGCAGGTTGGGCTCCGGCCACGCCAAGCCGGCGCCATAGTGCAGCGCCAGCACGTAGGCGAACACGACGGGGAAGCCGTAGCCGAACCGGGAGAACGTCGCGCCCGTGTCCGAAAGCACTCCCTTGAGATGCTTCTGGACAGCGCTTCGGAGGTTCTGGCAAAAGGCGGCGAAGATCGTGATCGGAATCCACAGTTCGATCACCGGGCGAGCGTCTCCTCGATACGGTCACGCAACATCCCCAGCCGGTCGCCGCCCCAGAACAACTCGTCCCGGTAGAGGTAGCTCGGCACGCCGAACACGCCGAGGTCCTCGGCCTCGCGCTGAATTGCGTCGTGGCGTTGGCGTCCCTCGTCTTCCGCCCATCCCGCGAAGTCTGCGGCCGGTACGCCCGCCTCCTCCAGCACCGAAGCGATCACGGTCGGATCCTCGATTTCGAGCTCGCGCTTCCAGAAGCGTTCGAACACGCGGTCGATGTAGGCCTGGAACCGGCCCTGCTCCTGGGCCCGAAGCATGCCGATATGGGCGATCGAACTGTCGAATATCTTTTGCGGACCGCGGACCGTCAGCCCGACCTGGTTCGCAAGGCGCCGGGCATCCATGTAGCTGTAGCGCACTCTGCGCCACTGGTGCTCGTTGCGGGTCTCCACCGCGCCGAGGAAATCCGGGATCTCCAGCGTATAGGGTTTCCAGACCGGTGCGATGTCGAACTCGGCCGCCAGCGCCCGTGTGGGGGCGATGGCCAGATAGGCGTAGGGGCTCTTGACGTCGATATAGACGGTGAGTTCGGATGGGGAAGTCATTGGGCCGCGTGATTCCTGAATGACACGTGCGGGATTGATCTCTCCCCCACACTAGATTCCGTGGACGGATTTGAGCAAGCTGAAATTCCGGCAGTTCATTCCGTTTGCGTGACCCCGCCGATAGCAGCCATGTGATCGAATGCGGGTCGCGGCAGCTGCGAGGGGGCGTGACCCTGAACGCGGCCCGCAGAGCTCGGTCGAGGCCCGGCGTTCAGCCGGCAGCAAGCTCGCACGGTCGTCCGCATGCCTGGAGTTGAAGCGACCTTGGAACGCATGCGGGGAGGATTTGGGTGGCAGGGGCGGATGCAGACTTCCCGTGTCCCTTGATGGCGATCTCGCCGGCAGGTCGGCCGGGAAGACCACTTGGTTGAACTGCAGCGCCCGACAAGTTCCGGCCTGCCGAATTGTTGGTCGCCGAAACGAAGCCGGAATCGCTTTACGGCCTCGTTGGCCACCGGTCCCGCGACGGTTTGACCGGTCCGGTATCGCAACTATTTCCATGCACGAAGGGATGATTGACGAAACGAGGATTGTTCGTGCTTGATCAGCCCGGCCGTTTGCTGGAACTGCGAGCG
>VXPW01000022.1:166008-169611 GCA_009839325.1 Rhodospirillales bacterium
GAAACGAGGATTGTTCGTGCTTGATCAGCCCGGCCGTTTGCTGGAACTGCGAGCGTCCGTACGCGCTGCGCTCCTCATGAACGAGGCCGACGCGGTGCGCGACTGTACTCGCGAGGCTGGCCTCACAAAAACCGATCGGGAAACGATCGTCGGACATGCTGTCGAACTGGTTCACGCCGTACGGGGAGCTGGCAGAACTCCGATCATGCAAGCCTTTCTCGTTGAGTACGGCCTGTCCAGCCGCGAGGGCGTCGCACTGATGTGCCTGGCCGAAGCGCTGCTGCGGATTCCGGATACCGAAACGATCGATGACCTGATCAAGGACAAGATCGTCAGGTCGGATTGGGCGTCGCATCTGGGAAGCTCGACCTCCTCAGCGGTAAACGCCTCCACCCGGGCTCTGCACCTGACCGGCAAGGTGCTTGGCGGCGGCCGAGAGGGGCTGGCCGGGGTGCTTCACCGGGCCGTCAGGCGGATCGGCAAACCGATCATCCGCACCGCGCTTGCCCGTGCGATGCGTCAACTCGGCCATCGCTTCGTGCTGGGGCGCGACATGGGAGAGGCGAAGGCCCGGGCGGCGCCAAGGGAGGCAAGCGGCTACACCTATTCGTACGACATGCTGGGCGAGGCGGCCCGTACCGCGGAGGACGCTCGGCGCTACCACCTCGCCTACTCCGATTCGATAGTCGCCCTCGAAGGCCATGCCGGAGGACCGGGGATTGGCGCCCGCCCGGGCGTGTCGGTGAAGCTCTCCGCTTTGCACGCGCGCTACGAGTTCAGCCAACGGGACCGCGTGCTATCCGAACTGGTCGGACGCCTGCATTCGCTCGCCCTGCTCGCCAAGTCCGCCGGAATTGGCCTGAACGTGGACGCCGAGGAGGCCGACCGCCTGGAGCTTTCACTGGACGTGATCGAAGCCGTGCTGGCAGACCCCGCGCTCGCCGGCTGGGATGGTTTCGGGGTCGTGGTGCAGGCCTATGGCAAACGAGCGCCGCACGTCATCGACTGGCTGTACGGGCTGGCCGGGCAACTGGAACGCCGGATCATGGTCCGGCTCGTCAAGGGTGCGTATTGGGACAGCGAGATCAAACGTGCGCAGACGCTTGGTCTCGACGGCTTCCCGGTCTTCACCCGCAAGGCATGCACCGACGTCTCGTATCTCGCCTGCACGCGCAAACTTCTCGGCATGACGGACCGCATCTACCCGCAGTTCGCGACCCACAACGCGCACACGATCGCAGCAGTGCTGCACATGGCCGACGACACGTCAGCGTTCGAGTTCCAGCGTCTGCACGGGATGGGAGCAGCCCTGCACGAGGCCGTGCGGCGGGCACGAGGCGTCCGGTGCCGGATTTACGCGCCGGTCGGCGCCCACAGCGATCTGGTCGCCTACCTTGTGCGCCGCCTCCTCGAGAATGGCGCCAACAGCTCGTTCGTGAACCAGATTGTCGACACGAGCGTGACGCCGGAGGAAATCGCCCGGGACCCGCTGGCGGCGGTCGAGGAGCTGGGCGGCACGATCGCCAACCCGCGCATTGCCGCGCCGGCGGACTTGTTCCTGCCCGAACGCCGAAACTCGAAGGGATGGGACGTTACCGATCCCCTGCAGCTGGCGGCGCTGGAGCGCGAACGCCAGTCCTTCCGGTCCGCCCAATGGGAAGCGGCTCCCCCGGTTGCGGGACCGAAAAGCGGAGCGCTGCGCCGGGAAGTGCGGAACCCGGCACGGCACGACGATGTCGTGGGTTATGTCACGGGGTCGGCGTCAGCGGACATTGCCGCAGCGTTGGCGGTCGCCCGCAAGGGCGCCGCCTTCTGGGCTTCGATGGAGGTTCGGGAGCGAGCGAGCCGCGTGCGCCACGTGGCCGATCTCTACGAAGCGCACGCGCCGGAACTCTTCGCACTCGCGGCCCGGGAAGCGGGTAAGACCATGTCCGACAGCGTCGCGGAAGTGCGCGAGGCGTGTGACTTCGCCCGCTTCTATGCCAATGAGGCGATCAGGGAATGTGGTACCGGCAACTGCGTCCCGCTCGGGATCGTTGCCTGCATTTCCCCGTGGAATTTTCCGCTCGCAATCTTCTCCGGGCAGATACTCGCCGCGCTGGCCGCCGGCAACGCGGTCGTTGCCAAACCGGCCGAGCAAACCCCGCTGATCGCGGCCCGCGCCGTCGCTCTGATGCACGAGGCCGGCATTCCTCGGGATGTATTGCAGTTGTTGTTCGGCGACGGGGAGAGGGTGGGATCGGCGCTGGTATCCAACCCGCAGGTCGACGGCGTGTGCTTCACCGGTTCGGCCGAAACCGCTCGGCGCATCAATCGCGCGATGGCAGAGTGCCTTGCACCGCACGCTCCGCTGATCGCCGAAACCGGCGGCTTGAATGCGATGATCGTCGATTCCACCGCGCTGCCCGAGCAAGCGGTGCGCGACATCGTCGTGTCCGCTTTCCAGAGCGCTGGCCAGCGCTGCTCCGCGCTCCGCATCCTCTATATCCAGCAAGAGGTCGAGGAGCGGATCCTCGCGATGTTGTACGGTGCGATCGACGAGCTGCGCATCGGCGATCCCTGGGATCTCGCCGCCGATATCGGACCGATCATTGACCGCCAGGCGCGGGACCACATCGAAGACTACTGCAGTGACGCCGAGCGTGATGGGCGCCTACTGAAACGCGCTGTAGCTCCCGGCACAGGCCTGTTCGTGCCGCCGAGCGTGGTACAGGTGGATGGGATCGAGTCGTTGAGCGAGGAGATCTTCGGGCCAGTCCTGCATGTCGCGACGTACGCTGCCGAAGACATCGACGCCGTCCTTCAAGCCATCAACGCTGCCGGCTACGGCCTCACGTTCGGACTGCACACTCGCATCGATGATCGCGTTCAGCATGCGGTCGACCACATCTGCGCAGGAAACATTTATGTGAATCGGAACCAAATCGGTGCAGTTGTGGGGTCGCAGCCATTCGGCGGCGAGGGCGAGAGCGGGACCGGGCCGAAGGCGGGCGGTCCCCACTACATGCGGCGACTGACGCGCGGCCTCACCGAGCCCAGTGGCGTTCCGGAGGGCGCATTGGTCGACCGCAGGCGGGTGCAGCGAGCGGTTCAGACTGCGGCGCGAGGTCTCGAATTCAGTCGGCACAAGCATGGCGCGGAAGCGGGGGCCACGATCGACTACGCCGACGAGGCCGCGTGTCTCCGCAATCCGCAGCGAGACGAACAGGCAGACGCCGGTCAGTTTCGATGGAAGCCCGAGGAACGTGGCGGGCGCTTCCAATTCGCTCCGTTGGACCTTCCTGGGCCAACCGGTGAATCGAACCGGCTTTACCTCGCGTCGCGCGGGGTGGTGCTCTGCCTGGGTCCTAGGATGGACACGGCGGGCGCGCAACTGGCGACGGCGCTTGGCGCCGGCAATGCCGCGGTCGTGATCGCCGACGGCGCCGAGGCCGCGCTGGCCCGCTGGAGCGATGATCCCCGAGTGTCCGTCCTGGACGGACAGCTTGCTCCGGAAATGCTCTCGACGCTCGATGGTATTGCCGCCGTTGCCAGCTGCGCCAACGATGGTGTCATGACGACGCTGCGCGTAGCTCTCGCTCAGCGTCCAGGTCCGATTCTGCC
>VXPW01000012.1 GCA_009839325.1 Rhodospirillales bacterium
CGAAAGGCAGCCGAACTTGCCCGCAATGAGTGTGTCCGGCGAACACGATGCCGTCGGAGGCCCGGACAAAGGCTCCGGCCGGATCGTGAGTGAGTGTGATCTTGACGCTGGTCGAGCAGGCCTCCGGCCAATCGACCCAGCGCAATCTGCCAGTGTAGTAGTCGCCCAACCCCCGCACGCATATCTGAGCATCACCGACCATCACGGTTGTGACTGCGTTTTCCAAAGCGACAACGCCAGCGCGACGGAAGGCATCCAGCCATTCCTGCCGACCGGTCTGGGTCTCGTAGTTGCCCAGCACGGCGTAAGTGGGCGCGTGCAGCGAAACTTGCTTGATCATCGATACGATCGGCTGCCGCAGGTGCTCGATCCCCTCTCTGATGTCGGCTGTGTAGTCGCCGACGAAAAGGATGAGGTCGGGATGCTCGGCAACGACAGCGTGCAGCACGCGGCGTAGGACCTCGAGGTCCGTGATGCCGTGCCCCACATGGAGATCGCCCAGAACCGCTACGCGCAGGGGGAGTCCGTTGACCGAATTCGTCGCTGCAATGGGAATATCGACGCGATGGATGGCCACCTGCAGTTCAAACCACAGACGCGCCGCCAAGGCCCCCGCCAGCACCACCGCCAATCCAACAAGACCGATGCGCATCAGCGGCCAAGTACGTTGCATCTCGATGCCTCGCGCCTCAGCGACTGTAAGACCCGCCCTGGCTCCATCCTAAGAACCTGTCCGCGGACCATACCTTCGCCGCCGACCTCGCAGTTCCCCCGGAATGCCCTCTCCGCATTCGTCAATGGACGTCACGCAGACCACCAACCGAAATCCGTCCGCCTACCGCATTTTTTGTTCCGTGCCGTCCCGGAGGTAGACGGATCCGTCAGGGCTCCTGACCAGATGCGGGTGGGTCAGCGACCGGCAGGACCACGGTGGGCCATCGACCCGCGACATCCGGGTGCGCCTGGTCGTGGGGATCCGATGGACATCGCACCCTTCCCGCCGGCGCTTGCGGCCGAAGGTCTTGAGTTGGTGGCACTCGACGTGCATCGGCACCGTGTTGCCGCCGTCGTCATCCGCACCGCTGAGCGCCAGTGGCAGCAGATGGTCGACCTCGAAGGGACCATCGATCGGCTTCTCGCAGTACCCGCAGATTCCGTCGTGGGCCTCGAAGATCCGCTTGCGGTGCGCGGGCGTCATGGGGGGGTGCAAATCCGTGGCAGCAAGTGATGCGCACAATATGAAAGTACTAGTTGCGGATTGTGCATCCCCTCGCTAAGCTGCCTTCATGATCGAACGCGAAATCGCGCCGCGCCTCAAACGGCTCTTCGGGCAATATCCCTTCGTCACCGTTACCGGGCCGCGCCAATCCGGCAAGACCACGCTCTGCCGCGAGACCTTTCCCGGTCTTGCCTATGTCAATCTGGAAGCACCCGACAATCGGGAATTCGCCGAATCCGACCCGCGCGGGTTTCTCGCCCGACTTGGCGAAGGCGCTATCCTCGACGAAATCCAGCGCGTTCCAGATCTCGTGTCGTACCTTCAGGTCGTGGCCGACGAAAAGGGTCGGAACGGCCTGTTCGTCCTGACAGGCGGCGAGCACTTCAAGCTGTCGGAAGCGATCGGCCAGTCGCTGGCGGGAAGAACGGGCCTGTTACACCTCCTGCCCTTCACGCTTGGAGAGCGCGAACAGACGGGTGCCAGCGGCACGCTCGACGAAGTTCTCTATTCCGGGTTCTATCCGCGCATTTTCGACCAAGACATCGAGCCGCGACAGGCATTGGGCGACTATTTCGAAACCTATGTGGAGCGCGACGTCCGCCAGCTGGGCGAAATTCGCAACGTAGCGAATTTCCGGCGCTTCATCCGACTCTGCGCTGGCCGGGTCGGTCAATTGGTCAACTCCGGGTCTCTGGGTTCGGATGCAGGGGTTTCCCACACGACCGTGCGGAACTGGCTGGACCTCCTGGAGAGAAGTTACATCGCCTTCCGCCTGCCGCCGTTCTACGCAAATCTTCGCAAGCGCCTGGTCAAGACACCCAAGCTCTTCTTCTACGATGTCGGGCTCGCCGCCTATCTCATCGGCATCGAAAGGGCCGATCAGGTCTCCTCCCATCCCCTGCGCGGTCCGCTATTCGAAAACATGGTCGTCGTGGAGGCTTTGAAGCACCGGTTCAATCGCGGCCGATCTTCGAACCTGTCCTTTTTCCGAGACAGCCGGGGACTGGAATGCGATCTCCTGCTCAAGACTGCAGCGGGATTCGGCGCCGTCGAAATCAAGTCAGGTGCAACGATCGCTTCGGACTTTTTCGTATCGCTGGATTCCGTCGCAAGAGCAGTTCCGGACATCACCCTCAAGGCAGTAGTGTACGGAGGCGCGGAACGCCAGTCGCGAAGCGCTGGCGAGGTTGTGCCGTTCGACGATTTGCACGGCTTCCTCGACCGCTGTGAGGCTGACCCGGAAATGACCGTCTTCGTGGAAGACAGATTGGCTCCTGCGCCTTCCCAAGGCGACATGGACACTGTCGACAACGTCTACCGGAAACATATTCGCCCTACGATTGATGCACTTGATGGTTCCCTGAAGCATCGTCTGGCTTCGCTTTTTGCGAGCTTTGGATGGAACGATTTCGTTAAGCCCAGTAGTGGAGGAGGCGTATCAGGAAGCGCACTGGACACTGGTAGTTGGGAACGAACCAAGATCCAATACGTAGCGAAACCCGGATTCTCTTTGAGCAATGAGCGCCCACTCACACTAGGCAAGGAATATCGATTAACGAACTACAGCGGCGCCAGAAACCGTGACTTCAGTATCGTTGTATCCCTCGCGTGGACGCTTGACTCCGAAGGGTTTTCGCGGGCCGCTACGATCAACAAGACGATGCTTGCCAAGCTCGACCGCCATGTTCGCTATGCCGAAGTCGATACCCGGAGCGCGCGAATCGACAGCACAGTTTCGGCCATCGAGAACGGCGTTAAGGATGAAATCGAGAGGCTATCAGGCACCCGGTAAGGGGGCCCCATCTGCCGACTTCTCACGTCGCCGCAATTCCAGCGTTGCGGAAGGCGCAGTCGTTCCCGGACGGTGCAACCCGCCCTACTCCGCCAGGCGCTAGTTGACCCTTCAATTGCGGCGGCAAGTGTTCTCGACCGTGCCGATGACGCCCGGACTGATCTCGCCGGTGCGCCTGACATGGGCGCCACGGCCACGCTGGAGATCGACGGGGTTGGTGAAAACACCGACGCACGGCAGGCAGACCGTGCCAGCCCCATCGATGGCTTGACCGGGGGCGTTCGCACCAGGTATGGCCGAGCGGCCAGTTCTTGGTCGGCCATCCATTCGGCACCGACCGGCTGACCGGCCTCGAGTTCTGCATCGGCCCGCAGCGGGCACCGACGGCGGGGACCAAGACGCGGGGGCTGCGGGGCCCTCGAACAGCTCCAGCAGGCGCCCGATCACGGGAGCTTCCAGCCGGCCGTTCCAGCACCACGCGCACCCAGCGGGCCTCGCGGTAGATGCCGTCCGCGTCGACGAAGGGAGCGATCCAGGTGCGACCCAGCACCTCGGGCACGCGGAGGGAGGCGTCGTCCGCAATCGCAGGGCCGGATGCGCTGGACGGCACCGTTCCGTCCTGGCCGGTCGTGGGAGCTTCCGGCGGCACGCGGGCCGAATCGTCGCTGGCGACCGCCCGGAACAGTGTCGCGAGCCAGGCGAGCGGCTCGCAATCATCGGCACAGGCTTCGCCCTGGTAGCGCCGGTTGCCAACTCCGGTCCCGTCCGGCTGGCGGTGCGCTGCCGGCAGCGGATCTCCGAACAGCACGGCCGTGCGGGCGGCAGCGGGAACGGCGGGGTCCGCCTCGGCGACGGTCGCGCAGGAGCTTCCCTGGGCCAGCGGGCACTGCCACGACTCGCCGACATGGGTGGAGGGCACTGCCCCTTCCGTGTCGATGCAGCCCTTCATGGAGCATGGCCTGAACGTCTCCGTTCCCGGAACGAACTCTGTGAAGCCCGACACGGTTCTCGGGGGCAGATCCGGGCACCGATTCGCATGGTTCGGAAGCGGGCACGGCGTCGCGACAACGCTGTCCGATCAAGTCCTGACTTCTACAGACAGATTTCGTCCTGACTACTTCAGGGCCTGCAACCATGACCTGCTCGGCAGCCCTCGCGCATTAGTGTCGCCAAGTCGTTGCCAGGTTCAGCGGAATTCGCTCGCCGGCCGGAGGTGAACAAGAGCGGCAAGCGGTACCCGCGTTTCTAACCCAAATTCAACGTCAACGAGCTCCCAGTTGCCCTCAAGCGGCCTGTAGCCGCTTTTCTGCGTAGGACGCTAGGTGGCCTTGTCGACGGTGCCGAACGGCGGCGAATATCAGGTGGTTTCGTACCAGTCGTCGTATTGACGCTGCCGACATCCCTTCCGCATGCGGCACCTTAGCTGCCTTGCGGATTGGAGAGCTGGAGCACGCCGTCGGCGATCGGTGCCCCCTTCAAGGACTTACGGTCCGCCAGGTAGTCCTGTGTGTTGCGCCAGGGGTCCCGGTCTCCCTGTTTGGGAAACCGATGCATCGCCCGCTGGATGTACCCCGAAGAAAAGCAGTCAATCCATGGCTTGAGCGGCATCTCGCGCATGGCCTCTTCCGTAAGACGTGGTGTGGCCTGGCGGTTGCCCGTGCGTTCCAGTTCGTTGACCACTTGACAGGCGAACTCCGCCGTCAGGTCGGCCCGCAGGGTCCAGCTTGCATTGATGTACCCGAACGTCAGGATCAGGTTCGGCACGTCCGACAGCATCATGCCTTGGTAGGACAAGTGGTCCGGCGCATTGACCGTTCTTCCGTCCACGCTCAGTGACAGGCCGTTCAACACCTGCAGACGCAGGCCGGTGGCGACGACGATCACATCGGCCCGCACCACTTCGCCACTGGCGAGTCGGAGACCGTCGTCCGTGAACCGGTCGATCTCCTCGGTTCTGATGCTGGCCTGGCCGCTCTTGATGGCATCGAACAGATCATTGTCCGGGATCAGGCAGATACGCTGGTCCCACGGGGCGTAGTGCGGCGTGAAGTGCTTCTCCACGTCGAATTCAGGCCCGAGCGCCTTCCGTACCAGCCGCAGCAGCAAGGTCTTCACGCGTTCCGGCTTCCTGCGGGAAATGCGATAGAAGCGGCTGACACGGATCACGTTCTTCCAGCGGGTGATGGCGTAGGCCAGTCGGTCCGGCAGGACGCGGCGAAGAAAATTGGCGATCTTGTCCCGGCTGGGGAGCGACACGACGTAGGTGGGTGAACGCTGCACCATGACGACGTGCCGCGCGCCGCCCATGGCCATCGCCGGCACCAGCGTCATGGCCGTTGCCCCCGATCCGATCACTGCGACCTCACGGTCGCGGTAATCCAGGTCCTCCGGCCAGAACTGGGGGACGACGACCGTGCCCTTGAAGTCGCGCTCGCCATCCCAGACGGGCCGGTGCGGGTTCTCGTAGTCGTAGTACCCGCCGCACAACAGGAGCATGTTGCACGCGAACCGCACGACCTTGCCGTCGCAATCGGCCTCCACGGCCCAAGTGGCATCGGCGCTGGACCAATCCGCTTTCCGGACCCGGTGCCCGAATCGAATGCGGTCCCGAATCCCGTTCTCGTCGGCCGTCTCGTTCACGTATTCCAGGATTGACGGCCCGTCAGCGATGGCCTCGGCAGCCTTCCAGGGTTTGAAGTTGTACCCCAGCGTGTGCATGTCGCTGTCAGAGCGGACTCCCGGATAGCGGAAGAGATCCCAGGTTCCGCCGATGACATCGCGGCCTTCCAGGATCACGAAGCTCCTGGTGGGACATCGGTGCATGAGATGGTAGGCGGTGCCTACGCCTGAGAGACCGGCCCCGATGATGACGACATCAAATGTTTCCACCGCTCCATTGAGCATCAATTGCCTCATCAGCTGGTGTACCGGACCAGATCGCATGGAAGAAGTCGGCGGTCACTGCCATCGATCATGCTTCAAGGCTGATCTGGCGCCCGCCCGCAGGTCGGGTCCGCATCCCGCGGGCGGGCACCCGCGCTCCTACTTGAAATCGACGCTGACCAGTTCCCAGCTACCCTCCAACGGCCCGTAGCCATTTTCTTGCTTACGGCCCCAAGCGGCCTTGACGACGGCGCCAAGCTCCGGCGAATACCAGGTGGTCTCGTACCAGTCGTTGAATTGCGTCTGGGTGGTCCCGACCTTGAAGGCCATAAACCGCCCGGCCGGCACGGTCACCTCCTCATACGCCAGGACTTCGTAATCGGCCCAGTACTCGCCACTCCATTCGGGGCGGAGCACGTGGTCCACCCAGCGAGGCTGCGTGCGCCATGTCTTGCCGACCTGAAGCGGCCACTCGAAGCGGGCGGTGTAGGGCTTGCTTTCGCCAAGGACTTCGCCGTTGGCCATGCAGCCAGCCCAGTTCTGCGTCTTCGAGTCCCAGAGGGCGTGCGTCTCACCGGCACAGGCCCCACCTGGGTCCGGAGACGCGGCTGAGTGTTTGTAGACATCAAGCGTTCGACCGTCACGCTCGATCTTCTGAACCATCGTGTCGGTATTGACTCTCGTCTCTCCGTTCACCGTGAGGTTGCTGACAAACGCAGTGCCGATCCCGTACTCGGACGGGGCTTCCGCCATGGGACCGGCTTCCATTGGCGGCAACTCCGGTGCGTTGGAAGCCGTCTCCGAGGCAGCCAGAGCCTGCTGCTGGTTGCAGACCGTCATTGTCAAGGTCAAGGCGATCGCCATGATCACCGGGTGGTGGATACGCATGCAGCTCTCCAGTTGGAATGAACACGCAGAAGGCGGCTACGGATCAGCAAGCAGCCAGCGCCCGTCGAACAGCGCGAACCCATAGCGAGCAGACGAAACCCCGCCACAATGCATGTGTGCCGACCGTTGCGACCGGCCATTCGACGGTTGGCGAAGCACATCGTCCTACAGGACAAGTATATGAACAGTAGCGCTACTATGGTGTGAATAATTGCATGATATATGCGAATATATAGCGAATATTCCACGCTGCCGCTGCCCGTGTGGCGAGTCGAGCCCAAAACAACCGTCGGCATGACACGATGGCCGGCCCTGCCCGTTTCTCCCCGTCAAGACAGAGAGACCGCGGTGTCCCGGAAGGGGAGCGCTCTCGCTCGCTCAACCCCGGCCTGGTCGTAAAGTGGCTCAGTGGTTCGATGCGAGCGCGGTGTCACGCATCTTCAAGGCGACGGTCGAGAGCGCCTGGTTGCGGGACGGGGCCTGAGCGCGGGCTGGGGTTCAGGCGGATTTGCAGCGTGATCGCGTTGTAGCCCAAGCGTTTCACACGAGCGACGGCCCGCGGTACACCACCGGCTGCACTGGCTGCGACCGTCCTGTTGAAGCATCGTGCTGGCGATCACGCGTCCGTTTCTTCCGGCAGTCCTGAGGTCATTTCGTGCTCGGTACTTCGCTGTCGGTCGCGTATCCGACGGATCCTGACCGGTACCCGATTCAGCGCGCCTACGGGATACCGGCGAGACGCATTGCGCCGTGAGGCACGAGGCGCCGGCGAAGCCGGCGCGCCCGCCTAGTCCCGGGATGCCGGCAGGCTCGACAGCGCTCGGACGGCTTGCACCACATCGAATTGCCGCGAGCACTCGAGCTTGACGAAGATGTGGCTGAGATGCGTCCGAACGGTGGTGTATCCGCGACCGGTTGCCGCTGCGATCTGCCGGAGGGTCCGACCTTCCGCGAGCTGCGTCGCGATCGCGGCCTCCGTCGGCGTAAGCCCCAGTGCCGCCTCGACGAGAGCCGGCCTGATCCGCACCCGCTTCGCGGGGTCGACGATCAGCACGAGCGCGGCCGCGCGCCCGGAGCGATCATCCAACCGTTGATTGCCCAGGGGCTTCACGTGCAGGCCAAACCTCGGCATTGACCTTCGCCGCACTGTCATCGAGCCGCTCGCACCTTGTTCTCCCAGGCGCGGCAATGCCCGCGCCAGGAGGGCCTGGAGCTTGGCGTGGTCCTCGGGCCAGGCAGCGCAAAGTTCGCCCTCGTCATCCGACAACCCGTCCTTGCCGCACAGCACGTCCCGGGCGCTGTCGTTCGTCGCCATGATCTGCCCGCGTGGGTCCAGCTGGATGACGCCGACCTGAGGATGGTCGAGAAGTTCGATGACCGACGCCCCGAAGGCCTCTGTTTCCTCGAGCGCGGACCGCACCCGGACGTACTGGCGAAGGTGCGGCAGCACGCGCGCGATCATCTCGGTCCTGGAGGCAGTCCAGCCGTCGGTGTCCACGGGATCCTTGATGCTCCAGACAATGCGGGAGCCGCAGGGTCCGTCCAGACGCACGCTCAAGCCATTCTGAATGCCGTAGCGGGCGTAGACCTCGTTATACGCGTGCGACGTTCGCAGCTCGCTCTCGCTGAACAGGTCGACGACGGGAACGATCTTGCCGTCAGAGAGTTGCCGCAGGCGCGGGAGATGTTCGTCTGTCGGGTGGTACTGCCGAAAGTAATCCCGAAGCTGGGTTGAGCGATCTTCTCCGCGTGCATAGCTTTTCGCGAAGAAGATCCGGACGTTGTTCGCTGGAAGATTCGCGCCGAAGATCAGCGTGTTGCCCTTGGTCCCGCAGGCCTCATCGATAAGCGCGGAGGCCTCTGGCCAGCGGGTATCGTCGAGCATGGCCTCGTTGAGCAAGGCCACGATGCGTTCGAAGGTTTCCAACTGGGTCACTTCACGCCTGCGTTCCCGGTGGTGCTGCCCCCTTGTCGACGGAACGGATTGGGCGGGGTTCGGCCGGAACCGGGCCAATGTACTTGCGTTCCGTCCGGCACAGTGTCCCGCGATGGCGGGCAGGAGTGACGAATATCTCCTTATATTCTCCACGTGTTACGTATTATTCTCTCTAAATTCATGATACTGCATTTCAATCCCGATCGCAAGTCCATATATTCGTGTTTCTCGTAGTCGTCAGTTGCAACGGCAGGCGCGCGTGCAGGGGGCACCGCAGGTGTTTCTGCCCGCTGGAGAGCGCGCGATTGCCGTTGATGCGCCACTGCCGAAGGCCAACCTCAAGGCCACGGGTGCCGGAGTCCGCCATGCAAGGACTGAACGTGCTCTCCATCGGTGTCGGCGCTCGAAGCTCACGCCCTGTCACAATGCTGTGGGATGGGCCTGCGCCGGCTGCGGGGCGCAACGATTCACAGGCATGGCGGTTGCCCGGAGCCGGCGCCCGCCCGCCAACGCCCCCGACGAGCACGGGATCAGGCGCACGCCCGCCGCGCGCCGGTGAGCCGAGCACCCGACCGATGACACGTCGCCCACTGGTCGACGCCCGCGAGCGCGGGCGGTCCCGATCTCGGGCGACTGTCGCGGTGCCGTAGGCCATGCGGGTCGGCGCCCGCTCCCCGGATCCCACCCAGGGCGGTCTCGAACACAAGTCACTCTCCGTCCCGAGGGAGGGGCCGTGGGGGTGCCGCCGGGCGGGCACGGAACTTCGGAAACCCGGCCGGACTGGACCCTCAGCAAGATTCTCGGACGGGCAGCAGGCGCCGGGCACAGGTTCACGGGCAGGTCAATCCATCACGCCCAAATGGTTCATCCGGACCATGGCAGGTGGACCATTCGCGACCGCTTCACTCCGTATTGCGGACGTTCGCAACTGTCTTGCGCGGCCGCGACGACGACCGGAGCGACTCTTCAGATGACGCGGCAGGTCGGCAGCGCGCTGCTGACGACCCGACAGCGGGCGTGCCGGCGGATGCCAGTGCCGTCGATCCCGGTGCTCGTACTGCTGGGAATCGTTTTGGCGGCAAATCCCGCGATGGCAACGAGTGAGGCCGACCTGCGGGCGAAGGCGACGGCCGTCCATGCCCGCGTTCTCACGATCGACACCCATATCGACATCCCACCCGACTTCGGCACCGCGGCCTACGACATCCTTCGGGCGAAGCTCCCCCGCCAGAAGGTGGATCTGCCCGGCATGGAGCGCGGCGGGCTCGACGCCGCCTTCTTCGTCGTGTTCGTCCCGCAGCGGGACCGCAATTCCCCCGGCTATGCGCGGGCCGTGGCCGATGCGTTCGTCAAGGTGGCCGCCATCCGGCGCATGACCGACACCCAGCATCCCGACCGGATCGGTCTCGCGCTCACGGCCGCCGATGTCCGCCGCCTCCACCGCGAGGGGCGCCGCGTGGCCCTCATGGGCATGGAGAACGGCTATGCCCTGGGCCGCCATCCCGAACTCCTCGATACCTACTACGAGTACGGCGTCCGCTACCTGGGCCTGCTGCACAACGGCCACAACGACATCGGCGATTCGGCAGTGCCCAGCCGGCGCCGAGGCGAGCCACAGGCCGAGCACGGCGGCCTCAGCGCATTCGGGCGCGCCGTGATCGCGCGCGCCAACGCCCTCGGGATCATGGTCGACATCTCCCACGCGTCGATGCCCACGGCGCTCGATGCCATCCGGACCTCGCGCGCACCGGTGATCGCATCGCACTCGGCGGTGCGCGGCGTGCGCGACCATCCGCGCAATCTTTCCGATGAAACCCTGGAGGCCCTTGGCCGGAACGGCGGCATGGTCTCCATCGTCGCCTTCGATTCCTACTTGCGGGCGGTTCCCGAGGAGAAGCAGGACGCCCTTGCGCGGCTCCGGGCCGAGTTTGGTCTCAACGATGCCCTGGACTGGGAGCGCATGAGCGAGGCAGAGCGGGACGCCTACGTCGCCGGGCGCGTTCGGCTTGACCGAACGTGGCCCAGGGCGTCGGTCGGCGACCTTGTCGATCACATCGACTATGCCGTCGCCCGCATCGGGATTGATCACGTCGGCATCACGTCGGACTTCAACGGCGGCGGTGGCATCGAAGGATGGAACCAGGTCGGGGAGTCCCTGAACGTCACGATCGAGCTCGTGCGCCGGGGATACCGGGAGGACGAGATCGCGAAGCTCTGGGGCGGCAACCTGCTGCGGGTGATGGAGGCAGTGGAAGCCGTCGCCAGCGGTTCACCGGGCAACTGAGCGCTTGACCGCTGGCGCCGCCTCGGCCCCGGCACCGTCTTCGGCAGGAATGGGCCTCAGCGCCTGCCGCCGAAGCCCGCACTCAGGTCCTCGCGAACGAGAACGCCCCCCATGCCCTCATGGGACGGACCGAAGATCGCGCCCGTCACCACGCCCGCATCGCCGCCGGTCTGGACGAACGTGTTGCCGCGCACCGCGATCCGGTAGCCCAGCCGCCCGTCGCGCCAGGTCGCACCGCTCCCCGACGGTCCCGGTGCCGCGTTGGCGGGCCAGTGTTCGAGCCCGGTAAGGTCCAACGAGCCGGACATGGTCAGCAAGTCCACGGCCATCTCGGCGCCACCGGCGACGGTCTCCGCTTCCGGCGTGAGCCCCAGCAGCCGGCCCGTCCAGACGACGCTGCCCGAGAGCGCGGCGTTGTCACCCAAGTCGACAGGCGGGGTCGGCCCGACCGCCCAGGGCTGCGCCAGCCCGTTCCGGAGCGCCGCCCCGAAAGCGATTTGCTGGTCTCGGATCTCCAGCTCCCCCCGGACGTGCATGGCGGCGTCGGACCACGGTCCCAGCTCGTCCGCGATGCGCTCGGGCGTCGTTCCCGCCGGAAGGCGGCCGTACACCGCATGCAGCGCCTCGCGATCGAGGCCATGCAGGATGTGTTCCGACAGCGCGTCGCTGCCGCCGGCCACCATGAGGGTCTCCGGAAAGCGCCCGGGATCCACGTGATTGCGGCCGAGCAGGTGGATGAGCTCGTGCGCGATGACGCCCAGCCGCTCCACCCCCTCGGTCTCCGAGGGGTCCACCCAGATCCGGCCTGCGACGATCTCAAGAAGCCAAGGGACCTCCGGGTCGCCCGTCGGCACGACCCCGTATCGCGGCTCCGCGAGTCCAATGTCCGCGTCGCCCGGCGGTACGGCTTCGGCGGGCCAACTGGCTTGCGGTGCGAAGGTGATCAGGATGATCCCGTCCGCAAGGGCCGGCGTGCCGGCAGCGATGGGGTCGGGGTTGAACCCCAGCTGCCACGCGGGAGGCAAGGCCGCGTTGATCGCCTGTACCACGCGGACCGTTTCGTCGATCAACTCCGCGGGCGTGCCGGCCGCGACATGGACGGTTGGCGGCGTGGCGGCGAAGCGGACAACGAGACCCCCGGGGAGGAGCTGCACATCCGCGCCGTCTCCGTCATCCGGGGCGCCGCCCGCAGCGCCGTCCGCCTGCAGGTAGGCGATCAGTTCCGCCGCGCCCACCCCGTCGCGGACCGTCCCGTGCGACACGCTCGCATCGCCGTGGACGGCCACAACGGGCAGGGCCCCGGCCGGCGCGGCAACGTCCGCTCCCGCATGCAACTGACCGTCGAGGTTGATCAACGGAGCCTGATGCGCAAACAGGGCCGTTTGCAGCGGCAGCCCGGCAGCCTCCCTGACGACTGGCAGGGCGCTCTCGCCGCCGCATGCCATCAACGATGCCGTGAGGCCGGTCAGGAACCATCCCGACACCACCTGCACCGCCGGCCTTCCGTACCCCCTCACCATTCCCGCCCCTCCCAACGCCTGCACGCCGGTCCAGCTCCGGCGGGTTTTACGCGACCCTGAGTGTGCACTGCTGCCGGACGCCCCGGGGTCGCTGAGAGCGCGCTCCGCACCGGCGAGACCGGCGCGACCACCCGGGTTGGCGGGAGGACGCTACGCCGTCCGAGCACGAACGGGGTATCAGCGGTCCGGGCGCGTGCGAATGCCATTTCGCCAACGTCGTCAAACGCCGTGCATCCTTTCTCGAACTTTGATCGAGCGGGTTTCCGTAGAGGTCTTCCGCGATCATCGCGGCAAGCATGTCAGGAGAATTGCTTCGGACCTGCAGACCCGATTGCCCGACATCCCTGGAAGGGAATCAGTTTGCGTGCTCCGCAGCCAGGAAACGTTCAATGATCCCGACGACTTCAGCAGGATGGGTGTAGTGGGGAAAGTGACCGGCCTGGGCGATGGTTCGCACGTCCGCCGGCCCCCCGAAGGAAGCGGCATAGCTCTCGGACACATCGAGCGACTGAAGATCGTAGCCGCCATGCACAATCAGAACAGGGCCGCTGTACGACGCCAGGCTGGGCCGCCAGTCATGGCTCCTTCCCATGCCGAAGTACTGGGCACGCACGTGCCACACACCCATTTCCACGGCGAACCCGCGGGGCACGGGGCCTGCCGCCTTCTCGAAGAACGGCAGGAAGGCGCCATCAATGGCCCGCAGTTCCGACGTGCTCCTCTCGAACACCGAGCCCACGTCCAGGTGCTCCGCCAGCCACGCATCGTAGGCCTGGCGGTCGCTCTTGGGCAGTCGCTCGCGGACAGTGTCGAACAGGGTGCCTTCGGGGGAAGGGAACTCGAGCAGGTTCGCGGGCGCGATCAGAATGAGCCTCTCGACGCGGTCGGGGAACTCCGCTGCATATAGGGAAGCGAGCAGGGCGCCGTACGAGTGGCCGACGAGAAACATCCGCTCGTCGCCCAGAATGCGCCGGATGCGTTCGATGTCGGCGACTTGCTGGGCGATACCCAGCGCGCCCACGAGTGCTTGCACGTTCCTGAACATGCTCGACGAGACAGCGCCCTGGAAGGGCCGGGACGACTGGCCCGTACCTCGCTGATCGTAGTAGTGCACGCGATAGCCGCTGAGGTCGAGACCCGGTACGGCGGTCGTCGCGGGGATGCCCGGTCCGCCATGAACGTAGAGCAAGTTGCGGCCCGTGCCGCTTGCAAAATGGTGCAGTGAGACGTCCGTGCTCACGTGCCAGGCACCGTCAGCACTGTGGCTGATCGGATTGAGGTCAAGCTCGGCGCCTTCGCCGGGCGAGTACATGGGATGGCTCGTGATCCAGAACCAGAAGATGACACCGCCGGCGCCGGCAACCAGCACGAATGCTGCGATCCACTTGATTGCTCTCATTGGCAAGGTCCTCGGTTAGCGTCCGTTGCAGTCTGCGTGTCGGATTGGTCTTGGATCGATGAGGTTGCGCGCTCGGAGGCACTGCCGCCGCTCATGAAATCCAGCGGCGCGAATCCGCTCATACGGATGTACCCGGCAAAGATCTTCACGCTGGGCGACCCTGTCGTTGTTCGTCACATCCATTCGCATCAAGGCGATACGAAGCTCCCGATCTCCGCGACGCCCCGTCGGGGCGCCAGCTGGGCAGGTATGCGAATTCGGTCTCCCACATCCCGGGCTTCAACTCGGGAGTTCTTGCATACCGACCCCCTAACCGCGCAAACTTGCGGCGGAGCCGGGCGACCGAGCCCTCAGGCGTCATCCGCCCGGGCCATGCGGTAGCCGACGCGCCGCTCGGTGACGATGTAGGACGGCTGGCTGGCGTCGTCGCCGAGCTTCCTGCGGAGCCGCTTGACGTAGGCGCGCACGAGCTTTGCGTTGGCGTAGGCGCGCCCTGCCCATACCTGCCGCAGCAGCGACGGATAGGTCAAAGCGCGCCCTCCGGCGAGCGAGAGCACGCGGAGCAGTTCGTACTCGGTCGCCGTCAGCTGCACGACAACGTCGCCGAGCGTCACCCGCCTGTGTGCGTAGTCGATCACCAGTTCACCCAGCACGAACGGCCCCGGCTCGGCCCGGCGGCGGAGAACCGCGCCGATCCGCGCGGTGAACTCGATCGCCGAGAAGGGCTTGACAACGTAGTCCTCGGCGCCCGCCTTCAGCGCCCGCGCAATGGTCTCGTCGCGGCCGTAGCCGGACATGAAGATGACCGGAAGGTCTGCCAGCCCGGGTACAGCCTCCATCAGTTCGATGCCGTCGGTTCCTGGCAGGACCAGATCGAGGAGGACCAGGGCGGGCCTCTCCGTCTCGACGAGATGCCGCAGGTCGCGGTGGTCGGTTGCGATCAGCGGCACATAATCCGCCTCGTGGAGGGCGTCCCGCACGAAACTCAGCATCTGCGGATCGTCTTCCAGGACCAGGATGCGTGGCTTTTCCCCGGTTCCCTCCGATGACACGTGCCGGTCCATTGCCTTGCCGGCTCGGCCGGCGCCTTCCCCGGCCAGGGGTACGGTGAAGATGAACTGCGCCCCCCGGCCCGGCCCGGCGCTTTCGGCCCGGATGTGTCCGCCGTGGGCCTCCACCAGCCCCTTGCAGATGGCGAGCCCCAGTCCGCTCCTGACGCTGCGCGCACCGCTACCGGTGTCGCCGAGCTTGCGGAACAGCCGCGCTAGTTGCTCCGTAGTCATGCCTTGGCCCGCGTCCGCGACGGTGATCGCGACGTGCGGGCCATCACGCTCGGCCGTGAGCCGGATCGGGCTGGTCTCGGGGGAATGCCGGGCGGCGTTGGCGAGCAGGTTGTTCAGCACCTGCACGATGCGCCCTCGGTCCGCCATCACGGTTGGAAGGCCCGCCGGTAGGTCGATCACGACCGAGTGCCGGTAGCCGACGGACAGGAAGGCGGCCCGCCCCTCCTCAATCAGCTCGCCCACCTCAGTGGGAGCGATCGCGACCGAGAGCATGCCGGTGCCGATCTGCCCGGCGTCGAGCAGGTCGGTGATCAACGCGCTCATGCGGTCGGCCTGCTCGTCGATGATTCGGTAGAACTGCCGCGTTTCCACCGGCGCGATGCCCTGTGCGGAACCCAGCAGCGTCGTGGTCAGGCCCTTGATGGCCGCGAGCGGCGTGCGCAGCTCGTGACTGACCATGCCCAGGAATTCCGTGCGCATCCGGTCCAGCGCCGCGAGCGGCGCGAGGTCCTGCACGGTGACCACCACGGAGTCGACCGCGCCGTCCTCCTGGCGCATCGGGGTTGTGCTGACGAGCGTCGTGATGCTGCGGTGGCCGGGCGTCGAAAGCACGACCTCCTCGGCGTGCCGCTTCCCTGCACGGCGTAGCGCCCGTGCGAGCGACGGGCGGTCGAGCGCCAGCTCGTGGCCGTCGGCGACCCGGCACGTCATCCCCTCAAGCGGGTGCTCGCCCGGGCAAGAGTCGCAGAGGCCCTCCAACATTCGCCTCGCCTCGCGGTTGAGCAAGACTGGCCGGCCAGTCCGTACATCGAACGCTACGACACCGATCGGCGACGTCTCGACCAGGGCCTCGAGGTCGGCGCGGGCGCGCTGCTCGGCCCGATAGGTACGGGCGTTGACGATGGCGGCGGCCGCCTGCGCGGCGACCGGCGCCAGGATCTCCTCGTCCGCATCGGTGAATTCGGCGCCGCCAGCCTTGCCACCGAAGAAGAGGTTCCCCACCCGGGCACCGAGATGATGCATCGGGATGCTCATGCAGACCCGGGACGGCACGATGTCCACTGTCACGCCGAATGCAAGCGCGATGTCCGCAAAGTCTGCGACCCGGAACGGCCCCGGGAGGCTACGGAGCTGCTTGAAGAGCCGTGGCGCATCGGGGCACTCCTCCAGCCGGCGGCGCTCGTCCTCGCTGAGGCCCGAAGTGACAAAGCCTTCGGGCGTCCCCTGCTCATCGATGGTTGTGATCCAGCCGTAGCGCGCACCCGTAACCGCGCGGGCTTCCTCGACCGCTTCGCGGAGAACGGTGTCAAAGTCGAGGCTTGCGCTGATCCGCAGCAACGCCCCGCTCAGGATGGTGAGCCCGGTCTCGTCGGATATCCGGGCTGCGGCCGTCGGGTCGCCAAGGGTAATCGTCGGCTGGTCCTCGGCACTGGCCGCCGGGCTGGTCGCTGACGCGGGACATTCTCCTATTTTCGCCTATACAACGATGATTTTGGCTGCATGTTCGCATATTTGTCCATGGGATCGCAACTTGTCGACGGACAGGCGGCGCACTTGCGCACTGATCGTCGTCTGTCGCCCGGTGTCGTCGCAGTTGATGTTCCCAAGGCCCCGGGCGGAGACCACCGGCCGCCGGTCGGGCAGGCCCCTGCCCGCCCTTCGGGATCCCGCAGCCGGCGCACTGGGGAGCGGTAGCGGGCAGCGTCCAACCCCCTTCGATCCCGAACTCTTTTCGTTGTTTCCGGGCCGGGCTCCGTGAGCACGAGCACCGGAAGCCCGGACTGGCGCACGCTGGCAGCTGCAGGCTGGCCTGCGCCGGGCAGGCCGAGACTGGAAACCGCGCGGATGCACCGACCGTGTCGGTCGGGCTCCGGTCGGCGGGAAGGATCACTAGGGCGGGCGGCTCATCGACTTGGGTCGCACAAGGCGGGCGCGCGGCCTCGTTCCCAGGGTGTACCGAAAATTCGTACTTTGTTTGCACAAAGTAGCCATTAGTTCACAATACTATGATGGTAGTACCCAGATCGGTGCACGGTCCGGGTCCTGACTTGCTGACTGCCTGAGGACCGAGGCCTCATATCTGAGATCCGCACCGGGGAGGGTTGACGCGGTCGTGGATCCCGGGACCCCGCCGGGTTGAACCTATGGCGAGGTCTTCGAGCGGATGGCGGCAGGCGCTAGCTCACAGGCCGGATCCCTGGCCAGCCATCGACCACCTACGCGTCGTCCTGCCGGGCCATGCGATAGCCGACGCGTCTCTCAGTGAGGATGTAAGTGGGCTGGCTGGTGTCGTCGCCGAGCTTCCGCCGCAGCCGCTTGACGTAGGCGCGGACGAGCTTCGGGTTGGCGTGGCTGCGCCCGCTCCACACCTGGCGCAACAGCGCGTCATAGGTGGCGACCCGGCCCGCGTTCAGGGTGAGCACGCGAAGCAGATCGTACTCGGTCGCAGTCAGCGTCACCGGGCGGCCGTCGAGCGTGACTCGGCGGTGGGCGTAGTCGATCGCGAGCTTGCCCAACACGTACGGATCGGGTTCGGCCCGGCGGCGTAGCGCCGCCCTGATCCGTGCGGTGAGCTCCGTCTGGGAGAAGGGTTTGACGACGTAGTCCTCGGCGCCGGCTTCGAGCGCCCGGGCGATCGTCTCGTCGCGCCCGTAACCGGAGATGAAGATGACCGGCAGGTCCGCGAGCCCGGGCACCGTCTCCATCAGCTCGATCCCGTCGGTCCCGCGCAGGATCAGGTCGAGTACGACCAAGGCGGGCTTTTCCGCCTCGAGGAGGGCGGGCAGGTCGTGGTGGTCGCCGGCCACCACCGCGGCATAGCCTGCACCGTGCAGCGTATCGCGCACGAAGTGCAGCATCTGCGGGTCGTCGTCCACCACCAGGATCCGGGGCCGCTCCCCGATTTGCTGCGCCGCGTGCCGGCTAGGCGCCGCGCCGGCGTTGCCGCCCGCCCCCTCGGCCAGTGGGACGGTGAAGGTGAAGCGCGTGCCCCGGCCGGGACCGGCGCTCTCGGCCCGGATGCGCCCACCATGCGCCTCCACCAATCCCTTGCAGATGGCGAGCCCCAGGCCGCTCCCGACCCCTGGCTCACCGTCGGCTCGGTCCGCGTACTTCCGGAACAGGCCCGCCAGGCGCTCGGGCGAGATGCCCTGGCCCTCGTCGGTGACGGCGACCGCGACATGCATGCCGTCGCGATCCGCTGAGATCCGAATCGGGGCGTCCTCCGGGGAGTGGCGGGCGGCGTTGGCAAGCAGGTTATTGAGCACCTGCACGATGCGCCCTTGGTCGGCCATCACGCGGGGCAGATCCGCCGGGAGGTCAATGAGTACCGTGTGCCGGCTGCCGCCGGAAAGGAACGCGGTCCGCGCCTGCTCAACCAGGTCGCCCACCTCCGAGGGCTCGGACGCGACCGAGAGCGTGCCGGCGTCGATCCGCCCTGCATCCAGGAGGTCACCGATCAGCGCGCTCATGTGGTCGGCCTGCTCGTCGATGATGCGGAAGAATTGCCGCGTCTCGGCAGGTGCGAAGCTCTGCGCGGTGCCCAGCACCGTCGTGGTGGAGCCCTTGACGGCGGCGAGCGGGGTGCGCAGCTCGTGGCTGACCATCCCCAGGAACTCCGCACGCATCCGGTCGAGCGCCTCGAACGGAGCGAGGTCCTGGACCGTCACCACCACGGATTCCACTGTGCCGTCCTCGGCTCGATTCGGGGTCGAGTTGAGCAACAGGGTGACACTGCGCCCGTCCGGGGTCGAGAGCACGATCTCCTCCGCCCGCAACGTCCTTGCACGGCCCAGCCTCCGGGACAGCTCGCCAGGGGCGAGCGAGAATTCGGGCTCGTCACCGATCCGGCAGGTCATGACGTCTGGCATGTCCTCGAGCCGGTGGCCGGGTTCGCTCAGGAGCTCGACCAGACGCCGGGCCTCCCGGTTGAAGACCGCGCAGCTGCCGGTTCGTGCGTCCAGCACCAGCACGCCAATCGGCGAGGTCTCGACCAGGGTCTCGAGGTCGGCGCGGGCGCGCTGCTCGGCCCGGTAGGTGCGCGCGTTGACGATGGCGGCGGCGGCCTGTGCGGAGAACAGCAGGAGCAACTCCTCGTCCTCGTCCGTGAACTCGGCTTCACCCTCCTTGCCGCCGAGGAAGAAGTTGCCGACCTGTGCGCCGAGATGACGCAGCGGCGCACACACGCAGACGCGCGACGGCAAGATATCCCAGGTGAGGCCGAACGGACGCGCGAAGGCTGTCAGGTCCGCAATCCTGATCGGGCCTGGAAGGTCACGGATGTGCTCGAAGAGCGGCAGCCCGTCGGACCATTGCCCAAGCAGGCGGTGCTGGTCCTCGGTCAGGCCGGAGGTCACGAAGTCCTGGAGCGTTTTCGTCTCGTCGATGGTGACGATGGCGCCGTAGCTCGCGCCGGTGAGCTCGCGGGCACCGTCGATCACCTCGCGCAGCACCGTTTCGAGGTCGAGGCTCGCGCTGATGCGCAGCAACGCCTTGCTCAGGGTCGAGAGGCGCGCCGCATCGGGCGTCGGGTTCGCAGAAGGAGTGTCGGCCGAGGACGTCATGGCGTGGTCCTTACTATCGGTTCGCGCACCGAGCGGCGTGCCCGCAAGGATGGGTGGAAGGACGGAGAAGTCTCCCTGTGTTCATTTATCGTACCGGATTCTTCACGATTCTTTCACTCATGAGCCGTTCTGCCCACGGCACGTCGAATCGTCGAACCGCGATGGTCGGTGGGCCCACAACCGGGGAGGAATCCTAGCCCCCTGTACTCACCCGCCAACGTTTCGGCAGCAAGACGACCCAACACATGCCACTGATTTGCAACAAGAACGCATCATCTTGGCGTCCCGCCTCAGCAGGCTACTGACGCACACCGAAGCGCAATCGGCCGGCACGACCACTCGCTGGAGGTAACAGTCTTGTATGGGGAGCGAATCCTGAAGAGCAAGAAGTTGTCGACAGTGGCTTAGGTCAGAATCTTGCCGTTGTTGCGCAGTTTCTTCGCTTCATGATCGCCAAGTCTTACCGGATGTCCGCCATCAGGGTCGTGAGATCGGCAGCATCTGGTACGCCACCGCGAGCCGTTGCTCGACGCTCTCGATACCGTCGGCGGAGGATTGCAGAATCCGGCAAGCGCCAAGCGCCTCGAGAACGGCGGCACAGTGGTTGCGGAACAACGGCTCCGTGTGCGCGCAAAGCTTGGTGGAATTGGAAAGACTGTCAGATCCCGAAATTCCCTTGTTTGCAGGGAATTTCTTGGACGTAGAGAGACTAGCTGGGACAGAGTGGTGGTACCCAGGGGAGGAATCCAATCGTAGATCTTAGTTATTGTTTCGTATGATTAACTTGAGAAACTGCAAATTCTTTCTCACGTTCTCCCCACGCGCGTTTGCCGGCTGCAAGGTGAAAAACGGCGATTTCCTTTCTTCGTCCGGGTCCAGACGACCGCGGGCGGACGATCATGACACCGGCGCCTGGTAATGAGGCCGCATCTCCCCGGCACCCATATTGGTAGCGCGGCTATTGAAAATGTGTCCGTAAAACCCATATATTTCCGGACAAAGAAAGCCCGGCCATGTCGACCACGGAAACCATCCGCATCCACATCCGTAGGCTGTCGAGAGGACGACCGTTCACGACCTCGCGCTTCGCCGCTCATGGCTCACGCGCTGCCGTCGACCGGGCGTTGTCGCGCATCGTCCAAGAGGGTGAGATCGAACGCCTGTCGCGCGGCGTCTTCGTCCGTCCCAGGACGAACCGCTTCGTGGGCGTCGTTCTTCCCGGCGTTACTGAGATCGTGCGGACAATAGCCAAGAACAATGGCGAGACCGTCCAAGTGCACGGCGCGGAAGCCGCTCGGCGTTTCGGTCTCAGCACCCAGGCGCCGATGACTCCGGTCTTCCATACCAGTGCGTCGAGCCGGTCGCTCCGCATTGGCAACACCACCGTCAGATTGATTCACACCTCGAACCGCCGTCGACTCCAGTTCGCGGGAGAGCCTGCGGGCCTTGCGATTGCCGCCCTCTGGTATCTCGGCAGCGAGAACACGACGCCGGAAACGGTTGCACAGATCGAATCCGCAATCGGTCCGGAAGAGTTCGGCAAGCTCCGTTCCGCCAACCTGCCGGCATGGATGACGAACATGCTCGGTTCCATGGTGGAGGCCACCCGTGGCTGACGCCTTCCTGTCGCTTTCCTCGACCGAGCAGCGGGACATCCTGGAAACCGTTGCAGACCACGCTGGGCGCCCCGCCGTCATCCTGGAGAAGGACATCTGGATCTGCTGGGCGCTGCAGGTCCTCTTCTCCATTCCGGATCGTCATCCGATGGCATTCAAGGGCGGTACCTCGCTCTCCAAGGTCTTTGGGATCATCGACCGGTTCTCGGAAGATGTCGACATCACTCTCGACTACCGGGCGTTCGCGGACGACGTCGATCCCTTCGCGCCGGGAGTGAGCAAATCGCAGATACGGCGCCTCAGCGACCGGCTCAAGGCTCGCGTCAAGGACTACATCCACGACGTCGTCGGCCCCGCTCTCGAAGCAGAGGCCGCGAAACTGCCGACGTCGGGCCGGCACGCCGTCCGCGTCGGCGAAGACGGCGAGCGCCTTTGGTTCGCCTTCCCGTCCGCCGTCGAGAATCCCATCGACTACCTAGCCACGGAGGTCCTGCTGGAGTTCGGCGGCCGCAACGTCATCGACCCCAACGAGCAGCATGACATCCTCCCCATACTGGCTGAATACACCGACGGCCTCGACTATCCGGCCGCCAACGTGACGGCGCTGTCGCCGGCCCGCACCTTCTGGGAGAAAGCCGTGCTCATCCATGTAGAGTGCCACCGGCGCCGACTCGCCGTCGGCCCGGAGCGCCTTTCCCGCCACTGGTTCGACCTAGCCTGCCTCGCCAGGCACGACTTCGGCCGGGCGGCGCTCGCCAACCGCGACCTCCTGGAGGACGTCGTCCGCCACCAGACGGTCTTCTCCAAACGCGGCTATGCCCATTTCGACCGGTGCCTCAACGGCCGATTTCGGCTCATTCCCGACGCGGACCAGCTTGCCGTGCTCCGCTCCGACTACGACGATATGTGCCGCGCCGGCTTCGTCGGCGGCGATGCGCCAGTATTCGACAACCTCATGGTCGAAATCCGCGACATCGAGCTTGCAGCGAATCGATCTCCCAGAGATCGAACCGATGTCTGAGCCACGTTCCTGTCCCGTCTGCAACACCTCCTGCAAATCCCGTCCTGTTCGACCGCATGCGCCGCCAACAGCGCCGTCGGATGCGCCGCGGTTCCGAACCAAGTCTCAAAGAAGGTAACCAGTACCGGTTGGCTCCGCGTACACATCGTGATACACGGGTTCGCCGGGTTGTGTCCCCACGCCGTCAGCTTGCCCATGGCTTTCTCCACGTTTTTCCCCACACCAGGACGGGGAAATCTGCAGAATTGGGCGGAACTGGAAAGACCATCAGACCTGGAAATCCCCTTGTTGCAGGGTCTTTCCAGGACGTAGACGGACCGGCTAGGACAAGATGGTGGTGCCCAGGGGAGGAATTGAACCACCGACACCGCGATTTTCAGTCGCGTGCTCTACCAACTGAGCTACCTGGGCGCGGCCCCCGTATACGGGATCAGGACGGGTCCTGTCTAGGCCGACGTTCCCTTCACGAATCGTCACCCGGGTCGTCGGCGCCCGGGATCACGTAGCCGCCGCTCAGCCACCGGTGGAGATCCACCTGGCGACAGCGGACGCTGCAAAACGGGGATTCCCCGGGATCGGCCGGCCGGCGACAGACCGGACATGGCGGCTGTCGTTGCGGCGCGGCGTGACCAGACCCTCCTCCGCCAACCGGAGCACCGCCGCCCCGCTCGTTCCGGTTGGTCACGTTTCGACCCGCGCTGGCGGCATCCCGAGCCCCCGCAGCATCAGCTCGGTTTCGGCGACAGGCAATCCAACAACGTTTTCGAATGACCCGTTGATCCCGTGCACGAAAGCGGCGCCACGACCCTGGATCGCGTAGCTTCCGGCCCGGTTCCGCCATTCCCCGGTCATCAGATAGCCCTCGATCTCGACCGTGCTCAGCCCGCGGAAGCGCACCCGGGTGCAGACCACGCGCGCGGCCTCGGCCCCGTCCGGCCCCCGGACACGCACTGCACTCCAGACCCGGTGCGCCCGGCCCGAAAGCATTCGAAGGTGTCGCCGTGCGACTTCGATTTCTTCCGTTGCCACCAGGATTCGGCGCCCGCAAGCGACCACCGTGTCCGCCACGACGATCCAGTCATCAGGATGGAGCGGCCCTGCGACGCGCATCTTTTCCTCCGCCATGCGCGCGGTGTAGAGACGCGGCAACTCGCCGGGGGCAGGCGTCTCGTCGATTCCGGACGGCGCGACGACATCAGGGCGCCGTCCGATTTGCTCAAGCAACGCTGCGCGCGCCGGCGAACGGGACGCGAGGACCAGTTTCGGCGACGGTTGGCTTGGCATGGGCCGACCAGCGCGCCGAGCAGGCTTACTTGTGGCGGTACGTGATCCGACCCTTCGTCAGGTCGTAGGGCGTCATTTCCACGGTCACCTTGTCGCCGGCCAGTACGCGAATCCGGTTCTTGCGCATGCGCCCGGACGTATGGGCCAGCACCTTGTGCTGATTGTCCAGGGTGACGCGGAACATCGCGTTGGGGAGAATTTCGGTAACCGTACCGAAAAACTCCATGAACTCTTCTTTTTCCATTGTGTCTCCTCGGGCGGCCGGGACGCGCACCATGCGAGTAGCTGGCGCAGCGGTCAAGCGAAATTCCGGGACGACGCTCGCTTCCTGGAAGGATTCCTGTTCCCGGCACCCTCCCCGCGCGGTCCCTCAGCTTTGCGAATGTGGCCCCTAGCGCGCGCCCGGCCTCGGCGACAGCCGAATCGGCACAAAGCGCATGTCCGCGGTCAAAAACAGGACCGACAGAAGCGTGAACAGGCGACGCGCCGTATCAAAGTCCGTCCGGATCCGCCCCTTCAGGCAGTCCGCCAGCAATCCGGCACCTTCGTCGTGCAGCGCCCTTCGCCCCATGTCGATGGCCTCGATCTTGCCCACCGATGCCCGCTGCAGCGCGTCGTAGTAGCTCTGGCAGATCGCATGGTAGTCGCGGACCAGTCCGGTCAGGTCGGCGACCGGCACCGCCACGCGAAACGGGTCCGAGTCCGTCTCCACCGGCGTGATCATGAACACCATCCGCTCGCCCTCGAGCGAGATTTCCGCCGCATACGGCCCGGGCGGCGCGTTCTCGGGCGCAAACTGGTTGCTTTCCAGGAGATCCTGTACCGCCAGTTGCCGCTCGCGGGCAAGTTCAGCCGCGCCGTGAGCGGTACCCGCGTTGCCCAACGTCACCCGCACCAGTTGGTCGGCGGGTGGCCGCTCAGCGCCCGAGGCGGACATCGACCGACAGCCGGTGGGCATCCAGCCCCTCGGCCTCTGCCAGGACGGACGCGGAGGGCCCGATGGCGGCCAGCCCCTCCTCGCTGCATCCAACCACGGAGGTGCGGCGGAGAAAGTCCCGCACCGAGAGGCCCGACGAGAATCGTGCGCTCCGGGAGGTCGGCAACACGTGGCTCGGGCCGGCCACGTAATCGCCGATCGCTTCCGGCGTGTGCCGCCCCAGGAACACCGCGCCCGCCGTACGAATCGCCCGCATCATCGGCTCCGGGTCCGCAACGGAGAGTTCCACGTGCTCGGGGGCGAGCCGGTTGACGACCGCCGGCGCATCCGCCAGGCCGGCAACCACGATCACCGCCCCGAAGTCGCGCCAGCTCGCCCCGGCAATCGCCCGCCTGGGCAACGTCTCGAGGTGCCGCTCCACCGCGCTCTCGACGGCATCCGCGAACGCGCTGTCGTCCGTCACCAGGACCGCCTGCGCCGCTGGGTCGTGCTCGGCCTGCGACAGGAGGTCCAACGCCACCCACTCGGGATTGCTGGCCGCATCCGCCACCACGAGGATCTCGCTGGGGCCGGCAATGAGATCAATTCCGACCGTGCCGAAGACCTGGCGCTTGGCCTCCGCCACGTAGGCGTTGCCGGGCCCCACGATCTTGTCGACCGGAGCGATCGTGTCCGTGCCAAAACTGAGGGCGGCGACCGCCTGGGCCCCGCCCACGCGGTAGATCTCCTGGATCCCGGCCAGCTCGGCGGCGGCGAGCACAAGCGGCAGGACCTTTCCGTCCGGGTGCGGCACGGTGGCGACCAGGCGCGGCACGCCCGCCACCTGGGCCGGAATGGCGTTCATCAGGACGGAGCTCGGATAGCTGGCCGTGCCGCCCGGGACATACAGCCCCACCGCCTCGACCGGCGTCCAGTACTCGCCGAGCGTGACCCCGCTCTCATCCTGATAGGACGTGTCCTCCGGGATATGTCTCGCGTGATAGGCCCGGATCCGCTCGGCCGCGTGGGCGAGCGCGTCCAGGGCCTCGTTGCCGCAAGCTGCGCGGGCCTCCGCCATCGCGGCGGCATCCACGCGAATCGATTCCCGGTCAATCGGAAACCGGTCGAACTTCCGGGTCAGCTCCAGCAGGGCGTCGTCGCCCCGCTCGCGCACCGTCGCGACGATCTCCCGGACGGTCTCCCTGACCGATTGCTCGACCGCCCCGCGCGCCGCCAGCAGCGGCGCCAGGACCGTATCGAGATCCTCGATCCGCGCGTCAATCCGGCGCGCCATCGATCGCCTTCCGGAAGCGGTCCACGAGGGCATTGAGAAGGCGCGGTCGAAGCTTCATCGCCGTGCGGTTGACGACCAGCCGTGACGATATGTCGGCAATCTTCTCCACTTCGACCAGGCCGTTCGCCCGCAGCGTCGAACCCGTGTCGACAAGGTCCACGATGCGCCGGCAGAGGCCGAGTTGCGGCGCGAGTTCAAGCGCACCGTTGAGCTTCACGCACTCGGCCTGCACCCCCCGCGCCGCAAAATGCCGCCGGGTCGTCGCCGGGTACTTCGTCGCGATCCGCACATGGCTCCAGCGGCGCGGGTCGTCGCTCGAAGCGACCTCCGCCGGCTCGGCTACCGCCAGTCGGCAGCGGCCGATGCCGAGATCGAGCGGCAGGTAGAGATCGTCATAGTCGAACTCCAGGAGCACGTCGTAGCCCACCACGCCCAGGTCGGCGCCGCCGAACGCCACAAACGTGGCCGCATCGAAGCTGCGGACGCGGATCAGGGACAGGCCGTCGACGCTCGTCCGGAACGCGAGCCGGCGCGAATCGGGATCCCGGAACGCGGGCTCCGGCTCGATACCGATGTCGGCCAACAGCGGAATGACCTCGCGGGCGATTCGGCCGCGCGGCACCGCCAGGACGACGTCGTCGGAGCGGTCCCGATTCACGCGAGCCCCCGCCGGTGCCCGGGCACCACGGGCGGCAGCCGTCCCGGGCGGGTGTCTTCCAGTCGGCACTCGATGCCCTCAATGTCGATCCGGACCGCTGCGCCTTCATCGAACACCAGAAGCAGCGTGCCCGCTTCACACGTGAATGACGACAGGCTGAGAATGCGACCGCGAGCCTGCGGCCCCAGACCCGTCTGCGCGACCCGCACGACCCGCTCGATGGTCAGCACGCAGGGAACCTGCTGCAGACGCGAATCGTCACCGGCCGCCGCCTCCCAGGTAAAGCGTTCCAGCGCCAACACAAAGCGGTTGGCTTCCTGATCAAACCGCATGCCGGCGGCAATTGCGAGCGCCTCAAACAGGCATTCGGCCAGAACCTCGACCGACTGTTCATCCGCTGCACGCAGGCGCAGCGGATCCACCGGTTCGATCGCATGCGTGCTCACGTCGATCCGTCCTCGGACGTACGCCTGACGATGGCGCCCACCGCCCGCAACTTGGTCTCAAGCCGGCTGTAGCCGCGGTCAAGATGATAAACCCGGCGGATGACGGATTCGCCCTCCGCCGCCAGCGCTCCCAATACCAGAGACAGGGAGGCACGCAGGTCGGTCGCCATGACCGGCGCGGCCAGCAACCGCTGGACGCCGTCGATCTCAGCGGTCCGTCCCCTGACTTTGATGCGGGCGCCCATGCGGACCAGCTCCGAGACATGCATGAACCGATTCTCGAAGATGTTCTCGACGATCCGCGAACGCCCTCCCGCCAGGCACAGCACCGCCATCATCTGGGCCTGCATGTCGGTCGGGAAGGCGGGATACACGCCCGTCTCCACATCCGTTGCAGCCAGCGTGTCGGAACCGCTGACGACCACGTCATCGGCCGTGATCTCGACCTCGGCGCCGATGGATCGCAGGACGTCGAGCGTCGCGGTCATGGCGTTCGCGGGGGCACCGGCCAGCCTGAGGCGCCCGCCGGTGATGAGCGCCCCGGCAGCATAACTTCCGGCCTCGATACGGTCCCCGAGGATCCGGTGCGATGCGGGCCGAAACACGGTGTCGCCCTGGACGTTGAGGGTGCCGGTGCCGAGCCCCTCGATGTGGGCACCCATCGCCACCAGGCACCGGGCGAGATCCGTGACCTCGGGTTCCCTGGCGGCATTCTCGATGCGGGTCTCACCGCGCGCCAGCACCGCCGCCATCAGGGTGTTTTCCGTGGCGCCCACCGACACGTGCGCAAACCGGACCCGCCCGCCACGCAGGCCGCGCTGCGCCGCGCGCGCCCGCACGTAGCCCCCCTCCAGCTCGATCGATGCCCCGAGTTCGGTCAAGGCCTTGAGATGCAAGTCGATGGGCCGGGTGCCGATGGCACAGCCGCCGGGCAGCGATATCTCTGCGTGACCAGAACGGGCGAGAAGCGGCCCCAGCACGAGGACGGAGGCCCGCATGCGACGCACCAGGTCATAGTCGGCCGTGGTCGATGTGACACTGGGGGTCACCAGGCCCATCGTTCCCGCGCACTTGCCTGGCGTGGTCGCTTCGACCCCCAGCCGGCGCAGGAGATCCGCCATCGAACGCGTGTCGCCGAGCTGGGGGTAGCGGGACAAGGTGACCGGCTGGTCGGTCAGAAGGGAGGCCGCCATCAGTGGCAGCGCGGCGTTCTTCGCGCCGTCGATCGCCACCGTTCCCTGGAGCGGTTGCCCGCCCCGAATCCGGATGCTGTCCACCCGGTCAGATCCTCGGCAGGGTGACCTGCAGCTGACCCATGTACTTCCCCTTGCGGTCGGCGTAGCTGACCTCCGGGGACTCAGCCCCCTTGAAGAACACGAACTGGCAAGCACCCTCGTTCGCGTAGATGCGGGCCGGCAACGGCGTCGTATTCGAGAACTCGAGCGTGACGTGCCCCTCCCACTCGGGCTCGAGCGGTGTCACGTTGACGATGATCCCGCATCGGGCGTAGGTCGACTTGCCCAGGCAGATGACCAGCACGTCGCGGGGAATCCGGAAGTACTCGACCGTCCGGGCCAGCGCGAAGCTGTTGGGCGGAATGACGCACGTGTCGGCCGTGCGGGCGACGAAGCTCTGATCAGAGAAGTCCTTGGGATCGACCAGCGCGTTGTCCACGTTCGTGAACACCCGGAACTCATCGGCGACACGGGCGTCATAGCCGTACGAGCTCAGGCCGTACGAAATCACGCCGTCGGTCCGCTGCGCCTCGACGAACGGATCGATCATCCCCTCTTCCAGGGCCATCGAGCGAATCCAGGTGTCCGGCATCACCGTCATGGCGACGGCCCCCTGCCGCGGCGGCAATGCGTTGGCGCGACCGGCGCCCGCTCAGCCATCGGCCTTGCGCCCGCGCTCCTTCGCGGGCCGGGTGGGAGCCTCAGCGGCAGCCAGGTCACGCGCCTGTTCCTTGCGCCGCCGCAGGTTCGCGCGCAGCGCCCGAGCCTCGCGCTCGAAGCGTTCGCCCTGCTTGTCCGCCTTCGGCGTCCGGACGTCACGCCGTGCCAAGGGAGCGGTCCTCCGATCGCACGGCCTGGAGCTCGACGAGCCGCCGGTACGGCGCCGATTGCGCCATCAGTGCGGCGTGGGTGCCTTGGTCCACGATCGTGCCTCCCTCCATCAGCAGGATCCGGTCGGCGCGCACCACCGTCGATAGCCGGTGGGCGATGGTAATGGTTGTACGTCCCGCCGTCAGGCGGCCGAGCGCCTCCTGAATGCGATGCTCGGATTCGGCATCGAGCGCGCTGGTGGGTTCATCCAGGATCAGGACGGCCGGATCGCGCAGGATCGCCCGGGCCAGCGCGACACGCTGCCGCTCGCCGCCGGACAGCCGGTCACCCTGGTCACCGACCACGGTATCGAGGCCATCGGGGAGGGTGTCGACGAAGTCCGCCGCGGCCGCCAGCAGGGCCTCACGAATGGCCGCGTCGCCGGCCCCGGGTCGGCCCATCTCCACGTTGTCGCGAAGCGAGCCGTGAAACAGCGTAGCCTCCTGCGCCACCAGCCCGAAGTGGCTTCGCAGCGACTCGAGGGTGAATTCCCGGATATCGGCGCGGTCCAGCAGGATCCGGCCCTCGCTGGGGTCGAACATGCGCAGCACCAGGTTGATCAGGGTGGTCTTGCCGGCGCCGCTCGGCCCGACCAGCGCGACGCGCTCGCCGGGTCGGATCACGAGGTTCACATCCCGGAGGACCGATCCGCCTTCCGTGTACCGAAAGCCGACGTTCTCGAAGCGGATCTCGCCCTCGGGCCGCGGACAGTCCCGGGCATCGGGGCGATCGACGAGACCGGGTGGCTGCTCCAGCTTCTCGAACACGCGCTCGGCGGCGGAGGCCGCCTGCTGGAACGTCACGCTGAAGTCCGCGAGCGCCCGGGCCGGACGCAGGGCCAGCAGCACCGCGCTCACGAAGCCCGAGAACGCTCCGATCGTGCTGCTGCCCTCCAGAATGCGCCAGCCCGCGACCACGATGATGAGAGCCACGACCACCCCGCCCCCGAACTCGAGGAGTGGCGACAACTGCGCCCGGCGGCGCTCGATCGCGTACTGCAGCGCGTACAGCCGCTCGATCAGGGACTTTCCCTGCTGGCTCCGCGCGGTTCCGAGGTTGAACGCCCGCACCGTCCGCATGCCCTGGAAGGTTTCGGCCAGAAAGGAGGACAGGGCGCCGTAGTGCGCCTGCACGTCGGTGGTGGTGCTGCGTGTCCGGCGGCCGATCGACAGCACCGGGCGCACGTTGATGCCGTAGACGGCGATCACGATCAGCGACAGCACCCAGTCGAGGTAGATCACGGATCCCAGCAGGGCCGCGCACGTCAGCGCGTCCCGGGGGACCCGCCCCGCCATCTGGGTAAGGGAGGCGTTCAGGAGGTTCGTATCGTGGAGGACCCGCGCCTGGAGACTCACCGCGCGATCGCCGGCCAGCACGCCGAGGTCGAACCGGAGAATCGCCGTGTAGAGATCGGCCCGGATGTCCGCGATCATTCGCTGTGCGATGCGGCTGACCAGCACGGTCTGCGCGTAGAGCGCAGCCCCTTTGGCAAGCGTCAGCAGCAGCACCGCGATCGGGACCGTGACCAGGACGAGGCGCTCGCGCGCCTGCAATGCGTCGACCAGGTAGTCGATCAGCAGCGGGTACCCGGCGGTCGCACCGGCGATCACGACCACCAGCAGGTTCGCGATGACGAAGGTGCGCGCGTGTTTCGGCCCCCAGCGCTGGATCAGGCGACGGATGGGATGCCGCGCGGGCACGGGAGGCGCGCTGGTCACCACGTGAATTCAACCTCCGCTGTTGCAACCACCGCTGTCCGCAGTCTGAATGCGCAACGTCTCGCAAAAGGATAGAGCGAGTTTCGGGCCTACGGTTCGCGGCCTGACCGGCCCCGGCTCGAGGGCCCGCGGAGGGGTCCAGCGGCGGCCCGTCCCCGTCTGAGCGCGCCCCGGGGCCCAGGGCGGAGGCTGCCGACGGCCCGCGAAGCCAGCGGTCGCCTGGGGCGATCACCACGCCGTGGTGTCCGGGGAAGCACCGGACGCCATCGCTCCGGCCACGACGCTACGAGCTAGTATCAAAAGCGGCCGACCAGGCCGACCCGAACGCAAGGTGCGACCGTGACTCCTGACGCGGGCCCGCGCGAGGCCGCACTTCGCGTGACGAACCTCCACAAGGCATTCGGCTCACTCGATGTCCTGCGGGGAGTCTCGCTTGCGGCGCACGAACACGACGTCATCGCCGTCATGGGGGCCAGCGGTTCCGGCAAGAGCACCCTGCTCCGGTGCATCAACCTCCTGGACATCCCCGACGCCGGGGAGGTTCATGTCGGGGGGGAACTGATCCACATGGGCTTCGACAGGCGCGGTCAACGCACCCCGGCGGATCCGCGCCAAGTCGACCGGATCCGCACCCGCCTCGGGATGGTGTTCCAGCGGTTCAACCTGTGGTCCCACATGACCGTACTGCAAAACATCGTCGAGGCGCCCATCCGCGTACTCGGTGTCCCGCGCCGCCGGGCGATGGAGCAGGCCGACCACCTCCTGCGCAAGGTCGGTCTGTACGACAAGCGCGACGACTTCCCGGCCTACCTGTCCGGGGGCCAGGAGCAACGGGCGGCAATCGCCCGTGCACTGGCGATGGAACCGGAGGTCCTGCTGCTCGACGAGCCGACTTCGGCTCTCGATCCCGAATTGGTCGGAGAGGTCCTCAAGGTCATCGACGACCTGGCCGCAGAAGGGCGCACGATGCTGATCGTGACGCACGAAATCGGCTTCGCGCGGGCGGTGTCGTCCCGCACCATCTTTCTGCATCAGGGTATGGTCAGCGAGCAGGGGCCGTCGCGGCAGGTCCTGGACGAGCCGCGCTCCGAGCGGTTCAGGCAGTTTCTCTCGGGCGGTGACTGGGGTCGTTCCGCCCTGACCACACCCAGCCAGTCTGGAGAGAACGAATCACCATGAGGAAGCTCTTACTCGCCGCCGTCTGTGCGGCCGCAACCATCACCTTTCAAGCGACTGCCGACGAGCGCACGACCGTCAGGCTGGGCACCGAGGGCGCCTATCCGCCGTTCAACTGGATCGACGAAAACGGGGACCTCCAGGGCTTCGACATCGAGATCGGCAACGCGATCTGCGCCGCCGCCGGCTTCGAGTGCACGTGGGTGGTCCAGGATTGGGACGGGATCATTCCCGGTCTGCTGGCCAAGAAATACGACGCCATCGTCGCCTCGATGTCGATCACTGAGGAACGCCGGCAGAAGGTGGACTTCACGGCCAAGTACTACAACACGCCCGCCAAGTTCGTCCGCAAGAAGGGATCGGGGATCGAGATTTCAAGGGCCGGACTGGACGGGAAATCGGTCGGGGTGCAGCGCGCGACCGTCCATGAGAACTTCCTGCACGACAACTACGGTGACATCATCTCGATCAAGGCCTACGCCACGCAGGTCGAGGCCAATCTGGACTTCATGGCGGGCCGGGTCGATCTCGTGCTGGCCGACTCCCTCGTCTTGCTGGAAGGACTGCTTGGTACCCCGGACGGCGCCGATGCGGAATTCGTGGGGCCGGACTTCACCGATCCCCGCTGGTTCGGCGAAGGCGTTGGAATCGCCGTGCGCAAGGAGGAGGACATCTTGGCCGCGCTTAACCAGGCGATTGCCGACATCCGGTCGGACGGCACCTATCAGCGGATCAACGACGCCTATTTCGCCTTCGACGTGTACGGCGACTGACGGGCTCCTGATCTCAACCGGAAACGGCCGACGGCAGTCGCCGGCGGCGTCCTTCCGGGCTGGCCATGGTGACACTCGACCTCCACGGCTACGGGTGGATGCTGTGGCGGGGGCTGGGACTGACGATTCTGGTCGGCCTCGGCGCCATGGCCCTCGCGGTGACGTTCGGCCTGCTCGGAGCGTGGGGCAAGCTCTCTCGCTATCGCGCCGCGCGCGGGCTTGCCGGCACCTACACGACCGTCATTCGCGGCGTGCCGGAACTGATTCTGATCCTGCTCGTCTACTACGGCGTTCCGACCCTGATCCAGGATCTCGCAGCCCGCGCCGGCCATGACCTTCGGGTCGACCTCAATCCGTTCGTCGCCGGAATTGCCACGATCGGCCTGATCTACGGCGCGTTCGCCACCGAGGTCTTTCGGGGCGCGTTTCAGGCCGTCCCGCGCGATCAGGTCGAGGCTGCCCGGGCGTTCGGAATGGGCCGCGCACTGATGCTTCGCCGCATCCTGCTTCCGCAAATGTGGCGGTTCGCCCTACCCGGCCTCGGGAACGTTTGGATGGTCCTGATCAAGGCAACGGCGCTCATTTCGGTGATCCAGCTCGAGGAGCTGATGCGGAGCGCCGATATCGCCGCCCGGGCGACGCGGTTGCCGTTCACCTTCTTCTTCGCTGCCTCTCTGTTTTACCTGGGTATCACGATCGTATCGATGGTGATCCAGGGCCGGATCGAGTCGTGGTCGTACCGCGGCGCACAGCGCGGGTAGAGCTGAGATGGATCTCGCCATCGTCTGGGAAAGCCTGCCACGCCTGCTGGAGGGCGCCGTACTCACGCTCGAAATCACATTTGTCAGCCTGCTGGCCGGTCTCTGTCTGGCCGTGCCTGTGGCCATCGCCCGCCTGTCCCATCGCCGAATTCTCTGGATGCCGGCCTACGGGTACATGCTGTACTTCCGGGGCACGCCGCTCCTGGTGCAGCTCTTTCTCGTCTACTACGGCTCGGGCCAATTCCAGCCGCTCCTCGACCAGGCGGGCGTCTGGTTCCTGTTCCGGGAGGCCTACTTCTGCGCGGTGTTGACGCTCACGCTGAACACCGCGGCGTACACCGCGGAGATCCTGCGGGGAGCCATCATTGCGGTGCCGCGCGGCGAGATCGAGGCGGCGCGGTCCGTCGGGATGTCCGGTCTGCTGCTGTACCGCCGGATCATTCTCCCCAAGGCTTTCCGCCTGGCCCTGCCCGCCTACACCAACGAAGCGGTGTTCCTGCTGCAGGCGACATCCCTGGTCTCGATCATCACCCTGCTGGACCTGACCGGCGTCGCCCGCATCATCGTGGCCCGGAGTTTCGAGCCCTACAAGCTCTATATCGCGGCCGGCCTCATCTACCTGGTGATCACCTACACCTTCGTCCTGGTGTCTCGTCGCCTCGAGCTCCGCCTGTCCGGCCACCGACGTGAACAGCCGGTGGGGGGCGTCGGCAGCGCGTCGGGGCGCTGAGACAGAGCCCGGACGGACGGCTCCGAAGAGAGCGGGTCAGCAGCGGACCGGATATCGCCCTTCCGACCGCACCGTCCCTGCGACCGGGGAACCGTCGCTGATCCCGTCCCGCATGGGGATTACCAGCCACCCAACCGCTCCGAGACCACTCGAGATCAACGTCCTAACACCTCTCAAGCGGTCTCCGTCCCACATCCAAGGGTCTTCACTTACGGGGCACCAGCTTGGTGCGCGCAGCCAAGCCCGCGCGGCCGGACGCTGGAACTCCCGTTGCCAGCTCGAGTGGCCGGTTGCCGAACTCTGGAACCCGGCCTGTGTGATCGGGGTAGGCACACCCATTCGGCACGGCCCGTGCCGCGCCGACCGTTGGCCGGCCAATCCCAGTGGCCATTAGCGTTAGCGGCGCGGATCTGGAGATGTTCGCCGGGGTTCAATCTCCAGCGGCACCGCAATCACGCTTGCTTAGCCTGTTCAATATAGCTAACTTAGTCCTCGCCGTATTCGAAGGGCATCCGATATGATCCAAGCTACCATCTCTCAAGTGAAAAACAGCCTGAGCGCTTATCTTCGGCGGGTCCGTTCCGGGGAATCGGTGCTGGTCCTCGACCGTAAAACTCCGGTCGCGCGCATTATCCCGGTCGGACGGGGTCAGGGAAGCACGCCTGAAGCAGACGATGTCGACGAAAGTGCGAGGATCGCTCGGTTGGAACGCGCCGGAATCCTGTCGCGGCGCAGTCACGAGAGTCCCTTGAACGTACTTGGCGAACCATTCCCTTCGGGCGCCCGGATCCTGGACGCCCTGCTCGAAGAGCGTGCCGAGGAACGGAGAGACGGTCGCCGGTGAACTTCTGGGACACTTCCGCACTCGTCGCTCTTGAGGTTGATGAGCTTCACCGAAAGCCCGCCGTCCGTCTGCTGGAGCAGGACGACCGAATGGCGGTGTGGTGGGGCACATCAGTCGAGTATGTCGCGGCGCTTGCTCGACGGGAACGCGAGGGAAGTCTCACGCCAGCCGACGTTTCGAGCATCGTTGAGCGTCTCCGGGCGTTGTCGCGAACTTGGTACGAGGTCCGGCCGGACCAGCGAGTCAAGGACGTCGCTGGGCGGTTGCTTCGAGTTCACCCGCTCCGCGCTGCCGACGCCCTCCAGCTGGCCGCCGCGCTGGCAGCTGCTGATGACGATCCAGGCAACATCGGCTTCGTCTGTTTTGACACACGCTTGAACGAGGCCGCCTCCCGTGAAGGGTTTGCAATTCTCGGTCGCTGAACCCCCGCTTCCGTCCGACCACGCTCAGGCGTCAATGTCCACCGGAGTATCAGCCGGCGGAGAGTCGACCCCGGGAACCGGCGACTACCTGCGCCACTTCCGGAAGCCGGCCCAGTTGACGATCCCGGTTGCGACCAACACGAGCAAGAGAATTGCAGCCGCATCCATCACGGCTGCCCCGACAGATCCGAACAGCCGACCCGAGTGCAGGTCAAGCAAGACGCGGCTGAGCGGCAATCCCTGCCCTCGGTAAGCTGCCAGCTGGCTCTCCAACACGGCTTCGGTCGGAGTTCCGGTCTGGGACCAGACAACTTCGTCCTCAATCGGGCTCCATGCCAGTAGATCCGAATCGCTGGCGTACTGACCTTCCGGCGTGCGAATGACGATCCGATCCTTGGATGCCGTCGTCCCGACACGTGCGATCGCGCCAGGCAGGAAGGCCGCGCCCAGCCGTTCGACAAGCTCTCCTTCGCCGGTGAAGACGATCACGGCCTCCGATGTCGCCATCGCGACCAGCGAGTCGAACTCAAGGGCACCGCGTGGTGCTCCCCTGGCCTCACCAACCCGTCTTCCGTTCGCGTAGACGGCGCCGTCGATCCAGCTCACCCAATTGTTGCCGGCACGAAAGTGAACGGGGTCTTCGACTGGCGTCAGCCCGTACCAGTCAACCACCCAGCCCGTCACAATGTTGGTGCGATCAAGGCCCAGACGGTCGCTGTGGTTCAGCAGCAGCCCGGTGATTGCCAAGACCGCCACGAGTACCGCCACCAGCAGGCCAACGCGACGATGCCAAGTCCGTGCCGTCGTCGCCCACCGACGCCAGCGCTTCCTCAAGTCTGCCCTGGCTTCCCTAGCCTCCGGCATCGGCGGCAACTCGCGCATCCAAAAACAGGGCGAGAGCGGCTAGGCGGGTGATCGAAGAAACCGACAGCGTGGCGCCGGAGATTCCGTCGATGGGTCCGGTCAAGCGCCGATTCTCGTTCAGCTCGAGGCCTCGGAACTGATCGGTAAAGAACGGATACCGAACCTCCCAGCCATGGGATTCACGATAGATGAGGATTCGGATTTCGGCGAGCTTGCCACTGTCCACGATGAAGCCTGCAGTGATCGGCTCGTACTTCCCGATCTCCTCCAGGATCCAGGCGGTGCGGCCTCCCTCCCGCCAGTACTTGATCCGCAACCCGCCGTATCGGTGCCCCATGATGGTCGTGATGTCGTCCTGGATGCCGCCCCTCAGCCAGAGGTTCTTGCTGGCGGGCGGCTCGCCATCGAACGCCAGGTCCACGAAGTCAGCGGGCGGGAGATAGATTTCTTCGGCCAAAGCCTGCTGGCTGACCGTAAGCAAGATTCCGACAGCAAGCGAATACGCAATCAGGAGCAGGGACAACGGCCCGCAGGCCAAGCCGCGGGCCGTCATACCCATTTGCCTAGAACTGGTAACCGACGCCGAGGCTCAGCGTCTTCGCGTCATCTGATCCGGGCTTCTCGTGCGTCACGTAGTCGGCCTTCAGCACGGCGTTGGGGTGCAGCCAGTAGTTGACGCCCACGACCCATTGGTTCTCCTCGGTGTCGGCGCTGTTGCCGGCCCTGGTGTCCCACGTCTCATAGCGGGCAAAGAAGCCGACCGACTCGTCGCCGCCAAGAGCCATCCGGACCGAAGGCTCCAGGTACCAACCGTTCTGGGAGTCGGCCCCAAGCGCGGCCGCATCATCGCCGTCGATGTCCCATCCCGCGTAGAGCGCCCGCAGCCCCAACGACATCGACTCGGAGATCGGCCGGGTCACGGCGGCATTGGCCACGATCAGGGTGCCGCTCGCGTCGTCGCCCTGCGTGAGGTCTGCCTGATGCTGCAGTGCGGCAGCCAGTTCGACCCCGGGCATCCCCGTGTAGCGGATCCGCCCGGTCACTGCCCCTTCCTCGAAGTCGTGGTTCGCGACCTTTCCGCGACCGCTCCGGATCTTGAAGCTGTCCGTCGGCACATCGAGGCCGCTGTGGAGCATGACATCGACCTGGATGCCGGCTTCGGTGGTCATCGTGCCGGAGACGCCCGCCTCCCACCAGGTGGTCGGGACGATGACGTTCTCGATCTTGTTGCGCTCGACGCCGTAGAAGGTCGGCGGCTCGTGAACCTCATTGAGGAGCCCGATGGGCATCAGCATGATGCCTGCCCGGCCGGTGACCGAGTCGCTGAAGTCGCGCTCGATGTAAGCCTGCTCCAGCTCAACCTCGCCCGGCTTGCCCTCGCCGGCCAGCGAGTGTTCCAGCTCGAATTCCGAGAACATCCGGGTCGTTGCGTTGAAATCGTGGCCGAAGAACAGGACGTAGCGATGAAAGTCCACCCTGTCCTGTGAGTTCTCCTTGATGTTGTAATGCAGCTCGCCGTATCCCCCGATCTGGGTACGGTCCCACCAACCAGTTCCCGTCGTCCTGGCATCCATGGACTCGACCACGGCCTCGACAGCCATCGCCGTTTCCTCAGCCACCGCCTCGCCCGCGCCGATCCGTTCCTTGAGCGCTTCGATTTCTCGCTGCTGTTCCTGGATGACTTGCCACATCTCTTCCGGTGACGGCATTTCTTGAGCTGCGACGCTGCCCGCCGTGACCGCAATACAAGCAGTACATACGGCGCCAACCACTACGCCGCGGCGCGCAACGGCGGAGAACTGACTGATGCTCATGTTGGGACTCCGAAGATAAGAGTGCGACTGCCTCGCATTCGCATCGATCATTAGCACGCCATTAATGAGAATGCAACGCATTCTTAATTCTGTCCTAAAGTTCGAGAGGCCGACGTCACGAACCCGGCATACTTTCGCTGTGATCCGTTCCGAGGATCGATATGCGAGCGAGGGTCCAGATGCTCTATCCGCTCGCCGTAAGCTGGCCCCGGAGGAGGCAAGTGCCCCACATGCAGACTCGGGGCACCAGCCTGCCAGCTGATCTCCGAAGCCCCTAACCTTCCGGCAATGATGCGATCTGCGGCGCACGGACAGGAAGTTCCGCCCGCCCGATCACGTTTCGTACCGGACACCAGGCTGCTTGCCGCCAGGTCCGGTGAATCTGCGGGAGCCCGGCTGTATGACGACGACGGCCGTGCCATGGTAGGTTTGACGATGACTGCGGGTCGTAGCGCCCGCTGTCACTGCCGCCGTAGCTCAGTGGTAGAGCACACCCTTGGTAGGAATTGCCTGCCCGGCGAGAAATCGCCGGGGCTGAACCGCTCAAATTCGGGGAACGCTGCGGGCCGGGAGGCCCATGCCAATCCCGAGCCAAGCTCGCGTCCGCGCGGGAAGGTGTAGAGACCAGACGGGCGGGACCCTTCGCGGGTCAAGGGATGGTCCGGACCACCAAACGCCAGCTGCGCCCCGATGGGCACCGCCGGCGGCCGCGAAAGCGGTAGTGGTGCGAAGGGTGGGGTCGAGTGTTCAATTCACTCCGGCGGCACCACCGCTCCGGTGAGTCGGAAACCATCGTCCGGGACACACCTCCCAAACTGACGCGGCTTCTTTAGCCATGCCGCCTTGTCCGATCGCTGTAACCGAAGGCCGGCCAGCCACCTCCGTCGGCACGTCCCAGAAGGAACACGCCATGCAACTCTCGTCCGGGCAATGCGAACGGCTCGAGCGCAGGGCGCAGCAGGATCGGCTGGAACGGGAGCGCGCGGGCCACCAGCCGGGACATCCCGAGATCGACCGGAGAGCGCTGGCGCTCACCCGTCTCGCCGTCGCCCGGATTGACGGCAATCCACGCCTCGTGCAGGTGGGACTCGACAACATCGAGCGGTGGACGCGGCAGAACGGCGGCTACCTGTCGCCAGCCCACGCCGAATGGAAAGCGTTGATCGAACAGCACCCGTGGCAACAGCTGCGCAGGATCCTCCTCGAGGACTCCGACGAGGGGCAGCGACTACGAAGCTCACACCCCTTCAAAGGCATCATCACGCCCGAGGAGCGGACACGCGTCTATGCAGCGCGAGGACCTTGAACACATCATCTGTGCCGCTGCCGCCCTGACCAAGGAAAGCGACTTCATCATCATCGGCAGCCAGGCAATCCTCGGGCAGTATCCAGACGCCCCGCAAGCGTTGCGGGTGTCGATGGAAGCCGACATCTACCCGCGCGACAGGCCGGAACTTGCCGACCAGATCGACGGAAGCTTGGGCATGGATTCACCCTTTGACGCCACGTTCGGTTACCACGCCGACGGCGTCAGTCCCGGAACCGCCACCCTGCCGAACGGCTGGACCCGACGGCTCACCCCGATCTGCAACGCGAACACCAATGGAGCCACTGGCTGGTGCCTGGAGGTCCACGACCTGGCGATCGCGAAATACGCGGCCGGCCGCGAAAAGGACCTCCGCTACACGGCTGCGCTATTGAACGCCGGATACCTTGATCCGGCCACACTGGACCAGCGACTGCGAGACACGGCTATCGACCATGAGGTCCGGAACCTCATCGCCGCCAGAATCCGCCGTGACCAAGCGCGACGCCGCGACAGCGACCGCAGGCCCGGCGACCAGGACGGCTAACCTGTCACCAGGGCATGCCGCAGGAGACAGAACCGGGACAAGGTACACGATGGCACCGATACTCGGCCAATCGGATCACATCTGTGGCACCTCGACATTTCCGCACAAAGTCTCAGTGATAGGCAAACTGAACGTAAACCCCGCGCAAGGCAAAATGTCATTCTTGAGCTGGGCTTCTTCCTCGGAAAGCTCGACCGGCAGTGGGTCTGCCCCCTTGTCAAAGGCGATATGGAAACACCTTCGGACTACGACGGAGTCGTCTTTACCAGGCTGGACGATGTGGGCGCCTGGAAGATGCAACTCGTTCAGGAAGTGAAGGCCGCCGACTTTGATAACGACGCCAACAAGTTGATTCAGACATGAATGTACGACTGTCCATCGCCAAGTCCGAACTGGCCAATTTCTGCCAAGCGCACGGCATCCTGCGTCTGGCAATTTTCGGCTCGGCGTTACGGGCCGATTTCGGCCCCGAAAGCGATATAGACGTGCTGGTCGAATTCGCGCCTGGTCGCGCACCCGGCCTGTTGGGCGTGGCCGGGTTGGAGATCGAGCTGTCGCCTCTGTTCGGCGGCCGCAAGGTGGATCTGCGAACCCCTGAGGATCTGAGCCGGTATTTCCGCCAGGAAGTCCTCAACACGGCGGAAGTCCAGTATGCGCAAGAATGACGAAATCCGTTTGCTGCACATGCTGGACGCTGCGCGGGAGGCGGTGGCTTTTGCTCGGGGACGGACGCGCGGCGACCTCGATAACGATCGCCAACTGGTCCTTGCACTGTTAAAGGATGTCGAGATCGTCTGCGGGCGGCAACGCAGGTCACCAAGTCCACACGCCAACACTTGCCGGATATACCATGGGAGCGGATCGTCGGAATGCGTAATCGACTCGTCCACGCGTATTTCGACATAAACCTCGACATCGTCTGGGAAACGGTTCGGGGAGACTTGCCGGAACTGATCTCTCTCCTCCAAGCGGCCATTCCGCCGGAGCGCGGTCCTACGCCGGAGGCTGAGTAGCAGCGCGCGCAACCATTGAGCGCCCGGCTGTCAATTCTCTCTACGAGGAGCCGGCGTGCCATTGGTGCTACGGTCGGACGGCCCACCCGTTCGCTCTCGTGGAAGGCTGGCGGAATATGTGGTCGCCTCTCCGGCCTCAAGGGCACGACCGACTGCTTGAATTCCTTTGACCCCGCCCTGATCGCTCCAGGTGTCCTGGCGCGCAGCGCACCATGCGCAATCGGCGAGGAAGCCAGCAAGTGCCCTGAGCGGAAGCATGCCCCCTCGCGGGACCTTTATCTGGAACTAGGCGCCCATGACCTTTGCACGGCCTGCGGAGCGCCGTCGCTGGGGGCCTCCCGCTTACTTCGCACGATAGTGGGAGGCTTTAGGACAAGTCGCTTCAGGAATGACAAACTTTGGTGCAATAGCGATCCATCACCCGTTGCCGGCGCACGCCAAAATTGACAATCCTTGGGTATCCGCCGACGACAATTTTCGTGCGTTTTCCAGCCACTGGCACACGCACCAATAGTTGTCACAAATTGACAAACATCAGTGGTGCAACTTCCGGGGAGCCGGTCAGCTTGAATTGGCAACTTGCCAATCAACAAACCCTAGCCATTGATGCAGGGAGCGTCAGTACACGGTGGTGCGAGCATGTGGCCTATCATGCTCAATGGGCGCAGACCGTCGCTCCCGCCCACGCCGGAGGTCCACCATGTTTGACGCGTACACCAAAGCCGTTCTCACTGTCATCGCGGTCGCGCTGTGCGCGATTGCCGTTCAGGGCGCTGTGGGCGATGCTGATGCGGTGGACGCGGGATGCGGCGATATTTTCAATCCATGTTTCGTGCGAGTAGTCGACTAGCGGCGTTCCCCGCCCACGCAAATACAGCGTCGGTGCGGTGGACGGTGTCTGCCGCGCGGGCTCCGTCAGCTCCGTAGATATTTCCGTCCACTGTGCTTGCGTCGCCGCCCGTTCGAATGAAACCGTCGAGCGGCCACACGATGGCGTAGGGAAGCTCGTTGAAGGCACTCCCGAAGCACGCCAGCGCGAAGCTGCGGCCAAACGTTTGCAGGTCAAGCGACAGGGAATCGTCGCCCTGTCGCCCGTAGCGACCGCATAGACGCGACCATTGGATGTCGCGCGCCCGGGCGTGCCGATATCGGCAGGCGCGCCGCGATGGGCGTCGGTGTGGACGGTGGCAAGGATCATGCCGTTGCGGCTTCGAAGTCCAGTTCGAACGCACCTCTGTAGGTCGCGCCGTGGACGAAGGCGTTCGTGCTCCACCGGCCCAGGTCGTCCGGCCTGTCGCCTTCGGACAGGCGGTGGCTGAACAGGGCAAGCAGCGCGTCGCGCTCCAACGCGTTCAGCCGGGCGTAGAGCTGGACGGTGCCGTGCATGATGTATTGCGGATCCGGCAAATGTGCCTGCACGGCAAGGATGTGCCGGATATCGTGCGTCATCAGCGCGGCGTTGCGGAAGAGTGGGCCGTACCAGACCTTGCCATGGTCGCTGTAGGTCAGATCTCACCTGCTCCCGGAGGGTGGTCCACAGAATGACGGAAGAATCCACGACCGCAACACCACACAGGACTGAAGGACTAGGCACGGACCCGGTCACGGCGCTCCCCGAGAAGATGGCGACAGGCCCGACCGCAGCCATCTTTGCTGAGATACGCAAGGTCATGCAGATCCCGCTGCTGACCTCGATTTGGCGCACGCTGGTGAGCATCGACAGGGGGTTGCCGACGGTCTGGGCGGCCACCAAGCCGATTTACCTGTCTGGCCTGCCGGATGCAGCGCTCGGCCGTCTATCGCGTGCCGACATCTTCCCGGTGCCGGCGCCCTTGGGGGCCGATCAACTGGCCGACGCCGGCATGGACGCCGAGGAGTTGCGAGCCGCACTCGGCATCATTGATGCGTATACCCGGTCCAATAGCCTCAACATGATGGCGTTGAGTGGCCTGGTGCTGTCGCCGGTCGGCCCGAGCCCGGCCGATTCGATCCCGGCGACGGCGCCGGTCCTACCGAACCCGCCGGAGCTACTCGAAAAATCCGAGATCGCTCCCGACGTCTGGATGCGGTTGGAACGGGTGAACCGTCTCGGCGCAGGCGCAAACTCCCGCGGTGTGGCGACCCTGTGGCGCCACCTCGCGCACTACCCCGGCCTGCTCCGGCTGATCAACCACGCCTTCGCACCATTGCAAACGAATGGAACGATCGACCGCGCCATGCAAGAAGTCTTTGAGCAATCGCAAGCTGAAGGCGTCCGACTTGCCCATTTTCGGGGCGATATCAACGTGATTCCCGAACCTGCGACGGAAATGGTCGCCACCTACGTGGCTGGCCCGAGCGGCGTCGGGCGCATGGTCACCCTCGGACACGGTCTAGCCCGGTGGTTGCGGCAATCGGAGCCGGCTGGATAGCGACGTTCGCTCAATCCGATTCGCACGAACCCGTTGTCAATAGTGCAGTAGTGGGCAGGCCGCACAGTGGCCTCACCGGCAAATCGAGTGCTTGGTCGAAACCTTGCCGACCAAGGAGTGAATTCCCGTGCCAACAGGTAAGGGCCCTCTGCCCCACCGTGGCAGGTTGCGAGATCCTTGCCGAGGTCCGAGAGGCGTATCCCAGCGTGTGGCAGGTGCCGGCGATGCTACCGCCGTCTAGAAATCGGTCGAAGTGGCGGTCAGGGACGCTGCTACCGCCAAACCTACTTACGACCCGTGCGATAGGAACGATTAGGCCCTTGGGCCGCGAGGGACTTACTGGTCAGAAACCTTCCTCGAAACCCTCTTCCTCAGAGGACATCGTCCGGGGCGTACTAAGTGGGCAGTTGGTGTAACAGGCAATCAGCCTCTGGCGCTGGCTGTTCGTTGTTTGGTTTAGGATGCCGTTACTTGGTATATGCCGTATTTGTCATCTATTATGAATTGAGACGACAAATATGGCATTTTCGATGAGATCCCAGCGTGCACAACGAGCGTTACGCCAGGTGGGTGAGAACCTGAAGACCGCACGGCTAAAGCGCAGAATGGCCATCAAGGATTTTGCGGACCGAGTCGGCGTGTCAGCACGAACAATCATGCGCCTCGAAAAGGGCGATGCCGGCGTCGGCACCGGAACGCTGGCCATGGCGTGTCTCGTTCTGGGCGGGATTGATCGGCTCAGCGATCTGTTCGATCCTGCTTCGGACGGCACCGGGTTGCTGCTGGAGCGCGCCTCGCTGCCAAAACGAATCGTGCGAAGACGGAACAAGGCAAGCGGTCGATCCACGTCAGCGGATAAAGAGAACTGGACAGGCGGCCAATCGGATGATGAAGGCATGGGCTTCTAAGGCCCGAGGCCGTCGTCGCACTGGGCCAGGCGAAGCGTGTGGTTGGCCGGCTGCGTTTCGAGAGTGATGGCCGGCGACAGCATTCCCAGTTCGAATACGACCGCGAATGGCTCAGTTCGGAAGACAGCTTCCCGCTTGCGCCCGGACTGCCGCTCCGGACGGGAGGCTTCTTTGCCGCCGCGCGGCATTCAGCGCACCCGATCCGCGAGTTTCCAACAGCTGGAACTGATGCGTGACCGGCAGCGCGGGAACCTCCCCGCAGGGAAGTCCGGCAATTCCATTCCAAAGTGGGGATCAGGTCAGAGGCCTGGGTAAACGGGTATACGATCCCCTAGGTAAAGGCGGGCGGGCCGGCAATCTAGCGATGCGGAGGAAAGAACCTTGAGCAAGACGACCGTCAAGGCAATTCGAATTCACCAGACGGGTGGGCCGGACGCCATGCGCTGGGAGGATGTCGCCGTCGGCGCTCCGGGCGCGGGCAAGGTGCGTCTCCGGCATACCGCAGTCGGGCTGAACTACATCGATGTTCAGCAGCGGTCCGGCGGCTATCCGATGAAGGACTTGCCGGTCGTCCTAGGCATGGAAGGTGCCGGCGTTATCGAAGAGGTCGGGCCCGGAGTGACCGGTTTCGTTGCCGGCGACCGCGTGTCCTACTGCATGGAGCGCGGCAGCTATTCCGAGCGACGGGTGATCGGCGCCAAGTGCTTGATAAGGCTGGACGACAAGACGACCGAAGAGATCGCCGCTGCCGCCACGCTCCAGGGGCTGACCGCGCATTACCTGGTGCGCGACCTGTACAAGGTGAAACCCGGTGACATCGCGCTTGTCCACGCTGCTGCCGGCGGTGTCGGGCTGCTGGTCTGCCAGTGGGCGAAGCATCTCGGCGCGACGGTGATCGGCACGGTCGGGACCAGGGAAAAGGCCGCGCTGGCCGAAGCTCACGGATGTGACCACCCGATCCTCTATCGCGAGGTCGATTTCGGCGAAGCGGTGCTTGAACTCACCGACGGAAAGGGCGTCAACGTCGTCTACGACTCGGTCGGCAAGGACACGTTCGACAGAGGCATCGACATATTGGCCGAGCGCGGCTGGATGGTGTCCTTCGGCCAGTCCTCGGGCCCGGCCCCGGCTCTGAATACCGCCCGTCTGGCGATGAAGGCGCAGCATGTGACCCGCGGTGGCCTGTACTATTTCGTCAAGGACCCCGAGGTCCGTGCGCGAAACGCTGCGGAACTGTTCGGCCTGATCGCCGACGGAGTCCTGAAAGTCGAAATCAATCAACGCTACCAGCTGAGCGATGCAGCTCAGGCCCACACCGACCTTGAAGCACGCAGGACCACCGGCTCAACGATTCTGACGCCCTAAGCGACCCTGCCGGTCTGCGCACGAAGCTGTCTGCCCCTGCGCGACGGCGGCGCACAGAGGCCGGCCGCGAATGTCAGCACGGCGACGCTACGAACGGATCGCACCCGTGCTTGGAGAATTTGATCATGCCGCCAGACGCCTTTGATGTAACCGACAAGGTGGTGTTCATAACCGGCGCAGGACGGGGCATCGGCAAGGGCATTGCCCAGGTCCTCGCCGAGGCGGGCGCCGACGTCGCCGTCAATGCCCTGACCCCCCGCCACGTCGAGAGCGTCGCGGCCGAGACCGCCGGCGCCAGTGGTCGACGCGTGGTTCCCGTGATCGCGGATGTCACCAAGAATGACGGCGTGGAGCAGGCGGTGGGTGCCGTCATGGATGCCTTCGGACGGATCGACGTGCTGATCAACAATCTGGGAGACGCCATTCGCAAGCCGCTGGTGGCCCTGCCCGGGAAGGAAACTTCCGCACTGACCGACGAGGAACTCGACCTCGTCATGGACGTCAATCTGACCGAGGCGATCCTGTGCACGCGAGCCGTGGGGCCGCACATGCTGGCGCGGCGTTCCGGCAAGGTGATCAACATCTCGTCCTGGACCGCCCGGCAGGGCGGGGGCGACATGGTCGTTTACTCGATTGCCAAGACCGGCCTGGCGGGCTTTACCCGGGCGCAAGCGCTCGAATGGGCGCCATATGGCGTGCACGTGAACAGCATCGCGCCAGGCATCTTTCCGGATCCGGTAACGGTCGGCGACGATGGCGTGCAGCAAGCCAGGGACATGGCCGCCCGGAGCGTTCCCTTGGCACGTCCCGGTGAGTTGCGCGAGGTGGGCTATCTCGCGCTCTATCTCGCCTCCGCCGCGTCAAACTACATGACCGGACAGACCATCTTTCTTGATGGCGGCATGAGTCTGTAGGTCGCTGCGCTGTCCGAAGATTGAACCCGCAGACGCGACCGGCGTTCACGACCAGCCCCGCCGCTACCGTGGGAGTATTAGACCTCCGGGCGGATATGGCGGCCAGCTAGCGCGCCCCGACCGGGAACAGGGCCACGGCCAGGACCGCCATCCTCCGCGGCCATTGGCCGTGGCGTGTTCGTCCGAGGCGACCCTAATTCACGTCGCCGGCGATCGGGACGATCTCGACCTGGATGCTGCCGAGATAGGTCCCGGAAGCGTCGATCCGATCACCGACCTTGAGGTAGGTGCCTGCGGCTCGTTGCGAGTCGGCCCAGGCCTCGACCGCGGCGCGGATGTCGGCCGCGCTCATGGCGGCGGGGTCATCGGGCGGCGCTGGCGCGCGAAAGGCGGTGCCGGACGGTGTGCCGGTGAGCAGCACCATTCCAGGCTCCCAGGCGCCGCGCGGCAGCAGGCGTATCGGTGCACCGCGGTAGGAAAAGTTGCGGCGCTCTTCGGCGGTCAAGGATCGGCGGATCAGCGCGTCGGCGTCTTCGGTCATGCTGCTGACCCGTTCCTGCTGGCGGGTCTCGCCATTGACGGCAAGGCGAATCTCGACCTGGTCCTGGAAAGCAGACCGGTCAAACGGCACCACGACGTAATTTGCCATCTGCATGCGGTCGGGGGCGCTCTTCGCGATGGCCAACGAGGCGACTCCCGCATCGCTCTTAACGACCCCCGGGTACAGATTGCCGACCAGGCTGTAGCGGTCGGTCATGTCCGTGACCAGGACGAAACCGATCACTGCGTCGTCGAGATCGGCCGCCGAGGCGATCGGCCGGTCCACCACCACGCCGAGCTCGACCTCGTAATCGAGCAGGCCGCCCGGCGTGTTGGCTGCTTGTGCGACCGACGGTCCGCCGGGAGCGAATTTCGCGAACAGGAACGGCTGTCGCGGGGGCGCCCCGGCCTCGACCGCATGGGCCGGGTAGTTGACCGCGGTCGCGACGTGCTGTCCCCGCGTGTCCAACGGTCTGATCAGGTCGGACTTGGCAAGGTCGAACGCCTGGCCGCTGCTGACCGCATCGCCGACCAGCTTGACCAACTCGCTCAACGAGGTTCCGGCAAACAGGTCCAGCGGCTGGCTCGGGTAGATGGCGAGGGCAACACTCAGGTCGACTGCCGTTACGGTCTCTCCAGCGTCCCGTACCACCGCGAGCACGTGCGGCCCGCCTTCGACCATCGTCCGGGCCAACGTGAGTCCTTGATCGAGCGGCAGGATCCTGGCGTCATCCTGTGCGGAGACCGCAGTCGGACCAACGCAGACCGCAATCACGAAAATCGATGAGAGCTTCACGAGGTCTCTGACGATCGATAGGCGGCGCATCTTCCAGTCCCCCCAACAGTGAGCCACAGCGACGGCCTGACGTTTAGTCGCGCGAAGGAGAGTGTCAAGTTACAGCGGCACTGCCTTTCGACCTGGGCCAGTTGCCGGCCGCCGGCACCGAAACGTCTGCCGGAAGTCTGGTTCCTGAAGCGCCGTCGCCCCACCGATGGCTAGGTCTCCCGACGCGAACCCGGCCGCGGTCATCTCGACTCGCGTGCCGGCCGATACGCGCCCGCGTGTATAGTTTTGGGGGCTAGTGACCGTGTGCGAGGACATGACTCGATGGGCACGAAACCGCCCGGAAGCAGGGAGACTGCGGACTTCGACCTTCACTCGTTCTTTCCCTATCTCGTCCGCATCTACTACCGCGCAGTCAGCTCGTCGATCACCGACATCTACGCTTCCCGCTACGGTCTATCCGTCTCCGAGTGGCGCACCATGGCAGTCCTCGGAACCGATCGGATCTCCGCCACTGACATCGTCGCTCGGTCCAGCATGAACAAGGTGAATGTCAGCCGCGCCATCAACGGGCTGCGCGAGGCGGGTTACCTGCGTCGCGAAATTGACGACAGTGATCGGCGCCGGGCAGTACTTCGCCTCACGGACGACGGCCTCGACGTGCTCCGCACCCTGATCCCGCTGGTGCGTGAACGTGAGGCACAGCTGTTGAGTGGATTGACCGACGCGGAACGGACCGCCTTGGTGCGGCTCATGGAGAAAGTACGCAGCAACGCCGCGGCTCTTTGAGGCGAAGCCCGGCTTCGCACCTCGGGACTGGAACATCACCCATCGCCGTTTCTGCGCTGACGATCGCCCGGGGTCTCGAGGGCGGAGGCAGGGGATCGGTTAGACGGGAACGGGAATCAGCGTTGCACCTGATGTCCGGCCACGGCTAGGGAGCTTGGCGAGGCCGCCGATCAGTCGTCCTGGAACTCGGCCTGGTGCAGCCACGCGGCATGTTGCGGGGCGCGGCGGGTTTCGGACCACTCCTCCAGCATCGCCCATTTGACGGCGTCGAGCCTGGCCAGCTTTTTCCCTTCGTCCGGATCCGGACAGGCAAGTTCGATCCGGTGGCCGTTCGGATCGAAGAAGTAAATCGAATGGAACAGCGAATGGTCGGTGACCCCGAGAACCGGGATGCCGTTCGCCTCCAGACGACTCTTGAAAGCGAGCAGGGTCTCGTAGTCCTTGACCTTGAACGCGATGTGCTGGACCCACTCGGGGGTATTGGGATCACGCCCCATCTGCGGCTTGGTCGGCAGCTCGAAGAAAGCGAGGACATTGCCGCCGCCCGCATCGAGGAAGACGTGCATGTACGGGTCCGGTTCGTGCGTCGAAGGCACGCGGTCTTCCGCGATCGCCAAGACGAAGTCCATGTTCAGGTTCGCGACGTACCAGTCGACGGTCTCCTTGGCGTCGTTGCAGCGATAGGCAACGTGGTGGATATGCTCAACGTTCATGGTTCATCCTCCGCCGGACGGCTTGCCCGCCCGGCTGCGTGCTGAGACCGACACTCCCGGGGGTTCGCTCCAGAGTGCGCCGCCGCACCAGCGGCCGACGGTCGATTGCCGAACGGCCGCGGCACGTCAACAGCCCCACGCCGCCCTGCGGGGGGCGGGGTCGATCTTGCCCGTACATTCGCCGAAACCGACCCGGTAGCCGTCGCCCTGTGCCCAGCCGGTGAGCGTCAGCGTGTCCCCGTCCTCGATGAACGTGCGCGTCTCGCCGGTGTCCAGCTTGAGCGCTTCCGTCCCTCCCCAGGTAATCTCCAGGAGCGATCCGTACTGGTGTTGCTCCGGTCCCGAGATGGTACCGGAGCCCAGCAGGTCACCCACGTTCATGCGGCAGCCGCCCACTGCGTGATGCGTGAGCTGCTGTGCGG
>VXPW01000082.1 GCA_009839325.1 Rhodospirillales bacterium
GCGGTCAGCCCTTCGACCGCCCACAGCGCGAGCGGCTCGGCTTCGATCCAGCTCAGCCACACGATGAACCCGCCGAGCACTGCGCCGAGATTGTTGCCGGATCCCCCGATGATCACCATTACCCAGATCAGGAATGTGAACCGCAGGGGGATGTAGCTAGTGGGCGTGAACTGGCCGTCGAGTGTCACCAGCATCGCCCCCGCCACGCCGACCACAGCTGAGCCAAGCACGAAGACCTGCATGTGGCGCCGGTAGACGTCCTTTCCCAACGCCTCGGCGGCAGCCTCATTGTCGCGGATCGCGCGCATCATCCGTCCCCAGGGCGAACGGAGAGCACGCTCGCTGAGCAGCAGCACGACCAGAAGGACGGCGGCAAACAGGCCCGCGTAGCAAAGCTTGACGAAGATGCCGGAGGCCTCGATCACCAGTTGGCGCAGCAGTGCGGCGGATTCCGTCTCGGTCAGTCCGGCGAGCGCGTTCCGGTTTAGCGACCGCACCAGGTCCTGGAACCATTCCGCCCGCTGGAGGCCGATTTCGTAGGGCACCGGACGGTCGAGCCCGGTCACGTTCTTCACCCCCCTGGCGAGCCAATCCTCGTTCTTCAGTACCGCAATCACGATCTCGGAGATGCCGAGCGTGGCAATGGCGAAATAGTCCGCGCGCAGGCCGAGCGCCACCCGGCCGATTGCCCAGGCAGCGCCCGCGGCAAACAATCCGCCCACTGCCCACGAAATCACGATGGGAAGCCCGAGCCCGCCGAGATAGCCGGTGGAAGAGGAATCGACCGCTTCGATCGCCTCTACCGCCGGATTGAAGAAGGCGCTTGCGGAGAAGTATCCGACCACGGCTGCCACCGCCACCGCGGCGGTCCGGAGGGCGCCGGCCGGCAGTCGTCGGCAGGCCAGCCAGACCCCCCCCGCTGTCAGACACGCCACTCCGGCCGCGATCAGCAGGCGCGCCCCGCCCGCAGCGACGGCCTCGTGGACCGGCGGCTGCGAGACCAGGACTGCCGCCAGACCCCCCAACGCGGCGAACGCCATCGTCCCCACGTTGAACAGTCCGGCATAGCCCCACTGGATGTTGACGCCGAGCGCCATCACCGCCGAGATCAGGCAGAGGTTGAGCACCGCGAGGCTGACGGACCAGGACTGACCCAGACCGACAGACAGGAGCGCGGCCGCGACGACGCCGAAACCGATGGCGGCGCGGGTGTTCCCGCTCACGCGATGCGCCCCCGGAACAGCCCGGTCGGTCGCCACAGGAGAACGACGACCAGGATCACGAACGAGACGGAGAGCTTGTAGTCGGTGGACAGCAGCTGCAGGAGCCCGGCGGGACGCACGTCATCGGGCAGGAGATAACCCAGGAACTTCTTGTACGGGTAGGTGAGGGCGATTTCGGAAAAGGCGACCAGAAAGCCGCCCGCGATCGCGCCATGCGGTTGCCCGATCCCGCCCACGATCGCGGCGGCAAACATGGGTAGCAGGAGCTGGAAGTAGGTGAACGGCTGGAAGCTCTTGTCGAGACCGTAGAGTGTGCCGGCGATCGCGGCGAGCGAGGCCGCGATGGCCCAGGTCAACAGCACTACCCGGTCCGGCTCGACCCCCGACAGGAGGGCCAGATCCTCGTTGTCGGAATACGCCCGCATCGCCTTGCCGGCGCGGGTACGGCGCAGGAACCAGAACAGTGCCGCGACCGCGATGACCGCCAGGGCGAGTGTCAGGACCTGGGAGGTGCGGATCGTCAGCCCCTCCGCAAGGCCCGTTAGAGACTTGAACTCGCGCGCGTTGATCAGATAGCGAGCGCCGTCCGAAAAGGATCGGTCATCCGGGCCGATGACCACCCGGACGACGCCGTTGAGGACGAACATCACGCCGACCGAGGCGATGGCCAGCACCACCGGCGCGCTTCGTCTCAGACGGTAGAACCGGAAGACCGCTCGGTCGGCGGCGAGCCCGACGGCGATGGTCGCGGCGATGCCGAGGGGAAGGGCCAGCAATGCGGTCGGCAGGAGGCCCAGCCCGATGTTCCACGCCTGCAGCTGCCACGTCAGCAGGATCACGACCATGGTGCCGAACGCCATCAGGTCCCCGTGGGAAAAGTTGGCGAAGCGTAAGATTCCGTAGACGAGCGTGATCCCTAGCGCGCCCAGCGCGAGCTGCGAGCCATAGGCGAGCGCTGGAACGACGACGAAATTCGCCAACAGGACCATCGCGTTGACGACATCGACCCCCATCGCCGGTCATCCGCCGAGAAACGAACGCCGGACTTCCGGGTTGGCCAACAGGGCCCGTCCGCTGTCGGTATGCCGGTTCTCGCCGGTCACCAGCACGAACCCGCGATCCGCGATCGCCAGCGCCTGACGGGCGTTCTGTTCCACCATGAGCACGGCGATGCCAGCCTGCCGGATTTCGAGGATCCGGTCGAACAGCTCGTCCATGACGATTGGAGCCACGCCGGCAGTGGGCTCGTCAAGCATGAGCACGGCCGGCTGCGTCATCAAAGCGCGCCCGATCGCCACTTGCTGGCGCTGGCCGCCGGACAATTCCCCGGCCGTCTGGCGACGCTTTTCCCCGAGGACGGGAAACAGTCCGAACACGCGTTCCATACTTTCCGAGATGTCGTCGCGGCGCAGAAAGGCGCCCATCTCCAGGTTCTCCTGAACCGTCATGGTCGTGAAGATGTTGCCGGTCTGCGGGACAAACGCCATTCCACGCTTTACGCGACTCTGCGGCGAAAGGTGGGTGATGGCTTGACCGGCCAGTCGAACCTCCCCCTGGCGGAGCCGCACCATCCCGAACAGGGCCTTCATGGCGGTCGACTTGCCGGCGCCGTTCGGCCCCACCATCACCACGATCTCGCCCTTGTCGACCGCGACGGTGCAGCCGCGCAGGATGTCGCCGCCGCCGTACCCGCCATGCATATCGGCGCCGGTCAGGAAGCTCATGCGGGACCGGCCGTTCCCAGACCGCCGTTTCTCGACCTGGAGCCCAGGTAGGCCTCGATGACCCGCTCGTCGGACCGAACATCCACGGGGGAGCCTTCCACAAGCACCTTCCCCTCGGCCATGACGATCACCGGGTCGCAGAGCAGCGAGACCAGGTCCATGTCGTGCTCGATCAGACAGAAAGTGTATCCGTGATGGATGTTGAGCCGGAGGATGGCCCCCGAGATGGAGCGCAGAAGCGTTCGGTTGACCCCGGCCCCAATCTCGTCGAGCAGGACCACCTTGGCGCCGGTCATCATCACGCGGGCGAGTTCCAGAAGCTTCTTCTGGCCGCCCGAGAGTTCACCGGCCGGCGTATCGGCGACCTCTCCGAGGTTCAGGAACTCGATCACTTCCTCCGCCCGGCCCCGAAGCCTCGCTTCCTCCTCCCGCACGCGGCCCCGGTGCAGCCACGCTCCGACAAGGCTTTCGCCGGTCTGGTTGCCGACCGACGCCATCAGGTTCTCCAGGACGGTCAGCGTGGTGAACTCGTGCGCGATCTGGAACGTGCGCACCATGCCCCGGCGATAGAGCTGGTGCGGGCGCAGGCCCGTGATGTCCTCGTCGGCCAGAAAGACGCGGCCGGAGGTGGGCGGGTAGACCCCGGCGATGACGTTGAAGAGGGTGGTCTTGCCCGCACCATTCGGCCCGATCAGGCCCGTGATGGCCCCTTTCCCGATGTTCAGGCTCGCGCCATCGACCGCCCGCACGCCGCCGAAATGCTTGTGCAGATCCACCACGCGGATCATCCGGGTACCCTTCCCGGTGTACGCGTTCGGTCAGCAACGAGGCCGGGACCCCGCCAGGGCGGGATTCGCCCGCGGGTCCCGTGCCTCGCGATCGGTCAATGGACCCGTACGGTCGTGAATTCTCCGTCCATGACCTCGTATTCCTTGTAGGGGCTCGATGCGTCGCCTTCTGCCGTCAGCTCGACGTCCGTCGCACCCTGGTAATCGATCGCCTTGCCCTCGGCGAGCAGGCTCAGACCCCTGGCCAGCTCGGCCGGACCGATTTGCTCGCCTGGCGCGTTGCTGACTTCGAGAATCTTCGACTGGATTGCCGCCCGATCCGTCGAACCCGCCGCTTGGGCAGCAAGGATGATCAGCGCCGCCGCGTCATAGCTTTCTCCGGAAAACGGTTTGGAACCGTCGACTCCGGCCTTTGCCGCGATCTCTTCGAACTTCTTGGCGTTCGGGGAATCGGAACCGGGTGCGGTGGCTACGGACCCGTTAAGCGCCTCCCCGATGGCTTCAACCAGGGAATCGCCAACCATGCCGTCTGCGAGCAGGAACGTGTCGAAGGCGCCGGCGTCAAGCGATGCCTGGATGATCCCCTTGCCGCCCTTGTCGATATAGCCGAACACGGCGAGATGCTCTGCGCCGGACGCGGCAAGCGCGCCGACCTCCGCCGCGTAGTCGGCCTTGCTGTCCTCATGCGCCACGGACAGCGCGACCGAGCCGCCGGCCGCCTCGAAGGCGTTCGAAAACGAGTCCGCCAGACCCTTCCCGTAGTCGTTGTTGGTGTAGGTCACCGCAATGCTGTCGATGCCGCGCGCCTTGGCGACCTGAGCCAGCACCTTGCCCTGCCTCGCATCTGACGGGGCGGTGCGGAAGACATAGCCCTGATCCGCCAGCGTGGTAAGTGCCGGCGACGTGGCCGACGGCGAGATCATGGTGACGCCGTTCGGCACGGCCACATTGTTCGCCACGGCAATGGTCACGCCGGAACAGTTGGCGCCCACGACGGCCGCGACCTTGTCCGCCGTCACCAGACGCTCGGCTGTGGCAGTCGCCGCTGCGGCATCGAGGCAGGTGGAGTCGCCGCGCGCGGGGATGACCTGCATCCCGCCCAGGAACGCACCTGACTCCGTCGCTTCCTGCATGGCGAGTTCGGCCGCCGCAGCGATGTTGGGTGCAAGGGACTCGATCGGTCCCGTGAAACCCATCAGGACGCCGACCTTCATGTCCGCTTGCGCCGCCGATGTCGCCATCGTCAAGGCCGCGGCCGCCATCAGAAACCGTCTCATCTGCCGTCTCCTTCAGTTGCCCATGCTCATGGTCTGCCGGGAGTATCTCTGCATTCGTGTAAATCCGGATGTTGAGCAGGTCATCCGGGACAAGGCACCAGGCAGAGTTACAGTCCGGAATTGTACCGGACGCGCCAGACAACCCATAGAACTCGCTGCAGTGCGCAGGTGAGTGAGCTTGGTGCGCACCAGGAAGCACGTCCCGACCGCCGCGCGATCGGCAGGAACTTCAAGCTACTTCGCTAAATCAATCAGGACGTAAGCATTAAGGGGGACTGCCGGTAGCGACAGGCGAAGCGGCACAGCCCGCCCAGCGTCGTCACCAGCCCATCGCCCGACTACAGCGCCGCGGATCGGCGGCACCTTCGATCTCGCCCGTCGCGAGGTCCTTCCGGACCGCGCATACCCCGCCTGCCCAATGGGTCCAATCCGCCATGCGTTCGATGCGGTGTCCGCGTGCGGCGAGACGGTCACATGCGGTTTCGTCGATCCTCCCTTCGACTGTCACCAGACCGGGTTGGGTCGCGTGAGGGGCGAAGGTATCGGGATGGCTGTGGGTGACCAGGCGGGGCGCTTCGACCGCGTCCTGGATCTGCATGCCAAAAGCCAGATGATTGAGGAGCGATTGCAGGTTCGCCTGGATCTGGACGTCTCCGCCCGGGGTGCCGAACGGCATGATCCAGCGTCCGGGGGACAGGACGAGGCACGGGCTCGGGGTGAGGCGGGGACGCTTCCCGGGCGCAAAGCAGGAGGGATGGCCGGGCACCGCCCACGACTGCGCCCCGCGCGCCGACACCGTGAAGCCCGTACCGGGCACCACCGGCGTGTCCCAGCTCGTGTCCGACGGGGTCGAGCAGAGCGCATTTCCGTCGCCGTCGATGACACAGACGATCGAGGTGTCTGGCGGCGGTCCAAGCGGCGCCTCATCGGCGGCGCATGGGGGAACGTAGGCCGTATGGCCCGGGATGCTGCCGGGTGGCGGCATCCCGGGGAATGCCGCTTCGGGATCGATGGCCGTGTGCCGCTCGGAGGCGTAGGCGTTCCCGATCAGCGTGTTCAAGGGCACGTCCACGAAGTCCGGATCGCCCAGGTAGCCCTCGCGATCCGCCAGTGTCAGCTTGAGGATCTCGGCGATGGCGTGCAGGTAAGCATCCGAGCCGTGTTCCATGTCCGGAACCCCGGCCGCCTCCGCGATGGAGAGCGCCTCGAGCAGGAACGGTCCCTGGCACCACGCGCCGCAGGTGTGGACTTCGATCTCCTCGCCGTTGAGTCGGAGTTGGCGCGAGACTGAAGGGACCACCTGGCAGCGGAACGATTCCAGGTCCTCGGCCGCAAGCAGTCCGTCATTCGTCCGCTGGTGTGCAAGAATCTGGCTGGCGATGTCGCCACGGTAGAACGCCCGGCGTACCGCCTCGAGCCCGGACCTACGGTCACCGCCAGCCGCGCGCTCCTCGTCACACAGGAACTGGAGGACCCGGCCGAGGTCCGCCTGCACCAGCCGATCACCGGGTTCGGGAACCTCACCGCCAGGCATCCAGATGGCGACGTTGTCCGGCCAGTGACGCATGTCGTCGCTGTACTGGCGCAGGTAGTCGAGCATGACGGGATGACGGGCGAAGCCCATGGATGCGTACTGCACGGCGCGCCGAGCCACATCCCGGAATGTCATGGTTCCCCATCGTTCCAGCGCCTGAAGGAAAGCATCGGGCGCGGCCGGCACGACAGTGCGCCGCACACCGAGCGGAATGTTGCCCCGGTGCCGCGCGATGAACGCGTCGGCGTCGAGCGCGCGCGGCCAGCCGCCGACTCCTGCGATCGTGATCACCTCTCCGGTTTCGGCTAGGCGGATGATCATTGGCGCGACCCCCGCCACGCTCACCTGCTCGCTGTAGACCACTTCGAGGGCGAGGATCGCGGCGACCCCCGCGTCGATGGCGTTGCCGCCGTTGTCCAGCACCTCGAACGCGGCGAGTGTCGCGAGTTCGTGCCCGGAGCTGACGACGTAATGGTGACCACGGGTGACGGCCACTACGGACATGGCGGCCTCCGACGGAAGGTGACGGGCAAGGCGGCTGTGCGCAGTGTAGACATCACCCGTTCCAGCCCCGACATCAGGGAGCTGACCGGCCGTTCGAATCCGACGTCGAGTCCGGCTGTCAGCGCACGGGCAGCGCAGTACTCACGAACCGTGCCCCTGGGCCGACGACCGGCGGACTGGTGGGCGCTTGCTGAGCGAGGGCGGTGCTGCCGCTTCG
>VXPW01000080.1:0-26645 GCA_009839325.1 Rhodospirillales bacterium
GCCGCGCGACGCGGTAGGGTCATTCGGCCTCCATCCGCCGCTGCCGGCACGACCGGGCCGGCAGGTTCCCGGCTGTCGGTTTCGGTGCCAGGCGCCCACGCATGGTCTTGCCGTTCCCGGTATTGGCCCGCCCGTGGATGCGTAGAGGAGCGCAGGCGCCTCGGCAACGGTACATTCGGGGAGCAGGGATCCCGCGGTCCGCCGGCGCGGGCGCATGGAGCAGAGCTGCCGTGCGGCGGGCAGTCGATCCCCAACGTGCAACCGTGGCCGGTGGACGGTATGAGCCCAGTGCGCACATTCGAGTCACAGCTCGGCGGCCGGGTGATCGCATCACGGTGGCCGATCATCATTGCCACGGTGATCCTGGTCGGGATTGCGGCGAGCGGCACGGTGTTCCTCGAGTTCTCGGCCGACGACCGCATTTACTTCAATAAAGACAATCCTCAACTGCTCGCATTCGAGGCTCTGGAGGACAAATACGGGCAGAGCGACAACGTCCTGTTCGTCCTCGTACCGCCCGACCGCGACGCCACTTCGGCCCTCGCGCTCGAGGCCACCGCCTGGCTCACCGAGCAGTCCTGGACGGTTCCGTACGCGACCCGTGTCGATTCCCTCACCAACTTCCAACACACCACGGCCCGCGGGGACGACATCCTCGTGCGCGAACTCGTGGACAAGTCCGGCCGCGCCGATGCCGACGAACGGGCCCGGATTCGTTCGATCGCCTTGGCCGAGCCGGCGCTCGCAGGCCGCCTCATCGCGCGGGATGGGGCAGTCAGCGGCGTCAACGTCTCCGTGCAGCTGCCGGGGGCGGACAAGTTGGTCGAAGGGGCGGAGGTCGAGGACGCCGCGCGCCGGCTCGCCCATGAGGTCAAGCGGAAGTTCCCGGGCATCGACGTGAGGGTGACCGGCCACGTGGTCTTCAACCAGACGTTCATGGAAGTGTCGCTGAGCGATCTCAAGACGTTGGTACCGCTGAGCTTCGTGGCCATGACCCTGATGCTCGTCTACCTGACACGGGGCTTCAGCGGGACGTTCGCGATCATGCTGGTAGTGGCCCTGTCGGTCATGACCGCCGTGGGCCTCGGCGGCTGGGTGGGGCTCCCGATGACGTCGGCCTCCGCGATCGCGCCCACGGTCGTGCTGACGGTCGCCATCGCCAGCTGCGTCCACGTGTATTCGACCCTGGTCCACCAGCTGCGGAGCAACGTTCCCGGATCGCCCGAAGGCGGCGATGCCCCATACCCACCCGCCCAGGCCGAAGCGCCGAAACGGAATGCGATCATCGAATCGGTGCGGGTCAATCTTCAGCCTGTCTTCCTCGCGAGCCTGACCACCGCGCTGGGCTTCCTGAGCATGCACTTCTCCGAGGTCCCGCCGTTCCGCCAGCTGGGCACCTTCGTGGCCTTCGGGGTCGCCGCATCGTTCGTGCTCTCCGTGACATTCCTTCCTGCCCTGCTGTCGCTGCTGCCCATTCCGGTGCGCGCCCCCCGGCTCGGTCTCGATAGAGGGATGGCCGGGCTCGGGGAATACGTGATCCGCCGGCGCCGGGCCCTACTGTGGGGGTCCGGACTGGTGGTGATGGCGCTCGTCGCGTCGATACCCCGCAATGAGCTGAACGATGTCTTCCTCCACTACTTCGACGAGGACGTGGAGTTTCGGCGCGACGCGGAGTTCACCGCGAAGAACCTCACCGGCATGTATTCGCTGGATTACTCGCTGGCATCGATCGAGCCGGGCGGGATCACCGATCCCGGCTACCTCGCCGATGCCGCGGCGTTCGCCGAGTGGTACCGGGCACAGCCCGAAACGATCCACGTCAGCGTCATTACCGACACTTTCCGTCGCCTCAACATGAGCATGCACGGCGATGATCCGGCTGAATACCGGCTGCCTGAAAGCCGCGAGCTTGCCGCGCAGTACCTCCTCCTCTACGAGATCTCACTTCCCTTCGGCCACGATCTCAACAACCAGATCGACGTCGACAAGTCGGCGACCCGGATGACGGTGGCCACCCAGACGCTCTCGTCGAACGAGGTGATCGCACTCAATCGACGTGCGTTGCATTGGATGACGGACCACGCGCCCAACATCGTGCCTGCCGAGAGTTCCGGTACCACCCTGATGTTCGCGAATCTCGGCCGTCGGAACATCATTGCCATGCTCGCCGGCACCACCATCGCCCTCGTGGGCATTTCCTTCGTCCTCATCTTTGCGCTGCGATCGCTGCGGGTCGGGCTGACCAGCCTCGTCCCGAACCTGGTCCCCGGCGCGCTGGGCTTCGGAATCTGGGGACTGGCGGTCGGCCAGGTGGGCGTTTCCCTGTCCATGGTGACGGCCATGACGCTGGGCATCGTGGTCGACGACACCGTGCATTTCCTGAGCAAGTACCAGCGGGCCCGGCGCGAGCTCGGTCATACGTCGCCGGATGCGGTGCGCGTAGCGTTTCGTACCGTGGGTGCGGCCTTGCTCACGACTTCCCTGGTGCTGGTGGCGGGCTTCGCAGTGATCAGCCTCTCCAGCTTCGAGCTCAACTCCGACATGGGCCGGCTCACCGCGCTCGTCATCGCGCTGGCGCTCGTGGCCGACTTCCTCCTCCTCCCCCCGCTGCTCATGAGGATCGACGCGCGTCGGGGTGCCGCCGCGCCGGCGGCCGGGAACTCGCCTGACCAGCAGGGATAGAAACGCGCGGCAATCTCGGCGCGCCGGGCCCACGTGCGCAAAGGCCATGAAGAGCATCAGTCCGGTTCGACGAGCAATCCACCCCGGGCACAACTCGCACTCGGCATGACCACATGCCGGCGCGGTGCGGTCGCACCAATGTCGTTCACGTCGGGTTCGAAAGGCCGCTGGTGGCCACTACCGTTGCCGACCTCACAACGAACCTGCTTGAAACCTCGAGGGCAGTGGTGGTTCCGCCAGCGACGTCAACGCGGGTGCCGAGTGCGCGCGGTGCTACTGCGAGGTCGGATCTCCCGGTCGGTTGGTCGCCGCGCCGGCGCGACTCCAGCCGTCGCTGACCGCGGCAGCCCGTTCCGATTTCTTGGGGTGGCTCGACGACATTTCCTCTGGAAGAACTTCGATCATTGCGAGGGCCTGGTCCAGTGATGCGCCCAACCGGAAGAGAACCTTTCCTGCGTGCCGGTCGGCCGAGAGTTCCTCCCGATGTCTTTCGCCTCTGTACACCACGTGGCCCATGACATGGCGCCCGATCTCTCGCGCAAGGATCCCGACGTCGCGCCAGTTCCAGTGTTCATTCGTCCAGCCCAGGTCGGACAGAAACTGCTCGTTCACAAGTACGTAGCGGCTCCCATCGCAAATGAGGGCCTTCGCGTTCAGCACGCGGTCGGACGCACGGATTTCGAAATTGGTCCCAGACAGGCCGGCACGCTTCTGGACGGCGTGCAGCGCCGAGGCAGCCGCTTCGGAGTACTGGAAGGGAGGGCAGGCGTGGCTCGAGGCAGGGATCAGCACGGCTATCCATGCAAGGGTCAACCGAATACTCATAACGCGGGCGTCTCGTGCCGAACGACTCCGAACCCATAGTAGCCATCAGGGATCGACTCACACTGTTGCCTGCTTGGTCGCGAGCAGCCGTTCCGTGTCCTTTACCGCCTGGACGGTCCCGACGTGAAACCAGTCACCGTGATGCACGATCCCGAACAGGCGCCGCTCAAGGCGGGCACGGCGGTACAGGGCGCCCAGGGAAAAAGGGCCGTCCGGAGCGTCTTCGAACATGGTTCGCGACAGGATCTGAATGCCCGTGAACACGTACGGCTGCCGGTCGGTTTCGGTTCGTACGAGCGGCCCGGCTCCAGCAAGATGGGGAAGGAGGTCGAAGTCGCCGTTGCCCGCGTAGCCCGTCGCTCGATCCCGGGGCGTCACCAGCAGCAGCGCATCCATGGCCCGGCCATCCCAGTGCTGTTCCAACGCCCGAAACGCATGCTCGGCCCGCGGCAACACGATGTCGGCGTTGGCGACCAGGAACGCACCGGGTCCGAGATGGGGCAGGGCTCGCCGCACACCTCCTCCGGTTTCCAGGCGTTCGTCTTCCAGGCTGACGTGGACGGGCGGCCGCGCCCGCCGTTCCAGCAGGCGCTCGACCTGCCAGCCGAGATGGCTCGCGTTGACGACAGCGCGCGATACGCCGAAACGTTCCAGCGCATCCAGCATCCGGTCCAGCATGGACCGGCCAGCAATCCGGACCAGGGGCTTCGGGATGCGGTCGGTGAGCGGCCGCATCCGCTCGCCGCGTCCGGCAGCGAGCACCATGGCCGTGTGAATGACCGTCACGCGACGGTCGGGGCGCGGGGCGAGCGAGCGCCCTGGCTACGGATTGCCGAGGCCATCGAATGCGTCCGGCTGTCGAAGCGGGGCCGGAACGTGCCGGTCGAACCACTCCCGGACCGCAAGCAACCCGTCGTTCTTGAGGCGGTGCTCCAGCAGCCTCCAGGTCGCGGGCAGCCACGTCAGGTAGCGGGGCTTTCGGTCCCGGCGGGCCAGCCGGGTGAAGATGCCGAGGATCTTGGATGATCGCTGGGCGGAGAGCGCGGCAAACGCGGTGTGAAATGCTGACGGCTCCAGCGACGTTGCGGCAAGGAACCGCTCCATCAATCTGGCCACGAGCCCCGACGGCAGGGGATTCCGGACATCATCGAGCAGCGATGCAAGGTCATACGCAGGATGGCCCGCGAGCGCGTCCTGGAAGTCGATCAGTCCGACATTTGCCGGGGCCGCTCGATGACGGAGCCACAGCAGGTTGTCCACGTGGCAGTCCCTGAGCACGAGGACCGGCAAGGCATCGAGATGGGGGGTCAGTACGGCAGCCCATGCTTCGCGCCACGTTTCGCGGCGCTCCTGGTCGGGTTCGACGCCGGCGGCCGGCAGGTACCAGTCCAGAAACAGGTCGGCTTCGGCCAGCAAGGGCCGGAGGTCGTACGGGTCCAGCCATTGCGGCGGCGGATGCTGCGTGACCGCAACCAGCACATCGACCGCCATTTCGTAGAGCGGCTCGGGGGCCGCTCCGGTCGCGAGAACGCGGGAAAACAGATCGTCGCCGAGATCCTCGAGCAGCAGCCAGCCGTCATCGACGTCCTCGGCCAGGATCTCCGGAGCCGACAGCCCGAGGTTCCGCAGATGACGCGCCACGCGGACGAACGGCCGGACGTCCTCGAGATCGGGAGGGGCATCCATCAACACGCCGCCAGGCGTGCGGAAGTACCGGCGGTTCGACGCGTCGCCGGCCAGCAGGACCGCGGTGTCCGGTTCGATTCCCTGGCGTTTGAGAAAGGTGTCCTGCCGGGCACGGCGCTCAGCCATCGCGGGCCACCTCTTGGAGGCGCGAGCCCCACGTGGCCCCCGGCTCGAGCGTCACCGTCCTGCCGGTACCCGCATGATCCAGGCGAAGCGTGAGGCGGGCCGGAGGAAGCAGGCGTTCCACGATTTCCGGCCATTCGATGAGCGTGATCCCGTCGGCGAGCGCGTCTTCGAGGCCGAGTTCCCACACGTCGTCGGCGCGCTCGAGCCGGTGCAGGTCAAAATGCCACACGTCCCCTGCGCCTGTTGCGTGCTGTTCCACCAGAGACCATGTCGGACTCGGCACCAGGTCGGTACCGCCGAGGGCGCCGATGAATGATCGAGCGAACGTGGTCTTCCCGGCGCCGAGCGGTCCCACCAGTCCGATGACGTCGCCTCGGCGCGCCAGCGGCGCCAGGCTGGCCGCGAGGTCTCGCGTGGCGTCGATATCCGGGAGCAGCAATCGGCGCGGGCCGGTTGCGACTGATTCCGGAGCGGGGTCCACGCTAGTAGCGGTAAGCAGCTGGTTTGAATGGACCGTCGCGGTCGATTCCCAGGTAGTCAGCCTGGCTCTGGGTAAGTTGGCTGAGCTCGGCACCGAGGCGCGCGAGGTGCAGGCTCGCCACCTTCTCGTCGAGGTGTTTGGGCAACACGTGCACGGCGCAGTCGTATTGGTCACTGCGTGTCCAGAGTTCGATCTGCGCGAGAACCTGGTTGGTGAACGAGGCACTCATCACGAAGCTGGGGTGGCCGGTCGCGCAGCCAAGGTTCACCAGGCGCCCCTTGGCCAGCAGGATGATTCGGTGACCGTCGGGAAAGAGAATCTGGTCGACTTGGGGCTTCACTTCCTCCCAGACGAAATTCGAGAGCGCCGCCACCTGGATCTCGTTGTCGAAATGACCGATGTTGCAGACGATGGCGCGGTCCTTCATAGCCCGCAGGTGGTCCAGCGTGATGACGTCGGTATTGCCGGTGGCCGTGACGAACACATCGCCCCGAGGCGCGGCCGCATCCATCGTGGTCACCTCGTAGCCCTCCATGGCGGCCTGCAGGGCGCAGATCGGGTCGATTTCGGTAACGACCACCCGCGCCCCCGCATTCCGCAGGGATGCCGCCGACCCCTTGCCGACATCGCCGAATCCGGCAACCACGGCGACCTTGCCGGAGAGCATGACGTCGGTGGCGCGTCGGATGCCGTCGACGAGACTTTCGCGGCACCCGTAGAGGTTGTCGAACTTCGATTTCGTCACCGAGTCGTTCACGTTGATGGCGGGGACGAGCAGGCTGCCTTCCTCCGCCATCTGGACGAGACGACGCACGCCCGTCGTCGTCTCCTCGGAAACTCCACGTACCTGCCTGCGCATCAGGTCGCCGTGCTGCTCATGCATGACCTTCGTGAGGTCCCCGCCGTCGTCGAGAACGAGGTTCGGTGTCCAGTTGTCCGGGCCGTGAATGGTCTGGTCAATGCACCACCAGAATTCCTCTTCAGTTTCATCCTTCCATGCGAACACGGGCACCCCGCGCGCAGCCATCGCCGCGGCCGCATGGTCCTGCGTCGAGAAGATGTTGCAGGAACTCCAGCGGACCTCGGCGCCGAGCTCGAGCAGCGTCTCGATCAGGACGGCCGTCTGGATGGTCATGTGCAGGCATCCCGCGATGCGGGCACCGTCGAGGGGCTTTTGGCCGGCGTACTCATCACGGATGGCCATGAGGCCCGGCATCTCCGTCTCGGCGATCTCGATTTCTCTGCGGCCCCAGTCAGCGAGTCCCAGATCAGCGACCTTGAAGTCGCGATGTCCAGCGGTCATGGCGGCGATGATCCTTCCAGGAGAGCGGCGCAGTCGATCGGGCGATGGGCAGGGGATTTGGCACGAGGCTGCAGCAAGCCACGGCAATCGTTCACCCTTGTTGCCCTGCAATCAAGAATCACAGAATATCTGATGACAAGTAACGGGCCGATTATAGAACTGGGCAATTCGAAATGGAGCCCGAAGCGTTTGTAATTTCAGCGGCAGCCGCAGGACCTGGCAATCGTAATTCATGGTTCGGTTGATCGGAGCGAGAAGCCGCCGCGCCCGCGGAGTCGTCGCCGTCGCCGCGCTACTGATCCTCGCATCGCCACCCTTGATTGCGACCGTGCATTCGTACGACGCTGCGCCCGGCTACCAGGTGAAGGATGCGGGAGCCGAAAGAGACCTGGGCGAAGTTGACGGCCGCCCTGAGGCGGCACCCATTTGGGAGGACCATGCGATTGACCCTCGGGGGCGCGCCATGGTGCACAGTGCGACGTTAACGGAACTTCCGCAGGGAGGAGTACAGGCGTTCTGGTACGGCGGCAGCCGGGAAGGGGCGCGTGACGTGGGGATCTATACGGCCCGTCTTCTGCCGAATGAACGTTCCTGGACTCTCCCGCGGGAAGTCATGACCAGGCCCAGGCTTTCGGAAGAGCTGGGGAGATATATCAAGAAGCTGGGCAACCCGGTCGCATTCCTCGATGCCAGCGGACAGGTGTGGCTGTTTTTCGTCAGTGTTTCGGTCGGCGGATGGTCGGGCAGCGCGATCAACGCGATGGTGTCCCAGGACGGCGGGGAGACGTTTGGCCCGGCGAAGCGGCTGGTCACCAGCCCGGCCTTCAATGTGAGCACCCTGGTAAGGGGCCGTCCGGTCCAGATGCGAGACGGGAGCATCACGCTGCCCGTCTATCACGAATTCCTGGGCAAGTTCGCCGAACTCCTGCGACTGGATCCGGATGGCGTCGTGCTGGAGAAGAAACGCCTCACCCTGGGACGGCGTCACATTCAGCCGGTACTCGTGCCCGAGGACGCGGAAACCGCAAATGTCTTCCTGCGCTATGCAGGCGAAACGGACAAGCGAATTCACTACGTCAGCACCGACGACGCCGGGCGTGAGTTCACTGCGCCAAGAGGGTCAAACCTGCCGAATCCCGACAGCGCCATCGATGCTGTGCGGGTCGCGGGCCATGCACTGCTGATGGTCTACAACCATTCCGAGGTGGCGCGGCACATCCTGGCGCTGGCGGTTTCCGAGGGAGATCCCGGCCACTGGACCCGAATCCACGACCTGGAGCATGCCGAAGCCGGCACGGGACAGCTGTTCTCCTACCCATCGATCCTGCGTGACCAGGCTGGCAGAACCCACGTCGTCTATACCCACAACCGTACGTACATCAAGCACGTGATGTTCAACGATGCCTGGCTCGCAGATGCAAGGCGCAGTGCTCTCTCGCCACCATGACCGCATACGGATATGTCGGCTGGGCGTTGGTCCTGGCTTCGCTGGGAGCCTGTTGCTCAGCCCGCTACACGGACAACTGGCGGATCAAGCTGGGGACCGCTGCCGCAGTGGTGGTTGCAGCCTTCGCGATCCAGCTGGACCGGGTTCCGCTGATCGGCTTCGTGGCGTCAGTGCAGAGCGAACCCAGCGTGGCCATGATCCTGATCCTGGGCAGCCACGGCGCGAGAAGCCTCTGGCCGCATCGGCTGACGCAGCCGGACACGGGCCCGCTGCACCTTTGCATCTTCCTGCTCGGCTCGGCGATGTATCCGTCGGCATTGGGCATCGGCTACATCGACCTGTACGCAGCCGGGTACCATCCATACGCGGCGATCGGGATGCTGCCCCTTGCCTTCCTGCTGTCCTGGTTCGCGGGCACTCGGCTCCTCGCGTTCTGGGTGGCCCTCGCGGTGTTGGCGCAGGGCTACAGCGTCGGCGAGAGCGACAACGCGTTCGATTACTTGATTGACCCGATTATTTTCGTGTACGCGTGTTGGCGTGCTGCCGCCTACGCTTGGAGACGTTACGACGGTGCCCGTTGAGACGACCGAAAAATTCATCCTGGTCAACGCGGTGATCTTGTTCGGTTTGGGCGTGTTTCTCGGCCTGGTCAACGAAGACTATTTCCACCACGTTTACACAGCAGAGGACGGGCTGCTGGAGTGGTTGACGGTACTGGCGCTTGGGGCGGTCGCCGCCGTGCTGGCAAACCGCCTGTGGAAATACCGGCTTTTGTTCAACTGGCGACAGCGGTCGGTTCTTGCGGCGCTGGTCGTGCTGGCGACCTTCGGCGCCGGGGAAGAGATCTCCTGGGGACAGCGGCTGCTCGGGATCGAAACTTCGGAGTTCTTCCTGGATCACAACCGGCAGCAAGAGATCAACCTCCACAATCTCGTGGTCGGAAACGTGTCCGTCAACAAGGACATCTTTTCGAAGGGAATATTGCTGATCTTCCTGCTGTACCTGGGTGTCATCAAGCCGCTGTACCATCGATCCGACCGCGTCGCGCGCCTGGTCGACGGCTGGGGCATCCCAATCCCCAAGCGATACCAGTATCTCGGTTACCTGCTCGTAATCGTTCTCGTGGAAGGATTGGTGAACGGCGTTACCGGCGCACCCAGGCGAGGGGAACTCACGGAGTTCATGATTCCGGTGCTCGCCGCACTGAACCTCATTTATCCGCTCAACCGATGGAAACCCGAGGGCGCAAGGTCGTAGTGCCGGTCTGAAGGCGACGGGGGAGAACCGGTTCGTGGGAATCAGCGTTCTTCGCCGAACCCCTCGTCGATCAGTTGTCCGAGCGCGGCCACCGCGGCAGCAGCCTCGGGACCACTGGCTTCGATCAGGACGACCGTTCCGATCGAAGCGGACAGTGCCATCAGGCCGAGCATGGACTTGCCGTCCGCGGACAGGTTGTCCTTGCGCACGGTGACTTCCGCCCGGAACTGGCTGGCACATTTCACGAAGCGCGCCGCCGCGCGCGCATGCAGGCCGCGGAGGTTACGGATCTCGGCCGTCCGGGAGCTGGCGGCCTCGTCCGCGTTCATTCGCTGGTGTCCCGGCCGCCCCGCAGCGCTTCCCCGAGTTCGAGCATGTTCTTGCGGCCGGCCGAGCGCACGGTGTGCAGGAGGTCGGCCAGCGGCATGTCCCGCGCCCGCGCCTCGGCGAGCTTGTACATGACCGCCAGGTTCGGATTGGCCAGCATCATGGCCTGGCCTTCCGGTTTCGTGTCCTGCACGACCGATCGGGTGAGGTTGGCCGGCGTGCTTCCGAATACATCGACGATGTAGATCACACCGCGTCCTGAATTGACGGCGTCGCCGGCCTGACGGATGGCGCGGCGTCGCTCCTCGATGTCGTCGGTCGGCCCAACTTCGAGCACGCGGACGGCGGGCATGCTGCCGACGGCATGCTCCGTCGCAGCGACCAGCTCGGCCCCGAACCGGCCATGGGTGACGACGACGATGCCGACGCCATCAAAGTTGTCGCTGGAACGATCACCCGCGTCGCTCACGCTGCGTCTCCCAAAACTCCCACCACGGGTTCCGCCGCGCCGAGAACCAGGCGGACACGGGCGGCGGCCGACGAGGCCTTCGCCGATAGCCGAATCGCCGGCAACGCATGGCCGAGGATCGTCGTCTGATCCGGTGCGGGGAGACGTTCGCCCTCGTCGTCGACGAGATCGGCGACCAGTGACACCTGAACGCTGGTCCGGTAGGGGAGGCGGAAAACGCCGAGCCCCCGCACCTCCATCAGCCCGCGGAGCGCCGGCGGGGCGCTGGCCGTCAAAAACCCCGCGCTCGAGACCAGCGCAACCCGGTCGTCGGCCACGAGCTCGGCACCATCGTCAATCAGCCGCAGGGCCAGGTCGGACTTGCCGGCGCCGCTCGGCCCGCGCAGTAACACCCCGCGGCCGTCCACCGCGACGCATGTTCCGGAATGCGTCATGCGGCCTCGGGCTGGCTGTGCTCCTGGTCCGTCAACAGCGCATGAATCGCGTCCGCCTCGTTGGCACCGCGCAGCGCCCGACGCAGGTTCGGCCGGCCGAGCCGTCGCGAGATTGCCGCCAGGGCGGCCAAATGCAGGGCGTCGTTCCGATCCGGAGACAACAGGCAGAACACCAGTTCGACGGGCCGGCCATCCGGCGCATCGAAATCGATGGGCGGCTCCAGCCGCGCGAACGCGCCGGTGATGCGGGCGAGGTTCCTGAGGCGGGCATGCGGCAGCGCCACCCCGTTGCCGAATCCGGTCGAGCCGCGCTGCTCGCGCACCATCAGCGCCTGAAAGATCGTCCGCTCTCGGAGCCCCGTCTCGCGGGCTCCGACCTTGGCGAGCGTGTGCAGCAGCTGCCGGGTGCTGTTGACCGTCAGCCTCGGGATGATGGCTGTAGGAGCAAGAAAGCTTTCCAGCAGCATGCGAGGACTTCCGTGCCGGCGGCGCGCAACGATGAAATTCCGGGACCGCGCACGGGCGGCCCGGCGGATGGCAGCACCCACTAGGGAAGGTTCAACTTGGGCCGTGCTTGGCGTCGAGTCAAGGCACCGCCCTGGGGAGCGGCTGCCGGCGTCGTGCCGGCCCGCGACGGGGCCCGATTCATCAGGCGACGGCGCGCGGCCGCCGCCGGAATTCGCATCATGCGCCGATACTTGGCCACCGTGCGCCGGGCCACCCGGATGCCTGAATCGGCCAGCGCACCAACGATCTGCTGGTCTGACATGGGCGGGCGAGCAGGGCCCTCCGCTGCAATGAGCGCCTGAATCCGGGCCCGGACCGCGCTTGGCGAGTGCACCGTCTGCCCGTCGGTGCCGCGCAGCTGGCGGTCGAAGAACGAACGCAGGGGGAGGGTTCCCCTGGGGGTGGCCATGGACTTGTTGGCGACCACGCGACTTACCGTGCTCTCATGGAGGTCGACCAGCTCGGCCACCATCCGAAGCGACAGCGGCCGGCGGTGGCTGGCGCCGTGGCGCACGTAGTCGTCCTGCACGCGGACGAGCACGCTGGCCACGCGGTAGATCGACTGGGCACGTTGGCGAAGGGCTCTGACCAGCCACGCGGCCTCCTGCCACTGCCGGCCGAGCGCGCCGTCGTCCATCGCGGCACGCGAGTGCCCGCGTGCCGCTTGGTACCCCGCCCGATCGGCATAGATCCGGGGGAAGCACTGGGGGTTGAGTTCGATCCGCCAGCCGTCGGCGCTCGGCGTGGCAACGACATCGGGGGCACCGAGGAACTCGCGCTGGCTGGCGAAGGCCTGCCCGGGCCGCGGGTTCAGCGCCCGTAGCTCGGCCGTCAGGGCCTGCAGTTCGCCGGACGAAACGTCGAGGACGGCGCAGAGTTCGTCCTCGTCGCCCTCCGCCACAAGGTCGAGATGGTCGATCAGGACCGCCAGCTTCGGGGGAACGGATTCCCGGAATGCCAGCTGGAGGCGAAGGCACTCGGCAAGCGACCGGGCGCAGACGCCGGGCGGGTCGAACGTCTGGAGCCGGCCCAGCACGCGCAGCACGTCGGCCACCGTGGTCCGGGACGATTCGGCGATTTCGAGGGGGTCGAACCCGGTGAGGTACCCGTTCGCGTCGACCAGGTCGATCAGCAGTTCCGCCGTCGCCCGGTCGCCCGGCGCAAGATCGACATTCGCCTGTTCCGTCAGGTGGGCGCGGAGATCCGGCCGATCAGCCTCGATCTCGTCCGTGTACAGGTCGCGCCCGCCCTGCGGCCGGGCCCAGAGGACGCCGGTATCGGTCCAGGAGTCGAGCGGTGCCGCCTTCGGATCCCGGTGCTCCGGCGCGGTGCGGTCGACGAACGGGTTCGACGCCAGCTGCTCGTCGACGTAGCGGTTGAGGTCGGCGGCCGCGTGCTGCAGGAGACGGACGGACTCGAGCAGCTGGGGGGTCATCGTGAGCCGCTGACTGATGCCGATCCGGAGACCGGGGCTGGCTCGCACGACGCACCCTACATGCGGAACCGGTCGCCAAGGTAGACCCGGCGAACATCTTCGTTGGCAACGATCTCATGGGGCGGACCGTGGCAGAGGACCCGGCCATCGTGGAGCACGTAGGCGCGATCCACGATGTCGAGCGCCTCGCGCACGTTGTGGTCGGTGATCAGCACGCCGATGCCGCGGTCCCGGATGTGCATGATCAAGGTCCGCATCTCGCCGACGAAGATCGGATCGATGCCGGCCAGCGGCTCGTCCAGCAAGAGGTAGCTCGGCCGGCACGCGAGCGCCCGCGCGATCTCGACCCGCCGCCGTTCGCCGCCGGAGAGCACGAGGGCGGACGCCTTGCGCAGGTGGAGCAGGGAGAAGTCCGTAAGCAACTCGTCGACCGTCTGCTCGCGGAGCGATACGACGGGTTCCACGGTTTCGAGCGCGGCCCGGATGTTGCCCTCCACCGACATGTTCCGGAAGACGGAGGGCTGCTGCGCGAGATAGCCGATGCCGTGCCGCGCCCGCCGGTACAGCGGCCAGTGGGTGATGGTGTGGCCGTCCAGGCGAATCGCTCCCGCGTCGACGGGCCGCAGCCCGGCGAGCAGATGAAAGGTGGTGGTCTTGCCGGCCCCGTTGGGGCCCAGCAGGGCGACCGCTTCACCGCGAGCCAGACGCACGGACACGTTGTTGATGACCAGCCGCTTGCGGATGCGGTGGGTCAGGTTCTCCGCGACCAGGCCGCTGTCTCCGTGGATCACCTTGAGCGGGGCTGCCGCGGGCGTGGTCACTCCGCCGCCTCGTCGCCGGAACCGTCGAACTGCAGCGACGGCCGCTCGCCGCCTTCGCCCGTGACCTGACTGGTTCCGCCCACAAGATCAATCGTGAGCGTGGCCCCCCGCAGGAGGTTGCCGTCGCTCTCGAGCTCCACGTCCCCGCTCAGCGTGATCACCCCGGCGACGAGGTCATAACGCCCGGATTCGCCGCGCGCCGTCTCTGCCGCCGTCTCGTAGACCACGCCTCCCGAGGCCTCGATCAGCCCGATCTGCCTCGCGGACCCGTCCTCGCCCCGGATCGCGTGCGCGACGAACCGTTCCGCCCGCAGCACCCGTCCGGCTTGCCGGGCCACGGCGTTCCCGATGGCGGTGGCGACCGCGGTCTCGTCGTTCCACTCGAGTGAATCCGCCGTGATCTCGGTCGGGCCCAGGTCGTGCCCGTCCTCGGCCCGTACCGCTGTTCCGATGGGTGTGAGAAGACTGGCGGCGACGGCAGCCGCACAAACGAAGGCGACCGGTGGCCGCACGATCAGGAGTTGCCGCCCGGTGACAGCTGCAGCACCGGCCGGCCGGTGAACTTCAGCGTTCCGGACACCGTGTCCAGCCGGAATCCGCCGGCGCGCACGTTGCCCCAGGGACCGGTCACGTGCACGGGTTCCGTCCCTTCCACCAAGCCCCGGGCGGGGAAGTAGGCGGACGATTCGGTCTCGAGCGCGGTCCCGCCCTGCGTATCCATGCGCACCCCACCGGACATGATCACTTGACGGGTAGCGGTGTCGTACCGGCCTTCGCCAGCCGTCAGGGAAACCTCTCTTGTACCAGAAAAGAACCAGGCGCGGAGATCATCAAGATGCACCACGTGCGTATCGCCGGTCTCCTCGAACACCTGGTCCGCCGTGACCCGGTACCGTCGGCCCTCGCTGTCGGTACCGACCAGCCGGGCGCCGGACATGATGTGACTCGGAGCGGGCGTCGAGTGCGCGGGCGGGTCTTCATGACCAGGAAGCCGGCCCTTGTCCCACAACACGACGGTCGCGATCGATCCCAGCCCGCCCAGGAGCAGCAGCAGCTTGATCGCCCGGAGGACATGCAGGCGGGACCGGGCGGGCGGGCGGTGGTTGCGGCGGCGGTGACTGTCCCATCCGTGCGGAAACGCCGCGGGAGGCGCGGGGGCAGCCACTATGCGATTCCGGCGCGGACGCAGTCGTGCATGTGGACCACGCCCCTCGGGAGTCCGTTTTCCGTCACGAACAGGCTCGTGATGCCGCGCTCGTTCATGGTTGCCAGCGCCTCGCCGCCGAGCGCTTCCGCCGGGATCGTGGCCGGGTCGGGCGTCATGACGTCGCGGGTGATTCGTTCCAGCAGTTCCGGCGCCATGTTCCGCCGGAGGTCGCCGTCGGTGACCGCGCCGGTGAGCCGTCCGTCGGCATCGACGACCCCGGCGCATCCGAGGCCCTTCTCGGTCATCACGAGGATGGTCTCGCGCATGGGGGTGTTCTCGTCCACCAGCGGGAGTGCCGACCCCGTGTGCATGAGGTCGGCGACCCGAACCAGGCGGGTGCCCAGCCGGCCTCCCGGGTGCAGGCCGCGAAAGTCCTCGGCCGTGAAGCCGCTGCGCTGCAGCAGCACGGCGGCGAGGGCATCGCCGGCGGCGATGGCCAGCGTCGTGGACAGCGTCGGGGCCAGGCCGATGGGGCAGGCCTCGGGAACGTCGGGCAGGACGATGGCGGCATCCGCCGTCGCCGCCAGCGTGCTGGTGGCGACGCCGGTGACGGCCACCAGGGGTATCCGGAACCGGCGCACGTAGGCCAGCAGGTCGGACAGTTCTGCGGTTTCGCCCGAGTTCGAGAACGCGAGCACCGTGTCGTTGCGCGCGATCATGCCGAGGTCGCCGTGGCTGGCCTCGGCGGCGTGCACGAAGTGGGCCGGCGTGCCGGTCGAGGCCAACGTGGACGCGACCTTTCGCGCAATGTGCCCGGACTTCCCCATGCCGGTAACGATCACCCGGCCACGGGTTGCGGCGAGGACCTCGGCCGCGGCCTGGAATGCCGGCCCGATTGCGTCCGCGAGTACCGCCAGTCCCTCCGACTCGGCGCGCACCACCCGGCGGGCGATGTCGAGATCCGAATCGGCTTCGGGATGCAGGCCGGCAGCCGCTCTGATCGGTGCGGAAGTCATGTCAGGGGCGATTGGGATACATGTCGTGCGAGAACGGGTCGGCGTCGGCCCAGCCCATCAAGTCGAGGCGGACGCGGGCGGGAAGGAACTCGAAGCACTGGTGCGCGAGTTCCTGCCGTCCTTCCCGGGTCAGCATGCCGTCGAGGACGCCGCGGAGCCGGTGCAGATGGAGCACGTCGGTCGCGGCGTAGCGCTGCTGCTGGACGGTGAGCGTCTCCCCGCCCCAGTCGGTCTGCTGCTGCTGCTTCGAGATGTCGATGCCGAGCAGCTCCTTGCACAGATCCTTGAGGCCGTGGCGGTCGGTGTACGTCCGCGCGAACCGGGACGCGATCTTGGTGCAGTAGTTCGGGTAGGACCGGACGCCGAGGTGAAACTCCAGGGTGGCCATGTCCGCCCTGGCGAAGTGGTACAGCTTCAACGTGTCCCGGTCCTCGAGCATGGCCTTGAGGCGCGGCGCTTCGTAGGTGCCCCGCCGGAACCGGACCAGGTGCGCGGTGCCGTCACCCGCGGAGACCTGCACGAGGCAAAGGCGGTCTCTGGCGACCGCCAGTCCCATCGATTCGGTGTCGACCGCCGCGCCGTCGGGAAACGCCAAACCGGAGGGGAGATCGCCTTCGTGGAAGTGGATGTCCATGGGGTGCGAATTCCGCTGGCCTCAGGAAGCGCAGTGTAGAGCCCGCCATGGATTTGTGGCGGGGACGGGCCCGCGGCCAGGGCGCCGAACGACCCCCATGGCCCGCCGGATTTCCGCGCGGGTACCCGGCTGCTCCCGGACGTCTAGGCCGCGACGGAGGGCAGACCTGCCAGTGCCATCGCGAGTTCGCTTTCGTCGTACGCCTGGTCGGTCAGGTTGTCGGCGAAGTAGTCGCTGTAGGCCTGCATGTCGAAATGGCCGTGGCCGCACAGATTGAACAGGATGGTGCGCCCGGCCCCCGCGGCGCGGCATTTCATCGCCTCGTCGATGGCGCCCTTGATCGCATGTGTCGCCTCCGGGGCCGGGACGATCCCCTCGGTACGGGCGAACTGCACGCCGGCGGCGAAGCATTCCTTCTGGTGATAGGCGCGGGCCTCGATCAGGCCCAGCTGGTGGAGATGGCTCACGAGCGGGGCCATCCCGTGGTAGCGCAGGCCGCCCGCGTGAAATCCCGGGGGCACGAAGGTCGATCCCAGCGTGTGCATTTTCACCAGAGGGGTGAGATGCCCGGTGTCGCCGAAGTCGTAGGCGTACTTGCCGCGGGTCAGCGACGGACACGCCGCCGGCTCGACCGCGATGACCCGGACCTTCGGGCCTCCCTGCAGCTGCCGGCCGAGGAACGGGTTCACCATGCCGGCGAAGTTGCTCCCGCCGCCGGTGCATCCGACCAGGATGTCCGGGTAGTTGCCGGCCATGTGCATCTGCTCCAGCGCCTCCTGGCCGACCACCGTCTGGTGGAGCAGGACGTGGTTCAGGACACTGCCGAGCGAGTACTTCGTGTCGTCGTTCTGGGCGGCTATCTCCACGGCTTCCGAGATGGCGATGCCCAGACTGCCGGTGGAGTCGGGATGTTCCTCGAGCACGGCTCGGCCGGCCTGCGTTTCAGTGGAGGGACTGGCTACGCAACGGGCACCGTAGCTTTCCATCATCGCCTTGCGGTACGGCTTCTGCTCGAAGCTGACGCGGACCATGTAGACGTCAACGTCGATGCCGAAGAGGCTGGCCGCGTAGGCCAGTGACGACCCCCACTGGCCGGCGCCCGTTTCCGTGGTGATGCGCTTGGTGCCCGCATCCATGTTGTAGAACGCCTGGGCGACCGCGGTGTTCGGCTTGTGGCTGCCGGCCGGGCTGACGCCTTCGTACTTGTAGTAGATCTTGGCCGGTGTATCGAGATCGGCCTCGAGGCGACGGGCCCGATAGAGCGGGGTGGGACGCCATTGCCGGTAGATCTGCCGCACCGGCTCGGGGATCTCGATCTCGCGTTCGGTCGAGACCTCCTGGCCGATCAGGGCCATGGGGAACAGCGGTGCGAGATCGTGCGGTCCGATGGGCTGTCCGGTGCCTGGATGCAGGACCGGCGGCAGCGGTTCCGGCAGGTCCGCCAGGATGTTGTACCAGGACCGCGGAATCCGGTCCTCCGACAAGACGTACTTCACGATGTCGCTCATGGTGACCCAACTCTCCACAGAAAACTTCGACCCGTCGATGCGCGACGGCCATGCTGCAGGTTCGGCAAGGCGGTGCCGGTGCTGCCGGCACTGCCGTCCAGCCGCACGCACGAACCGCGGCAATTCGCCGGGCTACGGTTCTTCGGCTCGCAGGACTGCCAGCATAGCGGATTGGGGAATCTCGACGTTCCCGATCTGGCGCATGCGTTTCTTGCCCGCCTTCTGCTTCTCCAGGAGCTTTCGCTTGCGCGTGACGTCGCCCCCGTAGCATTTCGCCGTCACGTCCTTGCGCAGCGCCGCGATGTTCTCGCGGGCAATGATCTTGCCCCCGATGGCCGCCTGCAACGACACCTTGTAGAGCTGGCGAGGGATGAGCCCCTTGAGCTTGGTGCAAAGGGCCCGCCCGCGTCCCTCGGCCCGGCTGCGGTGGGCAATGAACGACAGGCTGTCGACCGATTGCCCGTCGACCAGGATGGCGACCCGCACCAGGTCGCCGTCACGGTAGTCGTCGAGCTCGTAGTCGAACGACGCATATCCGCTGGTCGCGGACTTGAGGCGGTCGTAGAAGTCGAACACCACCTCGTTGAGCGGCAGCGCATAGACGGCCATCGCCCGGTTGCCGACGTAGGTCAGATCGGTCTGCTCGCCACGCTTCTCCGTACAGAGCTTCAGGACATTGCCGAGGTACTGGTCCGGCACCAGGATCGTCGCCCGGATCCACGGCTCCTCCACCGACTTGATGCGGCTCTGGTCCGGCCAGTCCACGGGGTTGTGCAGCTCGGTGTCCCGCCCGTCGGTCAGGCTGAGGCGATAGACCACGCTGGGCGCCGTGGTCACCAGGTCGAGATCGAATTCGCGCTCGAGGCGCTCCTGAATGATCTCGAGGTGGAGAAGCCCCAGGCACCCGCACCGGAAGCCCAGGCCGAGGGCGGCACTCGATTCCGGTTCGTAGTGGAGCGAAGCATCGTTCAGGTGCAGCTTCGCCAGCGAGTCGCGGAGATGGCGGTAGTCGCTGGCGTCCGCCGGATACAGGCCGCAGAACACGACGGGCACCGACTCCCGGAAGCCGGGCAGGGCAACGGCGGCGGGCTTCCGGGAGTCGGTGATCGTGTCACCGACCTGCGTATCGGCCACCCGACGGATCGACGCCGTGAAGAACCCCACCTCGCCGGCGGCGAGCGAATCCGTCGGTCGCGGGCTCGGTTCGAAGACGCCGACCCGATCGATCTGGTAGTCGGCGCCGCTGGCCATCATCCGAATCTTCTGGCCGACCCGGAGAACGCCATCGACGACGCGCACCAGGACCATCACGCCGAGGTAGGGGTCGTACCAGCTGTCGACCAGGAGGGCGGCCAGGGGTGCGTCGGGCGCCGTCGCCGGCGGCGGGATGCGCTCCACGATCGCGTCGAGAAGGGGATCGATGCCGTCGCCGGTCTTGGCCGACACGCTGAGCGCCGTGGCGCCGTCCAGCCCGATCGTGTCCTCGATCTGGGTCCGCGCGCGGTCCTGATCCGCGGCGGCGAGATCGATCTTGTTGAGTACCGGGATAATCGTGTGGTCGTTGTCGACCGCGAGGTAGGCGTTGGCGATCGTCTGCGCCTCGACGCCCTGGGTGGCGTCCACGACCAGGATCGAGCCTTCGCTCGCGGCCAGGCTGCGGCTGACCTCGTACGTGAAATCCACGTGGCCGGGCGTGTCGATCAGGTTGATGAGGTAACGGGTCCCGGCGACCTCGTGGGCGAGGCGCACCGTCTGGGCCTTGATCGTGATGCCGCGTTCCCGCTCGAGCTCCATCGAGTCGAGCACTTGCGCGCGCATGGAACGGGCCTCGAGCGAACCCGCGCGCTCGATCAGTCGGTCCGCGAGCGTCGACTTGCCGTGGTCGATGTGGGCGATCACGGAAACGTTGCGAATGTGGGCGACCGGGTGCGTGCGCCCTGGCTCAGGCATGTCCCCCTCGCAGCCGCCCGCCCGCATCCTTCGCGACCGCGGCGACGATGGCGTCCGCGGCGCGCTGGATCGCGGCGTCGTCCAGCGGCTGGTCCTGGGGCTGGAGCACGACCTCGATCGCGACCGACTTCATGCCGCCGGGCAGGTCCTCGCCTTCCCAGACATCGAAGACGTCCACCCGGCTGACCAGCTTCGGCACGGCGCGCCCGGCGGCCCGAACCACGGCTGCCGCCGGGGTCGCGGCCTCCACGAGAAACGCGAAGTCGCGCGTGAGGGGCATCAGGCTGCTCCGGTCCAGCGCTCCCCGGTTCCCCGACTTCCTTCGGCTGTCCGGCACGGCGTCGAGGAAGACTTCTGCCGCCGCCACCGGCAGATCAAGGCCGGCGTCGCGCAGCAAGCGGGGATGCAGTTCCCCGAACACGGCCAGCACTTTCGGGCCGAGGGCCAGGACGCCCGAGTGGCCCGGATGGAACCATGCGGGCGCCTCCGCCCGCGGCTGCAGCCGGGCGACCGGCGCGCCGGCGGCCGCCAGTGCGGCCTCGGCGTCGGCCTTCGCATCGAACAGGTCGGCCCCGCGCACGGCTTCCGCCCAGTGGCGGGGCGCGGCGTTCCCGAAGCGCACGCACCCGGCGGCGCGACCTTCGCCGTCCGGGGAGGGGTCGCGGTAGGCGGCCCCGACCTCGAACAGGCCGGTATCGCGCACCCCCCGGGCCACGTTGGCCGCGGCGGCGCCCAGCAGCGACGGCAGGATGGAGGGCCGCATCGTGTCGAGTTCCGGCGAGATCGGGTTGGCGAGTTGCAGGGCTTCGTCCCCGCCGCCGAAGGCCCGGGCCAGTTCGGCGCTCACGAACGAGAACGTCACGGTCTCGTGGAGTCCGCGCGCCGCCAGGGCCGCGCGCACGCGGGCGGCCTGCACGACGGCCGGGCCGGCCGCGCGCTCGGGCAGCACGCCCGCGCGTTCCACGGGCGTCTCGGGGATGGCGTCGAAGCCGTGGATCCGCAGGACCTCCTCGACCAGGTCGGCCTCGCCGTCGATGTCGGGACGCCAGACGGGCGGCGTGACCTGCCAGACCGGAGCGGAATCCTCGACGCCGAAGCCGAGCCCGGCAAGGATCGCGGCCTGGCGCTCCGCGGCGACTTCCACGCCGCCAAGCGACATCACCCGACCGGGGCGGAACGGGACCGGCGCGGGCGGGGGCGGCATGGCGCCGGCCTGGACGATCTCGCTTGCTTCGCCGCCGCACAGCTCGAGGATCAACCGGGTGGCCTCGTGGACACCCCAGTCGACGGACGCCGGGTCCACTCCGCGCTCGAAGCGGTAGCGGGCGTCCGAGAGGATTCCCAGCCGGCGCCCCGACCGGGCGGTGCGGACCGGATCGAACAGCGCGACCTCCAGGAAGACGTTGCGCGTTTTTTCCGAGCAACCCGTCTCCTCGCCCCCCATGATCCCGCCGATGGCGCACACCCGGTCGTCGTCGGCGATCACCGTGATGTCGGGGTCCAGCGAATACGTGTTCCCGTCGAGCGCCGCCAGCGACTCGCCCGGTCGGGCCATCCGCATCGTCAGGGCGCCGGTCACCTTGTCGGCGTCGAACACGTGGAGCGGCCTGCCGCGGTCGATCGTGACGTAGTTCGTGATGTCGACCAGCGCGGAGATCGGGCGGAGACCGATCGCTCGGAGGCGGCGCTGCATCCAGTCCGGACTGTGGCTGTTGGTCACGTTGCGGAAGTACCGCCCGGCGACCAGAGGGCAGGCGTCCCCGCGGTCGCCGAGCGTGCGCGTCCAGGCGACGGGGCTTGCGTACGTTCCCGAAACGGGCGCGAACGGAGGCTCGCGCAACGTCCCGACACCGGCCGCGGCCAGGTCGCGCGCGATGCCGCGCACGCTCGCGCAGTCGCCGCGGTTCGGGGTGAGCGCGATCTCGAAGACGGGGTCGTCGGCGCCGGCCCATGGCGCGTATGCGGCCCCGACCGGCGCGTCCTCGGGCAGTTCGATGATCCCGTCGTGGTCTTCGCCCAGTCCGAGTTCGTAGGCGGAGCACAGCATGCCCTGCCCGGTCACGCCGCGGATCTCCTTTTCCGCCAGCGTGATGCCGCTACCCGGAATGTGCGTCCCAATGCCTGCGAACACGGCCTTCATGCCGGTGCGGGCATTGGGTGCGCCGCACACCACTGGCAGGGTGGTGCTGCCGTTGTCCACGGTGCAGACCTTGAGGCGGTCCGCATTGGGATGCGGCCGGGCCTCCACGACCCGGCCGACCACGAACGGAGCCAGCTCCTCGCGGCGATCCTCCACCGCCTCGATTTCCAGGCCGATCGCGGTCAGACGGTGGGCGATGTCCGCCACGCTGGCGTCGGTGTCGAGGTGCTCCCGAAGCCAGGACAGCGTGAACTTCATGGGTCGAGACCGTCCAGCAGGTTGGGCCGGGCCAGCATGTCGAAGCCGTAGTGGCGGAGCCACGCGACATCGGACTCGAAGAACGTCCGGAGATCGGGAATGCCGTACTTGAGCATGGCGAAGCGTTCGACCCCGAGCCCCCAGGCGAATCCCTGCCAGACGTTCCGGTCGACGCCGCAGTTGTCGAGGACCCGCGGGTGGACCATGCCGCACCCCATCACCTCGAGCCAGTCGCCGCCCGCGCCAATTTCCAGGCCCCCCGCGGTCCGCCGGTAGCTGATGTCAACCTCTGCGGACGGCTCGGTGAACGGGAAGTACGACGGGCGGAACCGCACCTCGACGTCGTCCCTGCCGAAGAAGGCCCGAACGAACGTGGCGATCGTCCCCTTGAGGTGACCCATCGTAAGGTCGCGGTCGATGGCCAGGCCCTCGATCTGATGGAACATGGGCGCATGCGTGGCGTCACGGTCGCACCGGAAGGTGCGGCCGGGCGCGATGATCCGAATCGGCGGCTCGCCCGCCATCAGGGCGCGAATCTGCACCGGGGACGTATGCGTGCGCAGGACCTTGCGCTCGCTCCCGTCGACGGACCTGAGATAGAACGTGTCGACGTCCTGGCGGGCCGGATGCTCGGGCGGGATGTTGAGCGCCGTGAAGTTGTGGAAGTCGTCCTCGATGTGCGGGCCCTCGGCGACCTGGAAACCGAGCTCGCCCAGGATGGACGTCATTTCATCCAGCGTCCGCGAAATCGGATGGCCCCGGCCGGGAGGCTGCCGGCGCGACGGCAGCGTGATGTCCGCCCGCTCGGCGGCGAGCCGGGCTTCAAGGGTCGCGTCCTCCAGGGAGGACTGGCGTTCGCGCAGCGCGCTTGCCAGGCGCTCCTTGACCGCGTTCAGATGCTGGCCGGCGGCGCGCCGCTCGTTCCCCGGCAGGGCGGCCACCGCGCGAAGCATGCCGTTGAGCTCGCTCTTGCGGCCGAGCGCCCTGATGCGGACGGCTTCGAGTTCGTCCGGGTTCGCGGCGGCCTGCACCGCGGCGAGCAACGCCTCTTCAAGTGCGTCTGCCTGCGAAAGGAACGTGCTCATCGGGCCTCTCCGGAGCCTGGCCCGGTTGCTGCGGGGAGTTGGGTCAGCGAGCCTCGAGGGCGGCTTGCGCCTGTTTGACCACCAGTCCGAAGGCATCCGGGTCGCGCACGGCGAGATCAGCGAGGACCTTGCGGTCCAGCTCCACGCCCGCCCGATCAAGTCCGTTGATCAATTCGCCGTAACGCAGCCCGTGCGCGCGGGCGGCAGCGTTGATTCGCTGGATCCACAGGCTGCGGAAATTCCGCTTGCGGGTTCGGCGATCCCGGTACGCGTACTGCAGGTTCTTTTCGACGCGCTGGACGGCGGCGCGGTACGTGTTCTTCTGGCGGCCCCGGGCGCCCTTGGCTGCCTTGATGACCCGGCGGTGGCGTCGGCGCGTGGTCACGCCGCTGGTGACGCGTGTCATGGGAAAGGTCTCGGCTCAGGAGTTCCGGAGCAGGTGGCGCTTGATGTAGCGCGTGTCGGCCGGCGACGCGGTCGTGGTGCCTCGCGCCGTCCGAATGAACTTGTTGGTGCGCTTGATCATGCCGTGCCGCTTGCCGGCGAAGTTGCGGCGCACCTTCCCGGTGCCGGTCAACCGGAACCGCTTCATCGCGGAACGCTTGCTCTTGATCTTGGGCACGGGCCACACCTCGCAGAGCAGGCCGTTCCGGCCGACCCCAGCACGGTTCCTGCGGTGGAAGAGGCCGCAAGTTACAAGCGCCCCGCGTCTTCTGCAACTCTTTGCCGGCGGGCGACGCGGGCAGTTGGTCGGCTATGCTCTTGCGCCGGCAGGCCGCCCCCCGGAGTACGATGAATGGCGAAACCTCTTCCCAACTATGTTGCCGGTGAATGGCGCGTGGCGACGGCGACGGTGCCCAACGTCAACCCGTCGAACACGGATGACGTCATCAATGAGCACTGTTTCGCGACCGTCGGCGATACCCGGGCCGCGGTGGAGGCCGCCCGCTCCGCCTTTCCCGAGTGGGCGCGGACCACGCCGCAGCAGCGGCACGACGTGCTCCGCCGGGCATCCGACGAGATTTTCGCCCGCCGGGACGAGCTCGGCCGGCTCCTGGCCCGGGAAGAGGGAAAGACCCTGCCGGAAGCCGTGGGCGAGGTCGGTCGTGCCGGTCAGATATTCGATTTCTTCGCCGGCGAGACCCTCCGACTGACCGGCGAGAAACTCCCGTCCGTCCGACCCGGCGTCGACGTGGAGATCACCCGCGAACCGCTGGGCGTGATCGGCGTGATCACGCCTTGGAACTTTCCGATCGCGATCCCGGCCTGGAAGATCGCGCCGGCGCTCTGCTACGGCAACACGGTCGTGTTCAAGCCGGCGACCCTGGTGCCGGGCTGCGCCTGGGAACTCACGGACATCCTGGTGCGGGCCGGCCTGCCGGAAGGGGTCCTCAACCTGGTGGTGGGGCGTGGGTCCGAGGTCGGCGAAACGCTCCTCTCCGATCCCGGCGTCGAGGCCGTCACGTTTACCGGCTCCGTGGACACGGGGGGACGGGTGGCCGCTGCGTGCGCGGCGCGCAGGGCCAAGTTCCAGTTGGAGATGGGGGGCAAGAATCCGCTTGTCGTGCTGGACGATGCCGACCTCGACACGGCAGTCGAATGCGCGGTGAACGGGGCCTTTTTCTCGACGGGCCAGCGCTGCACCGCCTCTTCGCGCCTCGTGGTGACCGACGGCATTCACGACCGCTTCGTCGAGGCCGTGACCCGACGGCTTGAGGGACTGGTGGTCGACGACGCGCTCAAGGACGGCACCCACATCGGTCCGGTGGTGGATGAGTCGCAGCTGGCGCAGGACCTGGACTACCTCCGGATCGGGGCGGAGGAAGGGGCTGTCCTTCACTTCGGCGGCGAGCAGCTGGCGCGGGCCACGCCCGGGCACTACCTCCAGCCGGCCCTGTTCACGGAGACCACGTCCGCGATGCGGATCAACCGGGAGGAGATCTTCGGCCCTGTCGCTTCGGTCATCCGGGTCGCCGACTACGACGAGGCACTTCACGTCGCGAACGACACGTCGTTCGGGCTGTCCTCCGGCATCTGTACGACCAGCCTGAAGCACGCGAATCACTACCGACGGAATGCGGAAGCTGGCATGGTGATGGTGAACCTCCCGACGGCGGGCGTCGACTATCATGTTCCGTTCGGTGGGAGGAAGGGATCGTCCTATGGTCCGCGGGAGCAGGGACGTTATGCGGCCGAGTTCTACACGACGGTCAAGACCGCTTACGTCGCTTAGGACGGCGGTTGCCGCCGCGGCTGTCGCGGCCGCGGCGCTGGCGGGTCCGGCCGCCACCGCCGATCAGACAGCGCCCGAGCTTGACGGGCTCTTTTCGGCCCTCAGGACCAGCACCGACCCGCACGAGGCCATCAAGATCGAGTTCCAGGTCTGGAAGCTTTGGCTTCAGCACCCGGACTCCCAGGTGCGGGACACGATGACCCGCGGAATCCGCTCCATGCAGGCCGGCGACTACCAACGGGCGCTCGCCACATTCGATGACCTGGTGGAACAGAATCCCAAGTTCGCGGAAGCGTGGAACAAGCGGGCCACGGTCCACTACCTGCTCGGGAATGACGAGGCGTCGGTTGCCGACATTGTCGAGACGCTGGAACTGGAGCCGCGGCATTTCGGCGCGCTGTCAGGACTGGCGCTGATCTATGAACGCAACGACCAGCCCGCCGCCGCCGCCAGCGCACTGCGCCGCGCGCTCGCCGTGCATCCGCAAATGGGCGGTGGCGAGCGTCGCCTCAAGCGGCTCGAGGACGAGGCAGGCCACTCGATCTAGCCGGGCGCCGGCACGGCATCGCCAGCGCTTTTGAGGCGCCTACGCCCGGGCCGGCACCAGGAAGGCCCTGAAGTCGTTCACATTGGTGCGTGTCGGGCCGGTGATCACGAGATCGTCGAGCGCTTCGAAGAACCCGCCGGAATCGTGCGAGTCAAGCGAATTCCGTGCGTTGAGGCCGCGTTCGGCGCCACGCGCCAGCGTGCCCGGATCGATGTGCGCGCCGGCGTGGCTGCCGTTCCCGTCAATGCCGTCGGTGTCGCACGCCAGGCCGTAGACGTTGATGCCATCGAGTGCCAGGGCGGCCGCCAGGAGAAACTCCGTGTTCCG
>VXPW01000080.1:26745-48884 GCA_009839325.1 Rhodospirillales bacterium
GGCGGTCGAATCCCGTACCGGGCCAGGATGGCCTGAGCATCGCCCAGCGTGGTGGCGTCTCCGAACGTGGGACCGGAACCGACGACCGAAGGGTCATCGCCGGGAACGTCGGAAATCAGCAACGTCACGATTCGCGCCGGGGCGGCATGTAGTGCCAGTCGGCCCCCCTTCACCGCGGACAGGTGCTTCCGGACGCAGTTCATTTCGTGGATGGTCGCGCCGGACCGCAGCAGCGCGGCGGTGACCTGCTGCTTGTGGGCCAGGGTGATTCCAGAGGTCGGAGCGGCCAGCAGGGCGCTCGCCCCGCCGGAAATCAGGCAGAGCAGGAGATCGTCCGGACCGAGCGCCTTGGCCTCCTCCAGGAAGCGCGCGGTGGCCATTTGTCCGGCCTGGTCGGGAACCGGATGCGACGCTTCGATGACCTCGACCCGCGGGCAGCTGACGCCGTGGCCATACGGGGTGACCGCCAGCCCGCTGAGCGGCGCGTCCCATGCCTCGTCCGCCGCTCGCGCCATGACCGCCGCCGCCTTGCCGGCACTCAGAACCAGGGTGCGGCCGCGCGGCCGGCGGGGCAGATGCCGGACGACAAGCTGCTCCGGGTTGGCGGCATCGACGACCGCGTCGAACATCTGCCGAAGGGTGGCCCGATGCCGCGGGTGGGCGTCGCGGTTCAACGTTCGGTGTACCGGGAGAACGGGCGGCCACGGCGCGAGCCCCGCTTCGCAGGACACATTGCCGCGCCCGGGTTGAAGCTGCGGCGGTTCATCGTGCTGCCGTTCCCGGGAAGTTGGTAGCCAGGGGCAGACCGAGCTCTTGCCGGCTCACTGCGTGCACCGGCGCCGGCCGGCTCGGTCGCCTCCGCGCGTGTCCGGCCGCCTGGGCGCCGCCGTGACGTGGCCAGTCGGTACCGGCGGAGCGCGCGATTGCGGACGGGGCCCGGTCGGGATGCATGCCGACCCCGGGTGCCGGATGGGGTACCCCCCATGTACCGGAAGCATCTCGCGAGGCCAGGCGTCATCGTCGGTCCCTCGTGTGGATGGTCGGCCACCATTGCGGGCGTCCCACGCGCGGCGGCTTGCGAAGATACATGGACGGCGCCCGTATCGGGGGCTCTCTACGCAAACCCACCGGTGCCGGCCATGCGTCCTTGACAGCGACGGCGGCATGTCGGCCCTGTCGAGTTGCCGCCGGGCGGGGACGTGTCCGGCCACGGAGCCGGCACCGATGGCTGGCGGCCGCGGCGGGCAGACCTGCACCGTCATCTCTGCGGGCTGACCAGCGGCCGCGACCGCCGTACGGCCGGCGATACGGTCTGACGCGGCCGGGCCTCGTCTCAACCGTGCGACGAGCATGGGCGCTGCCCTGGCAGGTATGTCATGGCAACAACGTTTGATGCTGATTCGTGTCGTGCTACGGTCGGGGCCTGTCAGCTCGGGACCACGTTCGGAATTCTCTTCCGCCAATCCGGCGGACGGGATAGCTCGTGACGTGACGAAACGATTGCGGCCGGTTCTGCACCTTTCGGCGGCGATCTGGGGTCCACAAAGGTCAATCGTTGGGCCCTAGTCTCCGGGCTATACTGATTTAAATCTTGTAATAGCGACACCTTTCTCGGGACCATTGCGACGATGCGGCTTGCCACTGTCACCCTTGACGACAAATACGAACTCGATGGCGGACGGGCCTTTCTCAGCGGCACGCAGGCTCTCGTACGGTTGCCCCTGGTCCAGCGCCGGCTCGATCGGGAAGCCGGGCTTGACACCCGTGGGTACATCTCGGGATACCGCGGCTCCCCACTCGGCATCTACGACAAGGCACTGTGGGACGCGCGGCAGTTCCTCCAACGCGGAGGCATTCATTTCAATCCCGGTCTGAACGAAGACTTGGCTGCCACAGCAATTTGGGGCACGCAGCAGATCGGATTGGTGACCAAGCCGAAGCGCGACGGTGTGTTCGGCATCTGGTACGGCAAGGGTCCGGGAGTCGACCGGACGGGTGACGCGTTCCGGCATGCCAATTCTGCCGGTACGGCGCCTCACGGCGGGGTGCTGGCCTTGCTCGGTGACGACCATTTGGCCAAGTCGTCCACCACGGCGCACCACAGCGAACTGGCCATGGTCCATGCGCAGATCCCGATCCTGAATCCGGCCAATGTCCAGGATCTGCTGGATTTCGGCCTGCGCGGCTGGGCGATGTCCCGTTTCAGCGGTCTCTGGGTGTCGATGAAATGCATCACGGCGACCATCGACAGCTCGGCATCTGTCTACGTGGACCCCGAACGGGCCGAATCGGTCATTCCTGACGATTTCGAGATGCCCGAGGGCGGGCTCTCCATTCGCTGGCCGGACGACATTCATGCCCAGGAACACCGGATGATCGCGCACCGGCTGCCGGCCGCACAGGCGTTTGCGCGGACCAACGGGATCGACACGCTGGTATGGCGAGGGCCGAGCGACCGGATCGGCATTGCCGCGACGGGCAAGGGCTACGCCGAGGTGCGGGAAGCCCTCGATGTGCTGGGCATCGACGCCGCTCGCGCACAGGCGCTCGGGCTCCGCCTGTGGAAGGTCGGCATGAGCTGGCCGCTGGAGGAAGAGGGCGCCAGGGCATTCCTCGACGGCCTCGAGGAAGTCATCGTCGTCGAGGAAAAGCGGGCACTGGTCGAGACCCAGCTCAAGGACATTGCCTTCCACCTCGCGAACCGTCCGGACCGCATCGTCGGCAAGACCGATGATGCGGGATACACGCTCATTCCCGCCACCGGAGAACTGACGCCTGCCATCGTCGCCAAGGCGCTGAGCTCGCGCATTGCGCGACTGGGCGCCTCGGACGTGACCGACGCCTTGGCTCGCTTCGAAGGCAACGTGCCGCCTCCGGGTGCGCCGGCACCGGTCGAACGGACACCGTACTTCTGCTCGGGATGTCCGCACAACAGTTCAACCAAGATTCCCGACGGCTCCATGGCCATGGCCGGCATCGGCTGCCACTACATGGCGGTGTGGGCCAATCGCAACACACACCTCACCACGCACATGGGTGCGGAGGGCGCCAACTGGATCGGCATGGAGGAGTTCGTCGAAGAGCCGCACATCTTCCAGAACCTGGGCGACGGGACGTATCAGCACTCCGGACTCCTGGCGATCCGAGCCGCCGTCTCCGCCGGCACGAGCATCACGTACAAGGTGCTCTACAACGATGCCGTGGCAATGACGGGCGGCCAGCCGCACGACGGTGCGCTGACCCCGGAGGGGATCACGCACCAGCTGCGTGCCGAAGGCGTGCGGCGGCTCGCGGTGGTAACGGACGAGCCGGACAAGTACGGGATCGGCCGGGCGTTCGCCGAGGGCACCACGATTCACCACCGCAGTGAACTCGACGCCGTGCAAAGGGAGCTTCGGTCCTGGCCGGGTGTCTCGGCCATGGTCTACGACCAAACCTGCGCCGCCGAGAAGCGTCGCCGCCGCAAGCGGGGTCTCTTGGACGATCCGGACCGTCGGGTGTTCATCAACGAGTTGGTCTGCGAAGGCTGCGGCGATTGTTCGAAGGCATCGAACTGCATTTCAGTCGAGCCCCTGGAGACAGAGTTCGGGCGCAAGCGCCAGATCAACCAGTCCGCCTGCAACAAGGACTTCTCGTGCGTGCAGGGCTTCTGCCCGAGTTTCGTGACGGTTTCGGGAGCGCAGGTGCGCAAGGCGCCGCCCTCCCACGATGGCGCCGCTCTCAGCGATTTGGTGGCCCGCTTGCCGGATCCCTCGCAGCCGGACCTCGACCGTCCGCGCAACGTGGTCATTACCGGCATCGGCGGGACCGGTGTCGTGACGGTGGGGGCGGTGTTGGGGATGGCTGCCCACATCGAAGGGAAGGGTGTCAGCGTTCTGGACCAGGTCGGGCTCTCCCAGAAGGGCGGAGCGGTGCTCTCCGAAGTCCGCCTGGCGGCACGGCCCGAGGACATCCATTCCGTCACAGTTGGGCGCGGCCGTACCGACCTGCTCCTCGGCTGCGACATGGTGGTTGCGGCGGACGCCGAAGTCCGCGGGTGCCTCAACCCCAAGGTCAGTGCAGCGGTCGTCAACGCCCACCGCGCACCAGTAGCCCAGTTCGTGCTGGACCCGGACTTGTCCTTCGGCACCCGCCGCATGATGGAACTGATCGCCGAATCCAGCCGCGAGGCGGCTACCGATTTCGTCGATGCGACGCGCCTCGCCACCACGCTGTTTGGCGACAGCATCGCGGGCAACCTGATGCTGCTCGGCTATGCCGTCCAGCGGGGGCACGTGCCGGTTGGCGTCGATGCGCTTGAACGCGCCATCGAGCTGAACGGGGTCGCCGTCCGAATGAATCTTGATGCCTTCAGGTGGGGACGGGTGGCCGCCGGCGACGAGAACGCGATCGGAGAGATCCTGGGTACGGACAACCTCGCATCGGAAGATCACGAAGACTCGCTGGATCACCTGATCGAACGCCGCGTGCAATTCCTGACGGCATACCAGAACCGGTCATGGGCCGAGCGCTATCGCGAGAACGTTGCCTCTGTGCGCACGCTCGAGGCGGCACGCGTCCCCGGCGAAGAGGCGCTGGCACGGGCGACGGCCAAGTACCTCTTCAAGCTCATGGCTTACAAGGATGAGTACGAAGTTGCGCGCCTGTATACGGACGGCACGTTCCTCCGACGCATCAAGGAGACGTTCACCGGCCGGCCCAGCCTGACGTTTCACTTGGCGCCCCCGCTGTTCGCGCCCCGTGACCCTGCGACCGGCAAGTTGCGGAAACTGACGTTCGGTCCCTGGATGCTGCCGGCATTCCGTGTGCTGGCGCGACTGCGCTTCCTGCGCGGTACGCCGTTCGATCCGTTCGGCTGGACCCGCGAGCGGCGTACCGAACGGGCGGAGATCCGGCGGTACGAGGGCCTCCTGCAGACCGTCGGCGAGCGCCTGAGCCCGGACAATCATCCGACGGCAGTGGCACTGGCTTCGCTTCCCGAGCACATTCGGGGATTCGGCCACGTGAAGGAAGAACACCTTGCGCGGGCCCGGACGCTGGAGACTGAGCTGCTGGCCGCCTTTGACGCGAAGGAAGACGCTCCGCACGAGGGGATGGGAGAGAGCCAGGCCGCCTAGTGCGTCCGGCGGGTGACGGTTCACCCCGGGAGCGGCGATCCGGACAGGTGCGGTGAACGATTCGGCGTCAGCGCATCACCGCGCTGGCCGCCGTGTAGCCGGACAGGATGGCACCCTCGATGGTTGCCGGAAGGCCGGTGTCAATCCAGTCTCCTGCCAGAAACAGGTTGGCCCATTCGGTTCGAGTCGTTGGCCGGCGACGCACCTCCGCCGGGATTTGCGCGAAGGTTGCCCGCCGTTCCTTGATCACCCGACAGGTTGGGACGGTACGGGGGTCGCGGTCCAGTGCCACGGCAACGTCACGCCAGGTCGCGCGCGCGATTTCGTCAGCCGAGCCTTCGGCCACGGCGTCGCCGGCGCTGATGGTGATCGAGGCGACGCTGCCGCGGACGAACAGCCATTGCGCAGTGCCTCCGATGAGGCCGAGAAACGGTGACTTGGCGGGCAGTGCCGCGGGTTCGTCGAGCACGAAATGCGCATTGACGATGACATGGCTCGTCTTCGGGACATCCAACGCCGGCAGCAGGCCACCGGCTGCGGCGGGCGGCAGCGCGATAACGACACGATCGCCGGCATCCAGCGGCACGGATTCGCCCGAGAAATTCAATGTCCGCACCCGGTCGGCATCGCGTTCTACCTGACTGAGCCGGCACCCGAACCTGACCGTCACACCGGACCGTCGCAGAAGCGCCAACGCCGGCTCCACGAACGTGTCCGACAGCCCTTTCTTGGCGACACGCGGTCGGCAGGCCGCCTCTCCCTTGGCAAACGTATCGCGGAATACCGGCCACAGCAGGCGGGCTGCGCCAGTCTGTGCCGGAGTATTCAGTACCGCGACGGCGAGCGGCTCCCAGAACCGCTTGAACAGGATGGTGTCCTCCCCGACGCAATCGGTCACGGTGCGTTCGCGTCCGGCCGTCGCAAACCGCAGGGCGGACAGGTAACTCCAGATCGTCGTGTCGGGTACGCGTCGCCCGGAGCTGAGAAGCCACCAGGGCAGCGGTCCGCCGTTGGGCCGCAGGCACCAGCGCTGGCCGGTCGCGAGGTCAAGAAACGGGAAGCGCGCCGACGGGGGACCACTCAGTTCCTGGGAGGCGCCGATGTCGGCCAGGTAACGCATGGCTGCCTGATTGCCCGAGAGCAGCAGGTGGTTGCCGTTGTCGATCGTGCAGGCGAGCTTCGCGTCCACGTAGGAACGGCACCTGCCGCCCGCCTGGCCACTTGCTTCATAAAGCGTGACTGCGTGGCCGTGGCGCGCCAGCGATACGGCGGCGGCAAGCCCCGCAAGACCGGCGCCTACGACGTGTGTTCGGGCCAAGGTGGGAGCTGCTAGAGCAGGCCGTAGCGGATCGCCAGGCACATCTTGCGTACCGGCGACAGACGGATTGGATCGCCGATCTGGCTCCATCCGCGCTGCTCCAGGCGGTCCAGCGTTTCCCGGTATATCGCCATCATGAGAGCCGCCGGGCGCATTTTCCGCCATCCCAACTGGGTCAGGAGCCGGCTCGCTTCGGCGTAGTAGCCGCGGGCGATACCGGCCAGATCGGCACAGACATCGGGGAACCGCGGATCACGGAAGATGGCACTGGTCGGATGCGTTGCCACGCCGTGCTTGCGCAACATATCGAGCGGCACATAGAGGCGCTGCAACGCCGCGTCTTCCTTGAGGTCACGCAGAATATTGGTGAGCTGCAGCGCATTCCCCAGGTTCTCTGCGATCATCGGGCCCGGTTGCTGAGGCACGCCGAAGGCATGAATCGACAGCATGCCCACGGAGCCCGCAACCTTTCGACAGTAGTTCAGGAGATCCCCCAGGCTTTGCATCCGGACGGCGGGTGCCGCATCGATTTCCATCCCGTCGATCACTGCGAGGAACTCCCGTTCCGGCAAGCCGAAGCGTTTCACCGGCCGGAGCAGCGCCTTTGTTGTCGGCCACGTCGGGTGTCCGGCATACAGACGGGCGATCTCGTGCCGCCACGCTGCCAGCGCCCGCGCCTTGTCGGCAATCTCGCCTGGTTCATCGGCGATATCGTCAACCTCGCGGCAGAACGCGTATATCGCGTGCATTGCACGACGACGCTCCGACGGAAGCACACGCAACCCCCAGAGAAACGACGTGCCGGATCGTGCCACGACGCTGTTGACGTGGGCCCTCGGCTCAATCGCATCAACGGGCGCGTCGACGTGGGTCGCCGGATCGCGGGAGGCGCCGTTCACGTCGAGGAATCTCCTCGCACGGGTAGCTCCCGAGCAACTCCCGAACAATTTGCCGCGCACGCGCGACGATCGGTTGCTAGCTGATATGGAACGTCGGTCTCCCCTGCACAAGCGTCAGTCAAGTGCTTGAAGTGCGACCACGGATCGAATGTTAGCTGACTTCCCGGCAGGCGCGCAGCATCGGCAACGTAGCGGGATCCACAGGTAGCGAGCGTCGTGGATGACCATCGCCATGTCTGCAAGACACCTAATCGACGGAGGATGGCCGCGTGGCAGCGGCGTTGAGCCAGCGCGGGAATCTCTGGTAGACGGCGTGGCTGACTCCGAGCACGCCGCAGCCGACGAACTGGGCTTTCGTGAGTACGACGCGCTCCGCCAGGGGATCGCGTTTCCGTAACTCAAGACTCAGTTTCCTTGCGATGGCAACGATGGTTGCGGTCTCCATCGCAAACCGGACGTCACGGAGCTGAGACGGAAGGCGAGCGGCAAGCACGAGCAATTGATCGGTCGCATCGAGACAGCGATCCAGCACGCCTCTCAGGGCCTCCGTCGCCCGACGGTCGGCCAGTGCCGATACATCGACATTGGCTGCTGTCATCCAGTCCTGCGGAATGTAGACCCGGTTCAGGTTCCGGTAGTCGTCGCCACAGTCCTGCAGGTGGTTGATGACTTGCAGGGCGTTGCACAGCGCATCCGAGGCCGGATACGTGGATGAGGATTCATGATGGAGGTCGACGAGATAGCGTCCTACCGGCGCTGCTGACCGATTGCAGTAGCCGATCAGATCGTCCCAGTCGTCGTAGCGCGACTTGACCGCATCCTGCTTGAACGCGCTGATCAGATCCAGGCAGTGCTGACGCGTCACCTGCGTCGCCGAGAGGCTTCGGCGGATGTCGTGAGCCTTTTGAAGTGCCGGGTTGCTGGTGTCGGCGCCACACAGTGCGTCGGCAAATCCATCCAGTCGTCTGACCTTGTCGTCCGGTTTCAGATCCGGATTGTCGGCGACATCGTCGATAGCCCGGGCGTACGCGTAGAACGTTGCAATGTGCGGCCGGAGCCGCGCCGGCAGCAGCCAGGAACCGACGGGAAAATTCTCGTCCCTAGCAGTCTTACCGGACGGAGTTTCCATGTGGCCCGCCTTTTTCTCCGTCAGCCAGGCAGGGCGCACCGCCCTCGTTCCATGGCTGTCCCGAAGGTAACTCCCGAACCAGAGGCCGGTAGCCCGATGTCAGCCGGGTCGACGCCCGAAGCAACTCCCGGCCGACGAGCGTACGGTACCTCGACTGCAACTGACCGCGCCGCCGGCGTGAGGGGGTCGGCGGCCGCGGATTGATCCACTGGCCGGCAAGCAGCCCTGGCGCTCCAGCAATGGTCGATGCGGCCTCCGACCCGGAATCCGCCTCGCGCGCAATCGGCTAAGTCCGGCGAACACGCAGGCTACCTCCTCCCGTCGGACGGCTTCCATCCCGGCGCATGAGAACTTCGGCACCTCGCCGTCTAGTGGTCGCGCGTCAGCACGAAGACAGCGACCGAGCGGAGACGGTCGGCACGTGGCCCGAAGCAGTCCAGATGCGCCAACGCAGCGTCGGACGTTCGGCGTGCCTCCCGGTGCGCCCCTTCGACGCCGAGCAGGGAGACCAGCGTGGCCTTGCCCGCGGCCGCGTCTTTCGCCGCCCGCTTGCCCAGGCTCGCTTCGTCGCCTTCGACATCAAGCAAGTCGTCTTTCATCTGAAAAGCGAGTCCGAGATCTGAACCGAAGTCTCGCAGCGCTTGGCGGGCACGATCGTCCGCCTGCCCCAAGATGGCGCCGGCCATCGCCGAGAACGTCAGCAGCGCACCGGTCTTCAGTCTCATGATGTCGAAGACGGCGTCCACGCCGACGGGGGCATGTTCGCTTTCAAGGTCCATCATCTGACCACCGACCATGCCCCTTCCGCCCGCACAATCCGCGAGGGAGGCGACCAGGGCCGCACGGACCTGGCCATCGGAGTGGGTTTCCGGTTCCGCCAGAGTCTGAAACGCCAGGGTCAGCAGGGCGTCCCCGGCGAGAATGGCGGTCGCCTCATCGAACGCGCGGTGGCAGGTCGCCCGGCCCCGCCGCAAGTCGTCGTCGTCCATGGCCGGGAGATCGTCGTGGACCAGCGAATACGCGTGAATCATTTCCACGGCGGCTCCGGTCCGGAGGCTCGCAGTCTGGGATACCTCGAAAATACCGGCGGAAGCATCGACGATATACGGACGAAGGTACTTCCCACCGCCCAACAGCGCGTAACGCATGGCCTGATAAAGGCGCTCGGCGTTGCCCGAGGCGGACACCAGGCCGTCTAGAACCGCCTCCAGTCGCTCGCCAAACTCAGCGAGCATACCTGCCATCTCCTGTGCGGGCGGTGCGGCTGGACTGGACGCGATACCGCTAGCCATACGTTGTACCGCCCGGATCTGAAGTCGAAGCAGTGCCGGTGCCTCGTATCGAACGGAACGTGCCGGCCGGCCATTGCTCCGGTATTGCACCTTCAGGAAAGCCCGCGGCGGGTGGCGACGCCGACATGTCGGTTCGGACCGCGCTATCGCAACAGCCATGCGGGACCCTTGACGTAGTAGTGAACTGCAATCCGGGTCTATTGCGGCGCGAGTTGGCGGTATGGATATCTAACTCGAAGTGCGCGCCCTTGCATGACGTAAATTGATAGCGCCCCAAGCGTGTTGGCTGCTTGCTGATCAATGGAGTTCGCACTTGACTATTGCCTGTCAATACATCGGAAGCAAGTACTTGACATTTGCCAACAAGTCAACAGTTACACAGCGTTGCCGACCACGAGGTATCATGTCAACGTATCTGGCGATCTCGTGCGGCAGCTGGCTGACGAACGGCCGCGATGACCGGGGGACGGGCATTGTGTCGATTTGCGGTCAGGACTGTGCGATACGAGAATTCATGATCGGTGCGATCGACGGATCGTGCCGTCGGAAACCGACCTGAACCAGGTTGGCCCTGCCGCCAACGGTCAGAAACTGTAACCGAGGTTGAGGCCCACGAAGCTATCATTTTCGAGACCATGTTGTAGGAAGTCCTTGTCACCGATCTTCACGAACGCGATCGCTTCCACGTTCAGCGTCCAATAGTCCGTGAGGCGCCGGTTGAATTCCATGCTCAAGACTCGCGACTCAAGATCTACGTCCTCAAAGACACCGAACGTGATGTCAGTGCCTTGAACGTCGTTGAACGCGTAACGTACGGCGAGAAAGAGATCGTTCTGGAAGACATTGGTCGCGTTTTGCCCGCGCTCGTCATAGTTCCATTCGGCCAGGACGCTGAGATCGGCGGGCGAATCCCAGACGGAGTAAAAGGCGTATTCACCGCCAACAACGAAGGCGCTGTAGTCTTCCTCCTGCTGGCAGAACAGGTTGCGAAAACCCGTGCGTCTGATCGCCTCGAGCTTCAGAAGCCAGGCGTCGATGGTGATCTGCGAATCGATCCCGAACTGGCGAATTTGCTCATAGTGTTGTGTCAGTTGGGCGGTCGGGACCGGGGTAGGGCAGATCGAAGGCTCGCGGCTGGTCCCGTCGAATGCACTCAAACCGATATCGACGGGGCCGAAGCTCTGGGTGTAGCGGACGGCCAGATCGAGATTCCACTCGCCTGCCGAACTCTCATAGGAAACGTGCTCGTCATCGATGACGAACAGTCCTCGCATTCGACCTGCCGGCCCGGGAAAAGTCCGCGCCCGATGATAGGTAAGACCGAATAACTCCAGCACTCCCCACTCACCCGACCAGGTGAGATGGGCCATGGGCTGACCCAGTTTGGTTTCTTCATTCGGGTGCTCAACGAGATCCACCTGATTGACGATGTCGACTAGGTGCCGGGATTCGGCGACGCCCCAGAACACTTGATCGATGCCGACCCGAATTTCCCATTCGCTGTCGCCGGCCTCGCCAAAGACGAGGGCAAAGGCCTCACGCAGGTCTGCGTGCGTGCGACGCGGATCGGCGCTGTCGTAACGAAAGAACGGCGCGACCGTAACGCTCCGGCCGTCTGCATCTTCGACATACAGCTTGGGATGAAAGACCAGACCAGTCGAGTGGGAAGCCTGGCCCGGAAACACCGCCGATTCAGGGAACTCCCGGCTCTCCAGGCTGATTCGGCCCGAAACCTCCTCATAGACAAAGTCGGTTTCCGCCCGAACTTCTGCCGAAACGAGAACGACGCTTACGCAAGCCGCGCTCAGGGCGCCGCCGCGCAGAAACAATGAGGATCGCATCAACGCGCCCGTCTCAGGCTTGTTTGCGTGAAGTCGCCGTCGTCCAGCCCTGTCTGGAACTCATAGTCGGACCAGTTCAGTACGGTGCTCTTGCCGGTCAGGTGGTTCATCATGGTCATGGTTCCTGCGAACCAGTACTGGTCCAGGTACTGCTGGTAGTCCGATATCTCAAGCGACTTCAGGTGCTCGTCCTTTCGGTCGTAGTACTCAACTTTCCAGATACGAAACGCATCATGGTCGTGCCAAACGACCTGACGGCTGTAACCGGACCCCTTCTCGACCGGGATCCGTTCGGTGACCGAACATGTCAATTCGCCGCAGGGCTCGTCACGCAAGTGCTTGTACGTGAATTTCTCCACCGCCTGGGCGGTCATGTCCTCGTAGGCGAACTCGCTGCCCATGAACGATCCGGATCGATTCGACGAACTGATTCGTTTCACCCGCTTCAGCGCCGGGAGGTAGAGCCACTGGTCGTCGGGCTCCGTCCGATGGGCATGGACGAGGAACGCCGTCCCCTTCACATCACGCGGCTGGTCGAACACGAACATGCTTCGATCGCCGTCGTCGTCGACTTCGAGGATCTTGATGCGCACGTCGCGCCGGCTTTCCTGGCCGTGCCGATTGCGCAACACCATGGTCTGCCGCGCCGTGAAGTCCCCAAAGCCTGTCCCCCGATCGCGGGCTTCCAAGGCAATCTGCAAGCCCGCCTCCTCCGGCGAATGTGTGTCTGCTATCGCCGTTGAGGGAGCGGCAAACCATGCCGAAAGCACGAGAACCGCAGCCAGCAGAAGGCAGTCGGGCTGCATGGAGTGTGATCGGTCAGTCATGATCGTATCCCCTGCCGGACGCCAGCCGATGCCGACGCCGACATGGCACCAGCGCCAAGTCGGCCAGCCTCCCGGTGGCCGCAGCAATCATATGCGATGTCCGGTTTGGCTGCGTGATCGCGAAGTCGCGTGCGCCGCCGCCGAACTTGATCCGGGCAGCTACAGGCCCCCAAGCGCGCACTGAGCCGTCGTGCCGGGAGGGATCTCTCTGCCGGTTCGGATGCTCGGTGCCTGAGGCTTGATTCAGTTCCGCACGGCGGAACGTACACCCCTGCGGAACTTGCTACAGCCCGCCAACTCGCGTGGAATCCGTCGATCATGCGTTGCTGCCCGCAATGAGCGAGCCGGTGCGTGAAGGTCGCTGGGGCGCCTACCGGCGTGTAAGTGGGATGTCTACGCCGTCCGCTTCATTCGTCATCGTCACTGCTAAAACCAATCGAAGATGTCCAGCCATTCGAGCAGGCCGCCGCCATCGCTCTCGTCTTCGGTTTCCTCTTCCTCGGCGACGGACGGGACCTCTTCTGCCACAGGCTCCGCGGCTGGCGGGGCCTCTTCGGCTGCCGCCTCTGCGACGGGCTGGACCGCTTCAACTTCGTCGTCGTCACCGAACCAGTCGAAGACATCAAGGAAGCCCAGCAAGCCTCCACTGTCTTCCTCTTCTGCCTCCTTCAGAGCCTGATCGCGTTCCAGAAGCTGCCGAATCTCCGGGTCCACGTCGTGGGCGGCGGCTGCCTCGAGGACGGCCGCCTCGCCCATGGAGGCGGGGGCCTCGGCCGCTTCTCGGGAGGTCAGGGTTTCACCCGGCTCCAGCTCGGCCTGGGCAACGGTCAACGGGGGCCTAAGCTCGAGATTCGGAGGAACGGCGAGGGGGTCCTGGCGGATCACCCGGAGCGGATTTGGCGAGATCTTGCCAATTCCCAACGTGCCTTGGATCCGTTCGCACCCGGCCAATGCGACGGACAACCCCAAGAGCAGGAGGATGGCAGGGTTCAGGCGCATGTTCCGGAATCAGCGACCGCGGCGGGGCGCCCGGAGCCTAGCAATGGCCCGTTGGAGCGGCAACGCGTGGGCAATCACACAGAACGCTCCGATGGTGATTGCCATGTCCGCAACATTGAAGGCCGGCCAATGATAATCCGACACGTGCACATCGATGAAGTCAACCACGCTGCCGCGCGCCAGCCGGCATATGGCGTTGCCGATCGCACCGCTGGCAATCAGGATCAGGCCGGCTGCGTACAGTCGTTCCTTTGCGCGCGCCTGCATGACAAGAAGCGCTACCGTGATGACCGCCGCAAACCCCGCCAACGCCCATTGCTGCGTGGCCCCGCCGTCGCCCAGGAAGCCGAAACCGACCCCGAAATTCCGGACATGCACCAAGTTGAGCAGCGCACCCAATCGGATGGGTTCCACCGGCGCTGCCAGATAGGTGGTTACCAGTGCCTTCGTGATCTGGTCCACCGCCAGGATGGCGAGAAACACCCCAAAGCGTGCGGCGCCGGAGCTCACACGGCCTCTCGGCACCGGCCGCAAAGCTCAGCCGCCGTCTCTTCCACTTCCGCGAGGACGCGCCAGCACCGGGCGCATTTCATGCCGTCGGCCGCGGTTGCATGGACCGCTACTTCCGGCACGGCCGGGTCTCGGTAGGCGTCGGCCGGCGGGGGTTCCGCGCTCAACGTGATCCGCGAGGCGATAGCGAGCTCCGCCAGGTTATGGGACGCCAAGTCGGCGAGCAGGTCGGCGTCTGCGTGCACGCAGGCCTGCGCTTCCAGGCTTGAGCCGATCTGGTGATCGCGCCGCATGATCTCGAGCGCGCTGGTGATGAGGTTTCGTACCCGTCGCATCTTGGCGAATGAACCTGCGACGGCGTCGTTCTGCCACGCTTTCGGTATCTCCGGGAACGTCCGCAGGTGGACGCTCTCGGTCTCCGCCGGGTGTCGCTCCAGCCAAGCCTCCTCCGCCGTGAAGCAGAGGACCGGTGCCAGCCAGGCGGTCAGGATGTCGTGCAGGAGGAACAGCGTTGAGCGCGCGGCGCGACGCCGTCGGGAGTCAGCCCGATCGCAGTAGAGCGAGTCCTTCCTGACATCGAAATAGAACGATGAGAGGTCGTTGGCGCAGAAATTGTGGAGGGCCCGGTAGAACGCCTGAAAGTCGTACGAGGCGAAGGCGTCAACGCGGGTTCGCTCCAGTTCGTGGAGCCGGTGCAGGACCCACTTTTCGAGGTCCGGCATTTCCTCCACGCTGATCTGTTCGGCCTGGCTGAAGTCGGCCAGGTTGCCCAGGACGAAGCGGAGCGTGTTCCGAAATCGGCGGTAGGCATCCGAAATTCCGGCCAGCACCTGATCCCCGATTCGCAGGTCGCCCGTGCTGTCGCTCAGCGCAACCCAGAGCCGAAGGATGTCCGCACCCTGGGTATCGTTGATTTCCTGCGGCCGCACGACGTTGCCGGCGCTCTTGGACATCTTGCGCCCGTCGCCGTCAAGGACGAACCCGTGCGTAAGGACGCTGCGGTACGGTGCCCGGCCGCGGGTGCCGCAGCTGGCGAGAAGCGAGCTGTGGAACCATCCGCGGTGCTGGTCGGTGCCTTCGAGGTAGAGGTCGGCCGGCCAGTGCTGGTCCGGATTGTTCTCGAGCACGAACGAGTGCGTGCAGCCGGAGTCAAACCACACGTCTAGGATGTCGCTGGTGCGATCGAAGTCGTCCGGGTCGCGGTCGGGCCCGAGGAACTCCGAGGGGGGGCGCGTAAACCACGCGTCGGCGCCTTCAGCCTCGACCGCCTCGACGACCCGTTGGAGCACGGCTTCATCCCGTAGCGGCTCGCGCGTGCGGCGATCGACAAAGACCGGAATTGGAACCCCCCACGCGCGCTGCCGCGACACACACCAATCCGGCCGGTGTTCGATCATCCCCCGAATGCGGTTCCGGGCACTGGCAGGGACCCATTCGGTCGCGTCCACGGCGGCAAGTGCCTTGGCCCTCAGCCCATGCGATTCCATGCTGATGAACCACTGCTGGGTTGCCCGGTAGATCACCGGTTGCTTGGATCGCCAGGAATGCGGGTAGCTGTGGACGTGCTTCTCCGTGGCCAGGAGCTTTCCGCGTTCGTCGAGTGCTGCCAGTACGGGCTGGTCGGCCTTGAAGACGTGGATGCCGGCGAAGCGCGGCACGATATCGCTGTACCGACCGTCGTCCCCGACGTACTCCGTGACCTTGAGACCCACGCGCTGGCCCAGCTCGAAGTCATCGTCACCATGGGCCGGCGCCACGTGGACCAGGCCGGTTCCCTGGTCCGTCCCCACGAAGTCGGCGGCGTGAAGCGGCACGGGGTGGTCGTACCCCCCGATGGGATGTGAGCAGACCGTGCCCGTGAGCAGCGAGCCGGACAGCGACGCGATCGGCTCGAACGCCTCGATGCTCGCGGCCGCAACGATCGCGGGGACCCGCGCAGTGGCGATGACCAGTCGGTCGCCGGGCCGGACCCCGGAAGACGAGACACACCGCTGGACTTCAAGGACCGTGTAGTCGATGTCGGGGCCGAACGCGATCGCCCGGTTGGCGGGCAGGGTCCAGGGGGTGGTGGTCCAGATCACCACGTCGGCTCCCTCCAGCTCGGGAGCGGCGGGCTGTGAGATCGGAAACCGGGCGAACACGGCCGTCGACGTGATGTCCCGGTACTCGACCTCGGCCTCGGCCAGCGCAGTGCGTTCCACCGGCGACCACATGACGGGCTTCAGGCCCCGATACAGGCTCCCTTCAAGCAGGAACTTGCCGATTTCCCGAACGATCTGGGCTTCCGCCTTGAAGTCCATCGTCAGGTACCGGCCGGCCCAGTCCCCGACGACAAACAGCCGCCGGAAGTCCTCCATCTGGACTCCGATCCACTTTTCGGCGAAGGCCCGGCACTCGCGGCGGAATTGCGCAATCGGCACGTCCTCGCGGGACTGTTTTCGCTTGCGGTACTCCTGCTCGATCTGCCATTCGATCGGCAGCCCATGGCAGTCCCATCCGGGGATGTAATGGGCGTCGAAGCCCGCCATCTGTCGGGTTCGGTTGACGAAGTCCTTGAGGATCTTGTTCAGGGCGGTGCCGATGTGGATCTGGCCGTTGGCGTACGGCGGCCCGTCGTGAAGGATGTACTTCGTTCGCCCCCTGGCGGTTTCGCGGAGCCGGGCCCACAGGTCCATTTCTTCCCACCGCGCGATCATCTCCGGTTCGCGTGCTGCCAGCCGTCCACGCATGGGGAAGCCGGTCTTCGGCAGGAACAGGGTTTCGCGGTAGTCAGGCCGGGAACTCATGAGGTTGTATCCCGTGGCGGTCCTTCTTCTGCCGCGATGGCCCGGGTCCGACTTACGTCCTGGGACATGGCCGAGATCAAGGCGTTGGAGCTGGCGAACTTCCGTTCGGGACGAAGCCTGCGCGAAAAAGCCACTCGAACCCGCTCCCCGTACAGGTTGCCCTGAAAGTTCAGGACATGCGCCTCCAGGATTCGCGTGGTCCCTGCGAACTGCGGCCGGGTGCCGGTGCTGATCGCTGCCGGCAGCCAGCCGCGCTCCGGCTGACTTTCGATCCACGTCCACCCGGCGTAGACACCGTCGAGCGGCGCAAGCTGGGAGAGGTAGAGAAGATTTGCCGTCGGGAAGCCGAGCCGCCTGCCGCGCGTTTCTCCACGTCGGACTCGACCTTCCACCTCGAAGGGCGCCCCCAGGGCCTGCCCCGCTTCGTCTACGCGGCCTTCCGAGATCGCCTTTCGTATTGCCGTCGATCCGAACGCGACACCGGCATCATCGGTAACCGGGTCGACCACCGTCAGGCCGAAACCGGCGCTCGGGGCGAAGCGCGCGAGCCCTTCGGCGTCACCTGCTCGTCCGGTGCCGAACCGAAAGTCGTGTCCCACCACGACGTGCCTGGCCGCCAGCGTGCGGGCCAGCACGTCTTCCATGAACGCATCGGCGGTAAGTGAAGAGAAGGCCAGTGAGAAGCGTTGTATGTAGAGGATGTCGACACCGGCTTCCGCGAGCTTGCGCGCCTTGCTGCGCAACGGTGTCAGGCGGCCGGGGGCGGATTCCGGTCTGAGCACGGACGCCGGATGCGGCTCGAACGTCAGGACGGCGCTGCGGGCGTCGCCCGTCGCGCTTGCGGTCTGGCCGGCAACGGCCAGCAGTCTCTGATGCCCGAGATGAACGCCATCGAAATTGCCGAGGGCGACCACCTGGCCCTGGCGTGAGGCGGGGCGTCCCGGCTGCACGCGGACGAGTTCCATGAGCACTCACGGTCCAGAACCGAACGGGACCGGCACTATAGGGGCTTAGGTCGCTGCCTAGCCAGTGGCGTCCGCCAGTGCCGCGAACTTGGCGAGAGACGGGACCGCGGCCCTCGCTGCGGGTGCCGCCTACCTCGCCGGCTGGCATGCTAGCGATCGAATCTGTGCGATCACCGGAGCACCGAGAGAGCTCTCCGCAAGCATGCGCCCGATCGTGATCATTCCTGCCCGCATGGCGGCGAGCCGCCTGCCCGGCAAGCCGTTGGCCGACATCTGCGGAGTACCGATGGTGGTCCGCGTGCTGCGCCAGGCGGAGGCGGCGGAGGTCGGCGACGTGGCCGTCGCCTGCTGCGACGCCGAGGTTGCGGATGCGGTTACGGCTGCCGGCGGGCGGGCCGTGATGACCGCCCCCGACCTCGCGTCGGGTTCGGACCGTGTGTGGGAAGCGCTCGGTGTCCTTGATCCCGCAGGAACGTGCGACGTCGCGGTCAACCTGCAGGGCGACCTGCCCGACATATCGCCTGCGGCGATCCGTCAGGTGCTCGCGCCGCTGGAGGTGTCGGCCGTCGACATCGGGACCCTGGTGGCGCCCCTCGCGCCTGGCGAACTCGACGACCCGGCGGTCGTCAAGGCGCACCTTGCGACGCCGACACCGAGCTCAACCGTCATGATCACCACCTTCTCGCGGACGGTATCCGGGCCGGACGAGCGTCTCCGGCATCACGTCGGGATCTATGCCTGGCGGCGCTCGAGCCTGGGCCGGTTTGTGGCCCTGCCCCCAAGCGAGCGCGAGCAGGCGATGCGGCTGGAACAGCTTCGGGCGCTGGACAACGGCATGCGGATCGATGGAGGATTGGTTGACGCGGCTCCGGCCGGGGTCGACACTCCCGCCGACCTGGATTCAGCGCGCCGCCGTCTGTGCGCGTGACCGTCTGCGTCGTCCCGCGGCACCGTTGCCGCCCTGCCGAACGGTGTTGCCTATGAGCCGGCCTCTCCAAATCGCGTTTCAAGGTGAACTGGGCGCGCACTCGCACATGGCGTGTCTCGACATGTTCCCGGATTCGGAGGTCGTTCCATGCCCCGCGTTCGAGGACTGCTTTCAGCAGGTGCGCAGCGGCGGGGCCGACCGCGCCTTCATTCCCGTGGACAACTCCGCGGCCGGTCGGGTCGCCGACATTCATCGGCTGTTGCCGGCATCAGGCCTCCACATCATCGGCGAGCATTTCGCAGGCATCAGCCATCATCTCATGGCCCGGCCCGGCACCTCCCTGGCGAGCATCCGGCAGGCCGCCAGCCACTTCCATGCGCTGAGTCAATGCCGAAAGTTCTTGCAGTCCAACAAGATTGAGCCGTTTCTGTTCGAGGATACGGCGGGTGCCGCCCGTCATATTGCCGAAGCAGACAGTCGCGCGGAGGCGGCGATCGCATCGGAGCTCGCGGCCGAACTCTACGGATTGGAGATCGTCGCGCGCGAAATCGAAGATGACCCCGGCAACACGACTCGCTTTCTGGTGCTCGGACTGGAGTCGATCGAACCCGAGGCCAATTCCGAGCACACGATCACCTCTCTGGTGTTCCGGGTCCGCAACATTCCTGCGGCGCTGTACAAGGCGCTGGGCGGCTTCGCGACGAACCGCGTCAACATGTTCAAGCTTGAGAGCTTCATGGTGGATCGTTCGTTCGCGTCGGCCGAGTTCTATGCGGACATCGAGGGGCATCCTGAGCAACCGAACGTGGCCCTGGCACTGGAGGAGCTCGGCTTCTTCTCGCGGAGTGTCCGGGTGCTTGGCGTGTACCCGGCGTCGAAGTTCCGCCGCGACGGGCCTACCTAGAAGGGCGGGCGGCCGAGACGGGTGACGTGGGGACCCTGTTGCCGCCGGAGGTCGGACATCACGCTTCGCTGATCCATTCCTCCACCAACCGACGCGCGATCGACACCTTCCCCGGCAGTCGAAACGTCTCGTTCTCGGGGCTCGCGCGCAGTTCCTCGCGGGTGAACCAGCTGGCCTGTTCCAGTTCGTCCTTGTCGATCTGCAGTTGATCGTCTGCGGTCTCGGCCCGAAATCCCAGCATCAGCGACGAGGGAAAGGGCCACGGCTGGGAGTGGCGGTACTCGGGGCGGCCGATGACGCGCAGCCCTGCCTCCTCGGCGACCTCGCGGATGACGGTTTCCTCCATGCTCTCACCGATCTCGACGAAGCCCGCGAGCGTGGAATGCATGCCGGGCGGCCACGTCGCCTGGCGTCCCAGCAGGCACCGATCCTTGTGCGTAACCAGCATGATGACCGCCGGATCGACCCGGGGGAACCAGCGTTCGCCGCACGTCGGTCGATCGCAAACGCGGGCGTGCCCGGCGTCGATCGAGGACGTCGGCGAGCCGCACTTCCCGCACCATCGCGCGCGCCGGTGCCAGTACAGCAGACCGCGGGCGGCCGCCATGATCGCCCCGTCGTCGCGGGTCACCAGCGGTGCCAGCGACCGCAGATCGGCAAACACGCCCCCGGTCCCGGCAAGGATGTCGGCCAGCGGATCGTCGGCCGCCGAGATGTCGCAGGCATAGTGCGGCACGGCGTCACGCTCGCCGAGAAAGACGGTGTCATCCGCGGACTTCACAATCTCCCGGGCGAGCGCCCCCTGCTGCCAGAGCGGCTGCGGAGTGACTTCGTCCTGAACGTGGTGGCGGTTGCGCCACAGCGCAAGCACGCGCACATCGCGGCCGGATTGAATGGCCTGGAGCCAGCCGGCTTCGGCGCGCCGCGAGTGGGCCCGGTGCAGTGGGTATCCGCTGTAGAAGTTGGTGGCAGGCATGGGCGACGTGAAGCTACTTGAAGGACGGTGGCGTGCAAGCGTCGTGAGCGATTGGCAGGGTGTGCCGTCGAAGCCGCAGCCTGCCATTGGCAGGCGCACCGACCGCATGACGAACCAATTGCGTCCGGTATAGTCGAAAAAGGCCTGGCGCGGGCCGGAACGAGAGGTTCGCGTGACAGAAACTGGCGGCTTGCTGGAGCTTGGCGCGGCTGGCGACCCGGAGGCCAAGGGCCCACCGGCAGCGGATCAGGAGCAGGGAACGGATTCCGGTCAGCCTGCGTACCTGGTGCTGGCGCGAAAGTACCGTCCGTCGACGTTCGAAGACCTGCTCGGCCAGGAAGTGCTGGTTCGCACGTTGACCAACGCGTTCGAGCAGGGGCGGATCGCGCACGCATTCCTCTTTGTCGGCGTGCGCGGCGTCGGCAAGACCACCACCGCGCGCATCATCGCCCGCGGCCTGAATTGCCTGAGCAGCGATAACCCGACGGTTCGCCCGTGCGGCGAATGCGCCTCCTGCACCGAGGCGCTGGCGGAACGGCACCTGGACATTCTCGAAATCGATGGTGCGAGTCACACCGGCGTCGATGACGTGCGGGAACTGACCGATGCCGCGCACTACCGCCCGACGACGGGGCGCTACAAGGTGTACATCGTGGACGAGGTCCACATGCTGTCGCAGCAGGCGTTCAACGCGCTTCTCAAGACACTGGAAGAGCCGCCGGCGCACGTCGTGTTCATCTTTTGCACGACGGAGGTGCGGCGCGTTCCGGTGACCGTGCTGTCGCGCTGCCAACGGTTTGATTTGCTGCGGGTTCCGCAGGGACTTCTCGTGGAACACTTTCGCCGAATTGTGGAGCTGGAGGCAGCGCGCATCGACGATGAGGCGCTGCGGCTGATTGCCCGGGCTGCCGACGGGTCGGTTCGGGACGGGTTGTCCATCCTCGACCAAGCCATCAGCCACCAGGGCGGCGTCATCGAGGCGCCCGCAACGCGGGACATGCTGGGGTTTGCGGATCGCACCCAGGTCTTCGACCTGTTCGAGCGGATCATGGCCGGCGAGGCGGCGGCAGCCCTGGAGCAGCTCACCAGCCTGTATGCCGCCGGGGCCGAGCCGCGCGTTGTTCTGGAAGACATGTTGGGGCTTACCCACTGGCTGTCCCGCATATGCGTGGCGCCGGAAAGCGCGGAGGCGCCCGAGGTGCCCGAACACGAACGGACGCGCGGCCGGGAACTCGCGGAGCAACTGTCCGTGCCGGTATTGGCGCGAACCTGGCAGATGATCCTGCGTGCCCTTGAAGAGGCCGGTTCCGCCCCGGATTCGCGCAGCGCGATCGAGATGGCCGTCATTCGCCTGTGCTTCGTGGCCGACCTGCCGGATCCCGGCGCGCTGGTGCGGCGTCTTGGCACCGAAGGCGCGGCAACAGAGGCCGATCCGGCGCCCGCCGCCGCGCAACAACCGGCGCCGTCTCCGGGCGGACAAGGCCGCGCCGTGGCGGCAATGCCCGGCGGCTCGCAGGCGGTGGCCGAGCCGGCCAGCGCGCGGCCGGGGGCCCCCCCCCCCGCGGCGGGCGCCCCCCCCCGGGCCGGTGGTGGAGGGGGGGTGGGGGGAAATAAAAAAAAGAGGCCCCCCCGCCGATAAGCGGGTTAA
>VXPW01000103.1 GCA_009839325.1 Rhodospirillales bacterium
TACGTCGACGACGGCTCGGCCGACGGGTTCTGGTCGTGGCTGCGGTAACCACCGCCGCGCCGGCGATGGGGTACGTGATAATTTCCAACGCCATGGCGACGTTCGGGGTCGGCCAGGACCAGGTCCACTGGATCTATACCGCGTGCATGCCGGCCACATAAGCTTGCGCACCACGAGCGCCTTGGTTGCACCCCAAACCAGATCCGGATCATTTGAGCATCGTCTGCTTATCATCGCGCTTGCTTGAACGCCTATCTCAGCGCCGATCGTGTCGCATCCAATGCAAGGTGGACGCGACAAGCAGCCGTGAGAACTGAAAATGCTGACGCAAGAAATGGTAAGGCTGATCAGCAGCTTCTCTGCAGGTGCGGTCGCCACCGTGAACGCCGATGGCTCGCCATCGGTTTCGCCCAAGGCGACATTCGTGATTCTGGACGCTCAGACACTGGCCTTCGGCCATATCCGATCGCCGGGGACGATCCGCAATCTGCACCGCAATCCCGCAATCGAAATCTGCTTCACCGACGTCGTGACTCGCAAGGCCGTTCGCGTCACGGGTACTGCCGAAGTCATCCCACGCACCGACGCCACCCCTGAACTCGACGCCGCCTTCGATGCGGCCTGGAACCTCTACCGCACGCATATGAGGGCTTACGTGAAGGTTGCCATTACGGCGGTTGAAATGATCTGTTCGCCCGCCTACGACCTCGGCCTGACCGAGGACGAGTTGCGGAAGGCTAACCTCGAAAAGCTGAACGCTCTCTGACCAGGCGCCGGCAAGATCGACGCGCGCAGGGCTGAAGACGACTCGGCGCCGAGGATCCACAAGCTGCGGACAGCGGGCACGTAGCGCACCAAGCGCGAGTGGTCGCGTCAGGTCACGATCGGACGGTGACGCAGGTCCGATCGATCATGTCCCGGTAACGCCTAGCCGTGCCACGGAGGCGTTGCCTGATCCAGATCCTGCGGGATGTCGGTGACAGTGAGCATCGAAGGCCTGACGGTTCGAGGCGAATCTTCCGCGTCAAAGAGTGCCGAGCTCGCCGCCCACGCATTGGTCGCCCGTCGTCACTCCACGACGATTGGAATAGACAACCAGTCTTCCCGCGAGCGCCCGTCAGTCTCAATCAGAATCCAATGCGTGACGCTGAACCACCGGACGCTCGGTTTTGCAGAGAATCGATCATGTCCGTCCGGGTTCCAAATCGCCCTGCCAGTCACGGCAAATTCTGACGAACTCCTCGGCATGTTTCCTCAGCTGCCCCGCGGTACAGCCGGGTCGGTAGAGGCTGCTTCCGATCCCGAGGCCGCGGTAGCCCGCGTCCAGGTAGGTCCGGCAATTCGTGCGATCGACTCCCCCGACTGCCAATACGGAAATCCCTGCAGGCAGCACGGCAGCCAATGCACCCACGTAGCTTGGGGCAAAGGCGTTGACAGGAAACAGCTTGAGGAACGTCGCGCCGGCGCTGATCGCCCGAAACGCTTCTGACGCGGTTGCGAAGCCAGGCACGGGTACCAGATCACGGCGCAAACACGCCTCGATAACGCGCTCGTCCGTGTTCGGGGCGACCACGATTTGGCCACCCGCATCAAGTATTCGTTGCACGTCGCTGGAGGTGACAACCGTACCGGCGCCGACCACGGCGGAATCCCCAAGGGTGTCTCGCAGGACCCGGATACTGTCGTAGGGATCCGGGGAGTTGAGCGGGACTTCCAACACGCCGATGCCCGCCGCAACAAGCTCGGCCCCCACCTCCTCCGCTTCCGACGCGGTCACTCCCCGGAGAATCGCCACCAAGGGCGTTCGCGCCAACGCTGCCGCAAGGAGAGAGGAAGTCACGGCTACCTTCGGCCGATCATGTCATGAATGAATCTGAACCCCTCGACGCAAACGTCCTCGGATGGCGTGACCACTGCATCGTGCCCCAGATGTTGCAGCGCGGCTCGATAGAGCGCGCACAGGTTCGTTTCGCCAATCAGTACCACCGGACCCGCATCGATCAATTCTGAATACACGTTCATCGCGTCTCGAATGTCGTTCCCGATCAATATTCCCGACGCGAATGAGGCCGCGGCATCATCGGCCAGCTCCTTGACCACCGAGCGGCTGCGGACTCCGAACAGGGTGCGCATGAGCCCGCCGCCCGAATGACCGGAGTTCACACCGAGCCGAAATTCCTCCTCATCGCGTGCGACGCCCTTCAGATGGTTCTTCAGCAAACTGCTTGCCGAAAGCGCCTCATAGAGTTCGCCGACCAGTGACGTCGAAAACGAGCCAACAACGCCGTTCCTGATGGCGATCCACTTGGTGTGGGTTCCTGGCATACAGAGGAGCCCGAGGCCGCTCTGAAGCCGCTCCGTCCTCCGGACGACACCGAGGCACAGCACTTCTTCTCCCCTGATGACATCGGGGAAACCGTTGGTTGAGCGGCAGGTCAGCCCCGGAGACACCTGAACCACGTTGCCCGCAATCGTCATCGAGGTCATTTGTCGAGCGATTTCGTCGGGATGTATGGGACAGGTCAGATAGGGAACTTCCGCCCATCCCACCGTCGATCCGATCATGCCGCAACAGAACAGGGCGCTGGCCTCCGTCGGCCATCGGGACACCACCTCATCGATCGTGCGCGCCATCCCATCGCGGTCCAGGTTCGCCACGCCTTCGGCGGTCGCCAGGCGATCAAGAAGCTCTCCCGACGCGCCTACCCTGTAGGCACGGAAATTCGAGGAACCCCAGTCGATCGCCACAAATCCGCCGCTCATGACAACCATCCCTGCGAGAACTCGGGGACTCCCGGCCACCCGTTGCCGTCAGCGACACGTACCTCGATGGCGCGTGGCTGCACGCAGCGCATCGCATGTTGGCGCGCCGGACAGAGTAAGCATGATGCGGCCGGGCTGCGGGGGGTCCATCGTAGATCACCGACTTCCAGTGGGTCGGCAATGGAGGTTCATGGGGAATCTCGGCAAGCGCCGCCGTGGCCTTGAGGCCTCGTGAGATCCGGAGTACGCGTCATCCCGGAACTTCGGCGGGAACCGGCCCCGGTTGACCGCAGTCCCTGACACAATGCGAACGACATGAGAAATGCTTGCGCCCGCCCCCGCCAACCGACAGATGCAGGCCCAATGCTCCTGAGATCAGGACCGCACGGAACACCGCAGGTTTCCGTCCGCCCGAGGTCTGCTCACCGGGACAACGCATCGGGGTTGGCGGTCTCCCGGGATCGCAGCGGGGTTCGAGTTCCTGAACGCGTACGCGGCGCGAACGTCGTCGGCACCCGCGTGCCAGAAGATTGGAATGTCGCGAGCGTTCGTGCCCGGCGCGCCGGAATGATCCGCCGAACTCTCGCTGCAAGCGTCTTCCTCGCGGCGCATGTCGGGCTGGCGACCCTGGCCGAGGCGCAAGACCACGGTATCGCCATGCATGGTGCGCCAAAGTACGACGCGGGGTTCGACCACCTCGACTACGTCAATCCGGATGCACCCAAGGGCGGCACGATCCGTCTTGCCGTGCAGGGCACGTTCAGCAGCCTCAACCCGTTCATCATCAAGGGCGTGCCCGCGCGCGGGAGGCAGCTGACGTTCGAGAGCCTCATGAAGCGGACATGGGACGAACCGTTCTCGCTGTACGGTCTGCTCGCCGAGTCCATCGAGGTGCCCGAGGACCGCAGTTCCGCCCTGTTTGTCCTGAGGCCGGAAGCGAAGTTCCACGATGGAAGCCCGGTCACGGTGGACGATGTGGTGTTTTCCTGGCACACCCTCCAGGACCTTGGCAGACCCAACCTCCAGCTCTACTACCGGCAAGTCGAACGGGTCGAGCAGCCGGGCCCGCGCTCCGTGCGGTTCGTGTTTGACGCCATGTCGCGGGACCGCGAGCTTCCGCTGATCATCGGTCTGATGCCAATTCTGTCGAAGTCCTATTACCTGACAGTCCCGTTCGACGAGACCACCATGGTGCCGCCGCTCGGCAGCGGGCCCTATCGCGTCGAGACGGTCGACCCTGGCCGCAGCGTCAGTTACCGTCGCGATCCCGACTACTGGGGACGCCACTTGCCGGTAAATCGCGGCCAGCACAACTTCGATCGAGTTCGGTACGACTACTACCGCGACGGCAACACGATGATGGAGGCGTTCAGCGCCGGCGAGTACGACGTCCGCTTCGAAACCTCCGAGAAACGCTGGGCGACTGCTTACGAATTTCCGGCAGTCCGCGACGGCCGGGTCAAGCTCGAAGACCAGCCGCACGGACGCCCCTCGGGAATGTTCGCGTTCGTGTTCAACAGCCGGCGCGCGCCGTTCCAAAGCCCTGACGTGCGCCACGCCCTTGCGCATGCCTTTGACTTCGGTTGGGTCAACGAAACCCTGCTGTACGGAGCGTATGTCCGTACCCAAAGCGTCTTCGCGAACTCCGTGCTGGCCTCGCGAGGGCTTCCGGACGGCGATGAGCTGGCCGTCCTGGAGCCATTCCAGGACCTCCTTCCGGGTGAAGTCTTCGAGCAGGCCTATCGCCCGGCCGGCGGAACCGGCGATGTTCGGGCGGATCTGAAGGCCGCGCTGCGCATGCTTTCGGAGGCCGGGTGGGTGGTCCGTGACGGCGTGCTGACGCAAGCCGGCACCGGTCGCCCCTTGACCTTCGAGATCCTGCTCGTCGATCCGCGGAACGAGAAGATTGCCCTCGCGTTCGCCCGCAACCTGGAACGCCTCGGAGCCGACGTAACGGTCCGGACGGTCGACACGCCGCAGTATCAGTATCGCCTGAACACCTACGACTTCGACGTCATCATGTACCGCTGGGGGGTATCGTTGTCGCCGGGCAACGAGCAGGCCTACTACTGGGGCAGTAATGCTGCGGCGCAGGAAGGCACACGGAACTACGCCGGCGTGCGGAATGCGGCCGTAGACGCGTTGATCGAGCGGATGACGCGGGAACGCGAACGTGACGCGTTCGTCAACACGGTTCGCGCCCTCGATCGTGTGCTGCTGTGGGGGCACCATTTCGTCCCGCTGTTCCACCTGAACGAGGATCGGGTCGCCCGCTGGGACCGGTTCGGCCGGCCTGCAGTCACGCCGCTCTACGGGATCGTGACCGAGACCTGGTGGGACCGGGATCTGACTGCGCCGGTCGGTCCTACCCGCTCGGACGGGGCGGGCTCGGCCACGCGATAGCACGTCGACCACGGGTGTAGCCAACTGATCCGGCCCGGCAGGACCGGACGATCGACCTGCAGGCGGGCGGGCAGAGTGTCGCGGCGAGGCCCAGCGCGACCTATATGATTTATCAGGCTATTGGTCACCGTCGCCGGGAGTTGCGGTTGACGCAAAACGCTGTATTTACAGCGCATCGTTGATACGAGGTGCGCACCACAGCGAATTCTTGCGGGCTTTGAGAGCCCCCAGATCGTCGGATCCCACTACGAGCAAGCAGAAGGGAAATCCCGATATGGCCGGGAATTACGAGACCTTGAACATTCAGACGGACGGCCCGCTGGTCCGCTTGGAGATGACGCGACCCCGTCTGCTGAATGCCGTCGCGATGACCGGCGCACAGGAGCTGCTGGACGCCACCCGGTGGATTGCCGAAGACGAGGCCATCCGCATGGTCGCCATCACCGGTGCGGGCCGGGCATTTTGCACCGGCATGGACCTCAAGGATCTCTCCGCAGGTCGGATTGAGCACAGCTACTTCGAGATGTGGGATGCAGCCCTGCGGGCGTTCGAAACGATGGACAAGTTGGTTGTCTGTCTCCTTCACGGCTATGCCATCGGCGGGGGCCTGCAGCTGGCATTGGCATGCGACATTCGCGTGTGCACGCCGACCGCACGGCTTGGATTGCCGGCGATCAAGGAAAGTCTGATCCCTGGCCTCGGGACTTTCCGCCTTGCCCGCTATGTCGGGCTAGGGCGCGCCAAGTCGCTGATCATCAGGGGCAACATGATCGATGGGAAGGAAGCGGAACGGATAGGGCTCGTTGACCACCTGGTCCAGGAAGACACTGCACGGGAAGAATTCGAAGGCTGGCTGGCCGAGTACGCCAAATACAATTCTGCGGCGAGCAGGACCTCCAAGCAGATGCTGGTGGACTGTTTCGACATCGGCTGGGACGCCTTCTTTCGGAAATACCTGTCGCTCCAGGAAAAGGCGATAGCCAGTCCCGACTTTGCCGAGGCCATGACAGCCTACCGGGAGGGCCGTGACCCGATCTGGGAATAGGTGTCGCAGACCAGCGCTGCGAGCCGCCCCGATTGGAGGCACCCCCCTATCCGCCACGCTGATTGCGCCTGCCGTTCCGGGATCGGCCGCAGCCGTTCCAGCGTTGCTGATCGGTAGCAAGGAAGCTCGAAACCTCGACGGGAGTGTGTGCGCTCCCCTGCTCGCGCCGGATGTGTCCCCGGTTACGCGTTAAAGCCCAAGGTCAAGCAAGTTGTAATCCTTCACGCCTGCCTTTGCCGCTTCCGTCCATCGGCAGGCTTCCCCGGCCTCTGCCAGTGGCTTGTATATGTACGGTGTTTCGTCGGGGAAACGCTGGCGTCTGGCGTCGATCGCATAGCCGATCATCCGCGACCGCGTACGGATCCGGGCATCATCGTAATGCGCCACGGCATTGTGCAGTCCGCCGGTCGTTACGCCCAGAACTGAGGCACGCCGGTGAAATCCAAAATTCACGGTCACACGCCAGTCCGTGCTGGTGTTTGCGAACGATCCATGCACGACCTGTCGATTGGTAATCGCTACGTCACCCGGCCGGCAAAGGATCGGTACGGCGCCTGGAATTCGGTCCGAACCGCTCTCCTCCACCAGCGCGGCGATGTCGACCTTGCCGAGCCTGTGCGACCCGGGAAGCACCCAGACCCCGTTGGCGGCCGTGCAGCCATAGAGCTGCGCCATGAAGTTGAACCCGTGCGAGCCCTCATCCCAGGTCGGCGAATCCCAGTGCGTGACCCCGTCCTGGTGCCACGCGACGGACGCTCCCCGCCCCGGTTCCTTGAGAAACAGTGCCTCGGTGAACGGTACGAAGTCATCGCCGTTGATGGCGGCCGCCACTGCGAGCAATTCCGGATGGCCGTACACCCGTAAACAGGCCTCGGAAAACTGCAAGGACCCGAGGATCAGATATACGACGTCCGCGGGAGCGTCCGGCGCCGCCTCCGGTTCGATCATTTTCACAGGGTGCCGGCCGGCCGCCTCTTCGGTCCCGCCAAACGGATCGCCCAGCGGCTTGGCCCAGAACAATGTGGGCGCTTCGCAGTCCGCGCCCAAGGCCGGCCGTCCCAGGGCATCGACGTCAGAATCCTTGGCCGCTGGAAGGCGCGACAGGATCTCCTGAACATCCGCTTCGATGTCCGCAAGCTCGTATTCGTGCAGAACGCCCTCGAAGACGTAGAAGCCATTGCGCCAGTAAGCCTCGGCGATATCTGGGTGCAGGGCGCCGTCGTCGTCCAGCCGAATCGGGCCACGGTTGCCGAGTTTCAGGGCCCGCGCCTCCCCTTCCCTCATGTAGGCCTGCAGGGCGTCTTCGTGCCGCCCATAGTCCACGCGACTGGCTTCAAGGGTTGATTGCATGGATGAACCTCGCATTCGCTTGGAAAGATCATACCGGCAACCATCGGCCACCAGAACCTACGGACGTATCATCGACTTGGGTCCAGCTTCGCTTGTAACCTCGTGCGCATGGATGGACCAAGGATCTTGCCATCCGACCCCGCACGTTGTGTTGTAGATGGAAATGGGCGGACCCGAACGTTGTCTCGCAACCGCGTCAGCTTCCTGTTCCTCAATCTCGGCCATTTCTTTGATCACTTGATCATTCTGGTCTTCGCGACCTCGGCGGCGCTCGTGCTGGTACACGAATGGGCTGTCCCCTATTCCGAACTGATCCCTTACGCGACGCCCGGACTGATCGCGTTCGGCGTCGGCGCTCTTCCTGCCGGCTGGATTGCCGACAAGTGGAGTCGCGAAGCGATGATGGTCGTCTTCTTCCTCGGCCTCGGTGTGGCCGGCACGGCCACCGCGCTTGCGGACACCCCGCTCCAGATCGGTGTCGGCCTGTTCCTGATCGGCCTGTTCGCCTCGATCTACCATCCGGTCGGCCTCGCCCTGGTGGTGGAGGGGCGCCGCCAGACCGGCATGCCGCTAGCCATCAACGGCGTGTTCGGAAACATGGGGGTGGCCTGCGCCGCCCTGCTCACCGGCTGGCTCATCGACGTGGCGGGCTGGCGGGCTGCGTTTGCGGTGCCGAGTACGCTCTGCTTCGCGCTGGGCTGTGCCTACGCGATCTTCTTGTACGGCGGCCGACGCCGACCCCGGGACCTAGTGCCGCACCAACCCGACAAAAAGGGCGATTCTGCCTGGACGATCGAACTCGACCGACGCATGCTCGTTCGCGTGTTCGGTGTCGTGTTCTTCACGACGGCGGTCGGGGGCCTGATCTTTCAGAGCACCACCTTCGCATTGCCGAAGGTGTTCGAGGAACGGCTGAGCGACCTGGCCGGATCGAACACGCTGATCGGCTGGTACGCCTTCCTCGCCTTTGCCGTCGCGGCCATGGCCCAATTGGTGGTCGGGCATCTGGTCGACAACTACTCAATTCGCACCGTCTTCGCCTGCATCGCCGCTCTGCAGGCCGTGTTGTTCGCCGTGATGCAGCACTTGACCGGCGCAGCGGCGCTGCTGGTCGCCGTCTGCTTCATGCTGGCGGTGTTCGGACAAATTCCCATCAACGACGTTTTGATCGGACGTGCCACGTCGAGCGCCTGGCGAAGTCGGGCCTACTCCATCCGCTTCGTCATCACGTTCGCGGTTGCGGCAACGGCGGTGCCGATGATCGCCTTCATCCGTGCCCGCTGGGATTTTGCCGCGCTGTTCCTGGTGCTTGCCGTGGCGGCCTCGGCGATCTTTGTCGCGGCCTTGCTGCTTCCGGGCACCGGAACGCCGTCCCGCACGGAAGCCCGATAATCCGGCATCCAGAGGACTTTAGGCCGACCATCCTTTAGCGGAATGGATCAGTAGCTAACCGTCTCACCGCCGATCGACAAGGGACAACAGGCAGTCCTGATGTCACCGAGTCTACGCAGGCGTTTCCTCGGCGGTGTTCATGGCTGCCCGCTCCCGAAGCTCCGTCTTGCGTACTTTGCCAGTCGAAGTTTTCGGAAGCTCTCCGAACACGAAGTCGTCCGGCACCTTGTAGCCGGCCAGCCGTTCGCGGCAGAACGATCGAAGGTCTTTCTCGCCGGGTGGTTCACTCCCGGGGCTGACCGAGACAAACGCGACGGGGCGCTCCCCCCATTTCGGATGGGCGCGCCCAACGACAGCTGCTTCCATCACGGCCGGGTGGGCATGCAGGACGTCCTCCACCTCGATGCTCGAAATGTTCTCTCCGCCGGAAATAATGATGTCCTTGGCACGGTCACGGACTTCGACGTAACCATCTCCATGAACCACCGCCAGGTCACCACTGTGAAACCAGCCTCCGCGGAACGCCTCGCGCGTCGCCTCGGGGTTGTCCAGATATCCCTTCATGACGGTATTCCCGCGGACCAGGATCTCGCCAAGGGTCTCTCCATCTGCAGGCACTGGTTCGAGCGATTCCGGGTCCGCGACCAGCAAGTCACCTACTGTCGGATATGGCACTCCCTGACGGGCTATGTGCTGCGCGCGCTCCGGCAGTGAGAGGCTGGCCCACTCGTCCTGGATGAGGCCCACCGTGGCCGGGCCGAACGTTTCCGTCAGACCGTATAGATGGGTCACCCTGAAGCCCATCTCCTCCATGCCGGCGATGACCGCTGCTGGCGGCGGGGCGCCGCCCGTATAGACGTCGCACCGCTGTTCGAACCGGCGCCTGGCACCTTGCGGGGCGTGGATCAGCATGGTCAGCACGGTCGGAGCGCCGCAGAGCATGTTGACCCGCTCATCGGCGATCGCCTGAAACACCTGGTCAGCCACGACGTTGCGCAGACATACGTGCCGCCCGCCTACGATCGCCAGGGCCCAGGTGAAGCACCAGCCATTGCAGTGAAACATGGGCAGCGTCCACAGGTAGGACGTATCCGCATTCATCCCCGTCACGAGCGCCTGCCCAACAGCGTTGAGGTAGGCGCCCCGGTGCTGGAAGACCACGCCCTTCGGGTTGCCCACGGTGCCGGACGTGTACAGCACCGAGACCGTGTCCCACTCATCGGCAGGCGGGCGCCATTGAAACTCCGGCGAGCCCATCAAAACCAGGTCCTCATAGCGCGTCGCGCCGTCGAACTTCAGACCGTCTCGAGGCCGGGGGCCTTCCGTGTCCTCGACCACGATCACCTTGGGAGGGTTGTCGAGATGCCGGAGCGCGCGGCTGGCAAGCCCCGCAAATTCGGAATCCACGATCAGTGCGGTTGCTCTGCAGTGATCGAGAATGAACGCGATCTCCCGATCCTGGAGGCGGGTGTTCAACGGGTTCAGCACCGCGCCAGCCATCGGGATCCCGTAGTGGGCCTCGAGCATCTCGGGAATGTTGGGCAGGAGAACGGACACCGTGTCCCCACGTTCGATCCCGGAACCGAGGAGCCCCTCCGCGAGCCTGCGGCACCGGTCCCGAAAGTCCCGCCACGTGATGCGCTTCGCCCCGTGGACAATGGCGACACGATCGGGCCAGATGCGAGCAGCGCGATCCAGGAATCCGATCGGATTAAGTGGAGAGTGATTGGCGTCGACCCGGCCCAGGCCGGCTGCGGGAGGCGTCGTCATGGAGGGCGCTCGATTGGATGGCAATGAGCGGCCAAGCATAAGTGAAGGGCTGCTCGTGGGCCGACTCGGACGGCAACCGTCCCGGGCAGGTGCGTGCGCCACGGTACCGGCCCTGGCCGGCCACCGGCCGATGCGGGCTAGTTTCCTGCTACCGAGTCCGCCGCCCGGTACCGCTCGGCGCGGAGGTTTAGTCAGCCCGGCAGCAGAACCAGCCGCTCACTGACGTTGCGCCTGGACCCTTCGCCAGGGGCGGGACAGCCTGCCATGAGCCGCGCCACTCAAGCTGCCGCGAAGTTCTCCGCCGCCATCTCTCTGGCACGCTCGCGGGCCCGGCGTACGGTGGTCAGCCCCTCCGGAGCCGGATTCGCGGTATGGCGCGGTGGTTCGACGCACTGCCGCTCCAACAGCGGCAAGCGTTGTCCGTTCCTATTGCACCGGATTGACCGGCGCCGCCTCCTCTCCGACAGGGGCCGTTGCGACGGACGCCGGAACGCTCCAGGCGCGCGCAAACATTGCCCCGTCGCTGTCAGTAACCCGAACCGACAATTCGCCCGGCCCGTCGGGCACGTAGTGGAAGCGGACGGCCGGGTTCTCGCTGAGCGAGAAATTCGATTCAACAGCCAGTACCGGCAGGTCTCCGTAGCGCACTTCAATGCTGTCGACGAAGTACGCGAGCACGTAGTGGCGCGTCACCTGGTCCATCTGCATCCCGGTGTGATTGGGATGGCTCACCAGAAGTTGCGCGCTGTTGGGCTCCCCCCACAGCACCGGGTCGGATCGGCGAAGCTTCATCTTGCCGAGGCTTGCCAGCGCGGCCTCCGGATCCTTCCCGGCGGGCGCGGAGCAGCCACCGGACGCCTTCACGTAACGCTTGGCCATATGCAGCTCACCGTCATTGGTCTCGGCCACCGCGCGCACATGCGTGTAGGCATTCACCCGAATCCGGGTACTGATGGCCGCCCAGCCGCTCGCCTCTGTGAAATGGAATTGTCCTGCCATCGGCAACGGGTTTTCGTCCACGATCAGCGTGATCGTCTTGACGTAACGCTCGTTCGTTTGCGGAAAGGCGGCTTCGAAGGTGATGGGGACCAAGGCCGCGTCGTGGGCCCGATACGGCGCTTCCAGCGACACGACGCCGCTTTCCTCATGAATCTGACGGTCGCCGAACAACGACTCGCGAAGGTCATGCCAGCGACTCTCGTCCTCGGTCGCGCCCCATGCTGGAATGCCAACCGCCATGGCCAGCAGGAAGGTGGTTACGGCAACTCTCATGGCTTCCCTTTCACAGATGCTCGCTCGTAATTCTAGCACGGAGTCGCGCTGACACCTGCCTCCGCGGTCGGCGAATGCGCCGCCCTACTCCCATTCGAGTTCCGTGAAACTTGCCGTGACGTTCCGGGGGTGATCCTCGTCAAACCGCACCCACTTCGATCGCTCCTCCGACGCGACCCAGCCGATGGCGTTTTCGATCGTCCCTCCCGCCGCGATCTCGATCCGCACGTCACGCAGAAGCGCTTGGAGGTACCGCTCTTGCGCATGGAGCGCGCTCGGCCAGCGCACTGATGCGGGGCCGTGCCCGGGAACCACCCGCACCGCCGGCACGGCCCGAAGGTCATCCATCACGGCCAGCCATCCCTTCAGGCTGCCGTCTACGATCGGCAGACGTTCGACGAACACCAGGTCACCGGCAAACAGGGTGCGGGTGCGTCGGTCGTAGACGGTGAGATCGTTATCGGTGTGCGCGGTGGCGTGTGCCGTCACTTTCAGGACGCGTCCCCCGAGATTGATGTGCATGGAATCCGCCACCTCCAGGGTCGGCCCGATTGCTTTGGTTCCGGCAAATTTCGGGCCGACGTTCCGGGTGCCCGCTTCGAGATAGAACTCCGCCCGCGCGGCCAGTGCAGCGCCGAGGCGGCGATGCCCGACGAACTCGACCGTCGGACCTGCGAAGGCACCATTCCCCAGCAGATGATCCGGATGCACGTGGGTGTTGATCACGTGGCTCACGGGAAGGTCCGTAATCTCCTCCAGTGCGGCGCGCAGCTGCAGGCCGAATTCGAGGCTGCCGCCGCTGTCGATGAGCGCCACGGTCTGCTCGCCGAGTACGATCGCCACGTTCCCGACCGCACCTAGGTTGCTATCGCTGGCATCGGTGTGCGGACCCGTGTAGACGTAGATGCCCTGCGCCACGGGCTTCAGCTGGATCGCATCCGCGGCACCAGTGGGCGAAGGCCCCAGAACCGCGCCTACGGCCGCCAGCCAGAGCCACGCAGTCATTGCCTGCACGCGGAGTACCGTCCGCGAACCGGGCGAGCCCGTCGATTCCCGTGCCATTCCATGCAACATGTCCCTGATCTCCGGTTCCTCGACCAGATTATGCAACGGTGGCGCTCCATGCCCCGATTCCCGGGCCGGGAAAGCAATCGCGGCACACCCGACGGGCCTGCCGTCGGTTACCGGCACCTAGGCATTGGCGAACGGATGAGGCATCGTCTGCCTGTCTGCCCCTGGAACCGGGCCCCGCGCCCCGGCCTCGCTGCACGGCCGTGTGACTCCATGACGTCAGTCCCAGAGAAATCGACGATAGCGGCGTGGAAGCGGCAGTCTCTGTCGGCTGCCGCAGTACCGCTCGGCCTGGCCATCGCCCTGTCGGTGCTGCTGACACCGAACCCGGGTTCGGCGGACGGCCACGCCTGCCTTGCCGATGAGCCGCCGACGTATCGCACGTCCGAATTCCGGGCGGTGGTGCCCTGTTCGCTCGACGGTGCCACGGTGGTCACCACCGGGGCACTGCAGATCCTGCTGGATCATGGCGACCCGCTGCTGATCGACGTGTTTCCGGCACCTCGGGCACCAAGGATCGTGCGCGACAGCGAAGACCACCTGTGGTTGCCGCCGGTCCGGGACAGCCTTCCCGGGACCGTGTGGCTTCCGAACGTGGGTCTTGGCGTGCTGCCAGTCGAAGAGGAGAACTACTTTCGCGCGAACCTGGAACGTTTCACCGGCGGCGACCAGACGAGGACGATCGTCTTCTTCTGCCTCAGCGACTGCTGGATGTCCTGGAATGCGGCGCGCCGTGCCCTGGACTGGAACTACACGTCGATCGTCTGGTATCCCGAAGGCACCGACGGCTGGGAGGCTGCCGGTCTGGAACTTACCGAAGTCTCGCCAGTGGAACGGACCGAAGGACAGTAGGCGATCGCGCGGCCGCCACGCCGCCGGCGCATTCGCTGCTTCGGCCTGCGGTACCGGGCGTCGTCGACGTCACCGGCGCGCGGCGAGCCGGTCCACGAGAATGTGATCGAGCATGTAGGTGGTGGCATGCCGCCAGGTCCGTTCAGTGTTGCCCCGCAGGTCGACGAACGCATGCGCGACGGATGCTCCTGTCTCGACGTTGATGGCCACGACGTTGAGGTTGAGAATGAGGTTGCTGACGAACTGAACCCATCCCACCAGCACCCAGTCCGCCGCGAGACGGCGGGCGATGCCCCGCTCGCAACCGTTGCAGGCGTGGAGGCGCTGCAATGGCTTGGCCTCTCGGATTGCCTGCCGCGTGGCGGCGGCGGGCACAACGTCGTAGCCCTCCGCACGGAGGCGCGTGCGGATCAGCTCAGCCACCAGGTCGAGGCGGTGCCGTTCTTCTTCAGTGATCGTGTGCGCATCCGGTAGGTAGTCGGCCTTCAGGAGTTCGACATCGAGCACCGCGACGCGGATGGGTGTCCCCCCGGCCTGCGCGCCGGCGGGAACCGCCACGGCCGCGGCCACGGCAAGCGCAACAAGCCAACCATGGCAGGCATGCCCAGCCACGGTCGTCAACCGTCCAACAGCCTTAACCTTGCTCGCCCCCGCGCCGCCATCGATTATCATGCTGAATGCTCCTGTTGGCCGGGTGGCTCGATTCATGAAGAAGGTCTTGCTGGCACTTGCAGTGTTTGCCGTGTTCGGCCCGGGATGCGGGTCGGCCAACGACTTTCCCACACAAGCCCGTGTCGAATTCGTCCTCGCCTGCATGGGGTTGGAGGGCGGTCAGAGTTACGACACGCTCTACCCTTGCGTCTGCATGATCGACCGGATCGCGTCGCAGATCTCTTATGAAGACTACACGACTGCCGAAACCCTGAGCTTCCTGTATTCCACCCCAGGCGAGCGGGGCGGCATCTTCCGTGACGCCGCGCCCGAGGCGAGATCTCGTATCGCCCAATTTCAAACGCTGCGCCAGGAGGCTGAAGCCGCTTGTTTTATAACGCGGAAGAGAAAGAACCCGGACGAAGATTCCGGCTGAGACGGCACCGGAGATCTGACTGAGCCAAGAGCCCGGTACGGCGGCCCGCGTCAGTTCGGTGCGGGCCCTGTTGCCGCCGTCATGGTCTCAGCGCGTATCGCGCGCGGCAGTGCCCTCCTAGCTTCGCCTCGGCGCGGCCGTTCGATAACGACAGTCGGACGATGGTCGAGAGGCGCCGCCGGCGAACCCTGTCGCCGAAAAACGCAAGTCATACATGCAATGCGTTTGATTTGGTGCTTTAATCTAGAGGCTGGCCATCCGCACCTGCTCTTGTGCGCCCCGCGGGTCTCTTGTGGTCGGTGTGACGGGTGCACTCCATCAAAATGGAGCGGTCAGGCAACTGGTCGATTCAGGGGAGTGCGGCATCACCGAATTCCATGCAACGGATGAGAATCATGATTACCAGAATTCCATCCCTCATCGCCGCGATTGCGATGGGGCTGCTTGTCGCTGTGCCGGTCTCTGTATCGGCTAACGACGACGTCAAGGCGCTCAGCGCCGACGTTAACAACTGGGCGATGTGGGGCCGTACCTATGACGGTGCCCGGTATAGCCCGCTTTCAGAAATCAACGCCGGAAACGTGGGCAGTCTCCAGGTAGCCTGGACCTTCTCCACCGGGGTTCTGCGTGGGCACGAGGGTGGTCCGATGGTAATCGGCGACACGATGTTCGTGCACACCCCGTTCCCCAACAAGGTGTTCTCGATCAACCTTGCCGATCAGACGATCAACTGGGCGTACGTCCCCGTACAGGACCCATCTGTCATTCCGGTTATGTGCTGTGACACGGTCTACCGTGGCCTGGCCTACGCCGAAGGCAAGATCTTCCTGCAGCAGGCGGACACCACGTTGGTCGCGCTTGACGCGAACTCCGGCGAGGTGATCTGGAGCGTGGTGAACGGAGACCCGTCTGCCGGCTCCACCAACACCAACGCCCCGATCGTGGTCAACGATAAGGTGTACACCGGGATCAGCGGCGGTGAGTTTGGCGTCCGCGGCTTCCTTGCTGCCTACAACATCAACGACGGAAGCCTGGTCTGGAAGGGCTACAGCACGGGTCCCGACGATGAGATGCTCATCGATCCGGAAAACACCACGCACATGCTGGAGCCGGTCGGTCCCAATTCCAGTCTGGATTCCTGGGAAGGAGACCAGTGGAAGATCGGTGGCGGCACCACGTGGGGCTGGTTCACCTACGACCCTGACCTGAACCTCATCTACTACGGCACGGGCAACCCGAGCACCTGGAACCCGGTGGTCCGCCCGGGCGACAACAAGTGGTCGATGACCATCTTCGCGCGTGACGCTGACACTGGTATGGCCCGGTGGGTCTACCAGATGACGCCGCACGACGAATGGGACTACGACGGTGTCAACGAAGGCATCCTTGCCGACATCGAAATCGATGGCGTCACGCGCAAGGTGATTGTGCACTTCGACCGAAACGGTTTCGGCTACACGCTTGACCGGGCCACGGGCGAACTCCTGGTCGCCGAGAAGTACGACCCGGCCACCAACTGGGCCACGCACGTCGACATGGAGACGGGCCGTCCACAGGTGGTAGCGGAGTACAGCACCGACCAGCAGGGCGAAGATGTCAACACCCAGAACATCTGCCCGGCCGCGCTTGGATCGAAAGACCAGCAGCCGGCCGCGTTCTCGCCGCGCACCGGCCTCTTCTACGTGCCGACGAACCACGTCTGCATGGACTACGAGCCGTTCCGTGTCGAGTACGTCTCCGGGCAGCCGTACGTCGGTGCAACGCTGAGCATGTTCCCCGCTGGCCGGGTAACCGGCGACGGGACCGACAACCTCGGCAACTTCATCGCGTGGGATGCCGCCAAGGGTGAGATCGTCTGGTCCGTACCGGAACAGTTCTCCGTCTGGAGCGGCGCGCTGGCGACTGGTGGTGACATCGTCTTCTACGGGACTCTCGACGGCCGTCTGAAGGCAGTCGACGCCAACTCCGGTGCGGAGCTTTACAGCTTCAAGACCCCGTCCGGCATCATCGGCAACGTGAACACCTGGACCTTTGAGGGCAAGCAGTACGTCGGCGTGCTCTCCGGCGTGGGCGGCTGGGCCGGGATCGGTATGGCCGCTGGCCTGGAAGGCGACACCGACGGGCTTGGTGCCGTCGGCGCCTACCGAGGCCTGAACCAGCACACCCAGCTAGGCGGCGTGCTGACCGTGTTCGCGCTCCCGTAGGGCCGATACGCGACAGGATGACGGGCGGCGCGACCGCTGGTCACTAGTCCACTTGACCGGCTGCGGCATGAATGCCGCAGCCGGTCTTTCTTTAAAGGCCGGATCCGGCAGGGCATGTGGCGACAGCGATTACCGACCCTGCGCATCCACTCAGCAAACGGAGCCAGCACATTGATTCAGAAATTTGGCGTTACCGTTGCCGGCCTAGTGGCGGGAGCCATGATCGGCGCCGGGAACCTAGTCGTCACGGCTGCGGCGGAAGGGGCGGAACCGCCCCCTTATGAAGGACACATTCAGTGCGAAACGGAGGGTGACCTCAGCACCTGCCAGATCGATCTCTGGCTAACCCGCGGCTATCGGGCATTCAGCCAGTGCCAGGTCTGCCACGGTCTGACAGGCGATGGCAGCACCATCGGCCCGAGCCTCGTCCGGAAGCTCCGCGAGATCGACCTTGATCGTTTCATGGAAGTTGTCGTGAACGGGTACGAAGGGCAGATCGGGGTGATGCCAGGCTGGGGAACCAACCCCAACGTCATGAATTACATTGATCAACTCTACGCCTATCTCCTGGCACGGGCCGACGGGGTGCTCCCGGCTGGCAGGCTGAAGCGATACGATCGATGATGTTTCTCCTCTGGCCGGATGGCTGCCCCCGCTTCCCCGGCGCGGCCAGATGGTTGACGCTTGCGCTTGCGATTGCAGGTGCATGGGCCCTTCCGGTCGCGGCAGGCGGCGCTGAGCGGACTGCCTTCAAGGTCTGCGCTGACGCCAACTACCTGCCTTGGTCAAATGACCGTCAGCAGGGTTTCGAAAATCACATCGCATCGCTGTTGGCCGAGCAACTCAACCTGCCGGTGGAATACACCTGGTTTCCGCAGCGAATGGGATTCATCCGGAACACGCTTCGCGCTAGGGGCGATGACGGCGTCTACCGGTGCGACGTCGTGATGGGCCTGCCGGACGGGTTTGAACTCGCGATCACGACTGACCCCTACTACCGCTCCACTTACGCGCTCGTTTTCGTGGAAGGGCGCGGGCTTGATTCCGTCCGGTCAGTCTCGGATCTGCAGAAGCTGGACGCTTCGCAACGGAACTCCCTCAGGTTTGGTCTGGCGGAACGCAACCCGGGGACACTGTGGCTGGCCGAGCACGGCATGCTGAGCCGGCTTACGAAAGCCTACGCATCCCAGCATGGCGACCCCAACGTGCGACCTGGACAGCTTGAGCAGGAGGATCTGCTTGCCGGCAATATCGACCTCACGTTCATGTGGGGCCCCATCGCCGGACACTTCGCCCGAAGCAACCCGGACGTACCGATCCGGGTCATCCCCGTGGAATCAGAAGCTGGTTTGCAGATGCACTTCGCCATTTCGATCGGCGTACGCTTCGGCGAACAGGACTGGAAGGCGCAGCTTCAGGCGTTGCTGGACGCCAATGCCGATGCCATCGAGGCCATCCTGCGCGAACACGCCGTCCCCCTAGTGGACGCGGAGGGGCGCCTGCTGTAGCCCGATCGCCGAAATTCCTGTCCTAGCTCGCGCAGGACCAAGGCAAACACAGGCACGGCCCGCATCAATGTGTGGAGATGGCCGATCCTGCACCGCCACTGGCGCCGGCAGATGCAAGCAAACTCCTCGCGGATCGGAATGCCGCGCGACGCAGCTACATGCAGGCCTCGAACAGTGTCCGCGTATTCGCCTCCGTCATCGGCACCGGATTGCCTCCGGCCGAAGGATCTTCGAGTGCCATCGTCGTGAGCTCGTCCAGACGGTGGGTATCGACACCCATCTCGCTCAGCGTTAGCGGAATGCCAAGCGTTTTGCGAAGTTCCATCACCCGGTCATAGAACGCGGCGTAACCGCCCCGAAGCCCAAGATAAGCGGCAGCAATGGCCAGTCGGTCCTCGACCGCCGGGCGATTGAAGTCGAGGACGTATGGCATCACGCATGCGTTCGTGGTGCCGTGGTGGGTGTCGTACACGGCGCCAACCGGGTGGCTGAGCGCATGGATGGCGCCCAGTCCTTTCTGAAAGGCGACTGCCCCCATGGTGGCGGCCGCCATCATGTTCGCACGGGCAACGAGATCCGTACCGTCAGCGTACGCGCGCAGCAAATTCTCGTGCACCAGACGCATGCCCTCGAGTGCGATGCCCTGACCCATGGGGTGGAAGTGCGGTGAGCAGTACGCCTCGAGGCAGTGCGCAAAGGCATCCATCCCGGTACCGGCGGTGATCGGTTTCGGCAGGTCGACGGTTAGTTCCGGATCGATGATCACCACCGTTGGCAGCACCCGGGGATGGAAAATGATCTTCTTCACATGGGTTGCGGCATTGAGAATGACGCTGGTCCGGCCTACCTCGGACCCCGTACCGGCGGTAGTGGGAACAGCCACCACGGGCGCAATGCCGTCGGGGTTCGCCCGGCGCCACCAATCGCCGATGTCCTCGAAATCCCACACCGGGCGTGACTGGCCGGACATGAAGGCAACCGCCTTGCCGAGATCGAGGCCGGAACCGCCGCCGAACGCGACGACACCGTCATGCCCTCCCTCGCGAAAGCGTGCGAGGCCAGCGTCCAGGTTCTGATCGCTCGGATTGGGATCGACGTCGAAGAAGATCGAGTGCCCCAGCCCGGCGGCATCCAGGACGTCGAGGGCGGTCTGCGTCAGCGGCAGCGTGGCCAGGCCTCGATCCGTGACGAACAGCGGGTTGCGGATATTCGCTTCGCCACACGCGCTCGGCAGTTCCTGAATTCGTCCCGCGCCAAACCGGATGGTCGTCGGGTACGACCAGTCCGCCGTGAGCGTCATCCGGATGCCTTCTTCAAGTGGAAGGATTTCGGCCGGGTCAGGTTGTGGTAGCCGATTTCCGACAGCCCCCCACCCTTGCCAGTGAGCTTGCAGCCGGTCCAGCAAAGCGCCGGATCAAGGTAGTCGGCCCGATTCATGAAGACGGTCCCGGTCTCGACGCGGCTCCCGAGAGCCTCGGCGCGCCCGGTATCCGTGGTCCACAGCGAAGCGGTGAGACCGAAATCGCTGTCGTTCATCAGCCCAAGCGCTTCGTCATCGCTGTCCACCTTCATGATGCCGACCACCGGTGCAAAGGTCTCATCACGCATGATCCGCATGGAGTGGTCCACCTCGGTCAGGACCTGCGGTGAGAGATAGGCGCCGCCGTCATCCCCCGAGAAGGTGCGGACGTGCGCCGTGGCGCCGGCCTGCACCGCCTCGGCGACCTGGGCGCGAGCCTCGTCCGCGAAGCGCCGGTGGGCCATGGGGCCGAGCGTGGTCTCCTCGTCGAGCGGGCTTCCCAGCCGGTAGGCCTCGGCAAATTCCACCGCGCCGTCGACGAAGGCGTCGTAGCTGGCGGCGTGGACGTAGATTCGCTCGATCCCGCAGCAGCACTGGCCGGAGTTGTACATCGCGCCGTCCATGAGCGTGCTCACGGCAGCAGCGAGGTCAGCATCTTCCATCACGTAGCCCGGATCCTTGCCGCCAAGCTCGAGGCCGAGGCTGGTGAAGGTCCCGGCCGCAGCTCGCTCGATGGCTCGGCCGCCTTTCACGGAACCCGTGAAATTCACGAAATCAAACGCCCGTTCGCTTATCAGCGCCAGGGTGGTGTCGTGCGCCAGGAACAGGTTCTGGAACACGTCCTCGGGCACGCCTGCCGCGTGGAAGGCGTTCGCCAGGCGCTCGCCGACGAGGAGTGTCTGCGTGGCATGTTTGAGCACCACGGCGTTGCCGGCGATCAGCGCCGGAAGGACCGTGTTGATCGCTGTCATGTAGGGATAATTCCACGGAGCCACGACCAGGACGAGGCCTCGGGGCTCGCGGCGAATCCTGCGTCGGAACCGGGCGCTGTCTTCGACCTCGATGTCCCTGAGCGCCGCGGCAGCGATGGAAGCCATGTGGGTCGCGCGCTCGTTGAATCCGCCCCATTCGCCGCCGTACCGGACAGGGCGCCCCATCTGCCACGCGAGCTCCGTCACGATCTCGTCGTTCTCGGCGCCGATGCGGGCGACTCCGTCCAGTACGAGATCGATGCGCTCCTGCAGGGGCCTCGCCGCCCACGCCCGTTGAGCCGTCCGGGCGCGCGCCACGGTCGCCCGCGCCGCGTCGTCAGCGAGGGCAGGGCGCTCCGCGTAGACCGTCCCATCGACGGGGGAGATGCATTGAAGATTCTTGGTCATCGGAAACTCCCGGTACGCGCCTGGTCTCAGGCGAAATTCCGGTTGCTCAGGCCCAAAGCCACGGCTTCCTCGCCCCACTTGGCGCCAAGGGTCCGAGGGACGAATGCCCATCGCAGATGGCCGCTACTGGCCCGTGCGCATGGGGATCGCACCCGGTCGCGCTGATGCCGCGGATGCACGACCGGTGCCGCGGGCGTGAAGCGATTGCAGCGATGATGGTCGGGCGAGTCGTGATCGAGGACGGCAGCCGCCGCGGCGGGCTTGGCGCGCGGCCCCGACACCGGGCAGCCGCGCAAGTCACCGCCGCATGGAATGCGCGGCCCTCGCTACGGGAACGCCAGCCGTGAAGCATGAACCTGCCGGACATCGGGCAGTCCGCGGGATGTCGATCTAGCGGGGCCCCGCCGGGATGGCGGGGCCGCCGCAAAGGCGGATCAAGTGTAGCGATACGGCCGACCCGCTCGCTCCATGTCCGCGTTGTAGCGTTTGAAGATCTCGACCACCTTGGCCTTGGTCTCCGACTCCGCAGCGACTTCGTCCCAGAAGACGCGCGCGGCCGCCTCCACCTGAGCCCATTCCTCGTCCGGGATCGATGTGAGCTCCATCTTCGTTCCGTTCACGCGCAGGCTGGCTTCGCCGCCCCAGTACCACCATTGGCGGTAGTAATGGGACTGGTCGCAGATGACGCGCAGCAGGAGCTGGAGATCTTCGGGAATTTCGTTCCAACGGTCCATGTTGGCGTAGAACGACCCGATCCAGGCGCCGGAGATGTTGTTCGTCAGGAAGTAGTTCGTGACGTCGGCCCAACCGACGGTGTAGTCCTCGGTGATCCCCGACCAGGCGATGCCGTCGAGCTCGCCCGTCTGGACAGCAACCTCGATGTCCTCCCAGGGGAGGGTGACGGGGACAACCCCGAACTGCGTCAGGAACCGGCCCGCCGTCGGGAAGGTGAAGACACGCTTGCCCTGCAGATCCGCGAGCGAGTGAATGGGGTCCTTCGTCGCAAAGTGGCAGGGGTCCCACGCGCCGGCGGAAATATGCTTCACACCGACGTTGGCGTACTCGGCGTCCCAGATCTCGTTGAGGCCGTACTGGTTGAAGAGAACAGGGACGTCGAGCGAGTAACGCGATGCGAAGGGAAAGTACCCGCCGAACACGGTGACCTCGGTCGGAGACGCCATGGAATCGTCGTCGGACTGGACCGCGTCGATCGTCCCGCGTTGCATCGCGCGGAACAGTTCACCCGTGGGCACGAGCTGGTCAGCGTAGAACAGCTCGATCTGCATGCGCTCACCCGCGATCTTGTTGAACATGTCGATCGCCGGCTTCACCACGTGCTCGGCCAGGGCGGGGCCGGCGTAGGTCTGCATTCGCCAGGTGATCTGTGCCTGGGCGAAGACAGGAGTCGCGATGGCAGCGGCCGGGGCGACGGCGGCGGCTTTCAGAAGATGGCGCCGTGTGGTCATGGTGTCACTCCTTGCAGGCAGGCGCGCCGGCATCCGCCGCTCCGACTAGTTCGCGTATACGTAACCGGGCAGCCACAGCGCGATTTCCGGAAAGCTGATGACGAGGGAAAGCGCCACGATCATCACGCCGACAAAGGGAATGATCGACCGGTAGATGTCACCCAGGGTGACTTCTGGCGGGGCCATGGCGCGCATCAGGAAGAGATTGTATCCAAACGGTGGCGTCATGTAGGCGATCTGCGTGGTGATCGTGTACAGGACGCCATACCAGATCAGGTTGAACCCCAGGGCGTCCACGAGCGGAACATAGAGCGGCGCCACGATCACGAGCATGGCCGTATCGTCGAGGAACGTTCCCATCAGGATGAACGACAGCTGCATGAGGATCAGGATCGTCCACGGTGACAGTCCCATGCGCTCCGTAAACAGGTTCTCGATCGCGCGCACGGCACCAAGGCCGTCGAACACCGCGCCGAACGCGAGAGCGGCGAGGATGATCCACATGAACATGCAGCTGATCCGCAGGGTGTTGCGGAGAGAATTCTCGAACACCTGCCGCGTCATCCGGCGCCGCACGACAGCCGCGAGAAACGCGGCCAGCGCGCCGATCGCGGACGACTCCACCAGCGACGTCCAGCCGTTGACGAACGGAACGATCATCACCGCGAAGATGAACAGCGGCAGCAGGCCAGCCCGCAGGAGTCGGTACTTCTCGGCCCGCGCCACGTCCCGTTCGGCCTTCGGCAGGACGGGACCGAGCGTCGGCGAGATGCGGCAGCGCAGCCAGATGTAGAAGACGAAGAGCCCGGCCATCATGAGCCCCGGGAACACCCCCGCGAGCCACAGCTGCCCCACCGGCTGGCGCGCGATCATGGCGTAGAGAACCAGGACCACCGAGGGTGGCACAAGGATGCCGAGCGAACTCCCAGCCTGAATCACGCCCGTCACCATGCGCTTGTCGTAATTGCGCTTGAGCAGCTCGGGGAGTGCAATGGTGGCACCGATGGCCATGCCGGCCACGCTGAGACCGTTCATCGCCGAAACCAGCACCATGAGGCCGATCGTCCCCATGGCGAGGCCACCCGCCATGCCGCCGGTCCAGACGTGGAACATGCGGTAGAGATCGTCGGCGATCTTCGACTCCGAGAGGACATAGCCCATGAAAATGAACATCGGCAGTGTCAGGAGCGGGTACCACTTCATGAGCTTCATGGCGGCCGCGAAGCCCAGGTCGTAGCCGCCACGGTCACCCCAGAGGAGGAGGGCGGCGACGACCGCCACGAAACCGATGGCACCGAAGACACGCTGGCCGGTAGCCAGCATCACCATCATCGTCGAGAACATGAGGATGGCGATGAGCTCGTACGACATCAGGGCGCCTCGCCGCGAATCCGAAGCACGTCCTTGAAGAACTCGGCCACCGCCTGCAGCAGCATCAGCACGATGCCCACCACCATGATCACCTTGATCGGCCACAGGTACGGGCGCCAGGCGGAGGGGCTGCGTTCGCCGCCGTACTGAAAGCTGTAGGCGGTGGAATCGATCCCGCCCCAGAGCAGCACCACGAGGTAGAAGATCAGGAAGAACACGGTGAAAGCGTCGAACCAAGCCTTCGTGCGGGCCGACCAGGACCCGTAGAAGAGGTCCATGCGCACGTTCGCGCCGGTCTGGACCGCATAGGGACCGCCCAGAACGTAGTACGTCACCATCGCGAACTGCGCCATCTCGAGCGTCCAGAGCGAGGGATCGAAGAACGTCTTGGACATCGACGACCAGAGGAGGATGGCCATGATCGCGAAGATGCCGTACATCACGACGCGCCCGAGCCGGCGGTTCATCGTGTCGACCGCGGTGATGTAGCCGCGCATCACGCCGGTCACACCCGCCGCTCCCGCATGCCGACCGCGCACGCCGCAAGCGACGGGACAAGCACACCCGCAAGCGCATCGGCCATCCGGTCGACGGCGGCAGCGCCCCGCAGGAGGTCGTTCCTGACCTCGATCATCAGCGCCAGGAGACCACGGGGCTCGGCAAAGGTCCGGAGCGTATGCGTGACCCCGTCGTCGGGTCCGTAAGGCCGATTCCGCTCCCAGCCCGACGCGTTCGCATGCGCGAGGACCGCGTCCGCCAGCCGCGCATCGCGGTCGTGAATGATCCCGACTTCGGTCGTCCGGGGCATCCCCGCGAACACCGGCGTGAAGCTGTGCACGCTGATCAGCGCATCCGGACGGCCGGCGTCGATGGCCGCCGTGAGGGCGGCCACCCAAGGCGCATGGACGGTGTCGACCCGAGCCTGCCGCTCCGCTTCGGTGAGGCCGATGTTGCCGGGAATATCCGTCGATTCACTGCGTTCGGCGATCGCGTCCGGAGCGCCGGGAGGCCGGTTCAGGTCGAACACGAGACGCGATAACCGGGCGCTGAGCAATGGCGCCCGGAGCCGCGACGCCAGGGCTTGCGCAAGGTCAAGCGCCCCGAGGTCCCACGCGATGTGGCTCGCTCGGTCACGGTTGCCGAGACCAAGCGAGCCGAATCGGGCAGGAATGGCCTTGGACGCGTGCTCGCAAACGACCAGCACAGGGGCCGGGCCGACATCGTCGAGCTTTGCAACCTGCAGTGGGCCGTCCATCGCGCTCGCCGCCGGCCCGCAAATCGCGGACCGGGACTGTTCCACACAGATCGGACGAGCCTGCTCCATCAGCGCGGCGGAAGGGCACCAGTCAATGGCGGCAGGGCATCACCGACCCGGCAGGAGCACCGCCGATCTCGTGCGAGCCGCTTCGGACAGGCCTCCATCCACCCCTCCCGCTACCGCTGTTGCCCGGTCGTGAGTGTAGTTCCCGGTGGACCGCCTTGCATTCCCGCATTGACGGTGCTGGGCCTACCGTGCCGCGCGATCGGGCGGCGATACGGTATGCACCCGGGGACTTCGTAGAGCGCTCGCTCTGCGACAGTCAACCTGCGCACCACCTGGTACGGCGCGCGGTGCAACCGATCAGAACGCAGTTTCCATGGGATACAGGTCGTCAGAATGTCAGCCCAACGCGGGCGTCGGGGTCAGAATTACTGCGTCAGTGATCCGGTCCCGTAACCTCTCTGGTTCACGGAATTGCGACGATCGTCCCCTTCCGCTCGGTGTAAAGCTGGGGGCACCCGACCGACAGCCGGTTAACTCGGTAGCCCGGCCGATCCGAACCCAAGGTGCCTCTGACAGCATCAATGCCAGCAAGGGCCAGCGCCTGCCGCCCCGCCGCAGGCCTGCTTCGGTGGCGGGCTCTAGCTCTCCGCCCGCCTCTCACGCATTACCGGCGAACCGGTCGAGGTGGTGGGCAGCATCACCGAAGAACGTGTCGATCATGGTCAGGCGCTTGAAATAGTGGCCAACCTTGAGTTCGTCGGTTACCCCCATGCCGCCATGCAGTTGCACGGCCTCTTGCCCGACTTTCCGACCCGCGTTGCCGATGCGGGCCTTTGCCGCCGAAACTGCTCGCCGCCGCTCGGTCACCGTCTTGTCAAGGCTCAGGGTCGCCATCAGGGCCAGCGAACGCGCCTCCTCGCACGCGATCAGCATGTCCACCGCACGATGCTGCAGGACCTGGAATGCCCCCAGCGGCCGCCCGAACTGCTGACGGGTCTTGAGATACTCCAGCGTGGTCTCCCGCAACAGATCCATTACCCCCACTGCTTCCGAACAGACGGCGGCAACCGCCTGATCAGTGACAGCTTCGATCGCCTGGTACGCCCCGCCTTCCTCGCCCAGCAGGGCATCCTCGCCAACCTGGACCCCCTCGAGAACGAGTTCCGCCGCGCGGAGGCCGTCGACCGTCCGATACGGGCGCACGGTCAGGCCGGGCGTTCTGCGGGGCACCAGGAACAGCGAAATACCCTCCTGTGCCCTCACCTCGCCGCTGCTTCGAGCCGACACAATGATGAAGTCGGCCGCCTCGGCGTTGTGCACCACCGCCTTCTGCCCCGACAGCGTGAAGCCGCCGGCACCGCCTTCCGCGCGGGTTGCCACGTGCGCCAGGGCATACCGCCCGCCCGGTTCGCCGTGGCCGAACGCCAGCTGGATCTTGCCCGCGATCAGGGCACCGAGGTGACGAGAGCGCTGCTCGGCGCCTCCCGCTACCGCGATCAGTCGTCCGCCGAGAAGGATGCTCGGCACGTACGGCTCCAACACCAGCCCGCGACCAAACCGTTCCATCAGGATCATCACCGACACCGGGTCGGCGCCGAGCCCACCCTCATCTTCGCTGAACGGAATCGCCAGCCATCCCAGGTCCGCAAACTGCTGCCATACCCCCGGATCAAACCCGAGGTCGCTGGCGGCAATGCGGCTCCGGGTCTCGAAGTCGTAGTCGTTCTGGATAAACCGGGCGATGCTCTCGGATAGCAGGGTGTGGTCTTCGCTGTATGACAGGTCCATCGCTACGCCTCACAGTTCCAACACGAGCTTGGCGACGATTCCTTTTTGAATCTCGTTCGAACCGCCGTAAATCGAGGCCTTGCGCCAGTTGAAATACCTTGGCGCCACGCCTGCGGCGTACTCGGGCCCGATCGGCTCTTCGTTCCAGCCATCCTTTAGGGCCTCGGGCACGTAGGGATTGGCGTAGGTCCCCACCGCCTCGAGCGCGAGCTCGGTAATTCGCTGCTGGATCTCCGTGCCGCGGATCTTGAGGATGTTTGCCTCAGTTCCGGGTTCCTTGCCCGAGGTCTGCCGGCTTAGCGCCCGCAACTCGGTGTACTCAAGGGCGAGCAGGTCGATCTCCAGAGAGGCGATCTTCTCGCGGAACCGATCGTCTTCGGACAACGGGCGCCCGTTCGACAGTTCCGCGGCAGCGATTCGCTTGAGACCGGCGAGCTGCTTCTTTGAGCGCCCCACGTCGGCAATCCCCGCCCGCTCAAAGCTCAGGAGGAACTTGGCGTACGTCCAGCCGCGGTTCTCCTCGCCGACCAGATTCTCCACCGGCACGCGAACGTCCTCGAAGAAGACGTCATTCACCTCGTGACCACCATCGATCGTGATGATCGGCTTCACTTCGATTCCCGGCGATCGCATGTCGATCAACAGAAACGAGATGCCCTGCTGCGGCTTGGCCGCATCCGGGTCGGTGCGCACCAAGCAGAAGATGTGGTCGGCCCATTGGGCGGATGTCGTCCATGTCTTTTGGCCATTGACGACGTAGACGTCCCCGTCGCGCACCGCGCGGGTGCGCAGGTTGGCCAGGTCGGAACCCGCGCCGGGTTCGGAGTAACCCTGGCACCACCAGTCCTCTCCCGACAGGATCCGCGGGAGGTAATGGTCCTTCTGCGCACTGTTCCCGAAGGTGAAGATCACCGGCCCCACCATGTTCACCCCGAACGGCATGATCCGAGGTGCGCTGGCGGCCGCAGTTTCCTCGTCGTACAGGTAGCGCTGCATGGGCGTCCAGCCCGTGCCGCCATGATCGACCGGCCAGCCCGGCGCCACCCAGCCCTTCTCGTAGAGGATCCGGTGCCAGGACGCGTAGTCCTCGCGCCCCAACTCGAGGCCGTTCTCGACGCGCCGCTTGATATCGGGCGGCAGGCTCGTGGCAAGGAACGTACGCACCTCGTCGCGAAACGCGCGGTCCGCGCTGGTCAACTCGATGTTCATGGCAACTCTTCCTCCGCACGCCGCGCCGCTGTCGGGCCTCACAGCGCCGCTAATGTAGATGCAATCCAGCCGAACCAGTAGCGTTGCCGCGCCGCGGCCCGAGGCGGTCATCCCGTACCAGTTTTCGGGGCCGATACCATCTGCAGCAAACTCCCTGCGGGTCCGGTCCGTACCGTTCGCGGTGAACCCTGCTCCTACCCGCTCTCGAAAACGAAGTGACCTCGCAAACTGCCGGAGCCGACGCATGGATCATCCCGCCGCCGCACCCGTCCCCCCGCCGGGTCCCCTTTCAGGAGTGACGATCCTCGATCTCACGCGCGTCCTTGCAGGCCCCTTCGCCACCATGATTCTCGGTGATCTCGGCGCCCGCGTGATCAAGGTCGAACCACCCGACGGGGACGATGCGCGCACCTTCCCTCCGTGGATCGGCGACACCTCTGCGTACTTCGGATCCCTCAATCGCGGAAAGGAAAGCATTGCGCTCGATCTCAAGGACGACGCCGACCGGTCCCTGTTCGGACAACTTCTGGAGCGGGCGGACGTGCTGGTCGAGAACTTTCGACCAGGCGCGCTCGGGCGTCTGGGGTTCGGATGGGACGTGCTCCACGCGAGGCATCCGCGATTGATCCTCGCGTCCACCTCGGGTTTCGGCCAAACCGGGCCGTGGGCCACCCGACCTGCCTACGACATGATCGTGCAGGGGATGGGCGGATTGATGTCGCTCACGGGACATGCAGACGGCCCGCCCACCAGGGTCGGGACATCGATCGGGGACATCGCGGCGGGATTGTTCACGGCGGTGGGAATTGCCGCTGCCCTCCATGAGCGTAACCGCACGGGACTCGGGCAGCGGATTGACGTCGCCATGCTCGACTGCCAGATCGCGATTCTGGAGAACGCGGTAGCCCGTTACTTTGCCACGGGCGTGGCCCCGCCCCCTTCGGGCGCCCGTCACCCCGCGATCGCCCCGTTCGGTTGCTATCGGGCGGCCGATGCACATCTTGTGCTGGCCGCCGGCAATGACCGCATGTTCCAAACCCTCGTGACGGTTCTCGGGCAACCGGAACTCGCTGAAGATCCCCGATTTGCAACCAACCGTGGCCGCATCGAACACGTCGAGAGCCTGGAAGCCGAGCTCAATACGCGCTTCCAGACCGCGCCGCGCGCCGAGTGGCTGGCAAAGCTCGAGGCGGCCGGCATTCCGGCCGGCCCCCTGAACGACGTCGCCGATGCGGTAGCGTCCCCCCAGGTGCACGCCCGGAACATGCTGGTCGAGGTCGCCGGCGGGAGCGTCGACGGCATGAAGGTCGCCGGCAACCCCATCAAGCTGTCCGGGCATCAGGACCCGCCCACGCGGGGGCCGGTACCCGAACTCGATGCTGACCGAGCCGGTGTCCTGGAACTGGTGCGTGACAAGTAGCCCCCGAGCACGCTCCGGGCTAGCGCCGGTTCTCAGCCTCTGCCTGGCTGCCGCGCTGACCGCGGTGGCCGTCGGGCTTGCCCTGCCGTTGCTGGTGCTGCAGGCCGCCCTTCCCCGCCTCGAGGGACAACTTGAGGTGCGGGGCCTCGACACTGTGCTGCGGATCGTGCGCGACGCGCACGGCGTTCCGCACGTCGCGGCAGGCAGCGAACGCGACGCCTGGTTCGGCCTCGGGTTCGTCCACGCTCAGGACCGGTTCACCGCCATGGAATTTGCCCGTCGGGCAGGTCGTGGCCGCCTGGCAGAAATCATGGGGGCGGCCGCAGTTCCGCTGGACCGCAAGTTCAGGACAATTGGTTACGCACGTTCCGCCGAAGCGGTTGCGGCCTCGCTGGATTCCAAGACACAGGATCTGCTGCAAGGCTATGCCGATGGCGTGAACGCCGCCCTCGAAAGCAACCATCGCCCGTTTGAATTGCGGGTCCTCGGGTTGACACCTGAGCCATGGCTGCCCGCCGACAGCATCCTCGCCATCAAGATGATGGGGACACTCCTCTCCGGCAACGCGGACACGGAAGCCGAACGGGCACGCCTCCTCCCGCGACTTGGCGAAGCCCGACTTCGGGAGCTCTCGCGCTCGGTCGAAGACCCCCTGGCGGGGTCGAACGCCTGGGCAGTTGCCGGGCGCCATTCCGCCAGCGGCGCGCCGCTCCTGGCGAGCGACCCGCATCTCCGCCTTGCCGCCCCGTCGGTCTGGTACCTCGCCCATCTCGAGGCACCTGGCCTGCGAGTGTGGGGCGCGACGTTGCCGGGGATTGCTGCGGTCCCGATCGGCCGCAATCAGCAGGTGGCCTGGGGCATGACCTCGGTCTATGCCGACGTCCAGGATCTCTACGTCGAAACCGAGGATCCGACCGAAGCCGGATCGTACCTGACCCCGGACGGCTCGGAACCATTTCGCGTCCGCTCTGAAACGATCGCGGTGAGGGGTCGGGACCCGGTCCATCTCACCGTCCGGACCACCCGGCACGGGCCCGTGGTATCCGACCTTCCTGAATTTGGGTTCGCCGGTCCCGGGCAGGTCGTGGCTTTCCGCTCGCACGAGCTGGCCAATACGGACCTGTCGCAGCGGGCGGCATTCCAGAGCGTACGCGCCGCGACCGCCGCCGCTTTCCGCGAGGCCATGTATGAACTTGAGGCGGTTGTCCAGATCGCCGTGCACGCCGACGTCGACGACAATATCGGCTATGTGATGACCGGCCGAATTCCGGTCCGCGCCACAGGCGACGGCTTCCTTCCCGTCGAGGGGGCCGACTCCGGGGCCGCGTGGATCGGCAGCTTGGAGGGCGCCGCACTTCCGAGCGAAACCAATCCTCCCGACGGATGGGTCGCCAGCGCGAACGAGTACCTGGCACCAGCTGGTTATCAGCCTTTCATCATGCGGGACCGCCCTTCCTCCTACCGGGCGGAGCGCCTGCAGGAACTCCTCGCCAGCGTCCCCTCGGGAGGGTTCACGCCCGCGCGGTTCGCAGACATGCAGACCGACATTGTGTCGCCGGTCGCGCGTGCGATCGTGCCCCTGTTGCTTGCCGCAGGCCCCTTTCCCCAACCCGGTGCCGACGCGGCCGATCTGCTGAACCAATGGGATTTCCGCATGGAAGCCGGCCGGCCGGAACCACTCGTGTATTCGGCCTGGCATCGCGCGCTAACGCAACGCCTGTTGTCCACAGTGTTCGGGAACGGCACCGTCCCGCTGGCGCCTCGGCCCCAGCTGCTCGTCGATCTGCTGACCGGCCGCGTGCCCGGGTGCGGCGACCTGCAACACTCGTGCGTCGACGTTATTCGCGGCGCATTACGCGATGCGGTGCACTGGCTGCAGGAGCAGGACGGCGACGATTTGCAGGCCCTACGCTGGGATTCTGCGGCAACCGGCGTCCACCGGCATCGTCCCCTGGGCGAACTCCCCCTTGTCGGAAATCTGGTCAACATCGTTCGCTCACACGAGGGCGGACCATTCACGCTCATGCGGATGCATTCGGACTGGAGCAACAATGGACAGCCGTTCGCCGGCATCCATGGAGCGGGCGTGCGGATGGTGCATGATCTGGCCGAGCCGACGCGATCGTGGGCTGTGCTGTCCACCGGACAGGCCGGCCATCCGCTCTCGCCGTGGTACCGCGATCAAGCCGATCAGTGGTTCGCCGGGCGCCTTCTGCCGTTCGATTCGGACTGGACCAAGATCAGAACAGGGCAGCAACTCATGCTGATCCCCCAACGTGACCCATAACGACAGCAGTTGCGCAGGCCCGGTGGCGTTCGCATAGTCGCGCCCATGCCGACGCCAGCCCAAACATCACCCAGACCGGAAATCCCGATCCTGGAAGACTACGCGCACCGGGTCGACCGGGATATCCGGTTCTTCGACTTGGACGGTGTGGGACACGTCAACCACGCGGCCGTTGCGCGCTACCTCGAGGAAGGCCGACTCACGTATCTCGACGGCATCAATGACCCGATCAAGGCAGATCCGGTGTTCATGCTGGCCCACATCGCGATCGACTACCTGGCGCAACTGCATTGGCCCGGGACGGTCACGGTCGGCACCAGAATCGCGCGCTTCGGCCGGTCCTCCGTCCATTGGGACCAGGCGGTATTCCATGGCGGCGTTTGTGCAGCGAAGGCGCGCGCGGTCATGGTGCTCGCGGACCGAACCCGCGAAGCGAGCGTGCCGATCCCCGATCATCTCCGAGGTCAGTTGACAGAGCGGGGAGCTGGGCCCCGCCAGCAATCCTGACGCCCTTCTCGGCGGGAACGGTCGACCCGTCATGACGCTGCCCATCGCGTTGACCCTGTCGATTGCGGTGGTTGCCGTGGCAGCCTTCGTCTCGGGACGCTTCCGGCTCGAAACCGTAGCAATCGGGCTACTGCTCGCGCTCCTGTTCCTGTTTGTCACGGTCGAGATGCCGGACGCGCGCGCCCAGCCCGGCATGGTCTTCGCGGGATTCGCAAACACCGGCCTCATCACGTTGATGGCGCTGCTGATCGTGGCCCGGGGATTGACAGAAACCGGCGCGCTCAGCCGGGTTGCAGACGTGATCAACCGAATGGCGCGTCACCACCGGTGGGTGGCTTTCGTCTTCCTCCTTCTCGTCGCGGCGTTGACGTCCAGCCTGATCAACAACACCCCCATCGTCCTGATCTTCATTCCCATTCTGATCCTCGTCGCATCTGACCGACTGCCCCCCTCGCGCACACTCATTCCACTGAGCTACGCCAGCATCCTCGGCGGCATGACAACCCTTGTCGGGTCCAGCACCAATCTCATCGCGGCCGGTGTCGCCGTGGACCTCGGACTGCCCCCGTTTGATTTCTTCGCGTTCACGATTCCCGGCTTGGTCGTGGCCGGAGCCGGTCTCGTTTACGTCGCGGCCGTCCTCCCTTGGCTGCTGCCAAAACTGAAGAGCGAGGCGGTGACGCCCGTGGAATCACGTCAGTTCGTCACGGAGCTCGAAGTCCGCTCGGATGCGCCCGCCGTGGGGGAAGCGTCGGTCGGCGGCATGTTTCCCAGCCTCCAGGAAATGACTGTCTTCTCGGTGCGACGCGGGCTGGATACCTACCTGTCCCCATTTGATGACGTGGTGCTTCAGGCCGGGGATGTGCTGGTAGTGGCGCTGGCCCGTACCCGATTTCCGGCCATTCTGGGGTCGCTCGGCGGTGTCTTCCGAACAGCGCGTATCCGCGCGGAGAACGAGGCCAACTTCTACGCGGAAGCCGTGGTCACGGTGGATTCGCCGTTTACCCAAACTCCGCCCATGACGCCCGAGACGTTCCGACGGCGAACCGGGTGCACGATCCTCGGGCTCCGGCGCACCCGTCTGACCAACCGTCGCGTCCGGCCGCTGGAGGTGCCGCTCCAGAGCGGTGACATGTTGCTGGTGGAGGGGACCCAGAGCGCGGTAGGCGAGCTTCGCCGGTCTGGCATCGTGGTGCCGACGGAATGGCGGCAGAGCCAGCTGCCGCCCGTCAAGTTCCGCTGGCGCGCCGCCGGTATCTTCCTGGGCACCGTGCTCGCCGCATCGAGCGGGCTCGTTCCCGTGGTCGTTGCTGCCGTAGCCGGTGCGTTTTCCATGATTGCCTCGGGCACGCTCTCCGTGGGGCGCGCCCTCGGCGCCATCGACGGCCGGGTCGCCCTGCCGGTGGCAGCGATGCTCGGTCTAAGCGGGGCCATGCAGATGAGCGGGGCGGCGCAGTGGGTGGCGGACGGTGCCGTCCGGGCCATGGAGATGTTCGGGTTTGGGCCGGCAGCCATGATGTCAGCGCTCTTCCTGGTGACGGCGATCACCACGGACATGCTGACCAACAATGCGGCAGCGCTGCTCTACATGCCGATTGCCATTGGCATCGCCCAGATCCTCGGGGTCGACCCCTTCCCGTTCGCAGTCACGGTGATATTTGGCGCCAACATGTCGTTCTCGACGCCCATCGGCTACCAGACCAACCTTTTGGTGATGGGCCCCGCGGGTTACCGCGGCCGCCATTACCTGCGGAGCGGTCCTCCGCTCACACTGATTTGCTGGGGGACGTTTACGCTGTTCGTGCCCTGGTACTACGGGATCGCCTAGGTCCCTTACCACCGCCCGCAGCCAACGCCGGGCGGTGGCCATCCTCAATCGATTGCCGGCGCCCGCCACCCGGTGCGCGACCGGAGACGTGCGCGGCGTGTCGTCAGATTGCTAGCATGGCTGCCGATCACTCGCTTCCCGGCAGGGCACGGCCATGACGCTTCCGCTCGGCGACACCATTCCGATCTTTGTCGGAACGTCGGCCCTACCTTGCCCGTATCTGCCGGGCAAGATCGAGCGCAAGGTGATCACCCAAATCCCGACGCAGCACGCTGATCAGTTTCACGCCGACCTCATTCGTGCCGGGTTTCGACGCAGCCACGGAATGGCCTACCGGCCGGCGTGCCCCTCCTGCACCGAGTGTCGACCCGTGCGCATTGACGCCAGCTGCTTTCAGCTTGGTCGCCGGTTCCGTCGGGCTCGCCGGGCCTGCCGGGTCCTCACGTGGCGTGAATGCGAACCTGTCGCCACCCGGGAGCAGTACGGCCTCTTCCGGCGTTATCAGACCGATCGCCACATCGGCGGAGACATGGAGGGAATGAGCTACGCGTCGTACCAGGCGATGATCGAGGAAACGCCGGTTGACACCCGCGTGGTCGAAGCTCGCGACCAGGACGGCAGCCTGACCGCGGTATCGCTGACCGACCGGCTCTCTGACGGGCTGTCCGGGATCTACAAGTTCTGGGATCCCGCGCGTCGGCAGGACAGCCTCGGCACGGCGACCATCCTCTGGCACATCCTGCGGGTGCAGTCGCTCGACCTTCGCTACTTCTACCTGGGTTACTGGATTCCGCGATCTTCCAAGATGGCCTACAAGCGACGGTTCCAGCCGCTTGAGGAGCTCACAGAGCGGGGATGGGTTCGGCAGGGCGGGAGCGCCACTCGAGCGTCGTAATCGGCAGGCGGGCGCCATTTGCGACTATGCTGTTCACGGGGACAGCGAACCCCTATCCCTCCGGCAGTACCTGCCGCTTTTCCTGAGGAGCTTCTGAGTTGGATCGTCGAACCTTTCTTTCCGGCGCCGCCGTAGTCAGCGCCTCGGTCGCTCTAGCCGCGTGTGGTGAGGGCGAAGACCAAGAGAACCAGCAAACTGCGGAGACCGGTACCCCGGACAATCCGGCCGAAGCTCCCGCCGTCAGTCGCGGTATGCGCGAATGGCGACTGGTCACCACCTGGCCGAAGAACTTCCCTGGTCTGGGAACCGGTGCGCAACGGCTTGCCGACCACATCACCACCGCGTCGGAAGGTCGACTCACCGTGAAGCTGTATGCCGCGGGCGAGCTCGTACCTCCGTTCGAGAATTTTGATGCCGTTCGGGAAGGCAAGGCGCAAATGAGCCACGCGGCAGCCTATTACTGGATCAACAAGCATCGTTCGACCCCGTTCTACGCGGCCGTGCCGGGCGGCCTCGTGGCCCAGGAGCACAATGCCTGGGTGTACCACGGTGGTGGTCAGGAGCTTTGGGACGAACTCTACGCGGAATTCGGCCTGAAGGCGTTCCTGGCCGGCAATTCCGGGACCCAAATGGGAGGCTGGTTCCAGAAGGAAATCAACTCCATCGAAGACTTTCAGGGCCTCAAGATGCGCATTCCCGGACTCGGGGCCGAAGTCATCAATCGGCTGGGCGCCACGGCCGTGAACCTGCCGGGCGGCGAGATCATGCCCGCCCTCCAGTCCGGTGTGATCGACGCGACCGAATGGGTGGGTCCCTGGAATGACCTGGCGTTCGGGTTCTACAAGATCACGAAGAACTACTACGGGCCAGGGTTCCACGAGCCGGGCACCGCGTCCGAATTGCTCTTGAACAAGGAGGCATGGGACGGCCTGGAGCCAGACCTGCAGGCGATCGTGGAGGACGCCGCCGCCGCCACCAACGTACGCATGCTCGCCGAGTTCACCGCGGCCAACAACGAATCGCAGCGGGTACTTGTCGAAGAGCACGGCGTTGAGTTGCGGCCGTTCCCGAAGGACGTGTTCGACGAAATGCTCGTGCACAGCGACGATGTGGTTCGGGCCACCGCGCAGGAAGGCGATCTCGCGCGACGGATCTTCGAGAGCTGGGAGCGGTTCCGGACCGAGGCGCGCGCACGCAATCCGTACGCCGAACAGGGGTACCTCCAGCTACGCGGGTGAAGCACCTTGCCCGCCGACGACCGGACCTGCCATTCGACTTATTCTAGGATCGGCTCCGAAAGCATTGATGCAAAACACTATTATCGAATGATGAACACTCCCGTCCCTCGCGGCACGCACGCTGCGGGTGGGGGTGCAGCGAGAGCCGAACCCGGCCGGGCAGGCGACGTACCGCGTCAGCGTGCGTTCGACGTCTGGCGCGGGGGCCGGACGTTCAGGACCCTGTCTGCGCAAGCCCACCTGTCTCCAAGCAATCCGCAGCTGTCGGCCGACCCAGGGGGCATCACGCTGCTCGGACCGGGAGGCTCACCGGACGTGCGACCGGACGTGCGACCGGACGCGAGCCGGACGCGTGCGGTCGATCCTGGTGCGACAGTTCCCGAAGAGAATGGCGCCGTCCCGCTGTCCTACTGCGGGTAGACGACCTTCGGCAGCCAGGTAGCGAGCTCGGGCATCAGGGCCAGTATTCCCAGCATGAGCAGCTGGATGGCCACAAAGGGTACGGCTCCCCGGTAGATCGCAGCGGTCGGCACCGACTTCGGCGCCACACCCCGCAGGTAGAACAACGAGAAGCCGAAGGGCGGGGTCAGGAACGACGTCTGCAGGTTGATCGCCACCAGGATCGCGAACCAGACCGGGTCGATGCCGAGCATCAGGATGGGCGGCCCGATGATCGGGATCACCACGTAGGTGATCTCGATGAAGTCGAGGAAGAAGCCGAGCAGGAACATCAGGACCATGGTGAGGATCAGGACCGTCACCACGCCACCGTGGAGCCCGCCGAGGAACTCGGCCACCATCTCGTCGCCGCCGAATCCCCGGAAGACCAGCGAGAACAGGGCAGCGCCGACCAGGATCGTGAAGACCATCGACGTCATGCGAGCGGTCGATCGCATGACGTCGCTCAGGATTTTAAGGGTGAACTGCCGTCGATGAATCGCGAGCAGCATCGCGCCGACCGCACCGACGCCGGCAGATTCGGACGGTGTGGCCAAACCGGCCAGGATCGATCCAAGGACCGCCACGATCAGGAGCAGCGGCGGGACCAGGGCACGGAGCACCCGGGCGCGCAGTTCTGCCGCGGAAACCGCCGCCCGTTCGCTCTGCGGGATGGACGGCATCGCGTCCGGCCTGATGGTCCCGTAGAAGAACTGCCACAGGATGTACAGTGCGACGAGGGCAAGTCCTGGCAGCAGTGCTCCGACGAACAGATCCGTGACGGTCACGGCCTCCGGTGAAAAGTTGCCCTGAGCCAGCTGCGCCTGCTGATAGGCCGCCGAGATCTGGTCACCGAGTAGGATGAGCACGATTGACGGGGGAATGATCTGCCCCAGCGTACCGGCCGCGCAAATGGAGCCACACGCGATCTCCGGCTCGTATCCCCGCTTGAGCATGGTCGGCAGCGACAGAAGTCCCATGGTGACCACGGTCGCACCGACAATCCCGGTCGAGGCAGCCAGCAGCGCGCCGACACACGTCACGGCGATTCCGAGGCCTGCGCGCATACCGCCCAGCAACAGCCCCATCGTGGTCAGCAGCTCTTCGGCGATTCTCGAGCGCTCGAGCATGACGCCCATGAAGACGAACAACGGCACCGCGATAAGGAGGTCGTTCGTCATGATCCCGTAAATGCGATTCGGGAACGCCGCCACGAAACTGAAATCGAACATGCCCACGGCCGCGCCAAGTGCCGCCGCCAGCAGGGCAACGCCCGACAACGTAAAGGCAACCGGGAACCCGGCGAGGAGCGCTGCCATCAGGGCAAGCAGCATGCCGCCGACAAGCAGCTCCGGAGTCACTTCGGGTTGCTTCCAGGAGATCTGAGCGAGTGGATCGTGCGGATGACCGTGGCGAGTCCCTGCAGGATCAACAGTCCCGCGAATAGCCAGATGCAGGTCTTGAGGAGATACACCGCATGCAATCCGCGCTCCTCAATTGAACCCTCGAAGTCGGCCCACGAGTTCAGCACATAGTCCCAGGAGAAGTAGATGACCGAGAAACAGACGGGGAAGAGGAAGAGCAGCGTCCCAAGGAGATCGACCCAGGCCCGCCGCTGCAGGCCCATGCGTTCATAGAGCATGTCGACACGGACATGGCCGTCATGCTTGAGCGTGTAGCCGGCCCCCAGCAAGAACACGGCCGCGTACATGAAGCGCACCGATTCCTGCATCCAGATGAAGCCGATGTTGAAGCCGTACCGCAGGACCACGATGACGACTGTCACCAGAACCATGAACAACGTCAGCCATGCGATCCACCGGCCGATCAGCTCGTTCAATTGATCGATCGCGGCGGCGATGGCTGAGCTTTGGCTCATGACGGTTCGGCAACCAATAGTCGTGACATGCGGTGAGTCGTCCCGATACTTTGCTGCGGCAGCACGGCCGTCGGAACGCGTAGGCAACAGTTCCGCCCTGCCATACCTTGGTCCCACACCGAGGGATGACCCGGGCCCGAACCTGACTGCAGGATAGCCTGCCTGGATCGAAAGTCGCGCAGACTCCGATTCTTGCTCAGTCGAAGCGCAGCGAGGCAGGAAATCCCTTGGGCACGGTTCGCCCGGCTTGGCCCCGCTTTCCGATCCAGGGAACAAGGGTCTCGATCGGAAACGTCCGCAGTCTGCTGCCGGTCCGGCACACCAGGCCGTCCTCCTTCGCAAAGACCACCGCATCCGACAATCGGCCCGTCCGGTACCGCTGCAGGTACGCCCCCTGTCCTCGGCTGCGCTGCGGCAGTTCCGACAATGGGAGGATCAGCAGTTTCCGGTTGCTGCCGACCACGGCCACATGGTCCCCGCTCGCCGGGCGGCAAACGACCAGCTTCGCTCCCTCTGCCGCTGTGACCACCTGACGGCCGGAACGACTGCCAATCAAATCTTCCGCCTGGGCCAGGAACCCCTTGCCGTCCTCGGTGGCAAGCAAGACAGGCCGATCGTCGGCCGGCCAGCATGCGATCAACTCCTCGTCGTTGCCGATTTGCGCATGCAGTCGTATCGGTTCCCCGAAGCCGCGTCCGCCGGGCAGTCGAGACATGCCAAGCGTATAGAGCCGCCCCTTGTCCGTAGCCACCAGCACATCGGCGGTACTTTCGGTGCGCACGATGAAGCGGCCCTCGTCGTCGTCGCGATAACGAAGCTCGTCTTCGTTCTCCACGTGGCCGCGGACGACCCGCACCCAGCCCCGACGCGAACAAATGAGGGTGACCGGTTCCGCTGCTTCGACATGTTCCTGGCGCGGCTCAACTGGAGTTGCATTCGAATCAATCCTGGTGCGCCTCGCACCGCCGTCCGAGCCGGCTCCGAACCGGGCTAGCACGTCCCGGATTTCCTTGTCGATGCGATTGGACTGGAGCTCTTCGGATTCCATCAGCTCCATCAGTTCGCTGCGCTCCGCGACGAGCCGGGCGTGCTCAACCCGGAGTTTTTCTTCCTCCAATCGTCGTAACGTCCGCAAGCGCATGTTGAGCACTGACTCGGCCTGCGTCTCGGTCAGACGGAATACGAGCATCAGTTCGGATCGCGGATCGTCATTCTCGCGGATGATCTGGATGACCGTATCCAGGTCGGCGAACACGAGGAGGTAGCCCTCCAGCACATGGATCCGCCGTTCCAGCACCTCCAGACGATGGCGACTTCGTCGCAGCAGGACTTCGCGCCGGTGATCAAGCCAGGCCTGCAACACCTCGGGCAAACCCATGACCCTGGGTATGCGGCCGCCATCAAGGACGTTCAAATTCAGGGAAACGCGGGTTTCCAGGTCCGTGAGCCGGAACAGCACCTCCATCAGTTCGGCTGGCTCACCACTTCGAGCCCGAAGTTCGAGCACGATCCTGACATCGTCGGCGGATTCGTCGCGGATTTCGGCCAACCACGGAAACTTCCGTGCCTGCAACAGCTCGTCGAGCTGCGTCACGATGCGGGCCTTCGGAATGCTCCAGGGTATTTCGCTGACGGCAATGCGAAGCCGCCCCCGGGACATGGGTTCGGCAGTCCACGTGGCGCGCAGGCGAAAACGGCCTCTTCCCGACCTGTAGGCCTCTTCGAGCGCCGCCTTGCTTTCGAGCAGCACGCCGCCGGTGGGAAAGTCCGGGCCCGGCAGGTATCGCAGCAAGGTCGCGAGACGGGCACCCGGATTCTGCAGCAGATGGAGTAGCGCCCGGCAGATCTCATCAACGTTGTGCGGTGGAATGGACGTCGCCATGCCGACGGCGATGCCCTGCGACCCGTTCGCGAGCAGGTTCGGGAATGCGGCGGGCAGCACGGCGGGCTCCGTGTCCTCGCCGTCGTAGGTGTCGACAAAGTCGACGGCGTCTTCGTCCAGGCCATCGAGGAGCGCATCCGCGACCGCTGTGAGCCTCGCCTCCGTGTATCGCATGGCGGCCGCCCCGTCGCCGTCGACGTTGCCGAAATTGCCCTGTCCATCGACCAGCGGGTATCGAATCGCGAACTCCTGCGCGAGCCGGACCATGGCGTCGTACACGGCCTGATCCCCGTGCGGGTGGTACTTGCCGATGACATCGCCGACCACACGTGCGCATTTCTTGAACCCCGATGCGGGGTCCAGCCGCAACGCCCGCATGGCGAACAGCAGGCGTCGATGCACCGGCTTCAGACCATCGCGCACGTCCGGGAGCGACCGCGACATGATGGTGGACAGCGCATAGCTGACGTAGCGCTCTCCGAGCACGTCGACGAACGGTGTGTCGCGGATGTCCCGGGCTTCGTTCATTGGCGGTCTGGCCCCTCGGGCGGCTTGGAAGACGCGCTCGCGGCCAGTCTGTCGACCAACCGCATACGCGCGGGCGGCAGAGCGCGCCGGCCGTGTGTGACGGCGTTTCGGTGAAGGAAATACCCGGTCAGCTGAAGGGCTGCCAGCAAGTCGTCCTGCGCCGGGGCCGCGCCGGTGCGCAGGAACTCCGGCAGTGGCAGCAGTCTTGGCGCCCATGCCCCGGCGCTGGTCTTCGAAACCGCCCGGCCGGTCCGCGGCGAAACGTAGGCGAGGTCGTCAGTGTCGCCAGTGACCGCGCACCTGGTGAGATCCAGGCCCGCCCCGGTTTCTCGCAGCAGTGTCAGCTCCCAGAGAACGTAGTCGGTCTGCCAGTCGGCCGTGCCAGCAAGCCGGTCGAGGATGGCCTCACTCGCCGCATGAACGTCCGGCACCGGTTCGCGCTCCGCCAGGAACCATTCGGCCAGCGCGCACACCGACGACACCGCGGCCAGTCGCAGCGGATGATGGAGGACACGGGCCGACCGCGCATCAACCAGTTCGCAGGTGAAATGCCCGAGATGTTCGGGAAGACGACCGCTCCAGCACGCGTTCACGCGGTTGCCCGGCGTATAGATGTGCGCCCGTCCGGCGGCGCTGGCGCCGCGCACCAGGCCCACATGGCGCCCGTGCGCGTGGGTCAGCAGCTGGACGACCCGTGACGTCTCGCCCCAATGTCGAGCCGACAGGACGACACCCTCGTCCTCCCACCTCATGGCCGCCCGCGGGTCACGTGATGAATTCCAGGCCAAGCGCGTCGTAATGCTCCTGCCGATCCTGCCAGGAGGGATCCACCTTGACATGAACAAACAGGTGGACCTGACACCCTGCGGCCTCGGAGAGCGCGTGGCGGGCGGCGGTGCTGATGGATCGAATGCGCTGGCCGCCCTGCCCGATCACAATAGGTTTCTGGCTTGGTCGGCACACCAGCACGCAGACGTCCACCCGGGCCGAACCGTCCGGCAGATCCTTCCAGCTCACGGTCTCGGTCGCGAGATCGTACGGGAGTTCCTGATGCAGCTGCATGTAGGCCTGTTCCCGCACGCATTCTGCGGCCAGCATGCGCAAGGGAACATCGGCAGCCTGATCCGACGGGTAGTGCCAGGCGCCCTTGGGGCAGCGGTCGGCCAATGCCGCCCGCAGCTCATCGAGCCCGTCGCCGTGCAGGGCGGAGATCAGGAAAAAGTCCGTGAGCAGAGGATTCCGACGAAGCTCGTCGATAAGTCGGAGAAGCCCGTCGCGACGGACCCGGTCGATCTTGTTGATTACGCACAGTGCTTCGGCCTTCCGTTTCTTGAGTCCTGAAAGGACCGCCGCGCTCTCCTCGTTCAGCCCGCGGGCGGCATCGATCAGCACGCACCGCGCGTCTGCCGAGCGACTTTCCCGCCAGGCCGCACGGGCCATCGCTCGATCCAGCCGCCGGCGGGGCGCGAAAACGCCGGGCGTGTCGATCAGCACCATCTGGGCATCGGCATGGTGAGCGATACCGCGGAGCCGGGCCCGGGTGGTTTGGACCTTGGCGGTGACAATCGCAACTTTCTGACCTACCAGCGCATTCACCAGGGTGGACTTGCCGACATTCGGAGCACCCAGCAGGGCAATCATTCCGAAGCGTGGCTCCGTCATTGACGCTGCAACAGGCGTTCCAACAGCCGCGCGGCGGCGTCCTTTTCCGCGGCCCGCTTGGTCCGCCCGCTCGCTTGCGCTGCCACGCTCTCGCCGGCTCCGGGCTCAACCCGGACCTCGATCTCGAAGACCGGACCATGGTCCTTGCCGACCCGGCGCAGTAGCGTGTATTTCGGAAACTCCAGCCCGCGGGCGAGCGCCCATTCCTGCAAGGCCGTCTTGGCGTCCTGCGGCGGGTCGGTCAGCGCAGCGATGTGAGTCGCCATGTGCTTCCGCACGAAGCGGCGTGCGGCATCGGTACCGCCGTCGCTCCAGAGCGCTCCCAGGGCGGCCTCGACGCAATCACCCAGCACCCGGCGATGATCGGGAAACGGCTCCGGCTCCATATCCTTCGTGACCGCGTCGGCAAGTCCGGAATCGCGGGCTATCAGTGCGAGTACATCGCCACTCGCCAAGTATGACAGGCGGATCGACAGTGCACCTTCCGGTGCGTTCGGATACTCGACAAACAGCTGTTCCGTCAGCAGGAGACCGAGAACCCGGTCACCGAGGAATTCCAGCCGTTGGAACGCGGCCGTTTCGGGACACGCCGGCGATGGGGGCAGGAGAGCCTTGCGAAGCGCGCGATCTCGGAAGCGATAGCCAAGGACCCGTTCGACCGCAGACAACTTCGCCCGACTCACAGCAACGTGCCTATCCGTGAGAAGCGGATCGCCTGAGGCCAACGCCAGACCTCCCAGAACCGGGCCGAACCGTCGAACGAAATAAACACTATCTCCGCGCGTCCAACCAGATTCTCGGCCGGGATGAAACCAACACGGTCGAGCAGTCGGCTGTCCGAGGACTGGTCCCGGTTGTCTCCCAGCGCGAAATAGTGCGCCTCCGGCACCCGGTAGACGTCGGTATTGTCGAGCGCACCGATCGGGGTGGCGTCGTATACGAGCCATTCGCGTCCGTTCGCGAGGGACTCCCGAAAGACCTGATAGGTCTGCGTCGCACCGTGCCGGTCCGTCACCCGCTCTTCGCCCAGCGCGGTGCGCGGGACTGCAACATCGTTCAAGTAGAGAACCCCGTCGCGAATCTGGATCGTATCTCCGGGCAGACCGATGATCCGCTTGATGTAGTCGGACTTCGGGTTGGGCGGAAACTTGAATACCGCGATGTCGCCGCGCTCGGGCTCCCGTTCCAGCACTCTCTCAGAGATCGGAACGAGCTGCCAGGGAAAGGAGTACCGGCTGAAGCCGTACGCGTACTTCGACACGAAGAGATAGTCGCCAACCTGCAGAGACGGCTTCATCGACCCCGAAGGAATGCTGAACGGCTCGAACGCGAGCGAACGGATCACCAGCGCCGCAAGCAAGGCGAGGACCAGCGTGCCGAAATTTGAAGAGGCCAGACGGCCCAAGTATCGAAACACGTAAAGGGACTCTCAGTCGGAACGCGCGGAAATAATGACGATCGCATACGCGAGATCACGATCGTCCGTAAGGGTCAGCTGGATATCCGGTGCCATGCCTGCAGGGATCAACGTCCGAAGCCGGGCGGCAGCTTGGCCGGTCAGCCGCAACGTCGGCTGGCCGCTCGGCAGGTTCCTGACCTCCAGGTCACGCCAGCGTACCCCCTGACGGATTCCGGTACCCAGCGCTTTTGCGCAGGCCTCCTTGGCCGCGAATCTCCGTGCATAGCCCTCGGCTCGCGCCCGCCGTCGGTCGCAGCGGCTGCGTTCAACCTCGGTGAACACCCGCCGTGTGAACCGCGCACCGTACCGGGCCAGCGTGCCCCGGATCCGGCGCACGTCGCAAACGTCGTGTCCAAGTCCGACGATCATGCTGCCGTTCCGGCGACGTCATCGAGGACACGGCGCATGCCACGTACAACGGCTTCGAGGCCGGTGAATACGGCCTCCCCGATCAGGAAGTGCCCGATGTTCAGCTCGCGGACATGTTCGACCGCTGCAACCAGCCCAGCGGTGTTGTAGTCCAGCCCATGGCCGGCATGGACCTCGAGGCCCAGCGCGGCGGCCGCAGCGGCCGCTTCCCTCAGCTCAGCCAAGGCATCGCCCTGCTCCGACGGCGCGGCGTTCGCGAGCCGGCCAGTATGCAGCTCCACCGCCTGCGCACCCAGATCCGGGGCACGCGCCACCATCTCCAGGTCAGGGTCGATGAACAGGGTCATCGGGATCGCGGCCGTCGCCAACGCCGCCTGGGTGCGCAGCACGCTGTCCTTGGCAGCCGTCAGGTCCAGCCCGCCTTCGGTCGTGAGTTCCGCGCGTCGTTCCGGCACTAGGCAGACGCGGGCCGGTCGGGCAATCAACGCCGCACCCACCATCTCCTCGGTCGCTGCCATCTCCAGATTGAGAGGCAGCGGAATGGCGCGGCGCAGCAAATTGACGTCCGCGTCCGAGATATGCCGACGATCTTCCCGGAGGTGCACCGTAATACCGTCAGCGCCGGCCGCCGCCGCGATACGGGCAGCTCGCACGGGATCGGGATGACGCCCGCCCCGTGCATTGCGGATCGTGGCCACGTGGTCGATGTTCACGCCCAGGCGGACGCGGGTCCCGCTCAAGGATTCACGTCTCCGCCACGCAGGCGGGCCAGCCGACTCTGCCGTACCGACTTGATGCGCAGGCGCCGAATCTTCTGATATTGCGACACCGAGGAACGGACCAGGTAGTAAGACGCGACCCACACGGTGAGCGTGTACGGGATGGATCCTACTGTCATCGTCGGCAGCAAGCGCAGTTGTGCGAGATCATCGATCACCGAATCGATATCCCAACCCAGGGCCAGGTTGGCGGTAGCGGAGGCGAGAACCAGCAGTTCGTTCGTGACCGCCGCTACCGATAGATCGTCGACGGCAACCCCGGGCACCAGTAGCGCCCCCGTGTGGTAGATGAGAAGCCAGATCAGCGGAAATGTCCACGGATTGCCGATCGCAGTGCCGATGAGGGCCGTCACCCAGCTGCCGCCCAGCGCCCACGAGAGCACGATCGCGCCAACACCATGGAGTCCGATGAACGGCGTCATCGACAGCGCCGAGCCGCAAGCAAAACCGATCGCCAAACGGTGCGGAGTTCCCGGAATGCGCTGCAGGCGGCGGATCATGTAACGGCCTGACCGCACCATGCCGCCACGTGGCCAGACCCATCCCAGCAGACGGTTGGACCAACCCACTGGATGCCGTGAACGAAACATCAGGAGGAAACGAGATGGCGGCTCCCCGGCTTCTCGGCCGGCAACGCTGCCAGTTCACTGGGCAATGCGTCCGGTCGAAAGGCGGGAACCTCATAGCTTAGAAGCGCCACCAAGGGCACACCGGGATCGGACTTTCCGGAACTTCGATCGACGAGGCAGGCTTCCGCGACCACTTTCCCGCCAGCCGCCTGGACGCAGGCAATGCACTCGCGCGACGACAGCGCAGTGCTGATGACGTCCTCTACGACCAGCACGCGGGTCCCCGGCCGGATGGCGAAGCCGCGACGCAACGTGAACGCTCCCTCGACCCGCTCGGCAAAGATGGCCGGAAGTCGCAGATGCCGGGCGGTTTCGTAACCCACGAGAATCCCGCCGACCGCCGGCGCGACGACCATCTCAAATCGGGCATCCGGGAGTTGGGCCTGCACCTTCGCCGCCAGCGCCGCGCACAGGCGTTCACCGCGCGCCGGATCCTGCATCACCAGTGAGCATTGAAGATAGGTCGGGCTGTGCAGCCCCGATGTCAGGATGAAATGCCCCGTCCGGATGGCGCCAGCCTTCTCGAATTCCGCCAGCACCTCTGCCTCATCGGGTATCCGCGTCATCGCTTGGTCACCCGCTCGGCCTTGTAGATCTCGGCGGACGCTTCCAAGGCAACCAGAATCTCGTTGAGGTGCCGGATGTTCTCGACTTCCACGTCAACGTCCAGATCGAAAAAGTCGACCGAGCGGCGCTGTATTCGCAGATTCGCGATATTTGCCCCGGTCCGGGCGATGCCGGCAGCCAGCGCGTTGAGGCTGCCCGGGCGGTTGGTCAGCTTGACCCGCAGCCGGCCGATCTGGCCCGGTACGTTGTCGCCCTCGGCCCAGCTCAAGTCGTACCAGCGCTCCGGATCGCCGGAGAATCGCTCGAGGGTTTCACAGTCGATCGTGTGGACGCGGGCCCCAAGTCCCTCGGTCATGATCCCGACGATCCGCTCCCCCGGCAGCGGTGAACAGCACGTCGCAAGGTGTACGGCGATCCCGGGCTTGAGCCCCTTGATCCCCACCGCTGCGCCCTTGACGGGACGGCCCTTGCGGGTCTTGGCGGCGAACTTCCTGTGCGCCTTCGGATGAATGGCGCGAACCACCTTCGCCCCTTCGAGTTGTCCGGCACCGATCGCGGTGAAGAGTTCCCGCTGGGTCTTGTAGCCGAATACCTTCAATACCGGCGACAGCGTCTTGGGCACGAACTTCTCGCCCGCCATCTCGAACTCATGCTCGATAATCGCCTTCCCCAGCTTCAGGTGCTCCCGCTCCCGGCTACGCCGCAACGACTTCCGGATCTGGCTGCGAGCGCGGCCCGTCCGTACAAACGTCTCCCACACGGCGCTGGGCTGCTGGCTGCGCGACCGAAGGATCTCCACCTGATCGCCGCTTTGAAGCGGGGTGTCGAGCGGCGCCGGCCGGTCATTGATCTTGCAGCCCACGCAGGTCGCGCCGACCCGCGAATGAACGGCGTACGCGAAATCAACGGGCGTGGCGCGCTCGGGCAACGAGATGACGTCACCCTTCGGGGTAAAGCAGAACACGAGATCGTTGTAGATCTCAAGTTTGGTGTCCTCGATTCCCTCCGAATGGTGGGTTGCGCTCTCGAAGATCTCGCGCAGGCCGCGCAGCCACTGCAGCGTGTCAGCGCTGAGTTGCTCGGGTCCGCTTCCCTGTGACTTGTACTGCCAGTGCGCCGCGAGCCCGTACTCGGCGACCTGATGCATGTCCCTGGTCCGGATCTGTATCTCGATCGCGCGTTTGTGTGGTCCGATCACCGTGGTGTGTAGCGAGCGGTAGCCGTTGGGCTTCGGCAGGCTGATGTAATCACGGAAACTGCCCGGCACGAAGCGCCACTGCCGGTGCACCACGCTCAGGGTGCGGTAGCACTCCTCCTCCGAGGGTGTCACTACCCGGAACGCAAACAGATCGGTGACCTTCTCCGTGGTCACACGCTTGCGCTGCATCTTCTGCCA
>VXPW01000044.1 GCA_009839325.1 Rhodospirillales bacterium
AGGCTGAAGGGGAAACGGACCCTCGTCAGGGAGCGGCGAGCGTGAGCGCGTCGTCCAGGCGGATCGGGGCCGGCGCAGACAGCACTTCGATGTTCGAAGCGGCACGCGCCTCGCCGAGCAGCGCCTCCGAGGCCCACATCTCGTCGAGCATCGACGTGTTGCGGATCCACGCGAGCCGGAGCGATGCCGGATCCTCCTCGGCCCGGAAATTGAGCAGGACCTGCAACGCCTGCAGTTCGTTCTCCACCAGCATCGGCACCTTGCAGACGGACAGACGCTTCGCGGTGAACGCGTTCATGTACGTGGAGTTGAGGTCGACGTGCGGAAGCAGCGAGCGCGGCATGATGTCGGCGTTTCCAAGGCCGACCGCATTGCCGTGGGTGTCCTCGGTCAACCCGCGCACGTAGATGGCGCCGATCCGCGGGCTCGTCATGCCGTCCTTCTTCCCGATGACGTTGGTGTCCATGCCCGCACCGCTCACGTTCTTCCCCATCTCATCGACGATGAGGCCGTCGAGATCCTCGAACGGGAGCCGCGGCAGAAGCGAGTAGGCGCGTTCGAGCAATTCGCCTTCCGCCTCGACAAGCGCATCGAAGCTGTCGACCGGCACGCCCTCAACGACGGCGGTCTCCTTGAATGCGTTCTCCACGAGCGCGATGGCCCCGACCAGCCGCGGGCGGGCCGATTCCACGATCATGCGAGACGCTTCAAGCACGAGCCGGCCCATGCCCAGACGCAACGCCTGGTGGTGGATCTTCGACGCGCCGGCCTGCTTGCCCATGCCGATCACGAGCATCTTGCAGATGCCGCTCTCCACCCGCTCGGTGAAGCCGGTATGCGGCTTGACGCGATTGACCACGAGCACGCCGTCCGCTTCGTGGCAAATCCTGTCCTGGTACACCGGGAAGCCGCTGGCGGTGGTCCCGATTCGCACCACCTCCATGCTCGATTCGATGGGGCAGCCGACGCTCGCCTCGGTGATGCCGTTGATGTCGTCCAGCACGCGCGCCTGCCCGTCAGCCGTCGCACCGCCGTGGCTGCCCATCGCGGGGACGACAATGGGACGGGCGCCCGCAGCGCGCAGCGCGCCCACGCACTCGCGCACCACGGTCGCGAGATTCGCGATGCCGCGGCTCGAACCCGTCACCGCGATGCGCTGGCCGGGCCGCACAGCGGCGGCCACCGGCGCCATCTCCCGCCGCACCGCCGCGACGAGATCCGGCTCGGTCGGGCGCGGGAACTGCTGGCGGAGCCGGAAGACGGACGGGACGTCGTCCGGGCCGACGCCGGCGTGGGAGTCGTCAAGCAGGAAGCGGGTGGCGTTTTGCATGGTGCAGGGCGACCTTAGCGCGAAGTCTTGACCGTTTCACGACTGCCGGCGCAAGGCGATGACATGCTCGCGCCGCGTAGCCGCATGGAGCGATCGTGCAGTGCTTCATGGGCCACGCACCCCACTACCGGCACCGCGCCGCCGCGTCGGCTGGATTCCTGCAATGCTCTTGAGGAACAGCACCGAAGGCGCCAGCAGCAGCATTGCGGCCCCAAGTCCTAGCATCGATTCGTTGAACGCGAGCACCATCGCCTCGCGTTCCGCAACCAGGTAGATGTAACTCGCCGTTCCCCGGACGGCAGCAAACGAGTCCGACACCGTCGGTTCCAGACCGCGGTAGAGCATCCGCAGCCAGTCGTGGGCCACGGCGGCCGAGTTCCGGGCAACGTCCGAGAGATGGGTGTAGTGGTGCTGGATTCTGGCTTCCAGGATGGAGTTCATCGCGCCGATCCCGACCGCCGCGCCGAGCCGCATGATCAGGTTGAACAAGCCCGACGCGTTCTTGATGCGATCGGGCCCGAGATAGCCGAGCGCCAGGTTCAGGATCGGGAGAAACGTCAGCTGCGCGGCGAGGCCGCGCACGGTCTGCGCCGGAAACACATCCCAGAAACCCGGTCCGGCAAACATGAAGCCCTGCATCAGGGTGCCCGTGCCCATCATCAGGATGCCGATGAGGGCCACGATCCGGCGCGGCCAGATCCGGAACAGCGCGAGCGTGATGAAACCGGACAAAAACTGGCCGACCCCGAGCACGAAGACCATCTGCCCGATGACGATGCTGTCGAGAAGGCGCACCCGTGCAAGAAATACCGGGAGGAGGTACCCCGGCGCGAACAGCACGACCCCCCAGCAAAACACGACGGCGCTCCCGAGCGCGAAGTTCCGCGTCTTGAACACCGAGAGGTCGACCACCGGGTCCTTGCACGTGAGTTCGCGGGCCAGGAACAGCAGGAGGGCTATCGCCGACACCGCGGTCAGTGAGGTGATCAGGTCGGAGGCAAACCAGTCGGCGCGGCGCCCCTCTTCCAGCACAACCAGGCCCGGGCCCAGGACCAGGATCGCGAGCACGATCCCCGGCAGGTCCGCCCGCTTCCAGAGGCCCGTCTCCGGCGAGTCGTATCGGCCGAGCGACGCGCCGAGCAGGGTCACGACGATGCCGAACGGCACGTTCGAGAGAAAGATCCAGCGCCACGACAGGGACTCGGCGATGAAGCCGCCGAGGATGGGGCCGAGCGCGCTCGCCGCGGTCGCGAAGAGCCCGACCAGCATGCTCACGCGATCGCGGGCTTCCGGTCGGTAATGCGTGAACATCACCGAAAAGACGCACGGCATGATGCCGCCGCCGAACAGCCCCTGAACGGCGCGGAAGGCGACGGCGGAATTGATGTCCCAGGCGAGCGCGCAGAGGACCGACCCGACGGTGAACCCGCCCGCGCACATCGTGAACATCCAGCGGATCGAGAGCACCCGCAGCAGCCACCCGGACATCGCGAGCATCACGACTTCCGCGATCAGGAACGACGTGATGATCCAGCTGACCTCGTCCGGACCGGCCCCCAGACCCGACTGGATGTGCCGGAACGCGATGGCCAGGTTCTGAACCCCCATCAGGTTCAGGAACATCCCACCGGTCATCGCCCAGAAGGCGAGACGGCCGGATGGTGTCAGTCCGCCGACATCGATTGCTGGCGGCAGGACGGAGGGCGTGCTTACTGTGTGCGCTCCGCTAGGGCTGCACCCTGCGGCGCCGTACGAGTGTCAACCGCGACCACGACCGACATGCCGGGCACGATCCGGTTGGTGAGGGCTTCCGGCGTCTGGAACCGGATCTTGACAGGCACTCGCTGTACGACCTTCACGAAGTTGCCGGATGCGTTCTGCGGCGGCAGCAGCGAGAACGATGCGGCACTCGCCGGTGCGAAACTCAGGATGTGGCCGGTGATCGGATGGTCCGGGAACGCATCGACCTCGATTCGCACTTCCTGCCCGACGCGCAGCCGTTCCAGCTGCGTTTCCTTGAAATTGGCAGTAACCCAGATGCTGTGCAGCGGCACCACTGCCATCATCGGCCAGCCTTCCTCGATGTAGAAGCCCGGCTCAACCGTCTGGTTGGCGATGAAACCCTCGATCGGCGCGCGCACTTCGGTCGACGCCAGGTCCAGTTCCGCCGCCTCCAGCTTGGCCTTCGCGCTTTCGAGCGCGGCGGCAGCACTCTGGTGACGGGCATTCGCCCGGCTCAGGTTGGCTTCGCGTTCCGTGGCCTCCGCACCCAGCTCGGCGATCTCGGCATCGAGCACCAGAAGCTCGCTGCGGAGCTTGGCGGCGTCAGCGATGGCGGCCTGGAGATCGTGTTCGGCGCGCACCAGCCGGGTCCTGGCGTCATCCAGACCGCTGCGGCTGATTGAACGCGCGTCGTACAAGGTCTCCGCCCGCTCGGCGTCCATGGCTGCGTGGTCGCGCTCGGCCTCCAGCGAAGCCGCCCGGGCCTCGGCGCTCCGCACTTCAACTTGCTTCGCCACCTTGCGGGCTTCGGTCGTAACCCGGTGGCCGGCCACAGCGGCACCTGCGGCGTTGGCGGCTTCCACCTCGGCGAGGGCGGCGGACATGGCTGCCTCGGCCACCTCGACGCTCGCGCGCCGCTCGTCCACGACCGCTTCCAGGGGCTCGGTTTCGAACACCGCCAGCACGTCGCCGGGATGTACATGCGTGTGCGTCGGCGGAGGTACTTCGGTGACATAGCCGCTGATGCGGGAAGCAATCATCGTGATGCTGCCGCGCACGTAGGCGTTGTCGGTGACCTCGAAATGGCGGCGCTCCTGCCACCAAACGGCGCCCCAAACCCCGAGCCCCGCCACGATGACGGCGGCCATCAGCAGTGCCACGATCGTGCTTGTCTTCACGGATCAATTCCGTCCGAGGCCATGCCCCGTTGCCTGATCGGTCAGGTGCAGGCCTTTCCCAAGGCATACACGCTCCACCTGCATCGAAAAGGAGTCAAGGAAGTCATGCAATTTCTGCATGATGAGCAATGCCCAAAACTCAGCAGATTTCAGGAATATCTGTGCGAACTTTTGCGATCAAGGTATGCAGCAAATGCATGGCTCAGCTTCTCTGAACCGACCCGGGCCGCGCCTTCCCCGACGTCCGTGCCGGCCATTCTGCCGCGTCGCCGAACCGGGCCCGGTGCCGTTCGCGAGTCTGCCCTGGCCCGCCGCACGGCAACATGCCGCGGCCGCCGGCAAACGATTCGCGGCCGGTCGACGAGTCGCGCCGATCCAGTGCGTCGTCGGGCCGGGCGTTCGCGAGGCGCGACTTTGATAAGCTGGATCGCGAACCACCATCGAAGGTCGCTTATGCGAGTGTTTCTGGCCGTACTTGTTCTTCTCGTCGTCCTCAATCCCGCGTTCGCCGATGACGACGTGGCCGCCCGCACGGCAGCCAGCCGGGATGTGATCAAGTCGTTTGCGGGTGCGCTTAAGGAGCAGCTGTCACTGGCCATGGCCGACGGCGGGCCGGTGGCCGCCATCGAAGTGTGCAATCTGGCGGCGCCCGGCATTGCGCAGGCGGAATCCTCGGCCCGCGGATGGCAGGTCGGAAGGACCAGCCTGAAGCTCAGGAACCCCGACAATGCACCCGACGCGTGGGAAATGGCCGTCCTTCAGGACTTCGAAGCCCGCAAGGCGGCCGGGGCCGACCCGAAGACGCTGGATCACGCCGAAATCGTCGCCGGCGACGGTCATCGCGACTTCCGGTACATGAAGGCCATCATCACGCAAGAGGTCTGCACGACGTGCCATGGCAGCAGTATTGCGCCGGAGATCGTTGCCCAGCTTGACGCCTTGTATCCGGGCGATCAGGCGCGCGGCTTCGCGGCAGGAGACATCCGGGGGGCGTTCACGATCGTCCAGCCGCTGGAGTAGCGAACCCCCAGCCGTCTTGCGTTCAGTTTCGATCGTGAGACACCGAAATTGGTGCCACCGACCGTCATCAATGGTCGCACCTCCGTGTAGCTCGCGGGTTCTTTGGTGCACACTGGCTTTACCGGCTCGTCTTCGAACCCAACCACCAGCCTGTTCCGCGTAAGGGCGATGGAGGGATCGACACGGAACATGTAACAGCGATCACAATCCTTGATGTGGTCGACTATCGCTGAAGGACGGAGGACAGATGACGACGACGACCAACCAATTCCGTCCGGACTACGCGGCTCCACCCGGATCGATCCTCGAGGAACGCCTCGCGGGCGAGGGCATTTCGCATGCGGAATTCGCGCGGCGATGCGGTCGTTCCCCTAGGCTGATCAGCGAGATCATTTCCAGTAAGGCGCCGCTTGAGCCGGGAACAGCACTGCAGTTCGAAAAAGTGCTTGGCGTGGAGGCCAGCATCTGGCTCGGGATCGAAGCCGAACATCAACTACACCGGGCCCGGAAGGCTGAGGCCGAAAATGCCGCTGCCGCAGTGGAATAGATCAAGTCCTTCCCGGTACGGGAGTTGGTGAAGCGAGGTTGCTTTCGGCGCCCGGAATCAAACATCGATGCCGTATCGAAGTTGCTGACGTTCTTTCAAGTGGGTTCGGTCGATGCCTGGACAGCTCGCTACGGTCTCGCCAACGTGGCCTATCGCCACTCTCCGAAATTCAAGAGCAGCGAGTTCGCACTGGCAACCTGGCTCCGACTCGGTGAGATCGAAGCTGAACGCGAGGAGTGTGCGGACTTTAGCGAGAGCCGGTTCGGGCACGCGATCGGAAAGGTCCGTGGCCTGACGCGTGAGCCGATCGTCGAGGCTTTGCAGCAGACTGCAAAACTATGTAATGAGGCCGGGGTTGCACTCGTGTTGGTGCAGCCATTGCCGAAGACGGCGCTCAGCGGCGCGGCTTGGTGGCTAACGCTCAGGAAGGCTGTCATTCAACTGACCGCTCGACACAAGTCCGATGACCATCTCTGGTTCAGCTTCTTCCACGAGGCGGCGCATATCCTTCTGCACAGCAAGAAAGGCGTGTTTGTCGACGAGACCAACGACAACGGCGCCGAGCAAGAAAAAGAAGCCAATGAGTGGGCCTCCAGCAATCTTGTTCCCAGATCGGCGTGGAAGCAGTTCGTCGCCACCTCACCACGGAGGGCACACGTCGTTAGAGCGTTCGCGGAGGAGCAAGGCATCGCTCCCGGCATCGTCGTCGGCATGCTGCAACACAAA
>VXPW01000037.1 GCA_009839325.1 Rhodospirillales bacterium
ACCCGCGCGCTGGCTTCCGGCAGGTGCTCCTCGAGGAACGCCTGGATCCGCTTGGCCTTGGGATAGCTCTCGGCGTCTGCCCGCGACGCGCCGATCACGAGGTGGCGCTGGCGGTAGACCTGCCACTGCCGGTAGGGGGTGTGGGCCCTCGCCGGGACGGCCCCGAGGGCGCCGGCGAGAAAGGCTCCGAGGAGCGCCCGCCGGGTGGCGCGCGCTCCTCGGGAGCAAACGGTCTCAGTTCCTGTACTTGTCGAAGACGTCAAGGTTCAGGACCGCGGTGACCACGTAGTTCGGCACGTCGACGACCTGCCCGACCCGGAGGTCGACCGCCACGCTTGCCAGGATGTAAGCCTGCTCGCGCGTCATCCCGTGCTCGGCCTGGATGTAGTCGATCATCTGGATCAGCGCGTGCCGCGCGGCGAGGGTGAGGTCCTCGCTCAGGTTCTCGAGCGCCCCGATCTTCTCCGATTCGAGGTAGGTCACGTAGATTGGGACCTCGCCGGCCGTCTTGAGCGGCAGGCCGATCGTCTGGTGGAACCGGGTCGGCTCGATGTCGCGGATCTCGTCGTTGCCGGAGACCTGCGGTGCCACCATGCCGGCGGCGCCACCTTCGATGATGCTGGTCCGCACCGTCACCACGGCGCCGATCTCGATCGCCGTGCCGGAGACCTCGCCGTCGCCCTGGGCGTAGTGGACGTCACCGATGAACAGGCCGCAGCCGTCGACGTAGCAGGGGAAGATCATCGTCGTGCCGACCTGCGTCTGCTGGACGTCCATGTTGCCGCCGTTCTCGCGGGGCGGGATGGTCCGGAGACAGTCGGCGCTGTGGCTGCCCTCCGGTCCGCACACCGCGGCCGGCAGGCCGCCGATGGGCTGGGGCGCGAGCGCGATGCCGCCGGCCTCGGCGAGCGCCGCCTCGCGGGCCTTCCAGGCCTGGACCTCGGGCTCGCCCGGCAGCACGCCGATCGAGCCGGGGAACGCCTCGTAGGGCACCGTTATGCCCGGCATCTGGTCGGACACCGCGCCCCGCGGGGTGAGCTTCCAGTTCACGATGTAGGACTCGGTGTAGAGGTCGCGCAGGAACCCGAAACCGGGGACGATCAGCGTGTAGCCGTACTGGTCGGGGTCGATCGCCAGCAGTTCCACCGCGAGGGCATCGCCCCGCTTGGCCCCGTTGATGTGCACGGGTCCGGTCATCGGATGCACGAGGTTGAGGTCGAGCGCCGCCATGTCGTCGGCGATCGAGTCCAGGGTCAGGTCGGAATCGAGCGCGTCGCGGGTGCCCATCGTGATGAAGTCGCCCGGGTTTGCATGGGCCACCGGCGGGATCGCCGGGTGCAGGCGATTCATGCAGCTCGGGTCGTCGGCGCAGTGGTCGCCCTGCTTGGCGATCACGACCTCCGTCGCCCATTGGGAATCGGTGGTGTCGGCTCGGGCCGTGAAAGCGGCAGCGAGCGCGGCGGTAAGGATGAACGGGAGCAAGGCCCGGAATATCGTTGGCAATTCAGCCTCCTCGACGCCGCCGCAAGGGCGGCGCAGTCAGGGTCCCGCAACGCTCGCGGCGTGAGGGTGGCCGAACTTTCGCACCCGCATCACGCGGGCCAGACATGCACCCGCCGGGCGCCCAGCTACGGACCCGGCATACTCGCACCCGACCGTTGCAATGTCAGACATTAGCACAGCCGAACATGCAATAGTTGACTCAATTGGTCTTAAATACTAAGTGTTGCATGTCGACCTACCGGACGGGGAGGAGGATCCCATGCTCCGTGTCAGTCGGCTCGCGGACTACGCCGTTCTGCTAGCAGGGCGTATGGCCCGTGAGCCCGCACGCACATTCACTGCAGCAGCGCTGGCCCGGGACATGCATCTTCCGGCGCCCACTGTCACCAAGGTACTGGCTGCGCTCGCGCGCGCCGGCCTGGTGGATTCGCAGCGCGGCCCCGGCGGCGGCTACCGCAGTGCGCACGCCGCGACCGACATTTCGGTCGGTGCCGTGATCGCCGCGATCGACGGCCCCATTGCGCTCACCATCTGCGCGGAGGCGAGCGATGCCTGCGACCTCATGGAGATCTGCCCGTCCGCGGCCAACTGGCAGCGCATCAACGAGGCGGTCCGTTCCACCCTCGAAGGCATTTCGCTGGAGGAACTGACCGGCGGTGGTGCGGGCTTCCCGCTGCCCGCTGCCCCTGTTGCCGCCGTGCCGGAGATGGCCTCGTGACCCCGCTCCGGGAAACGGTCGAGACGGTCGAGCGTGCATCCGGCGAGTACCGCTACGGCTTCGTCACCGACATCGAGACCGAACGGGCCCCGACGGGTCTCAACGAGGAGATCGTCCGCTTCATCTCGGCCAAGAAGGAAGAGCCGGAGTGGCTCCTCGAGTGGCGCCTCAAGGCGTTCCGCATGTGGCTTGGCCTCGAGAACCGCGAACCCCGCTGGGCCAACGTCCATTTCCCCAAGATCGACTTCCAGGAGGCCTGCTACTACGCCGCGCCGAAGCAGGAGGGCGACGGTCCCGCCAGTCTCGACGAGGTCGATCCCGAACTCCTCCGCACCTACGAGAAGCTCGGCATCCCGCTCAGGGAGCAGGAGGTCCTGGCGGGCGTCGCCGGCGCCGGGAACGTCGCGGTCGACGCCGTGTTCGACAGCGTCTCGGTGGCGACCACCTTCAAGGACAAGCTTGCCGAGATGGGGGTCATCTTCTGCCCGATCTCGGAGGCCGTCCGCGACCATCCGGAGCTGGTCAGGAAATATCTCGGGAGCGTGGTGCCGCAGGGCGACAACTTCTACGCAGCGCTCAACTCCGCCGTCTTCAGCGACGGTTCGTTCGTCTACGTCCCGAAGGGCGTGCAGTGCCCGATGGAGCTCAGCACCTACTTCCGGATCAACGCGCAGGGCACCGGCCAGTTCGAGCGCACGCTGATCATTGCCGACGAGGGGAGCCGGGTCTCCTACCTCGAGGGGTGCACGGCGCCGCAGCGCGACGAGAACCAGCTGCACGCGGCCGTCGTCGAGCTCGTGGCGCTGAAGGACGCCGAGATCAAGTATTCGACCGTCCAGAACTGGTACCCGGGCGACGCCGAGGGCAAGGGCGGCATCTACAACTTCGTGACCAAGCGGGGCGCCTGCCGCGGTGCCGATTCGAAGATCTCCTGGACCCAGGTCGAGACCGGCTCGGCGATCACCTGGAAGTACCCGAGCGTGCTCCTCCAGGGTGACCGGTCCGTCGGCGAGTTCTACTCGGTCGCGATCTCGAACCTTCGCCAGCAGGCCGACACCGGCACCAAGATGATTCACCTCGGGCGTGACACCCGGAGCACGATCATCTCGAAGGGGATTTCGGCCGGCCGCGGGCAGCAGACCTACCGGGGCCTGGTGCGGGTTCAGCCGAAGGCGGGCGGCGCCCGCAATTTCACGCAGTGCGACTCACTCCTGATCGGCGATACCTGCGGCGGCCACACGGTGCCCTATATCGACGTGCGGCACCCCGGCGCCGAGGTTGCGCACGAGGCCACGACGTCGCGGATCAGCGACGCACAGCTCTTCTACTGCCGCCAGCGCGGGCTCGACCCCGAGGAGGCTGTGTCAATGATCGTGAACGGCTTCTGCCGCGACGTGCTCCAGCAGCTTCCCATGGAGTTCGCGGTGGAGGCGCAGAAACTGCTCGGCATCAGCCTGGAGGGCGCCGTCGGATGAGCGAACCACTTCTCTCGATTCGCAATCTTCGGGCCAGTGTCGACGACAAGGAGGTGCTGAAGGGCATCGACCTGAGCGTCGCGGCCGGCGAGGTCGCCGCCATCATGGGGCCGAACGGGTCGGGCAAGTCGACCCTGTCGAACGTGCTCGCGGGCCGGGACGGCTACGAGGTCACCGACGGCGAGGTGCGCTACGACGGGCAGGACCTCCTCGCGATGGAGCCCGAGGAGCGCGCGGCAACCGGCGTGTTCATGGCGTTCCAGTACCCGGTCGAGATCCCGGGCGTCGTCAACGCCACCTTCACCCGCACCGCCCTCAACGCCCAGCGCAAGGCGCGGGGCGAGTCCGCGATCGATGCGATCGATTTCCTGAAGCGCGCCCGCGCGACCCTGGGCCGGCTCGAGATGGACGAGGACTTTCTCCGGCGCGACGTCAACGCCGGCTTCTCGGGCGGCGAGAAGAAGCGGAACGAGATCTTCCAGATGGCCATGCTGGAGCCCCGACTCGCGATCCTCGACGAGACGGATTCCGGCCTCGACATCGACGCCCTCCGGATCGTGGCAACGGGGGTCAACGCGATGCGCAACCCCGAGCGCACCCTGGTCGTCATCACGCACTACCAGCGGCTGCTCGAGTACGTCGTGCCGGATTCGGTGCACGTCCTGGCCGACGGGCGGATCGCCCGCTCGGGCGACCGCGAACTCGCATTGGAACTGGAGCGGGCCGGCTATGCGGCCTTCCAGCCAGCCTGACACCATGACCGACGCATGGCTGGCAGGCCAGCGAACGGCGTTCGCCGCCTGCCGTGACTCGCTGCCGGGCTCGGGCACGCCATGGGTCGACGCACTTCGTGCCGAGGCCTTCCGCCAGTTCGAGGAAGACGGCCCGCCGACCGCGAGGATCGAGGAATGGCGGTCGGGACCGACGGCGGCCCTGACCGGCCAGGTCTTTGCGCCCGCGGCGCCGGACGGCGCGCGAGCGGCAGCGGTGCCGGCTCCGTACCTCGAGGGACCGCGCCATCGGCTGGTGTTCGTGGACGGCCGGTTCAGTCCCGATCACTCCGACGCCGGCGAGCCGCCGGAGGGGGTTCGTCTGACCACGCTGAGCGCGCTGCTGGCGGAGAATCCGCAGGCGGCCCGCGACCTCATCGGCGACCCCGACGCATTCGCTGAGGAGCGGCTGTCGCGGGTCACCGACCGCCGTCCACAGGCACTGGTGGCGCTGAACACGGCGCTCGCTTCCGACGGCGCTGTGCTGCTGATCGAGGACGGCGTCGCGCTTGCCCATCCGCTCGAGGTGGTGCACGTCGCCCGCGAGACAGAGGAACCGCGAGCCCATCACCTCCGCACCCTGATCGCGCTTGGCGCCGGTGCCCGGGCGCACGTGGTCGAGGTGCATGCGGGCGGCAGTGCCGGCGTCTGGACTAACCACGTCACCGACATCGCGGTCGGCGCCGGGGCGCGCCTCGAGCATGTCCGGGCCGACGCGGGATCTGAGACCGCCGTGCACGTCAACGTCGCCCACGCCCGCCTGCGGGCCGGCGCCGCCTATGCCGGGTTCGTGCTGGCCGCAACCGGCGGCGCCGTCCGGACCGAGACGCGCCTTTCGCTCGAGGAGCCGGGCGCCGACGGGGAGGTCAACGGCGTCTGCCTGGCAAGGGAGTCAGGCCACATCGACGCGCTGACCCGCCTCGATCACCACGCCCGCGAAGGGACGAGCCGGCAGCTTTGGCGGGGCATCTTCGCCGACACGGCGCGCGGCGCCTTCCAGGGGCGGATCCGGGTGCTCCCGGATGCCTCGGGCACCAACGCGGCGCTCGACAACCGCAACCTGCTTCTGAACGCCGGCGCCCGTGCCGAAAGCAAGCCGGAGCTCGAGATCCTCACCGACGACGTCGCGTGCAGCCACGCCTCCGCGACCGGCGAACTCGACGCCGACGCGCTGTTCTACCTCCGCTCCCGTGGCCTGTCCGAGCAGCTGGCGCGGGCCCTGTTGATGGAGGCCTTCACCGGCGCCGTGGCCGACCGCATCGCCCACGAGGGCATGCGGGAGTTCGTCAGGCGCCTGGTCGACGACCGACTGCACGCACTGGGGAGTGCCACATCATGAACGCGCCTGCGGGCCAGAACCCCGAAATCCTCGCCGCACGGGACGATTTCCCGCTGCTGGCGCGCCCGATGCACGGCCGTCCGCTCGCGTTCCTGGACAGCGCCGCGAGCGCCCAGAAGCCCCGCGCGGTGCTGGACGGACTCCGGGACTTCTACGAGTCGGAATACGCCAACGTGCACCGGGGGGTCTACCTGCTCTCGGCGCAGGCCACTGACCGGTACGAGGCCGCGCGCGAGACCGTGCGCCGCTTCCTCAACGCCAGCCGGGCCGAGGAGATCGTGTTCACCCGGGGTGCGACCGAGGCGATCAACCTGGTGGCCGAGACGCTTGGCCGGAGCGGCCGCCTCGAGCCGGACGACGAGATCGTGCTCACGGTGCTCGAACACCACTCCAACATCGTGCCGTGGCAACTGATGCGCGATGCGACCGGCGTGCGAATTCGCGCGGCTGCCGCCGACCGGGACGGGAACGTCGACGTCGAGGCGGTCTTCCGGGAGGTGACCGACCGGACCCGGCTCATCGCGTTCTCGCACGTCTCCAACACCACCGGCACCGTGCTCCCGGCTCGCGAGATCTGCCACCGGGCCCGTGAACGGGGCATCCTCACGCTGGTCGACGGCTGCCAGGCCGTCCCGCACGCGGCCGTCGACGTGCAGGACCTCGCCTGCGACTTCTACACGTTCTCGGGCCACAAGCTCTA
>VXPW01000020.1 GCA_009839325.1 Rhodospirillales bacterium
GCATGAAATCAGTGGGCATCAAGGTTCTGAACAGCAAGCTGAGCGAGTACGTCCGGCTTGCGGCGTCCGGCGAAACCGTTCACGTGACCGACCGGGATCAGGTCGTGGCGGAACTCGGCCCACCGCGGGAGACCCGGAGCCCGACTCTCGCCGACACCTTCCTGGCGGAAATGGTGCGCTCCGGCGTGCTGACGCCGCCGCGGCTGGCTGCCTCTGGGCCGCCGCCCAGGCCCGAACCGGTCGCCCTGCTGGATGACATTCTGGTCGATCTGGACGAGAGCCGGCGCAACCGGTGATCTAATTCGACACGCCCGTCGCACTTGCACATCTTCTCGCCGAGGATGGCGGGCCGCCCGGTTAGCTCTGGGAGGAGACGCTGGTCTCCAGCCGGCTGCTGGAATACGAGATCTGGACCACGCTGCACGTGCGCGGGCTGGCGGAGTCACATGGATCTGGCGGTTACGCGGCCCCTCTCGTACGAATGGGCTCGTCGGATCTAGTCGGCACTGATCCACGCGGCGCCGTAGTCGTTGTCAAGCTCGCGATACATGCTGTGGGCGTGATCCGCAGTGCCGTCGTCGTCTTGCGACGCGTATTCGAGCACCAGCGACGGGCTGGTCACGCGGAAATACACGGCGCCCAGGACACCCTGCTGCCCCCACCAGCCAAAGTACGTGTCGTCGATTTCGGCCACCACGGCCTTCATGCGTTCGGCGTAGTCGTCATCGTTCATGAAACCCAAACGGGCCTCGATCACCTCCAGGAGCAGCGTTCTCTGCGCCGTGGTCAGTTCACTGCCCCTGATGCCCTCCGGCGCGACGGTGGCGCCGTGCTTTCCCGGGCCCAGCAGGAGGTCGATGGGCTTCCCGGCTCGAACGGCTTGTCCTCTCTGTTCGTCCGTCAGGCTGTCCATGAACGCTTGCGCCGCCGCCGTTTCCTTCTGCGTAATGAAGATGTCGTCACCGTCGTAGCGCAGATGCAGCGGTTGGCCGCCCGTCAGCATCGGCGAAAAGGAGACGTTCGGTCCGAATACGGTGGCGTTGATTGCGAGATGGTGCCCGCCGAACTGGAACATCCAGGGCTCCGTAGTGGACGGTTCACCGAGAAATGCAGCGTAATAGTGTTCACTGCCGTATTTCATGACGTCGAACACGTTTCCCGAGACCAGCAGGTCTGCCGCGGCCAACTGCCAGGCGATGTTTCTCACGCCGTCTTCACTCAGAAGTTCCCGGAGAAGCCCGTCGAGGTTCTCCCGCTGCGATGCCGAGAGCGCACCGAGCTTCACGCCACCACGCGGCACCATGCCCTCCGGGAAGTTGGACCAGTTTGAGCGCTGTGCGTGGTCGGTAAACCGATAGGTCGCCGCCTGTCTCTGGTCGGCGTCCGTTGATTCCAGAAAGCGCCTGGCGGCCGCGACGATGGCCGCGGACTTCTCGTCCGCCGCCGGCACGTCGTGAGTGGGCCTGAGGTTCATCTCCACGGGTGACGGAGCCGCTCCAAAAAAGATCTGCGCAGCAATATCGGGGCGAAACAACAGGCCGAGGAAGACGGCGGCAACGACAATCGCTGCACCGAGCAGGTAGATCAGCACACGTTTCATGGATCCAGTCTCGCAGATTCCATCCGTCCTTTTTCGGAGAAGATAGTGCGTGCCCTTGAGCCCGACGTGGAGTTCGCTGATCTCGCCCTCGGCCAGCGTCACGATCGTCATTCCCGCGAACTGCAGGTGCTTGAACAGTGCCGCCACGTCCGCCTGGTCGCGGGTCACGCTGTCCAGCGCTTCCGCTACCACGACGTCGAAGGCGCCCCGGCGCGCGGCCTCCGGCAATGCCTGGACGCCTGGGCGGAGGATCATGCTGTCGCCCGAGATCGCGCGGCTTTGCGGCAGCCGCACGTAATGGCCCAGCCCGACCGATCCGCGTGATCGCGGCAGACCCGGAACTGGTCGTCGATCGAGGCGCCGCTCTACCGGTCGGAGGAAAAGCGGGCGTAGAGGGCGACACGGGTCATGGGGTCACGCCTGTCGGCTCCGCGGTTCTCGGATCTCTTCGGTCGGCCGATTGTCGTTGGCGGCATACAACCCGGCGAACTGCTCGCGGGCGAGCTGGCGCCCGAGCAGCCGGGCGATTGTCAGGACGGCGGACTGTAGACGGGCCTCTGCCGTCCCGTTGTTATTTGCGACCGCTCCACACGCTTCGGAATCTGTACGCTCGTGGACACCATTGTGTTTTTCTTTATCCGTCCGGCCCTCCCGTATTCCGAGGGCAGATGTGGACCAGAGATTCAGCGATGTCAAATGTTTCCGAAAGGAACTTTCTTATGCTGAATCAATCTCTTGTCCACACCGGGGGGACGCAGGCGCCAGCAGGGGGCGCCTGCGTGCGAAGCGGGTTCGCGGCCACCGTGGTAGTGTACGCCATTATGGCGCCTAGAGTCATTATTCTTGCATGCGGGAGACTGGCAAGTGGCTGAAGCAGCAGAATCGAAGCGCGCGCGCGTGCATCTGCGCGTCGACGCCAGGAGCAAGCGGACGCTGGAGCGGGCGGCGGCCTACGAGGAAACCACGGTCAGCCGGTTTGTCCTGCGCAACGCGGTCGCGGCGGCGGAGCGGGTGATTGAGGCGCGCGAGAGAATCGTCCTGCCGGCGACCGACTGGGATGCATTCCATGATGCGTTGCTCCACCCGCCGGAGCCGAATGCGGCGCTGCGGCGAGCTGCCCGCCGCTATCGCGAGCGCGTCCGTGGATGAAACGCAGGTTGCCGTCGAACCGCTCGGCTCCCATCACGACCGTGCGTCCTTTTCCTGTGGGGAACCTGCCCTGGATAGCTACCTCCGCCGGCAAGCCGCTCAGGATGCCCGGCGACGGATCGCGCAGGTCTTCGTTGCGGTGGGTGAAAGACCAGGGGAGATCGCGGGCTACTACACATTGAGCGCGGCGAGCTTCGAAAAGGACCGATTACCGGTGGAGCTGGCACGACGCTTGCCCCACTATCCCGTGCCCGCCGTCGTGATCGGGCGTCTGGCGGTCGACCGGGGGCACCAGCGACGCGGGCTCGGCGAGTTACTGCTTCTGGATGCGATTCGGCGTGTTGTCCGGGCCAGCGACATGGTCGGTGTGTATGCGATGGTCGTCGATGCGAAGAACGACCGCGCTCTCGCCTTCTACGAGCGTTACGGCTTCAGGTCCTTTCCGTCCACGGCACGGCGCCTGTTCCTGCCGCTCCGGACCTTCGAGATGCTCGGGCTGTGAAGCGAAGGGTCACGCTGGAAATGTTGTGCTCTTCGCCCGCGAGAAGTTGAGTGCGCGTTGTTCGGCTCCGCGACATCGGACTCTCTTGCGACTCCCAATTGGTGTGTGGCATGGGATAACAGTTCCCCAGCCTTAGCCTCTTGTGTGACATAGGATTTGCTGCACGAGACAGCGACGTATATCGGATGACGGCGGCCGGGTACGGGGACCTAGAAAATCCCGATGAATTGAAGTGAGGGGCCTACGCCTCACACCGAATATGCTGGCGCAGCCTTCAATTCTTTTGTCGCAGGCAACGGCAGTACGAGTTGCTCTTCGTCCATGGGGGTTCTCTTTCTCGCGGATGTCGGGGCCCCGCCCGTTGCCGCGGGGAGGGCCGTTCAGGATTCGGAAATCTGACTGTCGCTTCGACCCCAAATTGATAAGACATGACGAGTCAGCAAGACTGGTCATATGGAAACGATCAAAGCTTCCGATTTCAAGGCCCGGCGCCTGGCTGTCCTTGATCGCGTCTCCGTGACGGGAGAATCCGTGGTCACCTTGAAACGCGATCGACCGGTGGCGGAACAGCGCCCGGTGCGCAGCGGCGCCGTCGGGTATCCACAGTCGGAACTGGCAGGTACGGTTTCCTTGGTTGGGGACGCCGTGCAGCCGATGATGGCGGAAGAGGAGTGGGAAGCGTTGAGGTCGTGAGAGCCCTGCTTGACCGGCACGTGCGGATCAGATGGTGCAGCGATTGCCTGCAGCTGTCATCGGCTCAGCAGCGAGCCTCGAGGCGCCTCTCGTGATGTGGGATATATCGCTCCGTGAAGTGACCAACTGGATGGCAGTGGCCGAGATCGGCTGGCCATTCCCAAGGATGAACCGCGAGGATTCCAGGGTGGCGGCACCGCCCGTTGCTGCTCGCGACGCGCGAGCCGGGCTACGCTTTGACAGACTCACAACTCGCGCTTGACTGGCTGCATCCGGGCGCTGCGAGCCGAAGACCCGAAACTGAACGTGCCGATCGGCGCGAGGATGCTGAGCACGAGGAGCGCGGAGCGCACGATGGCCTGGCAGTGGCAAGCCTGTGACTGAATCAACGACTCGTTGCCGAATCGCCGTTGACGTCGGCGGTACCTTCACGGACGTCGCGCTTGAGCTCGCCGAGGGCGGGATCGTCACCGCCAAAGTGCTGACGACCCCGAGCGTCCCGGAAGAGGGCGTGGTCGCGGCCGTCCGCCAGGCCATCGCCGAAGCCGGCGTGGAGCCAGATGCAATCGGCCTGGTCATTCACGGCACCACGCTCGCTACCAACGCCCTGATCGAACGGACCGGCGCCAGAACGGCGCTCATCGTGACCGAGGGATTCCGGGACTCGGTCGAGATGGCGCTCGAGAACCGCTTCGAGCAGTACGACATTTCGATCGACCGGCCGGCCCCGCTCGTGCCCCGCTACCTGCGCTGGCCGGTCACCGAGCGGATGAATCACGCGGGCCACGTCCTGGTTCCCCTCGACGAGCAGTCCGTGCACGCCCTCTTGCCCCGGTTCGAGCGCCACGCGATCGAGGCGGTCGCCGTCGGGCTGCTCCATTCCTATGCGAATCCCGCCCACGAGCGACGGGTCGGGACGATTCTCCGCGAGGCCCTACCGGATCTCCGCGTCACGCTCTCGAGCGAGGTGTGCCCCGAGATCCGGGAGTACGAGCGCCAGTCGACGGCCTGCGCCAACGCGTACGTCCAGCCGCGAATGTCCAGTTATCTCGGCCGCCTCGATACCGCCCTGCGCGGTCTCGGCCTGGGGTGTCCGCTGCTGCTCATGACGTCGGGCGGCGGACTCACCACCCTCGAGATCGCGTCCCGTTTTCCGATCCGGCTGGTCGAGTCCGGTCCGGCGGGCGGTGCGATCCTCGCCGCCGAGATCGCGCGCGAGTGCGACTGCGAGAACGCACTGTCCTTCGACATGGGCGGGACGACCGCCAAGCTTGCCCTCATCGATGCGTTCGAGCCGCAGACGACTCGCACGTTCGAGGTCGCCCGCGCCTACCGCAACCTGAAGGGCAGCGGCCTGCCCGTCCGCATTCCCGCCATCGAAATGGTGGAGATCGGTGCGGGCGGAGGCTCCATAGCGGGAGTCGACGCGATGGGCCGGCTGAACGTGGGTCCGGCCAGTGCGGGAGCCGACCCGGGACCTGCCTGCTACGACCGCGGTGGCGAGCGCCCGACGGTGACCGATGCCGACGTCGTGCTCGGGCGCATCGATCCGGCGGACTTCGCGGGCGGTTCGTTGCAACTGGTCCCGGAGCTGGCGGCCGACTCGATTCGGGGCGCCGTCGGACGGCCGCTCGAGCTGGCGGACCCGGTCGCGGCGCTGTCCATTTCGGAAGTCGTCGACGAAAACATGGCCAACGCGGCCCGGGTCCATGCCGTCGAATGGGGTAAGGACGTCTCCGCCCGGACGATGATCGCGTTCGGCGGCGCTGCGCCGCTGCATGCGGCGCGCCTCGCCCAGAAGCTCGACGTCGATCGCGTCATCGTGCCGACCGGTGCTGGGGTCGGATCGGCGATCGGCATGCTCCGGGCCGCGGTGTCGTACGAGGTGGTCCGCAGCCGCTACATGCATCTTGCCGAGTTCGATCCCCGGGCGGCCAATGCGCTGCTCGGAGAGATGCAGGCGGAAGCGAGAGCGGTCGTGCTGGCCGGGGCCGGAGCGGGCGCGGAGCTCGAGGAAACTAGGCACGCCTACATGCGCTACGTCGGGCAGGGACACGAGATCGTGGTGCCGCTTGCCAGCCGCACGTTGGCGGACGCGGACCGTGAGACCCTGGCCGCCGCCTTCGACACCGAATACGCGCGCCTCTTCAGCCGGACTCTCCCCGATCAGGAACGCGAGGTTCTGAGCTGGACGCTCACCGTTACCGCTCGAAGGGATTCCTCGATTACGTCCGCGATGAAGGATGGCACCCTCGCGTCGCCGACAGCGGTCAGTGTCGGTTCGCCGGTTCTGCAGCCGGCGGGAGGCCAGGGACCGGCGGCGGCAGGCCGACGGCTCTTTGACGCGGTCCGCGCCGACTACGTGACGGCAACGACGTATCGCCGCAACGACCTCGTCCCGGATGGTGCAGTCGCCGGCCCGGCGGTCATCGTCGAGGAGCAGACGACCACGGTGGTGCCTGCCGGGTTTCAGGTCGTCGTCAACTCCCTCGGCTACCTGATCCTCGAACGGCGGGATCCG
>VXPW01000076.1:0-5358 GCA_009839325.1 Rhodospirillales bacterium
GAGGCCAGATAGAGGACGGCCGCCGCCACATCGTCGACGCTGCCGTACCGGTTCATCTTGATCATGTTGCGGACGAACTCGGCGAAGGCAGGATCCTCCAGGTAGGGACGCGTCATCGGCGTCTCGATGAACGTCGGCGCCACCGCGTTGACCCGAATCCCCTGCGGTCCGAGTTCCACGCCCATGGCCTTGGTAAGGCCCTCGATTGCATGCTTCGTCATGCAGTACACGGACCGATCGGCGGCGCCCACGTGACCCATCTGCGAACTCATGTGGATGATTGACCCGGATTTTCTGCGCAACATCACGCGGGCGGCGCTTCGGGCCACCCGGAAGGCGGAACGCACGTTGAGATCCAGCAGGAGGTCAAGGGCCGCGTCAGTGACCTCCGGAAACGGTTGCGGCTGATTCGTGCCGGCGTTGTTCACCAGCACGTCGAGGCGGTCCATCCCTTCAATCCGGCCCAGCAGCGCTTCGCCGGTCACGTCCTCGACCCACGTCTCGACCGGCGTCGTCGCCTCGCTGGCCAGGCGTTGAAGATCTGCCTCGGTCCGGGCCACCGCGACGACCGTCGCACCCGCCTCGGCCAATGCCAGCGCACACGCCCGGCCCAGGCCGCGCCCGGCGCCGGTCACCAGCGCAACCTGGCCATCCAGTCCCTGGGCCCAGACCGGCAGACCCTGTGGTTTTCCGTCGATATCGCTCATCCTTATCTCCCGATTCCGGTGCACGATGGCGTGCTACGATCGCCGGCCGATTCAATCCCTGGACACGCATCATGGCCCGTCACCTCAAGACCGGGATCAGCGACGATGCCAAGGCGGATGCCGACGCCAAGGTACGGCAGACGGTCGAGGACATTCTGGCCCAGATCGAAACGCGCGGGGACGCCGCCGTGCGCGAATACTCGGAACGCTTTGACCGGTGGTCGCCGGATACGTTCCGTCTCGATCGGGCGGCCATCGACGCCTGCTATGCGCGCGTGAGCGCCCGCGAGCGCGCCGACATCGAATTCGCGCAGGCCCAGATCCGCAACTTTGCCTCGATCCAGCGGGATGCGCTGCAAGACGTGGAGCACGAGACCATGCCGGGCGTCGTGCTCGGCCACAAGAACATCCCCGTCAACAGCGTGGGATCCTACGTTCCCGGCGGCAAGTACCCGATGGTCGCTTCGGCCCACATGAGCGTGGTGACCGCCAAGGTCGCGGGCGTGCAGCGGATCATTACGTGCGCGCCGCCCTACGAGGGCGAGCCGAACCCGGCGATCGTCGTTGCCCAGGACCTCGGTGGAGCCGACGAGATCTATTGCCTTGGCGGCGTGCAGGCGGTCGGCGCCATGGCGCTTGGTACCGAATCGATCGCGCCGGTCGACATGCTCGTCGGGCCGGGCAACATGTTCGTCGCCGAGGCCAAGCGGCAGCTGTTCGGGCGCGTCGGCATCGACCTCTTCGCTGGCCCCACGGAAACGCTGGTCATCGCCGACGACTCCGTCGACGGCGAACTGTGCGCGGCCGACCTGCTCGGGCAGGCTGAGCACGGACCGACTTCCCCGGCCATCTTGCTGACGAATTCGGAGGCCCTGGCCCGAGACACGCTGACGGAGGTCGAGCGGCAGCTCGAAACCCTGGCCACGGCTGAAACCGCGGGGCAGGCCTGGCGGGACTACGGCCAGGTGATCGTGTGCGACGGCTACGACGAAATGCTCACGGTGGCCGACGCCATCGCGGCCGAGCATGTCCAGGTGATGACCCGGGATCCGCAGTACTTTCTCGACCGACTGACGAACTACGGGGCACTGTTTCTCGGTCCCGAGACCAACGTGTCGTACGGAGACAAGGTGATCGGCACCAACCACACACTCCCGACTCGGGGGGCGGCCAGATACACCGGTGGGCTGTGGGTCGGCAAGTTCATCAAGACATGCACCTACCAGCGGATTTCCGAGGAAGCCTCGGTCGCGGTCGGCCAATACTGCTCCCGGCTCTGCGCCCTCGAACACTTTGCCGGCCACAAGGAGCAGGCGGACATCCGTCTGCGCCGGTACGGAGGGATGAACGTCCGGGGACTGGAGGCGCTGCCAGGCGCCGACTAGCCCGCCGCAATTGCATCCGTACCGCTGCAGTGGAGCCCCCGGTCGTTTCGTGCGGTCCTGGCGGCCTCTCGGGTCGGCGGTTTCCGGGTGCGCGGCCCGCCTGGGCATGCGAAACTCCGCCAGGCCGTCGGCCCTGGCGCCGAACTGCAGCCGCGCGCGGAAACCGGGCCGGGTACTCGACCGGACGAGCCCGCACCGCTGCCTTCCCAGCCGCTGACAGGGGGCTGCAGGCACCCTGATCAAGACAAGGAGTTGTCCATGAACCAGATTGATCTGAAGGGCCGCGTCGCCGTCGTGACGGGCGCCGCGAGTGGCATCGGCCGCGCGACGGCGAAGCGTCTCGGCGCGGACGGGGCCGCTCTCGAACTTTGGGACGCCGCCGCCGAAGGCCTGGCGGAGACCGCCGACAGCACCGGGGGGACGGCAACGGTCCTCAGCGTCGCCGACGATGACGCCGTGGCCGCCGCGGCCGCGGCGGCGACGGAACGGCACGGCCGCGTCGACATCCTCGTGAACTGCGCCGGTATTGCCGGAGACATCGCTCCAGTCGCGGAAGCGGACCCGGCCGAATGGCGGCGCGTGATCGAAGTCAACCTGACCGGAACGTTCCTCTGCTGCCGGGCGGTCGTGCCGCACATGGTGCGCTCGGGCTACGGCCGGATCGTCAACATCGCATCCGTAGCAGGCAAGGAAGGCAACCCGAACGCCGCCCACTACAGCGCTTCGAAGGCAGGCGTGATCACGTTTACGCGCGCGCTCGGCAAGGAAGTGGCCGGCAGCGGTGTACTCGTGAACTGCATTACGCCGGCGGTGATTGACACGGCCATACTGGGGCAGGTCACCGAAGCGCAGGTGAAGTACATGGTCGAGCGCATCCCGCTCGGTCGCATGGGACAACCCGAAGAAGTCGCCGCCCTCATCGCGTGGCTGTCGTCGGAGGATTGCTCGTTCTCGACCGCTGCGGCCTTCGATCTCTCGGGCGGTCGTACCACCTACTGAGCCAGACCATCCGCCAGCCCGGCACCCTCGCCCAGACCCAGGAGCAAGCATGCACCCGCTCACTATCCGTTCGGTCTCCACGCGCGCCGTTGAGGTCCCGTTCCGCCGTCCGCTGGCAACACGCATCGGCGCGTTCACGAAGGTCCCGTATCTGCTGATCGACGTGCTGACCGAGGAAGGCGTCACCGGCCACAGCTATCTGTTCGGCTACCGGCCCAACGGTGCGCGCCTGCAGGCGATCGTGCTCGAAGAGATCGAAGCCATGGTCAAGGGACGGGCGTGCACGCCCGCGACGCTCTACGACGAGCTGGCGCAGGGGCTCAACCTGTACGGGCCCCAGGGGATTGCGCTCCAGGCGATCTCCGGCTTCGACATGGCCGCCTGGGACGCCTGCGCCCGCGCCGCGGGCCTGCCGCTGGCTGCCCTCCTCGGGGGGACGCCCGGCCCGGTGCGCGCCTACAATTCCAACGGCCTGGGCCTGATGGAACCCGACGCAGTGGCCGCCCAGGCCGTGGAGCTGCTCGAAGGCGGCTTCCGGGCAATGAAGATCCGCTTCGGGCGCGATCAGGTGGACGGTGATCTGGCGGCGTTCGACGCGGTGCGCGCAGCCGTTCCCGAAGACTGTCTGCTCATGTCCGACTTCAACCAGGGCCTGTCGCGGCGGGAGGCGCTGCGGCGGTTGCCGATGCTCGACGACCTCGGTCTGGTCTGGTTCGAGGAGCCGATCGCCTACGACGATTACGATGGCTGCCGGGAGCTCCGCGAGACCGTCGCCACGCCGATTCAGCTCGGCGAGAACTTCTACGGCCCGGCGGACCTTCAGGCGGCGGTTGCCGCCGACGCGGCGGACTTCGTGATGCCGGACGCCCAGCGCATCGGCGGCGTGACAGGATGGCTGCGCGCAGCCGCTATCGCCCACGGCGCGCAGCTTCCCGTGTCGACCCATCTGTTCCCGGAGGTGTCATCCCACCTCATGCGCGTGACGCCGGGCGCCCACTGGCTCGAGTACGTCGACTGGGCGACGCCGTTTCTCGCGGAACCGCTGCGGGTGCAGGATGGCTACGCCCAGGTGACGACCAGCCCAGGGACTGGCATCGAATGGGACGAGGACGCGGTACGCAAGCTCGCCGCCTGACGCGGTGCCTGGGCGGGAGGTGACACGTTGGCACCCGACCGGACCGTGCTGGGGATCGAAAGCAGCTGCGACGAGACCGCCGCCGCCATCGTCGATTCCCGGCGCCGGATTCGCGCGAACGTCATCCTGTCGCAGCACGCCCAGCACGCCCCCTTCCGGGGGGTCGTGCCCGAACTCGCGGCGCGGAGCCACGCCGACCGCCTCGACCTGACGATCCAGGAGGCGCTCCGCGAGGCAGGATGCTCCTGGGAAGCCCTCGACGCGGTCGCTGCGACCGCGGGTCCCGGCCTCCTCGGCGGCGTGCTCGTGGGCACCGTGACCGCGAAATGCATCGCCCTCGTCCACGGCCTCCCGTACATCGCCGTGAACCATCTCGAGGCGCACGCGCTCACGCCGAGGCTCACCGATCGCGTGGAGTTTCCCTATCTGGCCCTGCTCGTGTCCGGGGGGCACAGTCAGTTCGTTGCCGTGGCCGGCGTCGGCCGTCACCGGCTGCTCGGCACGACCCGTGACGATGCTGCCGGAGAGGCATTCGACAAGGCGGCCCGGCTCCTGGGCCTCGGCTTTCCCGGCGGCCCGGCCATCGAGCGCGCGGCCCGCGACGGCGACCCCGACCGGTTTCCCCTGCCCCGGCCCCTGGCAGGCCGGGCCAACGCGGACCTGTCCTTCAGTGGCCTGAAGACCGCATTGGTACACGTGATGGGACGGCAGGGTTCGGACCCCCTTGATACCCGGACCCGCGCCGATCTTGCCGCGTCCTTCCAGAAAGCGGTGGCGGAAACCCTGGCGGACCGCCTGGAGCAGGCCGTGTACGCCTTCCGGAGGCTGCATCCGGCCGGAACCGTCGTCGTGCTGGCCGGCGGCGTGGCGGCAAACCAGTCGTTGCGCGCGCGGCTGGACGTGGTTGCCTCGAGCCACGCGATGCGGCTCGTGGCACCGCCGCCGCGGCTGTGCACCGACAATGCGGCGATGGTGGCCTGGGCCGGACTTGAACGGCTGGCGGAAGGCTCGGTGTCACCGCTGGAAGAACCGGCTCGGGCCCGCTGGCCGCTCGCCGGAGGCCGTCCATGACCCGCGTCTCGGTCATTGGCGCGGGGGCGTGGGGTACCGCTCTGGGAGCGGTCCTCGCCCG
>VXPW01000076.1:5458-31923 GCA_009839325.1 Rhodospirillales bacterium
TCTCGGTCATTGGCGCGGGGGCGTGGGGTACCGCTCTGGGAGCGGTCCTCGCCCGTGCCACCGGCAGCGAGACCACCCTGTGGGCACGGCGGCCGGAAGTTGCCGACGCCATCAATCGCACCCATCGCAATCCCGAGCTGCTGCCGGGTGTGGACTTGCCACCGACCCTCCACGCCACGGCCACGCTGCGCGAAGCGACAGCTGATGTCATGGTGGTCGCCGTTCCCGCCCAACACGTCCGGACGGTCATTTCCCTGCTCAGCGGATTGGTTCCACCAGACGCGGCACTGGTGCTCTGCGCCAAGGGCATCGAGCGGACCAGCGGCTACCTGATGAGCGAGGTGATTGCCGACATCCTCCCGACGGCCCGGACAGCCATCCTCTCGGGGCCATCGTTTGCAAGCGAAGTGGCGCAGGGCCTCCCGACCGCACTTGCCCTTGCCACCGACGATGCCGGCCTCGCGGATCGGGTTCAGGGCTTGTTCGCCGGGTCTGCCCTGCGGATCTACGCGAATGACGACCCCATCGGGACGCAGGTCGGGGGCGCCGCCAAGAACGTACTGGCGATCGCCTGCGGCATCGCCATCGGGGCTGGCTACGGCGAGAACGCCCGCGCCGCCTTGATCGCGCGGGGGATCGCGGAGATTCGCCGACTGGGGATTGCGTGCGGCGGGCGCGCGGAAACCCTTGCCGGTCTCGCGGGGACCGGCGACATCGTGCTGACCTGCACCAGCGCCGCGTCCCGAAACTATGCGTTCGGCCAGCGCCTGGGTTCCGGCGCCGGCGCGGACAACCCACGGACCCAGGGCCGGGCCGTGGTGGAGGGCGCGGCCAGCGCCGGTGCCATCTGGCAGCTCGCACGACGCCTTGACGTGGACATGCCGATCGCCGAAAGCGTCGTGCAGATCCTCGACGAAGGCGCCGACCTCCGAACGGTCGCGGTGGAATTGCTAGCGCGACCGCCCCGCGCGGACGGCGAGGCCGCCTGAGTGGCCCCGATTGAGGCGACACGAGCCTGGGAGCGGCGCGACGGGGGTGCGCCGTGACCACGCTCGAACTGTGGATCTACGGTTTCGTGCAAGGCGCCACGGAGTTTCTTCCCGTCAGTTCCTCGGCGCATCTGTACGCACTCGAGCAGCTCTTCGGCTGGCCTGACGCAGGACGCGCGCTCGCCGTGGCCAGCCACACCGGCACCCTGGTCGCCGTCATCGTGGCCTGTCGCAGCCAGGTGGCCAGGTTGGCGAGCGGACTCCTGATGCTCGCACTTGGACGCTCCGACCAGGCGGAAGCCCGGGAGGCGCTTCGAATCCTGGCGGCAAGCGTTCCCTTGTTCGTTGCCGGTGTGGTTGTCGCCATCCAGGTGCCCACGGCGACACTCGCGCAGCTTCCCGTGATGGCGGCCGCCACCGCGGGCGGCGGGCTCCTGTTGCTGGCGGCAGACCGTGGCTGGCTGCGGTTCCGGTCAGGCCGGATGGACGGATTCGCCGCCTACTGGTTCATCGGGCTCATGCAGGCTCTGGCACTCGTCCCCGGCGCCAGCCGGGCTGGTTGCGTGATGACCGCCGCCCGAATCGCCGGCTGGAACCGAACCGCCTCGGCCAACGTGGCGTTCGTGCTCGGCCTCCCGGCAATCGCGGGCGCCACGGCCGTGGAGGCGTGGAGCCTCGCCCAGACCGGCGATGTCGGGCTGGTCACCGCGGCGGCAACGGTGCTGGTGGTGGCGTTCGTTGCGGCGCTCGCAGCGATCTGGCTGCTGATGCGCTGGCTGCGGCAACGGAGCTTCCTTCCGTTCGTGATCTACCGGTTCGTGCTGGCCGGTCTCCTGGCGTGGATGGCGCTCCACGCCACGTAGGAGAGCCTTGTTCGCGCGCACGGGGGCGCAACGCGGCCGGCTGACGTCGGCCGCGCAATTGACTTCGCGCGGGTGCTGGCATAAACAGGCCTGCACGAACGCCCGCCGCCACCCGCACACCCTGCCAAGCGGCAACGTGGTGCCGCTCCGCAGTCTCTGGGCGCTCGTTCCTGTTCTTCCTGAGTGCACAGCATGTCGCTGAAGATTCGTTTGAGCCGCGGCGGGGCCAAGAAAAACCCGCACTATCGGATCGTCGTGGCCGACTCCCGGAGTCCGCGCGATGGCCGCTTCATTGAACGGGTGGGGACGTACCACCCGTTGCGGCCCAAGGACGCCGACGACCGGGTCAACCTGGATCTTGACCGCATTCGACACTGGATGGAGCGCGGGGCGAATCCAACGGACCGGATCAAGCGGTTTCTCGTCGACGCCGGCGTGCTGCCACGGCCTACCAAGTTTGGCGCCGTGCCGGCCTCACCGGCCGAGCCCGAGGACACGGCGGCCGAACCTACCGCCTGAACCATGGTTGCGCTGGCGGCCGGCGTCGTCCTGTTCGTAGCGCTGCACCTGCTGCCGATGCTGCGCGGGTCGGCCCGCGCCTACCTCACCCGAGTCCTGGGCGAAGTCCCTTACCGGGCGCTCTTCGCCGTGGGCGCCCTGATTTCCGTGGGCCTCATGGTCTGGGGCTGGCGAGTCGCCCCCGTCATTCCGGTGTATGCGGTCCCGCCAGCGATCGCGTGGCTGGGTACCGGGCTGGCCTTCGCCTCGGTCGTGCTGTTCCTGTCGAGCGTCTACCCGTCGCGTCTGCGTCAATGGGTCCGGCATCCGCAGCTTGCCGGGGTCGCCCTGTGGAGCGCCGGGCATTTGCTGCACGGTGCTGCCGTGCACGGCCTCGTGCTCTTCGGGGGACTCGGAGTCTGGGCTCTCGCGTGGGCATTCGTGGAGGGATGGGGGCCACCGAAGTCGAAGCGGGTCGTGGCACTCCACTTCGACCTGCTGGGGCTTTCCGCTTCCGTCCTTGCGGCCGTCATCATCGGCTGGGTCCACGGGCTGGTGTACGGAAACCTCGTGTAGCCCGCAGTGGACCTGCCCCAGCATGAGCCGTCCCACGCCCAGCGACGACCCGACGCGGGGTGATTGCGCGGCCCGCCCGATCGTGCTCGCGCGCATCGTTCGGGCACACGGCGTCCGCGGCGCCGTTCGATGTCGCCTTTACGTGGAAGAGGCCGACGCCTTGTCCCGCGCCGGCCCGGTGCGCCTGTCGGATGGAAGGGTCACCCGGGTGCGGGTGCTCGCGGCCGACGGCGAGCACGCCCTTTGCGAACTTGACGGGGTCGATGACCGTACCGCGGCAGCGGCCCTCGCCGGGAGCGAGCTTTCGGTTCCCCGCAGCAGGCTCCCCGTTCCGGAATCCGGCAGCTACTACCACGCTGATCTGAAGGGCCTGAGGGTCCGCGACACCGCTGACCAACCGCAGGGTACGGTTGTCGCGGTGCACAATTTCGGTGCCGGCGACCTCCTGGAAGTCAAGCCAGCGAACCGACCCTCGGTATTCGTCCCGTTCACCAGCGAAGCCGTGCCGGCCGTGGACCTCGCCGGAGGTTTCCTCCGGGCGGACGCCCGATGGTTCGCCACCGAGACGGTGAATGATCCCCCTCCGGCGACCGCAGGCAGGCAGCATGACGACACATGATGCGCCCTGGCGGGCCACCGTCTTTACGATCTTTCCCGAGATGTTTCCGGGGCCCCTCGGACATTCGCTGGCCGGCCGCGCCCTGGAGGCCGGACTCTGGTCCGTCGAGACAGTGGACATTCGTCGCTTCGCAAGCGATAAACACGCCTCAGTAGACGGACCGGCCTTCGGGGACGGCGGGGGCATGGTCATGCGCCCCGACGTTCTTGCCGCCGCCTTCGACGCGCACGCCACCGCACCGGGGCCTGCGCTGGCGCTGTCGGCGCGAGGGCAACCCCTCACGCAGGCGCGGGTTCGGGCTCTCGTGGCCGGGCCAGGGGTGCGCTTGGTGTGCGGACGCTACGAGGGAATCGACGAGCGCTTCCTCGAGGCGCGCGACGTGGAGGAGATTTCGGTCGGTGACTACGTGTTGTCCGGCGGTGAGCCGGCGGCGCTGGCGGTCATCGATGCTGTAGTGCGGTTGCTGCCCGGGGTTACCGGGACAGTCGAGCGCCTTGCAAACGAATCGTTCGAGGACGGTTTGCTCGAGCATCCCCAGTACACGCGGCCGCGCACGTTCGAAGGCCGCGCGCCTCCGGCGGTGCTGGTGTCGGGCGACCACGCCGCGATCGCACGCTGGCGGCGTGCCGCGTCGGAACAGAGTACCCGGGCACGGCGTCCGGACCTTTGGCGGGAGCACCTCCGGACCCGCCAACCAGACGGCCCCGCAAGCGGCCAGGAGAACGACCGATGAACGTCATCGACGCGATCGAGCGAGAGCAGATTGCCGAGGCCAAGGCGCGGCACTCGGCACCGGATTTCAGGCCCGGGGACACCGTGCGGGTGAGCGTCCGCGTGACCGAAGGTTCGCGCCAGCGCGTACAGGCGTTCGAGGGGGTCTGCATCAGCCGCACCAGCCGCGGCATGGGCTCGACGTTCACCGTCCGAAAGGTGAGCTACGGCGAGGGGGTGGAGCGCGTCTTCCCGCTGTACGCGCCGATCATCGAGAGCATCGAGGTCGTGCGCCAGGGCCGCGTACGGCGGGCCAAGCTGTACTACCTGCGCGAACGTTCCGGGAAGTCGGCGCGGATTCGCGAGCGCCGCCGGACCGCTTCCGGCCGCCCGGCGAAGCCAGCGACGGCCGATGAGGACTGACGGCCGCCATGCCCTCCACCGGTCCGCAGACCCTGTTTGCAAAAATCTGGGATCGCCACGTCGTTGAGACCCGCGACGACGGGGTCACCCTCCTCTACATCGACCGTCACCTCGTTCACGAAGTCACCAGTCCGCAGGCTTTCGAGGGGCTCCGCGCGGCGGGGCGGCCGGTTCGGCGCCCCGAACTGGCACTGGCGGTCGCCGATCACAACGTTCCGACCGAAGGTCGGGTTCACGGAATTGCGGACGAAACCGCTCGCCTGCAGGTGGCCACGCTCGAGGACAACGTTCGGGAGTTCGCGATCCCCTATCTGCCGTTGCTCGATGCTCGGCAGGGAATCGTGCACGTCATCGGTCCCGAACAGGGGTTCACGCTGCCCGGGACGACGGTCGTCTGCGGCGACAGCCACACCGCGACCCACGGCGCGTTCGGCGCCCTCGCCTTCGGGATCGGCACCAGTGAAGTCGAGCACGTGCTCGCCACGCAGACGCTGCTCCAGCGCCGACCGAAGACCATGCGGATCACCATCACCGGCCGACCGCCGGTCAGCGTGGATGCCAAGGACCTGATCCTCAGCGTGATCGGCCGCATTGGCGCAGCCGGCGGGACCGGGCACGTGATCGAGTACGCCGGTGCCGCGGTCCGCGCCTTGTCGATGGAAGGGCGCATGACGGTCTGCAACATGTCGATCGAGGCCGGCGCGCGGGCAGGACTGATCGCTCCCGACGCGACGACGTTCGACTACCTCCAGGGACGGCCGATGGCACCTTCCGGAGACGCCTGGGAAGCGGCCTGCGCCGACTGGCGCACGTTGCCGACCGACCCTGGCGCGACGTTCGACCGCGAAGTGGAACTGGATGTCGCGGAGCTCAAGCCGCACGTGACGTGGGGAACGAGTCCGCAGGACGCGGTTGCAATCGACGCGGCCGTGCCGGACCCAGCCGCCGAATCCGACCCGGACCGTCGCGAGATCATGGAGCGCGGGCTTGCCTACATGGACCTGGCACCGGGAACGCCGCTGGCAGAGGTTCCCATCGACCGGGTCTTCATCGGATCGTGCACGAACGCCCGAATCGAGGATATCCGGGCTGCCGCAGCCATTGCCCGCGGCCGAACCGTGGCCAATCGCGTGCAGGCCATGGTCGTGCCGGGATCGGGCCTGGTGAAGGAGCAGGCAGAAGCCGAGGGGCTGGACCGGATCCTGGTCGATGCCGGGTTCGACTGGCGCGAGCCCGGCTGCTCGATGTGCCTCGGAATGAACCCCGACCAGCTTGCGCCGGGCGAGCGTTGCGTATCGACTTCCAATCGTAATTTCGAGGGCCGTCAGGGACGCGGTGGGCGCACCCACCTGGCAAGTCCGGCGACGGCTGCAGCGAGTGCCATCCGCGGCATGATTGCGGACCACCGGGCACTGGCCGGAGGGGCTGCCTGATGGATGCTTTTGTCCGCCTGGAGGGGGTCGCCGCCGCGCTCCCGATGGCGAATGTCGACACCGACATGATTATCCCGAAGCAGTTCCTGAAGACCATTCAGCGAACCGGCCTCGGCAAGTATCTCTTCCACGACCGTCGGCGCACGCAGGACGGCGGCGAGATCGACGCGTTCGTGCTCAACCGCTCCCCGTGGCGGGACGCGGAGATCCTGATTGCCGGCACCAATTTCGGATGCGGATCGTCGCGCGAGCACGCGCCGTGGGCGCTTGCCGACTTTGGCATCCGGTGTGTCGTGGCGCCGTCGTTCGCCGACATCTTCTTCAACAACAGTTCGAAGAACGGAATCCTGCTGGTCGCATTGCCGGAATCGGACATCGAGACCCTGATGAAGGATGCAAGCGAGCCTGAAACCGCCCGCATGATCGTCGACCTCGAACAATGCACCATCACGCGAGCTGACGGCACGGTCCTCGCGTTTGAAGTGGATGCGCACCGCAGACACTGCCTGCTCAACGGCCTCGACGACATCGGGCTCACGCTCGAGCGCACACGCGAGATCGAGACCTACGAGGCACGGGCGGCAGACTCCCGGCCCTGGCTCACTCCGGGTCCATGACGATGGCAAGCAACCGACGCGTCGTACTCCTTGCGGGAGACGGGATCGGGCCTGAAGTGGCCAACGAAGCGCGACGCGTGGTGGAGTGGCTTGACCACCGCCGGTCCGTCGGTTTCGACCTGTCCGAGGCACTGATCGGGGGCGCGGCCTACGAGGCCACCGGCCATCCGCTGCCCGACGCGACGATGGAGGCCGCCCAGGGGTCGGATGCCGTGCTCCTCGGGGCGGTCGGTGGCCCGCAGTGGGAGGCCCTCGACTTTTCCCTCCGACCCGAACGCGCGATCCTGGGCCTTCGAAAGCAGCTTGACCTGTTTGCGAACCTGCGCCCGGCCAAGGTCTTCGACGCTCTGAGCGATGCCTCCAGCCTGAAGCCCGAGGTCCTGCGGGGCCTCGATCTCATGATCATCCGCGAACTCACCGGCGGCATCTATTTCGGGGAGCCGAGGGGCGTTGAGACGCTCCCTGACGGCACCCGCCGGGGGGTCAATACCGAGGTCTACACCACGCCCGAGATCCGGCGCGTGGGAGCGGTGGCTTTCGAGCTTGCGCGCGGGCGTGGCGGGAAGGTCCACTCGGTCGAAAAGGCCAACGTGATGGAATCGGGCGGCCTGTGGCGCGAGGAGATTCAGGAGCTTCGTGACGCCGACTTTGCCGATGTCGAGCTTCACCACATGTACGCCGACAACTGCGCCATGCAGCTGGTCCGCGACCCGCACCAGTTTGATGTCGTGGTGACCAGCAACCTGTTCGGCGATCTGCTCTCCGACATCTCGGCGCAGCTGACGGGTTCACTCGGCATGCTGCCGTCCGCTTCGCTCGGTGCGTTGGGGTCGGGCGGATCGCGTGCAGCCCTCTACGAACCCGTCCACGGAAGCGCGCCTGACATTGCCGGCGAAGGAAAGGCCAATCCCATCGCCATGGTGCTGTCGCTCGCCATGCTGCTCCGGCATTCGCTGGAACAGGATGCGGACGCCGAACTGATTGAGCGGGCTGTCGGCAATGTCCTAGACAGCGGCCTTCGGACTGCCGACATCCTCCAGCCTGGGCTGACCCCCGTTTCGACCGGGGACATGGGCCGGGCAATCTGCGCTGAGCTCGACCGGCTCGCTGCGTGAGCAGGGCCGGAAGCAAGCCCGTGAACACGCCTGGTTTCTGCTCGAAGGATCCGATCGGGCACTGCCGGTACGGGGCCTCACAGATACGGAACCGGATCGGGATGGTGTGCCGATGAGCGTCCGAGTTGCCGTGGTCGGGGCTACCGGTGCCGTCGGGCGGCGGATGTTGCACACGCTGGATGCGCGAAGCTTTCCGGCTTCGTCCGTGGTTGCGCTGGCTTCATCGCGGTCCCGTGGCCGCAAGGTGTCCTTCGGCGAGGGGCGAACGCTCACGGTGCAGTCGCTTGAGGACTTTGACTTCGCCGAAACCGATCTTGCCCTGTTCTCAGCAGGTGGCAGCGTCTCCGCGGAACACGCGCCGCGGGCAGCGGCGGGCGGCACCATCGTCGTGGACAACTCCTCCTATTTCCGGATGGAGGAAGACGTTCCGCTCGTGGTCCCGGAAGTCAATGCCGACGCGCTGCGACGGGTCGGGCAACGCAACATCGTCGCAAATCCCAATTGTTCGACCATTCAGCTGGTCGTTGCGCTGAAGCCCCTGCATGACATCGTTCCCATCCGGCGCGTCGTGGTCTCGACGTATCAGTCCGTGTCCGGGGCCGGCATGGGCGCCATGGAAGAGTTGGAAGCCCAGGTTCGCGGGGAGCTCTTCAACGAACAGGCTGCAATCGAACGGCTCCCCCGGCGCATCGCATTCAACGTGGTCCCGCACATCGACGTGTTCGAAGACGACGGGTCCACGCGCGAAGAATGGAAAATGGTGCACGAGACCCGCAAGATCCTCGATCCGGAGATCGCGCTCGCCGCGACCTGCGTGCGGGTACCGGTGTTTATCGGGCATGCGGAAGCGGTGAACGTGGAGTTTGCGGGCCCGGTTTCGCCCTCCGACGCGACCGACGCGCTCATGGTGGCCCCCGGTGTGGAGGTCGTCGATGCCGACGATGTCCAGATGTATGCGACACCGATTGACTGCGTACATGAGGATCCAGTGTTCGTGTCGCGAATCCGGACCGACCCCACGGTGGATCACGGGCTGCAATTCTGGACCGTTGCGGACAATGTCGGCAAAGGGGCGGCGCTGAACGCAGTGCAGATCGCTGAGCAGCTGCTGCGCGGCGACTTCCTGCACTGACGAAGCCGCACAGGCAATCGGGCGCCGCAGACACCGCTCTTGATGCTTGACGCTCACCCGGTGCTGCTGCCGCCAACGGGCACTGGCCAGGCGGCGGTCTGGCCAACTGCCGAGGGAGCCCCCTGCCAAATGGATCCGAGCACAGGGCGACAAGCACTACCGCACCTCAAGGGCTACTTTCACTTGCGTCAACAGGACCGGTCTCACTTGACTATCGAACTTGTCTTGGCTCGCATTGGACAGCATCGTCACGTCATGGAAAAACTATTCATCCTTCGCAGCTAAGGTGGTCGTGAGGGATATCGAACGCAGGAAGGGACGTAATACTCTCTGACTATCAATCGCTCGGCATAGCAACTATGCTACCCGCCTGAGTCTGTCGAAATGCAGCGAGATGCCGCGCTTTCAGTTGAACCGGCGCTCTAACCCATGAATTTGCAGCCCTATTTTGCTTGTCGCATCTTCTCTCCTATCGCCTGACCTGCGTTCCTGAGGAAGCCTCGATGCCCGCACTCGACCAGTCCGAGGTAGAGCTGCGAATTCCGACGGCGTATGTCGATGGCTATGCGACAGCCCTCGCTGCGAACGAGTCCCTGGCGACGAACTACATCCAGCACACGACCATGGGTGATCCCGTCCTTGACCCGATCATGGATGAACTGGCTGAACTGGAACCAAGCAAACTGCACAAGTTCGTCGAGGCCGGCATCATGCAGCAAGAGGACCTGCGTGAGGCGCCGGAAGCGTTACGCAAATTCTTCGACAACCTGGGGACCCCCGACTGGCTGGACTTCGACGCCTTCCGGCCCGGCGTAAGCGCCTTCCACGGAAACACCCAGCACATCCTTCTTGCATTCATTTGCGGCGTCCTGGTCGAAGGGTTCGCGACCTTAATCAGCAAGTCCTTCGCCATTACCGGCCGAGTCATCCACACCCATCGACGCTTGAAGCAGAACAACCGGCAGCTGGTGGAGATTTTCTTCCCCGGCGGCCTGCACCGGGATGGTGACGGTTTCCGGCTCTCGATCCGCATCCGCTTCGTGCATGCGCGGATCAGGCAGTTGCTGAAGAAATCCGAAGAATGGGACGAGGCCGCCTGGGGCGCTCCGATCAGTGCCGCCCACCTGGGCTATGCCATCTCGGTGTTCTCCATGCGTCTACTGCAATACTCGGTCCTGGTTGGCGCGCGGTTCGACCAAGAAGCCCGGGACAGCATTCTCGACGTCTGGCGGTACGCCGGCCATGTGATGGGAATCCCGGACAGCATCCTCTACACGAACGGGAAGGTGGCCAGCGACGTGTACGAGATCGGACGTTTGTGCGAACCGCCGCCCGATGAAGACTCCGTGCTGATGGCCAATGCGCTGATCAATTCCGCTCCCTTGATTGCGGGGATCACGGACCCGAAGGAGCGACGCTCCCTCACTCGTTTGGCATTCCGACTCTCGCGCGCGCTCATCGGCAACGAACTTGCGAAAGGCCTGGGTTACCCGAAGAGCGCCGGCATCGGAACCCTGTTTCTCTACCGCCTGGATCAGCGGGTTCGGGCGCTTCTGAAGGCCGCCCAGATCGCCAGGTCGGAAAATTTCTCCCTGCTTCTTCAGATTTCAGCATTCGACGACTCGGGCATGAGCTACCGGCTTCCCGACCACGTCAAGCACGTAAGATCCAGCGACTGGTGAACGCCGCCATGAGATCACGCCCGAGTCACCAGGCCAAGTCACACGCGGCAGGGAGTTGCCCGGACTTCGGTCGACCAGTCACCAGCAGCCAGGTCTGCGCAGACGGAGCCGCCCTTGCGGAGCCCCGTTAGCCCCGTAGCACCCAGTCTCCAGGACAATCACCAAGATGTTCAATCGTGCACAACTCGACCACTACCTTGACGTAGTTATGCGACGGCGATGGCTGGTAGTTGCTGTCGCCGGGTTGGTAATGCTGACGGTATCTGCGGGGGCCGTCTTTATCGGCATTTCAAACGACTACCGCATCATGTTCAACGAAGACGATCCCCAGCTGGCAACCCTGGACCAACTCGAGAGGACCTATTCGGAATCGCGAGCTGTGCTGATCGCACTGGCTCCGAATGATGGATCGATATTTACCCGGGAAGGTCTCGGCGCCCTCGAGGAAATGACCGAAACGGCCTGGCGGGCGCCGCACTCGAGTCGCGTCAATTCGCTCACCAACTACTCACACAGCGAGGCATTGGGGGACGACCTGATCGTGGAGCCGCTGGTGGTGGACGCCGGCTCGCTGAGCGATGCGGACCTGGCCCGCGTGGAAGCCATCGCCCTCAACGAGATCGAAGTTGCCGGACGCCTCGTATCCCTCGATGGACGGGTCGGGGGACTGGTAATCAATTTTGTCTTGCCGGACAACGAGGACGCCGCAGTGGTCGAGATCACCGACTACCTGAACGGCGTCCTTGACGAGGCGCGCGCGCAACATGCGGACATCGCCTACTACATGACCGGCGACGTGGTCATGAGCCGAACCTTCGCGGACGCCACGCGGGACGACCTCGAGATCCTGGGGCCGGTTGTATTCCTCGTCATCGTCGCGGCTGCGGCTCTCCTTCTCCGATCCCTCTACGGCACGATCGCGCTCGCGGTCCTGCTCATGTTCATCGTCAACACCACGATGGGGGTCGCGGGTTGGCTGGGGACGATGTTCAGCCCCGCCAACGCCGGGGTCCCGATCATCGTCATGACCGTGGCAATCGCGCACTCCGTCCACATCGTCACCGCCACCCTCCACCGCATGAGCCATGGGATGGAGAAGAACGCCGCCATCGCGGCGGCGTTTCATGCCAATGTCTATCCGGTGTTCCTGACCTCGTTGACGACGATCATCGGTTTTCTCAGCCTGAACGCGTCCGATTCGCCGCCGTTCCACGTGCTGGGCAATTTCGTCGCGTTCGGCGTCCTTATGGCTTTCGTCTATTCGGTGACACTCCTGCCGGCCCTGCTGTCCATCCTGCCCCTGCGGGCGCCCGCCGCCCGTTCCGAGCGGACACCGTTCTTCGATCGTTTCGGCGCCTTCGTGGTCAAACGCCCGACCGCGCTGCTGTGCCTGATGGTGGTACTGGTCGCTGCCCTCATCTCGGGCGTACCCCGAAACGTGCTGACCGATAACTGGCCCGAGTATTTCGACGATCGCTACGAGTTCCGGCGGGACACCGACTTCATTCTTCAGAACCTGAACGGTTTGTACAAGCTGGAGTATTCGCTGCATGCCGGATCGGAAGGGGCCATCACCGAACCGGAGTACCTGCAGGCAGTAGACGCGTTTGCGGAATGGTACCGGGAGCAGCCCGATGTAACCCATGTCCAGGCCTTCTCAGACATCATGAAGCGCCTCAACAAGAACATGCACGGCGACGACGACGCGCTCTACCGGTTGCCTGACGATCCCGAGCTCGCCGCCCAGTACCTGCTGCTGTACGAGCTGTCGCTTCCGTTCGGAGCGGACCTGAACGACCGCATCGATGTCGGGAAGTCCGCCACGCGATTGACGGTCACAGTTCGGGGCGTCTCCTCGCAGGCGCTGCTCGAACTGGACGCCCGCGCACAGGCCTGGCTCCAGGCGAACGCACCCGATCTCGCCACCGAGGCGACGGGATTCAGTATCGTTTTCTCCGATCTTTTCCAGCGCAACATTTACAGCATGCTGCGGGGAACGATCATCGCGATGGGCCTGATTTCACTAATCCTGATCGTGGTTTTCAGAAGCGTGAAATTGGGGCTGGTGAGCCTCGTACCGAACTTCATTCCCGCGATCATGACGTTCGGACTGTGGGGGCACCTGGTGGGCCAGGTCGGATTGGCCGGCTCGATCATGACAGCCATTGCCTTCGGGATCGTCGTTGACGATACGATCCACTTCCTGACCAAGTACCGGAAGGCCCGACGCGAGGGTCAATCGAGCACCGATGCCGTGCGTGAAACGTTCCGTACCGTGGGCAAGGCGCTATGGACCACGACCGCGGTCCTGTCGGCCGGCTTCCTGATATTTGCGACCTCCGGTTTCGAGGTCAGCTGGACGCTGGGCGTGATGGTGACCATGACGATCGTGCTGGCGCTGCTGGCGGATTTCCTGCTTCTTCCCGCCATTCTGATCGCACTCGACCGGAAGAAATCCGGGACCGTTGCGACCGGCGGGGCATCGGGGACGTCGGCCTAGCGCAGCCGTCCGGAACATCCCCCCTGCCGAAGGCGCGATACCCGTCCGGTTCGTCGTATCGCGTCGCCGAGCCCGCGCCGCTTTGCTCGCGCCTGGCGTTCGGCGCGCTCGCCACCGCCGCGTATCCGGAACGCCCGCCGCGTCAGCAGTCCAGGGTGTGTTCGAATTCCCAGCGCGATAGCGTCGTCGCGTAACTCCTCCACTCCTCGTTCTTGAGTTTCGCGTAGCTCGCCACGAACTCGGCCCCCAGGGCCTCGCGGGCAACCCGGCTCCTCTCGAACAGCCGCAATGCGTCGAGCAGATTGACCGGCAGCTTGCGCAGGCGCCGAAGGCGCGCGCCCTCGGTGTACATGTTCACGTCCAGGCGCTTGCCGGGGTCTCGCTGATTCATGATCCCATCAAGCCCTGCAGCCAGAACGCCCGCCTGCAAGAGATACGGATTGGCCGACCCGTCCATGAGCCTGAGTTCAAAGCGTCCGGGTTCGGGAATCCGCACCATGTGCGTGCGGTTGTTGCCCGAATAGCTGATCGCGTTGGGCGACCAGGTGGCGCCGGACTGGGTGACCGCCGCATCGATCCGCTTGTAGCTGTTGACGGTGGGGTTGAACAGCGCACACATCGCATCCGCGGAGTGGAGGATGCCGCCGAGGAAACTGTAAGCCAGCGCGGAAAGGCCCAGCTCGCCGGCGTCATCGTCGAAGAGATTGACCGTCCCGTCCGGATCCCAGATCGAGACATGGCAGTGGCAGCCGCTACCTGTCAGATGTGGAAACGGTTTGGGCATGAACGTCGCACGGTACCCGTGTTTTTCCGCAATCGACTTGACCATGTACTTGAAGAACGCGTGCCGATCCGCCGTCGTGAGGCAGTCCGCGTACTCCCAGTTCATCTCGAACTGCCCGTTGGCATCCTCATGATCGTTCTGATACGGGTTCCAGCCCAGTTCAATCATGGCGTCGCAGATCTCGCTGATCACGTCGTACCGGCGCATCAGTGCGGTCTGGTCGTAGCAGGGTTTCGCCTGCACGTCGCGCGCGTCCGAAATCGCGTCGTCGTCCGCCGCCAGAAGGAAATACTCGCATTCGACACCGGTCTTCATCCGGTAACCATGTGCGGACGCGCGCGCGATCTGGTTCTTGAGGACGGCACGCGGGGATGCCGCGACCTCTTTCCCGTCCATCCACAAGTCTGCCGCTAGCCAGCCGACCTCGCGGTTCCAGGGCAGTTGGATGAGACTCGCCGGATCCGGAATCGCGAACATGTCCGGATCGGCGGGCGTCATGTCCAGCCACGCGGCGAAGCCGGCGAACCCCGCGCCGTCGACCTGCATATCGCCGATGGCATGCGCCGGCACCAGCTTCGCGCGCAGTACGCCGAACAAATCGACAAAACTGACAAGGAAGTAACGGATTCCGTTTTCCTGTGCGACTTTTGCCAGATCGATGGCCATGCTGACCCCCTTATCGTTTTCTCCGTCGCCCAGCCTGGTCGGCAAGGCTAGCGGCGTTGCCCCGAGTCGTTTCGGTCACCCCCTGCCTGGAATCCAGTTGGTTCCGGCGAGCGGGATCCCTGCCATGGCGGCGGCCTCCACGGTCAGTGCAGCCATATCCTCGGGCTCGAGATTGAGCACGTGGCTCTTGCCGTTGGCGCGGGCGATCGTCTGCAGTTCCAGGACCATCGCGGTCAGATAGTTCCTCAGCCATCGCGCACCTTGCTCGGGCCTGAGCCTGGCTTCCAGCACCGGGTCCTGTGTTGTCACGCCGACGGGGCAACGCCCGGTGTGGCAATGATGGCAGTAGCCGGGCTCCGTCCCGATGGCCTGGTAGTCCTCGAGGTGCACGGCCTTGTTGCAACCCAGGGCGACCATCGCAGCGGAGCCGATGGAGACCGCATCCGCACCCAACGCCAGTGCCTTGGCGACGTCGGCACCCGAGCGGATGCCCCCCGATACGACCAGCTGAACTTCCCGGTGCACGTCGAGGGACTGCAGCGCCTCAACTGCTTGGCGCAGCGCCGGAAGGGTCGGAATCCCGACGTGCTCGATGAACACGTCCTGCGTCGCCGCCGTCCCGCCTTGCATGCCGTCAAGGACGATCACATCGGCACCCGCCTTTACGGCAAGTGCCACGTCGTACGTCGGGCGGGATGCTCCGATCTTCACGTATACCGGTTTCTCCCAACCGGTGACTTCGCGCAACTCCTGAATCTTGATGGCGAGGTCGTCGGGCCCGGTCCAATCCGGATGCCGGCACGCGCTGCGCTGATCGATGCCCTCAGGAAGATCTCTCATGCCGGCGACGCGCTCGGTGATCTTCTGGCCGAGAAGCACGCCGCCGCCGCCAGGTTTCGCCCCTTGCCCGACGACTATCTCGATGGCGTCCGCGCGTCGCAAGTCGTCGGGATTCATGCCATAGCGCGAGGGGAGCACCTGGTACACCAGGGTCTCTGACGATTGCCGTTCCTCCTCGGTCATGCCCCCGTCACCGGTGGTGGAACTTGTCCCCATCGCCGTACAGGCACGACCGATCGCCTCCTTCGCGTTGGCGCCGAGGGCGCCGAAACTCATGCCTGCGATCGTGATCGGAATCTTGAGTTCGATCGGTCTCGAAGCGAAGCGGGTCCCCAGCGTCACCCCGGTGTCGCAGCGTTCCCGGTAACCCTCCAGGGGGTAGCGCGACATGGACGCCCCCAGGAAGACGAGATCGTCGAAACCGGGAAGCGGGCGCTTGGTGCCAAATCCCCTGATCTCGTAGACGCCCTGATCGGCTGCGCGGTGGATCTCGGCCAGCACGTGGGCTGGAAAGGTGTGGGAGGGCCTTAACCCGCGCGGGTCAACGACTGCCAAGATGCTTCCTAATACGAATCGGCGTGATCGACATGAAAGTGGTACAGCCTCCGCGCCGAACCGAAACGCCGGAAGCGGTCAAGGTCCTGCTCCATCCCGGCCCGGGAGAGGAGATCCTGAAGACGCGAACGGTGCTTCGGGGTCATTTCCTTCTCGACGCAGTCGGCGCCCAGGCTTGCCGCTGAGCCGCCGACATAGATCACTGCTTCGTAAATGGAGTCGCCGAGATCGTTCCCCGCATCCCCACAGATGACCAGATTTCCCGACTGCGCCATGAAGCCGCTCATATGGCCGGTTTTTCCGCCTACGACGATGTCGATGCCCTTCATCGAAATCCCGCAGCGAGGTCCGGCATTGCCCTCGATGACCAGCATGCCGCCGTGACCGGAGGCGCCGGCACTCTGTGACGCGTTGCCCCGGATACGGACGATGCCGGACATCATGTTCTCGGCCACCCCCGTCCCGCAGTGTCCGTCGACGGTGATTGCGGCGTGCTGGTTCATGCCGGCACAGTAGTACCCCACGTGGCCATCGATCTGGACCTGGACAGGCCCCGTCAGACCGGCGGCCACGGCATGCGCCCCCTTGGGATCGGTGACGCGCCAGGCCGGCGCCGAGCCGTCGTCCGAAACCCCACGTAGCTGCTCGTTCAGTTCGCGAACACTCGTGAGCGACAGGCTCACCGTATTCATGCGCTGTGCCCCAGCGTCCAGTCGTACACAACCTGGGGTTCCGGTTCCCAGATTCTCGCGTCGTCGACGCCGGGCAGGTCCGCGAGCGACCGGAACTCCGAGGCCATGGCCACCCAGTCTCCGGTTTCTGCCAGCACCGCTGGCTTGCAGGAAAATCCGTCTCGAAGCACGGCAAAACCGGTGCGCGTGCCGGCCGCAAAGGTAAAGAAGCCGTCGAGGTCGTGAAGGCCGGCTTCCATCGCTGCCTTGAGGTCGGCTCCCTGCTGCAGCCGGTAGGCGAAATAGCGCGCCGCCACTTCGGTATCGTTATCGGTCTCGAACCGCATGCCCCGCCGGGCCAGCCAACCGCGCAACCGATTGTGGTTGCTGAGCGATCCGTTGTGCACCAGGCAAACATCCTCGTCTGCGATGAACGGATGCGCGTGCGCCGTGGTGACGTCACTTTCCGTCGCCATCCGCGTGTGCCCGATCGCGTGCGTCCCGGCCATGTCTGCTAGGCCGTAACGCGTCGCGATCTCGCCCGCGCTTCCCTTGTCCTTGAAGACCGCGATGGACTTGCCGTACCCGACGAGACGAAGGTCCGGACTGACGTCGGTCAGCCGACTGGTGACGGTGGACACATCCTGGTCAGCCTCGAGGAGTGCATGGTTTCCCTTGACGACGACATTGACCTCGGTCTCGAGTTCCCCGGACAAACCCTTCGCCACGTCCTGCCATGGAAACCCGGCGTCGGGATGAAACAACGTCACCCTGCACTGGAAGCCGTTCGGCACGTCCTGATACACGGCGATCCCAGCGCTGTCGGGGCCACGCTCGCCCATACCCGCGAGCATGGTCGCGAAATGGCTCCCAAGGCGGTCTCGGAGCGCCGGGTTCTTGAGAAAAAGTCCTACGATTCCACACATGTGCAATCCAACCCTGCACCAGAGTCGGCGAACCTCGAAAGCACGATATCCCGGAGTGCATCGCGTTGGCAATCGATACCGGGCACGGTCGGAAACGTCCCGGAAGGCCCCGTCCAAGGACGGTGATGAAGTGCCGCCGCGGTTCCGGCGCCGGCGATACCCGGTGATCATGTGTCGGGGAGATCGGAGTCAGGCCCGTCCAACTCCGCCCAGTCGAATTCATCCGAACCGACCAGCACGCACCGGCCGTGGGCGCGGGCTCGTCGCCGCTGGCCCTGCCGAAGACCGGCCTACCCGAACGCGGCGATGCGCGAGCAGCGTTGCCAGGAGAGGCTCGGCAGCTCGTTCAAGCGGCGGGAAGGCGCTTGCGAACCTCCCCGGATTCGGACAATCTCTCTCTGCCACTCCGATGCGTCGAATTCGATGTCCGCGTTCCGCGAGGGACCAGCAGATGAACCTCTCTACAGGGCAACTCGCCCACTTTGATACCGAGGGCTACCTGTTCCTGCCGGAGGTGTTCACCCCGGAGGAGGCCAGTCTGCTGCGGGCAGCCGCGGACGAAGTGTTGGCCCTGGAACGTCCCGAAGTGTGGCGGGAGTCGAGCGGTGTGGCGCGTACGGCATTTGCCGCGCACGAGTATCACGAAGCGTTCCGCCGACTCGGTCGTCACCCGCGCCTGATCACGCCGGTCATGCAGCTTCTCGACGGACCGGTCTACATGCACCAGTTCAAGGTCAATGCAAAGGCCGCCTTTAACGGAGAGGTCTGGCAATGGCACCAGGACTTCGGCACCTGGCATCGGGACGACGAGATGCCCGAGCCGCGGGCCATGAACATTGCCGTTTTCCTCGATGAGGTGACCGCTGCCAACGGCCCCCTGCTGCTGATCCCGCGCAGCCACAAGCACGGCGTGGTGAATGCGGCGCACGACAAGCAGACGACGAGCTATCCCCTGTGGACCTTGAGCGAGGAGAAGGTGACGGAGCTCTCCGACCAGGGCGGCTGCGTCGCCCCGACCGGGGCGCCAGGGGGCGTGCTGCTGTTTTCGTCACTGATGGTGCATGCCAGCCCGCCGAACATCAGTCCGTTGAGCCGTACCATCGTCTACCTGTCGCTGTGCCACGTGGACAACCACATTCGCCGCTTCCAGCGCCCGGCTTGGGTGGCGCATCGAGATTTTGCGCCGATTCAGGCGCTTGAGGACGACTGCATCGGCGCGTCGACCGTCCCGCACGCCGCCTGAGCTGGGATCGCGCCGGGTCCGGGTGCGGACTACCGGCGAATCTTGATCCGGACGCCTCACCGCGGCTGACACAGGCGGTGCCCACCGGAGCCGGCGTCGTCAATCGCCGGGATCTGCGTCATGCTCCATCGAATCGCTCAAGGAACGGACAGAAGTCATCCTGGCGCGGGTGATGTGGAAGCCCCGGTTTCTTACGTTGAAACGGACGCGGCCCCCATCCGATTGGGTTCCTGAATCACGCGCCCGGGTCGAATTCCCTAATCGTTCCCCGCGGCTGCTCGACGAGTGTCAGACACCTGCGTCTGCTCGGCCGCCTGCTGCCGTTTCCAGGGTCCGCCATAACCCTGCCTGGCCCAGTCCGGCGGCAGTTCGCAGGGACGGATGTCGAAACTCGCATACCGAGCCGGGCTGCCGCGGACTATTTCTCCCAGGCGCGGACTGTCGATCGGACTGGCGGTGTAGGCGAACGAGTCGGCGCTCGAATAGACCACCAGCAATAGCGGCCGGTCCCGGAGGGAACGGTTCCGTACGGAGCCGTGGATTGTCCTGCATCCGAGCAGTACCGCGGTGCCGGCCGGTCCCGTCGGTGCATCCACCGCGCCGTCGTCGAGCCACTCCAGTTCCTCGGGCGCAATTCGGACCGCAAACGAGCCGACCTCGTCATACATGCTGTAGAGCTTGCCGTGGTGGCTGCCGGGAACCATCGCAAGCGGGCCCTGATCCGCCGTGCAGCCTTCGATGTACACCCCGATCGTGACCGGGCTGTAGTCGGTATGCGGCCACGCCTGAATGTCCTGATGCCAATCGAATCCCCTGCTGCCACGCGCCGACTTGAGATTGAGCTTGGCGTGATGAAACTTGACGTCCGGCCCGACGACGTCCGCCGCCAGGGCCGTCATCTCCTCGCTGCGGATGAAGTCCCAGAACACGGGATGATGATCCTGGGGGCTGTAGACACGGTGCAGCCGCGGGGACTCAGCGGAGTGTCCCTCTTCCAGTTCGAAGACGTTGCCCGATGAGGAGAACCGCCGGCTCTCCTCCACGAGCTCCCGCGATGCGGCCTGCAGCTTCTTGGTCCAGCCGGAGCCAATGGCATTGGGAAGCGCAACGTAGCCCTGTGCAAAGTAGTGCTGCCGCTGGTCCTCGGTCAGTTGTACGGCGGGGTGCGCAAGAACGTCTTCGGGAAGCATTGGCGGTTCAACTCCGTCGCTTCATCGCGGTCGCCGCGAAGTCCAGCTGAGTCTCACGTGCCGATGATAGCTGGACCGGGCACCTTGGCGCGCTGCTGCCGGCGCGGCTCGCCCCCGACCACTTCGAATGCTTCCTTGCGAGAGTGCCGCGAGGGCCCATGCCATGGATCTTCTGTTTGCCGATCGGTCATAGGGATCCAGAGGATCCCGCCGAGGCGCTCGCTTCCATGGGCGGGCGGATCCCACTTCCTGACCCTGAAGAAACCGCGGTAGCGCCTCGCACGAGCGCGGGCTGGCGGAGCACAGCGCATCTGTGACGCCGGCGTCCAGCGCCGATTGGCACCGCTCTACAAGTGCCGTGCCAGCCGCCCTGCCGTCTACTGCCGAGCGGGAGCCTGCGAGCCAGGCGCAGGTGGTGCGGAAAGTCGCCGTGGCTGCATCGCCGGCCTCACACAAATGTCGGCTGAGCAGGCTGGCCGACAGGGAGTAGTCGCTGGCGGACCCGGGTCAGCGTTTCGCTTGGACCGCCTTGCCGAGCACGTGGAGGAACCGCTCGACGTCCGCATCCGTGTTGTAGAGGTGGGGTGTCACCCGTATGGACGAACCGCGGACGCTGACGTAGACCCGTTCCGCGGCGAATTCCGCAGCAAGGCCGTCCGGTGGTTCGCCATCGGGAAACCGGAGGCCGAGAAAGTGTCCTGCCCGCGCCGCTTCGGGAAGTGCCCTGAAGCCGAGGTCGGTGGCCCGTTCCGCGATTCGAGCGGTGCGTAGCGCGAGCGTCTCCTCGATCGCACTCACGCCCCATTCGAGGATTTGCTCAAGTGCCGCGTTGAGCATGGGAAGCAGCACGAAATTCGCATTCTCTCCCACGTCGAAGCGACGTGCCCCCGGTCGGTATTCGTCCCGATAGCTGACGAGCCGCGCGAAGTCCTCAGCACCCGCCCGCACCGACCAGTTGTACTCGATGGGCTTGCCGTCACGATGGGCCGGCGCCACCCAGAGGAAGCCCAAGGAATAGGGTCCAAGCAGCCATTTGTAGCCTGCGCAGACGATGTAGTCCGGCTGCACCTCGGTCGTGTCAAACTGTAGAGCGCCAGCTGACTGCGTGAGATCCAGAACCAGCGCGGCACCTACTTCTCGACAGCGAACGCCGATCCGATCGAGGTTCAGCAGGCCGCCGTCGGTCCAGTGGCAGTGTGGAAGCGCGACCACGGCGGTGCGCTCGTCTACCGCAGCGAGCACCGCGTTGGACCAGTCTTCGTCCGCCGGCCGTGCGATCGTCACCAGCGAGGCGCCGCTGGAGCGCGCCGCCTCGCGCCAGACGTAGACATTCGAGGGAAACTGATCCGCCAGCACGATGATTCGGTCACCGGGCGCCAGCCGTACGTTTCGGGCAGCGCACGACAGTCCGTAGCTGGCCGATGGAACAAGCGCTACGCCATCGGCATCGGCGCCGATCACCCGCGCAAGGAGCTCCCGGGCGCGTTCCCCATCTCTGAAGAAATCATCGGGGCCAATTCCCCATGGACGAGCCTTGGCCCGGACGCCCCGCTCCCCAGCTTCAAGTGCCGTGTGCAACAAGGGCCCCATATAGGCGCAATTCAGGTAGGCCACGTCATCGGGAATGTCGAAGAGGTGGCGCTGGCTCGGAAGCCCTGAGGGGTTCGCTCGGGTCATGTTGTCAGCGTTCCTTCCAGTCAATCGATCCACAGTGGCAAGGAGCCCACTCAACCAGGCAGCAGTCTCAGCCGAAGGGGGCGACCGGACCAGCAGTCACGGCATGTGACGATGCTGCACGGCGCCAAGGTGCCCGTGCAACATCGCGCGCAAGGTTTATGCGAATGCATTGCATTCTCACGACATCCTGCCTACCATCGCCCCGACGAATCGACATTGGCGGGAAAGGGTGAATTCAACCCCGCCACTACCCGCCCCGGACGCCGAATCGCGGCCAGCGAATGTGTCTGACCGACTGCCTGTGATGCGGTCGGCGACTCCTCACAGGCCCATTTGCTGGAGCGAAGCGTGGAGGGACATTCTGACGGTCAGTCTGCACACCGGCCCGACCCTCGATGTCTCTTCACGCTACCGGCGACGGAGAAGGTACCAAACTCGATCCGCTTGAGATCGCCCGTCAGTTTCCGCGCCCCAAGACCGCCCGCCGCAAGACAGGACAGCCTCCACGTTGAGCGGGCACCTTCCTTCGGGTGACTCGTTCCCACGTGGAACGGCGCTGTTGATCGATGGTCCGCCAGCCTGTGGATCCATTGGCTTCGCTGCCGCACACCCCCAGACATAGTTTCAGTGGATTCCCGGATCCATGGCGCCCGTCTTCAGGTGGCGGCGGACGCCACCGCCGTTCAACGCTCTGAGGCTTTCCGACCAGGCGAGGCGATCGCCATTCCGCGTTCTCCTGCCCAACAATGGTCAGACGAGATTCGACTGCTTCAGGAATTCAACCGCGAGTTCGGCGCACACGGCCGGCTGTTCAAGCTGGAGCAGGTGAGTTGTATCCGGCACGAAGTCGTAGTCCAGCAGTTCGATTTGCTCAAGGCTGACGGTCGGCAGGAACGAGAACTTGGCCAAGGGGTCCCCACCGATCACCTTGAGTGGAAAGTCGAACGTGAAGATGTCGATCGCCAGTGCCCATTTGTACAAATGTTCGAACAGCTTGGCCTCGTACGCCGGTGGACAGCAGAGTTCGAAACCCGCCTTGCAGGGCCGCAGCGTCGTTCTCGCCAGGAGGTCGATGTCGTCGTGCCGCACCAGTTCAAACGCAGGAGAATCCTTGTAGGTCTCCGCCAGGTCCTCCCATCGCTCGAAGGCGCCTTGTCGCGTGGCTGCCCGCTCCGACATCCGGGCACCGGTTAGACGGATAGCCCGCTCCCGCGCTTCCGGCAGGCCGGGCGGACAAACCGGGGGATCGAACAGGACCAAGCCCGCGAAGCTGCTTTCCTCGACCGCCTGAAAGACCGCGATCGCGGCCGAGACCGAGTGGTAAATGCCGATCTTGGGCTTCGGGCCAAAGTGCCGGTCGATGGCACGGACGACACGAAGGTTGTCCCAGACCATCATTGGCATGTGATGGCTGCCAAGATCGCCCAGCGGGTTCAATCCGTGGTTTCGAAGATCGTAGACAACGACGTCGTAGTCTCGAAGCAAGAGCGACCAGAACGGGAAGTATGCATCCGCGGAGAAGCTGCTCCCGTGGCTAAGCACGATGCGCGCGCCGTCCGGATTGCCGTGGCGTCGCAGCAGGATCGTGCCTCCGTCCGCAAGTTCCACTGTCGCTGCGTCGTTGGGCTCGGGGATCGTCCGGACAGCCATGAGTCGTTCCTCTCGAGCAAACGCCTGCCACCCGGCCCTCTACCCGCAGGGCGCGGGCCGTCACCCCAAACCGGGAAGAGTGCGCAATGTGGCGGCCTGACCGATCCCGGCGCGACTTCCCGAATCGGTTCAATCAGCCGTCAGGCTTGCCTGCCGATCCGCGTCTGGCCAGTGCCGCGCGACGTTGTCGGGATAGCTGCGCGCAAAGTAGTTCCAAAGCTGCTCGCCGTAGGTGCGGGGATGGTGCCTGCTCTCCATGTCGCCGACGCCCGCCTCGGTTTCGTCGCGCTGGGCCATGAAGCCCGCACCGGCGTGACGCGAACTGCGGGCGACCGCTTCCACGAAACGGGGATGCAGGTCGAGCGGATCGAGTCGCATGTCCAGCGACGGGCCATGGAAATAGCCGGCCGAGAGCCGCGGCTCGCGGGTAACGACCCGGTGCGGGGTGGCGACAAAGTAGTTGCCGGTGATTGCCTGGAGGATCTCTCCGAGATTGACGACCAGCGAGTCCGGTATCACCGGCACCGGGATCCAGTCCCCGTCGGCGTTCTCAACCTCAAGTCCCGGGATCGTCCCGGGCGCGAGGATGGTCATGAAACCGGTATCGTGATGGGCGTTGACGCCGAATTGGCCCGCGGGCGTCTCGGGGTAGCTGATCAGCTTGGTCAGCGACATCCGCTCGGTTCCGAACACGTCGTCGAAGTGGTTTTCGGCGAGTCCCAGACTGAGGGCGAGGAGACGCAACAGGTCGTCCGCCAGCATCGCCATTTCTACGAACCAGCGTTCCAACGCCGGCCTGAATCCCGGCGCCAGCTCCTCCGGCGGCCACTGGTTCGGCCCCAGCAGCCGCAGGTAGTGGGGTTCCGCATCATGGGGCCGGGCCGGATGATCGCTCCACAGGTCGATCTGCTCCCGGATGTCCGGCCGGTTGTTGGTGGATTCGCTGCCGACCGGCTCCCAGCCGCGGAAATGACGCGAATTGCGCTTGTCGATGCTGCGTTTGTCAGCTTCGGGGAGAGCGAAGAAACGGGCCGCGTGCCCGAAGACATCGCGGATCACTCTGGGCGCGATGCCATGACGCGTGACGATCACGAAACCGACCTGGTGGCTGATCTCGCCGAGTTGCTGCGCGAGCACGCGCCGGGCGGCGGGACCGTCGGTCCGAACGCTGATATCGACGACCGGCACCGCCGTGAATGCGCCGGTCTCGACAGGAATGGGTGCGGATGTGGCGCGGCTCATGGCGCGGCCCCGGTTTGCTGCGGGCTGCCCGGTGGCACGGGATCCGGCAGGAACTTCCAAGTATCAAGTATAAGGTGCCGGCGGGGGCGGCCCAAGCCGCCCGTCCACCCCAGACCCGTACTGCGCGCAAACTCTCTCCGCTCGTCGGAGCCTCCACCGAATCATCGAGGAGCGCCTTGGGGTCGGCTTTCTCGGATACAGTGACCCGACTTTCCGGGTACAGGTCAGCCCAGTCTTGTATCCGCCATCCATGGTGGCCTGGCCATTTGGGCCGATCTGCGGCAGCTGACGGTCCGAGGTCGGCAGGCTCCCGAGCCCGATGCGAGCATTTTCAGAGGGCCGATGATCGAACCTGGAACCGAGATTGACTCATGGCGCGATCGGGCACTGCAGCTCGATGCCAGTGCCAATCAGATCATGGTCGGGCAGCAGCGGGCCGTACGCCTGTTGCTGCTCGCGACCTTTGCACGCGGCCATGTCCTGCTCGAAGGGGACGTGGGCGTGGGCAAGACGACCCTCCTCCAGACCCTCGCCCGCGGAATCGGCGGTGCATTCGAGCGCATCGAAGGCACCGTCGACCTGATGCCGAGCGATCTCCTCTACTACACCTACGTCACCCGGGACGGCCAACCACGCGTCGAAGCCGGTCCGCTGCTCAAGCATGGCCCCGACCTTTCCATCTTCTTCTTCAACGAGATCAACCGGGCCCGGCCGCAGGTTCACTCGCTCATGCTTCGGGCGATGGCGGAGCGCAACGTGAACGCCTTCAACACCGAGCACCAGTTTCCCCACCTGCAGGTCTTCGCCGATCGCAACCGCGTCGAGCGCGAAGAGACGTTCGAGATCCCGGCAGCCGTGCGCGACCGCTTCTTCATGGAAATCACCATCGAGATGCCGGATGACCCGGCGCTGCTCCGCGAGCTCATGGTCGACACCCGGTACCACGACGTGGGCGCGCTGATCAACGAGATGGAGCCGGCAACCGTACCGTTTCACGAGCTCAACGACGTGGCCGCGCGCATCCAGGCGTCGGTCGGAACGTCCGAGACGCTGCTGCGCTATGCGCTCGACCTCTGCGCCGCGACCCGAAACCCGGCGGCGTTCGGCATCGAGCTTGCGGGCGTGACCGCTGCCGAACTCGTCCAAGCAGGGGCGAGTCCCCGCGGCATGAGCATGATGCTGCGGGCGGCTCGGGTAGCCGCGTGGCTGGCCGGACGGTCGGAGGTCGTCCCCGAAGACATTCACACGGTGTTCGAGCCGACGATCGCGCACCGCATCTTCTTCAATCCGATTTACGAGATGCGCCGGTCGGAGATCGCGGGACCGTTCACGTCGGCAATCCTGGAAGCCGTTGCGTCGCCATGAAGGAATCGCACGGGCCGTCCCCCGGGCAGGCTCCGAACGGATATTCGACAGCGCCGGCCGAGGTGGGCTACCGCTTGAACCGTCGCGCGCGAAGCATCCGCCCGGGCATGCACGCTGGAACGGAGACCGGCGGCGGCCTGGAGCCGCTGGTCCGCACGACACTGCTGGATGGGCGCGATCCGCGACGTCTGGATCTGCTGGCAAGCTCGCGGGATCCGCTCAGGCGGCTGTTAGTGCGACGCTATCGCCAGCGCGCATCGGTCCGCGTCTACGTGCTTGCGGACCTGTCCGCTTCGCTCGGCTTCCGTGGTCGGGGGGATCGAATCAAGACCCTGGCCTCGCTCGTGTCCGCACTCGGTTTCTCTGCCGGACGCGCCGGCGACGCCTTCGCTTTCATCGGCTGCGACGTGCGTCTACGCCGAGAATTCTTGCTGCCGCCGACGAGGATGTCGGGCGCCTACCTCGACCTGGCCGATCGGCTGCGCGAGTGCATCCCGC
>VXPW01000076.1:32023-44621 GCA_009839325.1 Rhodospirillales bacterium
AGGATGTCGGGCGCCTACCTCGACCTGGCCGATCGGCTGCGCGAGTGCATCCCGCGCGGGCAAGGGTCCCACGGTCTCCTGGAGGCGATCCCGCTGATCGGAAACCGGCGCGCGCTCGTCTTCCTGGTCTCCGATTTTCATTTCCCACTCGCTCTGCTCGAGTCCATTCTCGCCGGCGTGGCGCGCCACCAGGTCGTTCCGGTTGTCCTCGAGGACAGCCGTGAATCGGAGCCGTCGCCACGGATGGGGCTCGTGCGGGTTCGGGATCCGGAGACCGGGGAGGAGCGGACGCTCTTGATGCGCCCTTCGTTGCGGCATCGGCTCCGGGCCCAAGCGGAGCAGAGAAGAGCCGCGGTGTTCGACTGCCTCGCTGCGCACGGCGCCCCGCCGTTGGTGCTCACCGACCGTTTCGATGTCGACCGCGTCAATCGTTACTTCAGTCCGTAACGCCATGTTGCCGTTCCTTGACTCGATCCCGGCGGCCAGCGTTGCGGGTCCGTGTTCCAGAACAGACATTTCATGCGCGCGGTGACCGCCGGAGCTCCGACCAGCCCTCGTGTTCAGGCTGGGCAGCGTCTTGCCGCAACGCGAGGCGGGGTCATCGGCGAGAGCTCAGGTCTGCTCGGGGGCACGGGCTCCCCCCTTGCCCCTGCACCAATCCGAACCGAGTGGCTGCCAAGGCATGCCCGTCCCAGATCCGTCTCCGGCCGGACTGCGTCCGGCAAATCCAGCTGCAGCCGGCGAGCCGACCTTCCCAAGGCCCGCCCGGCAGCCCGGTGCCGACCGTGAGCGGATACATCCGCCCGGGGCTTGCGGCCGTGCTGGCGGGGTGGCTGTTGACCGTGTCACCGACCGCGAATGCCGCCGTTGAGCATCTGTCGGTGAAGACCCCGCGGTCGTTCGGGTACGTGCTCGGCGACACGATCGAGCACGAGGTGTCACTGGCGCTGGATCCCGGATTCGAGCTGGACATCCAGTCCATCCCGGAACCGGGGCGTGTGAGCCGTTGGCTGTCCCTCAATGACGTGACGCACGAGGGCAGAAACCGGGACGGCACCTCCCGCCACACCATTCGCCTCCGCTTCCAGGTGGTGAATGCGGCCCAGAGCGTGATTGGAGCCGGCACGCCGCCGCTGAGTCTTCGGATCGTCGGACCCGAGGATGACTTCCCGGTGGTGGTTCCCGGTTGGGCTTTCACGATTTCCCCGATGCTGACGCCGGAGAACAGGACACCCGGGCGCCTGCCGGATCTGCGCCCGGCTCTGCTGCCCGAACCTGCTTCGACCACGATGCGCACGGCACGCGTCACCGCACTGGGCGTGCTGGTGCTTGGTCTGGTCGCGCTGATCGCCCGGCGGCATCTGGCGGGGCAGTTCGGAATGCGCACGCACGGGCACTTCGAGCGTGCCTACCGCCGCATCCAGCACCGGAAGAGGGGGCCCGAGGCGCCAGTGGCGTACGCGGACGCGCTGGTCGAGATGCACACTGCATTCAATGCCACCGCAGGCCGGGCCGTGTTCGGGCACGATCTCGAGCGTTTCTTCCTCGAGCACCCCCGCTTCAAGCCGCTTCGAGAGCCGATCTCGGCACTGTTCGCCGAGTCGGGAGCGGTGTTCTACGGCGGCGGACCGGGCTCCACCGCGGACTCCCGGAGCCTGGACGGCGTGCGCGACCTGTGCCGGGCGTGCCGCGATGTGGAGCGCAGCCCGTGAGCATGTTCGGAATCACGCTCGGAGTGGTGCACGGCTGGGCGCTGGCGCTCCTTCCGCTGGCGGTGCTGCCTTTCTTCCGGTCAGTCACATCGGCCGTGCCGTACTCGTGGCTTGGGCTGCTGCCGCCCGATCCCGTCTCCCGCTGGACCGACCGTCTCCTCCGCGCGATCGGCAGCCTCGCGATCATTTCGCTGGTGCTCGCCGCAAGCGGCTTGCACCGGTCCGCGTACGAGGTCGAGCGGCTCGGCCACGGGGCGCACATGGTGCTGCTGGTCGACCGGAGCACCAGCATGGACCAACCGTTTGCACGCAGGACCGCCGCAAGCGCGGCGAACCAAGGGAGATACCGACCCAAAGGTGAGGTAGCGCGCGAACTCCTGTCAAAGTTCGTTGCCGAACGGCGCAACGACCTGTTCGGGATGGTCGTGTTCAGCACCTTTCCGATCCCGGTGCTGCGACCCACCGATCGCCACGCGGTCGTGCACGCGTCGATTGCCGCGGGCGACGTGGGCCGCGGGCTCGCCGAAACCAACATCGGGGCCGCGCTGGAGCAGGCGCTCGACTACTTCGAGGGCGAGCCGTATACCGGGGCTCGGATCGTGGTGCTGGTCTCCGACGGCGCAGGGGAGATTTCGCAGACCCCGAGGCTCCGCATCGCCCATCGGATGCAGCGGTTGCGAGCCTCGCTGTACTGGATCTACATCCGATCCGAACGGGGACCGACGATCCTTGCCACGTCCGAACCGGGCGATGACGCCGCGGCCTTGCGGATGACGCCGGAGCGTGCGCTGCACAAGTTCTTCTCCAGCCTGGGCAGCTCGTACCGGGCCTATACGGCCGAGAACCCGGAGGATCTCGAGCGGGCGATTGCCGACGTGAACCGCCTGCAGAACCTTCCCGTGCGGTACCTGGAGACCATCGCCAGGCGGGATCTCACGTCCGCGTGCCTTGCAGCCGCCCTGGCGGGCCTCGTCCTGCTGGTCGGGGCGAAGCTTTCGGAACGGTCGGCATGGTAGGACCGAACCGCAGGCTGGCGCGCACAGACGACCCAGGAGCGCCTCCCCACAGGCGAGCCGGCCTGGCTGGCAGGAGCCCCTGGTGGTACCTGGCGGCACTCCTGCCGCTGGCGGGAGCCCTCGCCCTCGATTTGTACGGTCTGCTGGAAGACCGGCGAGTCAACCGGGCGCTGGCCAAAAGTCAGGTTGCGTTCGTCGCGGAACGCGACACCCTCCGCGGTGCGCTCGCCCGCGCCTACCGGCTGCATTCAGGCGGGGAGCTCAGCGCGGCGGTTGCCGCCTACGGCGCAGTCGCGCTGGACGAGGAGCCGGAGTTGCGCGCAGTGCAACTCTTCAATCTCGCGAACCTCTACCTGGAGCAGGCGGTGGAGCTCGAGCGGGCTGACGAGATGCAGTCCTCGGTGTCTTTCGTGGAGCTCGCGAAGCAAAACTACCGCGAGATTCTTGCCCGCGACCCCCACCACTGGGACGCCCGTCACAACCTGTCCCGCGCGCTTGAAATGCTCCCGGACATTGCCGCAGTCGACTACGAGAACGAGCGCAACCCTGAACGAAGCCCGCGGGCGCGACAAGCGGCCCGAACCTACGAGGGTCTGCCGTGAGCTTCGCGGGTTCGTCGGGCCGCCGCAGCCCGTTGGCGAGCGGTCAGCTCGGGTTGCTGGCGGTGGCCTTGGCGCTGGCGGTGACCGCTCTTGCCAGACCGCTGCTGCCACTGTCGTCCGACGTGTTCCGGCACCTGATCGTGTTCGACATCACCCAGAGCATGAATGTCGGTGATGCAGTGCCCTCGGACGACGCGCCGACGACGCGTCTGGAGCATGCCAAGGCCGCGGTGCTTGAGGCGACGGCGGCTCTCCCCTGCGGCTCCGAGATCGGACTGGCCCTGTTCACCGGTCACCGGGCCTTTCTCGTGCTCGCGCCGGTCGAGGTGTGTGCGAACTACGCCGACATTTCCAACGTTGTGGACGCGGTGGACTGGCGCATGGCCTGGGCAGCCCGCAGCGAAATCGCCAAGGGAGTCCACTCCGGACTCACGATCGCCGATGCTCTCGGTCCGACCACCTCGCTGGTATTCGTCACCGACGGACACGAGGCCCCGCCCCTGCACGCTGTACTGCGGCCGCGCTTCAGGGGCGATCCCGGCTCGGTCCGCGGATTGCTCGCCGGGGTGGGCGGCTCGGTGCCGCTGGCGATCCCCAAACTTGACCCGCAGGGCCGGAATCTCGGGCATTGGGAAGCGGACGAGGTCATTCAGGTGGACGAACTCTCGCTCGGACGACCGACGGGCGTTCCGGAGCGCTACGCGGGGGATGAGACCGGAGACGTGGAGGCTCGCATCGCTTCGGGCACGGAACATCTTTCGATGCTGCGTGAAAGCTACCTCCGATCCCTGGCGAACGAGCTTCGGCTGCATTATCGGCGAGTGGGAGACACCGGCGATCTGAAGCAGGCACTTCAGCATCCCGAGCTGGCCAATGACACCGAGGTGTCGAGAGACCTTAGGCCCCTGCTCGCCGGCATGGCCGCACTGTTTCTGGCCGGCAGCTACCTCTTGTCGGGGAGAAGGCGGAATGGTCGCCCCGCCGGGACGTTCCGTCCCGAACGGGGAGGCCCGGTTCCCGCCGGAGAGCCGGACCGTGCCTAGCGAGAAGCGCCCTGCTCAGGAGACCGTCTGACCGTAGGGTCCTCCAGCCGATCGTCCCCGGGGTGGTGAGTTCGATGGCGCGAGATGCCCAGTATCGACGGGACCGACGCCTCCGGCTCCGGCGATCAGTGTTTCGGAATTGCTGCGAGTCACGCCGCGTCCCTGCGTTCGGCGAGGGCTCCTATTCCGACACATGCTCGACCGACAGCTCCACCGCGTGCCGGAAGGAGCGCGCTGACGAACGCGGACTCATCAGCAGGAAGCTGTCCGCGCCGTCGCGCAGGACAATCACCGAGAGGTGCTCCATCGCGGTACGCGCCACCCGGTCCTGCGGGAAGACCCGGTCGTCGAGGTCAAGGGGACAGATGCGTTCCAGCGCCGTGCGAACGCCGGCGCCGGTCATCCGCAACATCGCCCAGCTGTCCGACTGATCGGTGACGTAGGCGGCGGATTCGAGGGTGGCAGAAACGGTTTCGGCCGGCCTGTCGGGGTCCGGTGGTACGAACAGGATGAACACCTGGTCCGGCTGCATGCCGAGGACACGAGCCGCGCACCTGTCGCCGACCGTCGAGTCGCCGGTCGCCGGTCGCGCCGCGCCGAATCCGCGGGCAAGCGCGGCGGCGAAGGCCTCGTCGCTGCCCCGTGGGACGGCTGCCGAAACGAGCGCCAGATCGGTGACTTCGGCGACGGCGACGGTGCCGATCGTGCGCTCGTGGCCATCGAGCGCCGCACGCGCCATGAGTTGCCGGTCAGGCACGAAGCAGTTTCCCGTCCGGATCGTGGAAATGCGGCGAAACGATCTCGACGCGGACATCGCTGCGTTGCAGGGCGTCCCAGGCCCGGAGGGTCTCACCGATGCGGGTGTGCCCTTGCCGGACAAAACCGAGACCGATGGACGTTTCGAGGGTCGGCGAATACGCCACTGAGGAGATCCAGCCCTCGTCGCTCGCCGTGTCGGCCGGCGCGTTGAGTGCGAGGAGGTGGGCGCCAGCCGTCAGTTCATCGCCGGAACTGAGCGGTTTGAAGCCCACCAGCTCCATCCCGTCGTCGCGGTTCATCTCCGGCCGTTCGGACAGCACGTTGCCGATACAGTCCTTCCGCTTCGACACCATGCGCTGCAGGCCGAGCATGCGAGCGGTGGTCTGGCCGTTCAGTTCGTTGCCGGCGGCATGCCCCTTCTCGATGCGCATGACTCCGAGCGCCTCGGTGCCATAGGCAACCGCGTCGAACTCCTCGCCGGCTGCCATCAACGCCTCCATCAGGGCTTCGCCGTAACGCGCCGCGACGGCGATCTCATAGGCCAGTTCACCGGAGAAGGAGATGCGGAAGAGCCGGGCCGGGGTGCCGCCGCACACGCTGACCTCGGCACACGCCATGAATGGAAATGCCTCGTTGGAAATGTCGTGTTCCGGATCGACGACCTTCGCAAGCAGCCGGCGCGAATTCGGGCCGGCAACTGCGTACTGCGCCCACTGTTCGGTCACCGAGATGAGGTGGACGTCCAATCCTGGCCACAGGCACTGACGGGCGAACTCCATGTTGCGGAACACGAGAACCGCGTTCGCCGTCGTCGTCGTCATGACGAAATGGTGCTCGCCGAGACGGGCCGTCGTGCCATCGTCGTAGGCAATGCCATCTTCACGCAGCATCAGCCCGTAGCGCACCTTACCGACCGCGAGCTTGGCGAAACCGTTGGCATAGATCCGGTTCAGAAACTCGGCGGCGTCACGTCCCTGGATATCGATTTTGCCCAGGGTGGTGACATCGCAGATGCCGACCGAGCCGCGCGTGCCGGTCACCTCGCGATCGACGGACTGCCGCCAGTGGGTCTCGCCCGTCTGCGGGAACCATTGGGCGCGCAGCCACATGCCTGCATCGACGAAGACGGCCCCCCGCCCTTCCGCCCAGTCGTGGCTCGGTGTCAGGCGGGTCGGCCGGAAGTCCTTGCCCCGGGACCGCCCGGCGAAGGCCGCGATCGGCACCGGCGTGTAGGGGGCCCGGAACGCGGTCGTGCCGGTCTCCTGAATGGTGCGGCCGGTCAAACCGGCCATGATGGCGAGCGCCAAGACATTCGCCGTTCTGCCCTGGTCGGTCGCCATGCCAAGTGTGGTGTAGCGCTTCAACAGCTCTACCGAGCGGAAGCCCTCACGGTGCGCCTGCTCCACGTCCTTCACGGTCACATCGTTCTGCAGATCCAGCCAGGCCCGGCCTCGGCTTTCCCGGACATGCCAGAAGGGTGCGGCCTCGGTCGCTTCGTCGCTCGCGACCGGCGGCTCGCCCGTGGCAACGGCAAGCCCGAGTTCACCGAGCGCAGCAACAGCCGCCCGATGCCCGTCGGCGAGGGCGCCCGCAGTCGTAAAGCCGCCCGCGGCAGCACCGGCGACGCTCATGCCGCCGGGGAGGCGGTCGCCGGGGACAAAACTGGCGATCGCGTCACGCCAGACTGGCTTACCGCCGTGATGACAGGTGAGATGGACGTTCGGGTTCCAGCCACCGGCAACCGCAAGGCAGTCCAGTTCGATCCGCTCGCCGGTCGCCAACGTGATTCCCCTCAGGCCATGACGGCCCCAGGTGCCCGCGACCCGGCTGTTCATCCGGATCCTGGCGTCGGCAACCGCCGTCGCCGGATCCACATCCCGCACGTCGATGACGGCAGCGATCGGGACGCCCTTGGCTGAGAGGTCGCCAGCCGTACGCCACCCGTCGTCGTTGTTGGTGAACACCCCGATCCGACGGCCGGTACCCACGGCGAACCGGTTGGCGTAGGTACGGACCGCGCCTGCCAGCATGATCCCGGGCCGGTCGTTGCCGCCGAATGCAATGGGTCGCTCCGTGGCTCCTGCGCACAGGATGGCCCGCTTGGTATAGAGCCGCCACAGGATCTGCCGGGGTTTTCCCCTGGCGGCGGCCAAATGATCGGTCCGGCGTTCCAGCGCTCCGTAGACACCGTGGTCGTAAGCGCCGATCACCGTGGTTCGCGGCATCAGGCGCACCTTGTCCATGGATGCCAGTTCACGCACGGCATCGGCGGCCCAGGCCGCCCCGGGCCTGCCGCTCACCTCGTGGGATTCGGCGTTCAGCCGGCCACCCATGAGGAAGTCCTCGTCGGCAAGGATGATCCGCGCGCCGCTGCGTCCGGCTTCAAGCGCGGCGGCAAGGCCCGCGGGACCCGCACCGACAATGAGCAGGTCGCAGTGCAGGAAGCCCTTGTCGTAGCTATCCGGGTCGGCCTCGCCCGACAGGCGGCCGAGCCCGGCAGATGCCCGGATGGCCGGCTCGTAGACCCGCTCCCAGAAGGACCTGGGCCACATGAACGTCTTGTAATAGAAGCCGGCCGAAAGGAAGGGCGCGAGGAGGTCATTGACCGCCAGGAGATCATGGCGCAGCGAGCCAAGGTAGTTCTGACTGGTGGCCTCCAGCCCGTCGAACAACTCGGCGACGGTCGCCCGCGTATTTGGCTCCCGGTTCGCACCGCTCCGCAATTCGACCAGCGCGTTCGGTTCTTCCGAACCGGCCGAGAACACGCCTCGGGGCCGGTGATACTTGAAACTCCTGGCCACCAGCCGGACCCCGTTGGCGAGCAGCGCCGAGGCCAGTGTGTCGCCGGGATGCCCCGTCAGGCGTTGGCCGTCGAAGCGGAAGGCCAGCGTTCGGTCGCGCTCGATCGCACCGCCGTCGAGGCGGAACGCACCGCTCACCGGTCTCGCCCCCGGGCAAGTGCGACATCGCGCGCCAATTCGACTCGTACGATCTCGTGGGTCAGCGTGTTGCGGGTCACGACCAGCCAGGACCGGTCGCCGTGTTCGTGAAACCAGAGCTCCCGGTGCTCGCCGGCGGGGTTGTCCCGGATGTGGAGGTAATCGTGGAACAACCGCGCCGCGTTCTCGTCCCCCGGATCGGGCCGGTCGATCAGGCAGGCATCGCCGAGGTAGACGAACTCCGCCGCGTCGCGCGGGCCAAGCAGAGGGTGGTCAATGATCATTCCCTCACCCCGCCGATCGACACTGCCTGCGGGCGGCTGCCCCGAGGCTGCTCAGCGGTTGATCCCGCCCACGTCGAACGCCACCGCCCGGTCCGAAGGGCCCGTCCGCGGATGCTTCCGGCCGACCCGTCGGACCCGACGTCGGAAGCTGCGGCCGTCCGCCACCCGAGTGGCCACCCTCCGGAGAGCAGTCTGGATTGCGACGACAACATGGTCTGTTCCTTACCCGACCCGGCTAGTGGAGGTTTGCCTGGGCGCCCATGCCCTTCTCGTCGATCACGGCTCCGGTCATGAAACGGTCAAGCCGCATGGCCTCCGCCACCCGATGCGGCGCGCCGGTCGCCATCAGGTGGGCGAGACAGTAGCCGCCCGCCGGGACTGCCTTGAAGCCGCCGTAGCACCAGCCGCCACTGAAAAAGAGGCCTTCGACCGGCGTCCTGTCGATGAAGGGCGACCCGTCCATCGACATGTCGACGACACCACCCCACATGCGCAGCACGCGCGCGCGCCCGATCATCGGCATCAGCGCCATGCCGCCCTCGCAGACATCCTCCACAGTGGGCAAATTGCCGCGCTGCGCGTAGGTGTTGTAACCGTCGATGTCGCCGCCGAAGACGAGCCCGCCCTTGTCCGATTGGCTGACGTAGAAATGCCCGGCGCCGAAGGTGATCACCCCGGGGATCGCCGGCTTCAGCCCTTCGGTCACGCAGGCCTGCAGCACGTGGCTTTCGATCGGCAGCCGCAGTCCCGCGAGGCCCATCACCTGACCGGACGAGCCAGCCACACAGACGGCCACCTTGTTGGCGCCGATTGCGCCGCGGGTGGTCTCGACCCCTCGGCAGACCCCGTTACGGATATCGAACCCGGTGACCTCGCAGTTCTGGATCACGTCGACGCCTCGCCGGTCGGCGCCCCGGGCATAGCCCCACACGACCGCATCGTGCCGTACCGTGCCGCCGCGCGGCTGCCACAGCCCTCCCTTGATCGGGAAGCGCTCGTTGTCGAAGTCCAGGAAGGGGCACTTCCGCCGGAGGGCCTCGCGGTCCAGCAGCACCGCGCCCGCTCCGGCCAGGAGCATCGCGTTGCCGCGCCGGACAGCCGCATCGCGCTGCGGGTCGGTGTGGAACAGGTTGATCAGCCCGCGCTGCGAAACCATGGCGTTGTAGTTGATGTCCTGTTCCAAGCCCTCCCACAGCTTCATCGACAGTTCGTAGAACGGCTCGTTGCCGGGCAGCAGATAGTTGGAACGGATAATCGTCGTGTTGCGACCGACGTTGCCGCAGCCGATCCAGCCTTTCTCCAGCACCGCGATATCGGTCAGCCCGTGGACCGATGCCAGATAGTAGGCCGTGGCCATGCCGTGTCCGCCTCCGCCCACGATGACAATGTCGTAGTGCTGCTTCGGGTCCGGCTCGCGCCACACCGGCTTCCAGCCGCGGTTGCCGGTCAAGCCTTCTTTCAAGATCTGCAGGACGGAATAGCGCATGACGTCCTCTGCCAAGACCTGATTGATGCGTCGTTCGCGCCGCCGATGCTTTCTGAAAAAGGACGAATCTTTTATGATTTCGGACATGTCAGAGTCTCGGTTGGTCAAACGCCGCGTTGGCTTCGTCCTGGTCGAGGGCTTCGCCCTGATGTCGTTCGCTGCCGTGACCGAGCCCCTGCGCGCGGCCAACCTGCTGGCCGGCAGGCGCATATACGAACTGTTCCATTTCGCCGCCGGACGGGGAACCGCGAAGACCCTGAACAGCTCGTCCGCAGCCTCGGTCGCTGTCGGTGACCTGCAGGAAACGACGGACACCTTTGACCTCGCGTTCGTCGTCGCAGGTGGCGACCCGGTCGGCTTTCGCAGTCCCCGACTGTTCCGGTGGCTAAGGCGACAGGCGCAGCACGGCTGCATGCTGGGAGGTGTGTCCGGCGGGCCGGCCATCCTTGCCAACGCAGGCGTCATGGAGAACCGGCGGATGACGGTTCACTGGGAGCACTATGGCGCCCTCGCCGAGCGTCATCCCGGTCTCCTTCTCGAACGCACCCTCTACGTCGTCGACCGGGACCGGATGACATGTGCCGGGGGGACGGCGCCGCTGGACATGATGCACGCTCTGATCGCCGAACATCACGGCCCGGACTTCGCCCGGAAAGTCAGTGACTGGTTCATGCACACCGATGTGAGGCCTGCCGGAGGCCCGCAGCGGGCCGGACTGGCGCAGCGCTACGGCACCAACCGTCCCGCCGTTCTGGCCGCAATCGAGGTCATGGAAAACCACGTCGCGGACCCGCTGCCCCTTACCGTCCTCGCCCAGGTGGTCGGCGTGAGCGTCCGCCAACTGAATCGCCAGTTCAAGGCCGGGCTGGGCCGCAGTGCCGGGGGGTTCTACCGGGCTCTCCGCCTCGAGAAATCCCGAGAACTGCTGCATCAGACCAGCCTGCCCGTTCTCGAGATCGCGATCGCCACGGGCTTTTCCGGCGCTGCACATTTCGCGACCGCCTACCGTCAGCGGTACGGCGCGGCACCGTCACACGATCGCCTGGAAACGCCGCACGGGCACTGGCTTTGAAATATTGGAACATTTTCAATCTGGACCAATTCTGACCAATTTGCCGCTGAAATGATTGAAGTATCCGATGGAAAGCGCCATGCTGCCCGAGAACGGATATTTGCCGGCCGGCGGACAGTTGGTTGGAACCGGTTCTTGCGGTACGACCCACGGAGCGCGGCGCGATGAGACAGCCGTTCGAGTAACCGGGGGAGCCATAACCGTGGAAGGCAATCTTAATGCCCTGACAACGGTGTTCACCGAGTTCTATTACTGGGCGACCATACCGTTGATGTTTTTCATTCATATCGGCTTTTGCATGTACGAGGTCGGCGCCAGTAGGCGGCGCAATCACCTGCATACGCTGATGAAGAACACGATGCTGATCCCATTGGTGACGATCACGTTCTTCTTCTTCGGCTGGTGGTTGTACTGGGCGATGCCGAACGGCCCGTTCATCACCGGCGGCCTTGACACCGAAATGGCGGCGGCCAACACCGCCTGGTCGGAGAACATGGGTCCGCATACCGGCGACCGCATTACCGGCGTGTTCTGGGCAGCCTTCCTGCTGTTCTCCTGGACGGCAGCTTCCATTGTCTCCGGCTCCGTCATCGAACGGATCAAGTCCGGCGCGTTCTGGATCCTTGCGGTGGTCATCGGATCGGTCGCATGGATTATCGACGCGGCCTGGGGCTGGCACTACGGCGGTTGGATGGTCCAGCTGCTCGGCTACCACGACGCGTACGCCTCCGGCGTGATTCACGCGATCGCAGGGGGATTCGCACTGGGTATCCTTGTCGTCCTGGGGCCACGGCTTGGCAAGTTCGCCAAGGACGGCACCCCCCGAAGCATCAATCCACATAACCCCTGGATGGTGTGTCTCGGCCTGTTCTTGATCTACGCGGGATTCTGGGGCTTCTACGTGGCCTGCAACGTCCCGATTATCGATCCTGCCGGCATTGGCGGGCAGATCACCGGCGATACCTGGACAGCAACAACGATTTACCTGACCCCGACGACACTCGGTGCCATCACGGTGAATTTCCTGATGTCGCTTTCGGGCGGTTTGCTGGTCGGCTTCCTCGCCTCCAAGGGCAATCCTTTCTGGACCTATTCCGGTGGACTTGCCGGCATCATCACGGCGTCGGCCGGGAACGACCTGTATCACCCGATCCACGCGATGATCATCGCCGGCATCGGTACCTACTGTGCCTACAAGCTGCACTACTGGGTGGAAGAGAAGTTCAAGATCGACGACGCGGTCGGCGCGGTGGCAGTCCACGGCTACGCTGGCTTCATCGGTCTGGTGATTTGCGGCTTCGTGCTGTGGGGTCACCCGAGTTCGCCGTACGAAGGTTACGCGGCCATCAATCCGCTCGGCCAGTTCATCGGCGCGATCATCATGTTCTTCGTGCTGGGTTTCGTGCCGGGCTGGATCGTGGCCAAGATCCTGGCGGCGATGGACCTGCTGCGGATTCCAAGGCGGGTCGAACTGCTGGGACTTGACTTCAAGTCCAACCGGGAAGAGCAGGCGGCTGCGGCCGATGTCCGCTCAACCGAGAAGGCGGCCGTCTGACAGGCTCGCTACCCCATTCGCCTGAAGGCCCCCCCGCAGGCATAATGCGGCGGGGCCGCGGCCCCGGGGGGGGAGGGAGGATGGCGTAGGCAGGGTAGGGAAGGGGGGCGGGGGGGGGGTAGGGGCGGGG
>VXPW01000093.1 GCA_009839325.1 Rhodospirillales bacterium
GACCTGGCCGACACGACGATCCTGGTACCGACCAACCGCGCGGCCCGGACCCTTTCGCGCGCCTTTGCCTTGGCGGCGCATCCCCGGGCGCTCCTGCTTCCCCGGATCACTCCGCTGGGGGAGGTCGGCGAAGAGGAACTCGGCCCTGGCTGGGACGACGACGGAGTGCCCGGGCCGTCGATGGCCGAGCTGCGACCGGCCATCGGACACGTGCACCGCAAGCTGCTCCTGACCCGGCTGGTCGCCAGCATGCGCCGCGAGCGCGCGGGCGGTGCGCTCGCCGAGGCGGCCCGCCTCGCCAGCGAGCTCAGTACCCTGCTGGACGCGCTGCAAATCCAGGACGTGCAGTTGGCCGACCTCGAAACCCTGGTGGACGAGGACCTGGCCGAACACTGGCAGGAAACGCTCCAGTTTCTCGAGATCCTCCGCGATCACTGGCCCCGCATCCTGGCCGAGGCTGGATGCATGGATCCCGCTGCCCGGCGCACTTGGCTGCTGCGGCGCCAGGCCGCATTGTGGGAACGGTCCCCGCCGGGCAGCCCCGTGATCGTGGCCGGATCAACGGGTTCGATTCCGGCCGCCCGAGCCCTCATCTCGACCGTGGCCAAGCTGCCCCACGGCGAAGTCGTCCTCGCCGGCCTTGATCGCACCGTCGATGCGGAATCGTGGGAGACGCTCAGCGAATCCCACCCGCAGTTCGGGCTGAAGAAACTGCTGGAGACGCTCGGCTCCGATCGCGCACAGGTCCGCGACTGGCCCGGGTCCGAATCAACTCCAAAAGCGGTTGCCCGGACCCGGCTGCTGGCGGAAGTGATGCGGCCGGCCGCGACGTCGCACCGGTGGCCGGAGACGGTGCCGCAGATCGACGTCGAAGCAGGACTCGACGGCCTCCAGGTCATCGAAGCTCGCGACTCGGTCGAAGAGGCCGGCGCCATCGCGGTCCTGATGCGCGAAGCGCTCGAAACACCCGGCAAGACCGCGGCCCTCGTCACCAGCGACCGGGAGCTCGCCAGCCGCGTGCGAACCACGCTCCGGCGCTGGAATGTCGAGGTCGACGACTCGGGCGGCGAACCACTGGGCAATAGTTCTGCGGCCGTACTGTTTCGCCTCACGATCAGGGCGGCCGCCGGTAACGGCCGGCCCCTCGACCTCCTGGCGCTGCTCAAGCATCCGCGGGCGACCGGGGGAGACAGCCGACAGACGTTCATGGCGAACGTCAGGGCGTTTGAACACCACGTCGTCCGCCGGGTCTTCGCGTGGCACGAACTTCCGGATGTCGAGGCGGAGCTGCGAAGGCAGGTCGAGCGGCGGCCCCGGCTGGCCGGCCTTGAACGGTGGTTCGGAGAGTTCCGGGAACGCTTTGCGCCGCTGCGAAAGGCCCTGGCCGCCACCACCGACGCCGGCGCCATCGTGGCGGCGCACCGGGCCTTCACCGAATGGCTGGCGACCCCGGCCGACGGTGGCACCGACGGGCTCTATGCGGATCATTCCGGCGAGCGGGTTCAACGATTCTTTCGCGATTTCGAAGCGGCAGCCAGGCCCCTCGGCCCGATCCCCGGCAGCGAGTACCCCGCCCTGTTCGACGAGGCGCTCTCCGGCATTGCCATCTATCCGCGCATCGGCACCCATCCCCGCCTGAGCATCCTGAGCCCCCTGGAAGCACGCCTCGTCAGTGCCGACCGGGTCATCGCCGGCGGGCTGGTCGAGGGCAGCTGGCCGCGGCGGGCAACGCCCAATCCCTGGCTCAGCCGCACCATGCAAACGGGGCTTGGCCTTCTGACGGACGCCCACCGCGCGGGCATGGGTGCCCATGACTTCGTCGACGCGGCAAGCGTGCCGGAAGCCTTCCTGTGTTTCGCCCGCAAGACGCGTGGCAATCCGACGATTCGCTCGCGGTGGCTCACGCGTCTCAACACCGTGCTCCGTGCGGCCGACCGGCCCCCGTCCGCTCCGCCGGCAATCGGTCTGTGGCAGCAGCTGACCGCTCCGCCCGCCTACCGGCCGCTGCCGCGGCCCCAGTTCGCGCCGCCGCTCTCGGTTCGACCGCGCCGCCTGTCGGTGACGCAGGTACGGACTTTTCTGAAGGAACCCTACGCGACCTACGCGCGCCATGTGCTCGGGTTGCGGGCGCTCGACCGACCCGGCCGCCGACCCGGACTGGCCGAATTCGGTAACGCAGTGCACGAAGTCCTGGAGAGATTCACGCAGGAATACGGCGAATCGAGCCTGCCTGATGACGCGGCGGCGCGGCTTCATGCACTCGGGGAGGAGGTGCTCGCGCGGTTCCAGCCCGCGGACCGCCAGGACGAGCGCTGGTGGGAGCGCTTCACCTGGGCGCACCGACTCGATGCCATCGTGCGGTGGTTTCTCCTCCAGGAGCGCCGCCACAGGAAACACGTTGCTGCCGTCTGGGGGGAAACCTCCGGCGAGTACACGTTCGGCAATCCCCCCTTCACGCTCGTCGCCCGCGCCGACCGGATTGAAGTCGGTCGCACCGACCGCAAGATGACGATCGTCGACTACAAGACCGGACTGGTCCCGAAGAAGATGGATGTTGCCAGCGGCGCCGAGCCCCAGCTCCCGCTCGCGGGGGTGATTGCCGAAGCCGGCGGGTTTCCCGACCTTCCGGCCGAGGGGACCGTCGGTCGGCTGGTCTATTGGAAGCTCACCGGGCGCCGGGACGGCGGCGAGTACGGACCGGCGCTCCGGCCAGCGGAGACATCGGCTGCATTGGCCGCGTCACTGGACCGACTCACGGCGCTGGTCCGCGAGTTCGAAGACCCGGAAACCGCCTATACCGCCACGCACGATCCGGAACCGTACTCGGATTACGCAGCCCTGGCCCGCACCCACGAATGGACCTTGGCGGGCCTCAGGGATCCCGACGAGTGACCGACGCTTCGGTCGAGGCGCGCCGCCGCCAGCGGGAGGCCTCGGATCCCGACATTTCGGCCTGGGTTTCGGCCAATGCCGGTACCGGAAAGACCAAGGTCCTGACCGATCGGTTCCTCCGACTGCTGCTGAACGGCGTGCCGCCGGAGCACATCGTCGCCATCACGTTCACGAGGGCGGCGGCAGCCGAAATGGAAAACCGGCTGTTCGCGGAGCTGACCAAGTGGGCGGCAGACGATGACGCCGCCATCAGAGATAGGATCGAGGAGTTGGTGGGTCGCTCGCCCGGCGACCTGCAAACCTCTGCCGAAGTCGCCCGCAGGCTGCTCGTCCAGGTGCTCGAGTGCCCGGGGGGCATCCGGATCCAGACCATCCACGCCTTCTGCCAGTCCCTGCTGGCGAGTTTCCCGCTGGAGGCAGGCCTCGCACCTCATTTCCGGGCTCTCGATGAAATCGATGCGGCCGCGCTTCGCATGGAAGCCCGCACCAGCATGCTCCAGGCGGCCGGCCAGCAGGGCGGCGCGCTGGCGGAAGCCTTTCGGACTGTCGCCCGCACGCTTGCGGAAAGACAGATCGGCGAGGTCCTCAACGACTTTTCCTCGCGGCGCAGACCCTTTCACGAAATCGTGAACCGAAGCGGCGGCATCGATGCGTACGTCGCGCGGATCGCCGCCCGGCTCGACATCGATCCGACCGACACCGAAGCAGGTGTCATCCGCCGTGCGTGGCTAAGGACGGAACCCGGCGACGCCGGGAGTGCGGCGCGGCAGGCACTCGGCGTCCTCGTCAGCGAAGCCGAGCAGAACATCTTGCTTGTCGCAGCTGCGGATGCACTCGAGGCGTGGATCGACGCGCCGGACGATGACGCCGCCCTACTCGGCTGCTGGAGCAGCTGGCGCGATGTGTTCGTTACCCAGAAAGGAACGCCGCGCCAGCGCGTTCCCTGGACATCCCTCGGCAGCCCGAACACGGTCAAGTTTCTGGAGGCAGAATGCAGCGCGGTGCTGGAGGACATTGCAACGCTGAAGGCGACCCGCACGTTCGACCTCAGTTCCGCCATTGCGCGGCTGGCGGAAGAGGAACGGCGACGCTACGAGCGCCTGAAGCGAAACCTGGTCGCCGTCGACTATGACGACCTCCTGGTCCGCGCGGCCGACCTGCTCACGAAGCGGTCGGCCAGCGACTGGATCCTCTACAAGCTGGACGGCGGTGTGAGTCACATCCTGGTCGACGAGGCGCAGGACACCGCACCTTCCCAATGGCAGGTGATCTCAGCCGTCGCCGAGGACTTCTTCAGCGGCGTGAGCGCGACGCAGGAAGCGCGACGCACCGTCTTCGCTGTGGGAGACCCCAAGCAGTCGATCTATCGCTTCCAGGGGGCGGACCCCGACGGTTTCGCCAGGAAGAGCCGCGAGTTCGAGGAACGGGTCTCCGGTGCAAGACTGCCCTGGAAATCCGTCCAGCTTGATCTTTCGTTCCGGTCCGCACCGGCGCTGCTCAAGGCGGTCGACCAATTCTGGAACACGCAACGGGAGGGACCTCGGCACGGCGAACAGACGACGCACGCCGCCCAGCGGGCCGATGCGCATGGCCGGATTGAAGTGTGGCCGCCCGTGGAGCCCGAAGAGGGCGATGAGCGCCCGAATGCCCACGTCCGACGGCTCGCCCGCCTCATGGCCGAACGAATCAGGACGCTGATTTACCCGAGTGACGGCACCCCGTCAAAGTACGGTCCGGGTGACATCATGGTGCTGGTGCGTAAGCGGCTACCGCTGATGCCCTTCGTTGTCCGCGCGCTCCGCGAAGCCGGAATTCCCGTTGCAGGTGTCGACCGAATGCGCCTGATCGATCAGCCCCCGGTGATCGACCTGATCGAACTCGCGCGCTTCCTGCTGCACCCGCGCGATGACCTGGCCCTCGCCAATGTGCTCAAGGGGCCCCTCGCCGGACTGGACCAAGGACTGGGAGAAGACCAGCTCTTCGCGCTCGCGCACGATCGTGATGCGAGAAGCCTCTGGGACAGCCTCCGCGAGCATGCGGACGAGGACGCGGCGTACCGCACGGTCTACGACCGGCTCCGGGTGCTCACCGCGAAGGCGGCCAGCGAAACGCCGTTCGACTTGTTCTCGTTCGCGCTCGACGGCGAGCAGGGATCGCGCACCGCCCTGCTCGCGCGCCTCGGGCCCGATGCAGCAGATGCCATCGAGGAATTCCTGTTCCAGGCCCTCGAATTCGGCCGTCGTGAGATCCCTTCGCTGGAACGCTTCACCAACTGGATCGAGGGCGAGAGCCTCGAGGTCAAGCGCGACATGGAATTGGCGAGCGGCAGCGTCCGGATCATGACCGTGCATGCAGCCAAGGGACTCGAGGCGCCCATCGTGTTCATTGCCGAGCGTGAGGGCAAGCCGCGCCTGCTTTCCTCCATCGTCTGGGACGCCGACGACACCGCCATCTTCAAGCTGCCCGAAGGGGAGCGGCCGGATGTCGTGACCGAGTTGCAACGGGAATTCGCCGAGGAAGAGCAGCGGGAATACGAACGTCTGCTGTACGTCGCCATGACGCGTGCCAAGGACCGGATCGTGGTCGCGTCGTGGCAAAAGCGGCCCCCGAAGGAGCCGGGGACCTGGTGGTCGAACCTCGTACGGAGCGCGCTGGCCGACAATGCAGATTTCGATGTGGGCGTCGACGCCACGTTTCCGAGAGTCGATAAAGGGGCGACCCCGGCCTACGTCTTCGAGGAGAACGTGACGGGCTCGGATCGGGAAACGAAGCCAGTCCCATCCGCTTCCGCCGAGCAAACCGATCTCCCGACATGGCTCCAGACCCTCGCCCCGTCCGAGCGCGCGCCGCGACTGGCGCGCCGCGCAGCTCCCGAGGTTGACGACGACAGCAAGGCCGTGGCCCTCGCGCGTGGAACGCTGGCGCACCAGCTGCTCGAGCATCTCGCCGGTCTCGGTGGCGCGGAGCGGCGCGGGCGCGCTGCAGCTCTCGCCGAACGGCTGGCCCCCGAACTGCCCGACAGCATGCGTGCAGGCCTCTGCTCGGTCGTGCTGGACGTGTTCGAACAACCCGAGTTTGCGTTCATGTTCTCGGCGGACAGCCGGGCCGAAGTTCGCATTGCCGGTGAACTCGATGGCCGCCTGGTGGAGGGGCAGATCGACCGGCTTGTCGTGACCGACGACGAAGTGACCGTCATTGATTTCAAGACCGGGGCGCCGCCGGCATCCTGGCAAGACGCACCGGTCGGCTATCGGGACCA
>VXPW01000040.1 GCA_009839325.1 Rhodospirillales bacterium
TTGTGTGTTTCTCCCTCTCGATGGACAGTAAACTGTCATCTTGGCGAATAGCTTAGGGAATTACGTACTTCGCTAGCCGAATCTGACGCGCGCGCAATGCCGCCCCTTGCGGGGGTCCGGCGAAATCCATAAGACTCTGGGCGGATAAACGGCGGGCGGGGTCCCACAAAAGTCCCCCAACCCGCCTAGGTAAAACAGATCACGCCTTGCCGAGACAAGGCCAGACCCTTCGGGAGTGTGTACCAGCTCCCGCCGGGTTTCGGCAAGGATCTCCCGAAAGGAGATTCTTGCGATGAATGCAACCCGGAAACTCTCGCTCGTCGCCCTGCTCGAGATGTTCCCCGACGAGCGCTCGGCCGTCCAGTGGCTGGAGGCGCAACGCTGGCCGGACGGCCCGGAATGCACGCACTGCGGCTCCGACAACGTGCGTGCGGAGAAACACGCTAGGCCGATGCCGTGGCGGTGCCGGGACTGCCGCAAGCACTTCAGTGTCCGCACGGGATCGGTGATGGCCGAATCGCCGCTGCCGCTGCGGAAGTGGGTGCTGGCGTACTGGCTCTACGCGACCAGCCCCAAGGGCGTGAGCAGCCTGACGCTCGCCCGCGATCTCGGAATCTCGCAGAAGTCGGCGTGGTTCATGGCGCACCGTATCCGGGAGGCCATGCGCGACGAGGACCTGCCCCTGTTCGAGGGGCCGGTAGAGGTTGACGAAGCCTACGTGGGTGGCCTTGAGAAGAACAAGCACCGCTGCAAGCGGCAGCGTGTGGGTGGGGGCGGCGGCGGCAAGACGATCGTCGCGGGTGTCCTGGACCGCGCCACCAATCAGGTGAGTGCGGCCGTCATACCGGATGTCACGCGGTCAGTGATGCGACGGTTCATCCGGAAACGGGTACATCCCCTCGCCATCGTCTGCACCGATGAGGCCGGGGGCTACCGCAACATTCCGTTCCGTCGCCGGATGGTGAACCACAGTCGCGGCCATTACGTCGACGGCGATGTGTACACCAACGGGATCGAATCGTTCTGGGCGTTGCTCAAACGAGCGCACAAGGGCACGCACCACTGGATGAGCCCTAAGCACCTGGACCGTTACGTGCAGGAATTGGCGGCACGGCACGGTCTGCGAAATCAGCCCACCCTTGACGTGCTGCGCACGGTTGTTCGGCGGGGGATCGGTCGGCGGTTGACCTACGCGGATCTTACCGCGCCTGTGCCCCGCTGACGCAGTGGACCGCGCCGGCTGCAGATGGTAAAAGGGAATGCCGCCCGAATGCAGTTTTTCGCGAGAAAACCGCGTCCGGGCGGCACAGGAAACTCAGGAGGGCCCATAGCTCAAGCGGTAAGAGCACCGGACTGATAATCCGACGATGCGGGATCGACACCCGCTGGGTCCACCAGAGTAGCGCACAGCGAACGCGTAACGCGTACGCTGTGTGCATGCTACATGCATGCTACAAGATGTTCCATTATGGAACAAGCTGGAGTCTTCGGAAAAGGCTGACGACGCGAAAAAGCTGAAGCTCAACGCCAGCTTTTCCGAAATCTTACGAGTCGACTTCGCCTGCGTTCAGCAGCCAGCTCTGGATAACCCGGTACTTGTCAATCTTCGAGGGGAAGTCCAGCAATGGGCTCTCTTCAGCTAGCAGCTCCCGGTAAAAGGGAAGCGCGCCGAGACTCTCCGGCCAGTCGGCTTTCGGCTTTCGTTCGCGGAAAGCCTGAATGATCGCGCGGCGTGCTTTGTCCCTGTCGCCCGCCCTGAAAACCGAACGGGCGATCTCTTCCGGCGTCTGATCCGTGGGGAGCAGGTGGATGGGATCGGGCATGGTGTCCTCCGGTGGACGGGGTTACCTCGGGGAGCTACACACTTCCGTCCGCGCCGCCGTCCGTACCGATATCCCCTTCATCAATGTTGCGAGATACGTCGGCGCGACCAGCAAGCGTCGTAGCGACCACCAGCGCAGCCGCGAGCGTCGGAATCGTCCAGACCATCTCGCCGGTGAAGTAGGCGACCGCATAGGACGGCAACAGAACGATCGTGATTTGGGCAGCGAGACGCGCTGGCGTGGACAGTTTCTTCACAAAGTCGTACAGGGCGCACTGTTCCAGAATGGAACACCTTACCCCATTCGCTGGTAGAGTGGAATCAGCAAATCCTGCGTGGCCCCGCTGAGTCGGGTCGCCCGCTAAATACAACAGCCTCTTGCCCGGCTCGGGGTAGCTCCCCAAGCCCAGGCGAATAGGCGGGATTCTCCACCTTTCCACGTGGGATTTGCTACGGCCCGGCGTCCGCCCGGCCGAGCACCGTGGAAAACACGTCATGGTTAGAAGAATCCTTGTGGCCGCAGCCATCGGGCTCGCGGCCGTGTGCGGTTCTGCTGGGGCGCAGGACATGTACACCCTTCCATCACTGCCGGGATTGCCCGGCCTGCCGGAACTGCCCGGCGTGGGCACGATGCCGGTGAATCCGTACCAGCCTCGCGTGCAGGTTCCCTACATGGACCCGAACGTGGGGCAGATCCTCGAGTACGGCCGCCAGAACCAGCAGCTCTACGAGCGCCGGCGCCAGCGGATGAACAATAATCTCTTGCTGCAGCCGTGGGAGATGCAGGAGCAGTACGACAGCTACCAGCGGCAGCGGAGGAACGCCCTGCGGAGCATCCTGCAACGATGCGCCCAGTACAACCGTGGGTGCTTCAATGAACTCGGGGGATTGGGGTCGGAATAACGCCAGTTCGTCACGTGGAGGCAGTCTCAGCACTGCCTCCTTCATCTAGGAGACCCTTCAATGTCACCCAATCACGATGCTAGAACCGACTACGAAGAATGGCTTTGGAGTTTGTCGGCACAAGTCGCCCTGCTGAACGAACTCCTGTCCAGCGTCATTGTTGCCGCACTTCCCCCAGATACTATCGACGCGATTGTCGAGGACCTAGACGTCCCCGGTCCTGACGACTCCCCACGACTTCAACGTGCTCTCGAGACGGCGAGCGACAACTTGGCGGAAGTCCTTTCCCAAAAACGTGCGGCACTTCGGGCGTCTGGGAAGCCTGCGTCCATGGGAGAATAAATGCCGTCGCTGCGGCGGCCTAGTCATTGGTTTTTTCATGTCCAGAGATTACCAGCTCTACTGATCTATGTTCTAGGGGCGGGTACGGTATCCCTCCTGAACCCGCCCCGAACTTTTACTGGCTAGTCAAGCACGTAATTCCCATAGCTTAAACAGCTCAGTTCGGAATTACAAACAAACTTCAGGAAACCAGAAAACCTGTATTATGCGTTCGCGTATTTCGCAATGTGAAAAAAGAACGTCAGTAGACATAACTTATGAGTGCAGCTTTTTTGACTTACTTGACATGCTACCCTGCCACCAATCAATTGAAGAAGCAGCCCCGCATCGACGGCTTTCTCTTGTCAGAAACAATCACTTCCCTTCAGCCTCGTCTTCCAGGCGATCATGGAAGATCTCAAGCTTGCCGGGCCGCCAAGCAACATCGGCTGTACGTGTTCAACCGGCGTCGTGACATCACAGCTGTTTCGTCTATCTGTACTTGGTCACGTGGTTAATTCCAATTGAAGCGGCCAAGAAAAACCATGCTGCCTCCATTTGCCTGTCGTGGCTCGAGTGCTCGCAGCGGCCCGGTTAAGCCGGCTGGCGGTCGTGCAGCCGCCGCGGCGTCGGAGGCCGTTATGATGCGCCCGCGATCGGCCAACGGCGACGGAGACACTTGATGCCAATACATGATTACAGGACGGCCTTGGTTACCGGAGCGTCCGCGGGAATCGGCAGGGCGGCCGTACGTGCCCTGCGCGATGCCGGCCTTTCCGTTGTCGCTGTAGCCCGCCGTGCCGACAGGCTCGAAGCGCTGGCCGACGAAACAGGCGCAACCCCCTTGGTGCTCGATCTTTGCAATACCGACGCGCTGTATGACGCGCTCGCACCGCTCGAGGTCGACGTCTTGATCAACAATGCCGGGCTCGGACGCGGCATGGCGAGCTTTGTCGATGCCGAACGCGGGGACATCGACCTGACGATTGAAACCAACGTGACCGCATTCCTGCACACGCTTCGCGCGGTCCTCCCGGGGATGCGCGAGCGTAAGCGCGGTCACGTGGTCGGGATCGGCTCGGTGGCCGGGCTGTATCCGCTCCAGTCACCGATTTACGGCGGCTCGAAGGGGGCTGTCCGCCTCGCCTCGCAAAACCTGCGGCTAGATCTGGCCGGTACGGGGATCCGCGTCACCGAAATCTGTCCGGGCCGCGTCGTCACCGAGTTCGTGGCGGGCGCCGCCGGCGAGGAAGCAGCCCGCAAGACCTACGGGTCGTTCGATGAGTTGCAGCCGGAGGACATCGCGGAGGCGATCCTCTACGCCGTCAGCGCACCCTGGAGGGTGAACGTCTCAACCATCGAGATCGTGCCCACCGAGCAGGCCTTCGGCGGACTCCGGTTCACCCGGTTCGAACGCTGAGTCCCTGATCACGGAGCAGCAACGTGGGATCGGGTGCGTTCGTACCCGGGGCAAGGTGGACGGGATCCCGGGGGAGTTGGACCAATGCAGAAACGATTCAACGGCAGCTGTCATTGTGGCGCAATCCGCGTAACGCTCGAAGCAGAGGGAAACGCCTCCCTGTCTCCCCGCCACTGCGGCTGTGACTTCTGCCAGCGGCACGCTGCGCTGTACGTCTCGGTTCCGTCCGGTCACCTTACGTTGACCTTGGCCGAACCCGATTGCGTGAGCTGGTACCGGTTCGGCCACCAGACGGCAACGTTCCTGCTCTGCAGGCGATGCGGCGTATTCGCGGCCGCGACCTGCGAACTTGAAGGGCAGCTCTATGCGGTGCTGAACGCAAACGTACTGGCGCCGCCGTTGTCCGTCGACAAACCCTCCGTGCCGGTCGCCGATTACGAGGCCGAGGACATCTCCGTCCGGCTCGCACGGCGCAAACAACGTTGGATTTCCCATGTCACGGTGGTGGAAGGGCCATCGGCGTGACAGACACGGGGAACTACGCCCGCGAAGATTCGCTTCAGAGACCTCCCTGTGCCTACCGTACCCGGATAGATGCACGGAGAGCGAACGCGACTTCTTGATGAGCCGGAGACTTCCGGAACCGGCAAGGCATTGAGTGCCGGCTTCGATCTGTTAGAAGTCCGTGCGGCCGGTCCGTACGGCGGTTACCTCATTTCCAGTTGATCAAACCGTCAGGGCCCGAGCAATGACCACCACCCTCCCCTCGCGAAGCTCCTCGCCCCGCCATGCCTGAGCCGCTGATCGCCTTCCTCTGGCCGGAAGTCGATTTCCGGGCGACCGGTCTCACGGTACCCGATGGCTTCGCGATCCGTTTCGGGCGGGCAACCGTCCGCGCCGAAGTGGAGGCCGGCGCCGCCGGCGCGGACTACATCCTGATCGGATCCGGTTTCGGCTTCGTGGACAAGGCGCTGCTCGACCTAGCGCCCAGGGTCAGGCTGGTTCAGCTGACCGGTGCCGGCTACGACAATGTCGATCATGCCGAGTGCGCGCGTCGCGGTATTCCCGTGTGCCACGTCCCGGGCCTCAATGCACCGTCGGTGGCGCAGCTGGCGGTCCAGCTGGCTTTCCGTCTCACCCGCCCCCTCACCATGATCGAGGCCGGGGGCGAGACCGAGTGGCTCGCCGCTCGCAAGGCGCACGCCGACATGGCGCACGAGCTTTCCGGCCGGGTCGGTGTCATCGGTTACGGCCATATCGGCAAGCAGATCGCTCGCATGTTCCGCGGTCTCGGGCTTGAAGTCGTACGGGCTGAGCACGCGCGTCAGCACGACCCGGAAATCCAGGGAGTGCCGCTGGACGAGCTCCTGGCGACCTCCGACATCGTCACGGTGTCGCTGCCCGCGCGACGTGACACCCACCATGTGCTCAATCGCGAGCGCGTCGGTCGCATGAAGCCCGGAGCCATGCTCATTCACGTCGGCCGGGGGGGAGTCGTCGATGACGACGCCGTGGCCGAGGCTCTCGAGACCGGACGGCTTGGGGCAGCCGGCTTCGACGTGTTCGAGTCGGAGCCGTTGCCCCCTGATCATCCCTTTCTCAATCTGTCCGAAGCAGCGAGGAACCGGCTGCTCGTCACCCCGCACGTGGGGGGTCAGACCTTCGAATCCAAGCGACGGAATTTCGAAGTGGCGTTGAGCAACGTCGTCCGGGTGTCGCGCGGCGAAGAGCCGATCAACCGCGCACCAGGCCCCGGCTCCTGACCACGACGGATCCAGACGGCCCGATCGCGCCATTCAAGCCGAGGTGACGGCCGAAGCGCCGCGCCCGCCTATCGGTCCAAACCGGCCGCCAGACGCGCGACAGCCGGCTTTTGGCGCCTAGGCTCCGACCTTCTCTCCGGTCATCACGAAACCTTCATAGCCCTTGGCGACGATGTCGTCGCAGGCCTTCTTGTACGTGTGCACACCGCCGACATACGGCATGAAGACCCGCGGCTTCCCGGGGATGTTGGCTCCCATGTACCAGGAATTGGCCTGCGGATAGAGCGTGGCGTCCGCCACTTCACGGACATGGTTGACCCAGTCCTCCTGGGCCTTCGCCGTCGGCACGATCCGGTTCTGGCCGTCACGCCGCATCCGCTCGAGGCAGTCCGCGATCCAGTCGACGTGCATCTCTATCGACAGGATCATCTGGCTCTTGACGCCGGGGCTCTGCGGACCCGTCACCATGAACAGGTTGGGCAGCCCCGCCACCATCAAGCCGAGGTAGGTGCGCGGCCCTCCGGTCCATTGCTCCTCGAGCGTGACCCCGTCCTTCACCCGGATGTCGATCGCGAGCATCGCGCCCGTCATGGCGTCGAAGCCGGTGGCAAATACGATCGCATCCAGTTCGAAGTCCGCTTCCGTCGTCCGGATTCCGCTTCGCGTGATCGTCTCGATCGGGGTCTTCCTGAGGTCCACGAGCGACACGTGCGGTTCGTTGTAGGTCTCGAAATAGTTGGTATCGAGGATCAGGCGTTTCGTGCCGATCGGGTGATTGTCCGGGCACAGGTGTTCAGCGGTCACCGGGTCCTTCACCGTTCGACGAATCTTCTCGCGCACGAATTCCGCCGCGGTCTCGTTGGCGTCGATGTCCTGAAGCAGATCGGTGTACGAGAACAGGAAGCTGATGCTGCCGCCCTCCTGCCACTTGGCCTCGTACTGGGCGCGGCGTTCCTCCGAAGCAGCCTCCAGCGCCTTCTTGGTCGGCGGCGGATAGCCCGCGATCCCGAACGGCGTGTCATACGCAGCCTGGCGGCGTTCGCCATACGCCGCCTTGTGCTCGCGCACGGTCTCTGGATCGTGCGGGCGGTTGCGGGCCGGCAGAATGAAATTGGCGGTACGCTGGAACACGGTCAGCTGCGCTGCCTGCGCCGCGATATGCGGGATGGACTGCACGCCGGAGGAGCCCGTGCCGACGACGCCTACTTTCAGGCCGGTGAAGTCGACACCGTCCTTCGGCCAGAGCCCCGTGTGGTACGACTTGCCCTCGAACGCATCGAGGCCCGGATAGGCTGGGCGGCGCGGCGTGGAGAGATTGCCGGCCGCCATGATGCAGACCGGCGCGGTCACCTGCTCCCCGGCCGCCGTCGTCAGCGTCCACAGCAGCGTGTCCTCGTCGAATTCCGCCGCCGTGATCCGCGTGTTCAGCTGGACATCGCGCATCAGGTCGAATCGCTCGACCACGTGGTGGATGTACTTCAGGATCTCAGGCTGGGTTCCGTACCGTTCCGGCCACTCCCATTCCTGCTGCAGGTCCTCGTCGAAGGAGAAGGAGTACTCGAGGCTCTCGACGTCGCAGCGGCAACCGGGATACCGGTTCCAGAACCAGGTTCCGCCGACACCGTCCCCCGTCTCGTAGGCGCGCACCCGGAGGCCGAGCTTCCGCAGGCGGTAGATGGCGTACAGCCCCGCGACCCCGGCCCCGACAATGACCGCGTCGAAGTCGGCGTTCGGATTCGAGAGGAACGGGCTGGCTGCGTCGTCCGGCATCATCCGTCTCCTAGTCGCACCCGAACAGTCCGATCCACTTGCGGGACACGTCGGCAATTTCGGCCCGAGACACTATACGGGCGATTCCGGCGGCCGCGTGCCTCCCTAGTCCCCCGTCTGCAGACGGGTGACCAGCTGGCGGACGGTCGGAATGAAACCGCCCTCGTAGAACGGGTCCTCGGCGAACCGCCAGGCGTTGTGGCCCGCGAACATGAGCTGCGTGTCCACGTCCGCGTTGTGGGCAATGTCCTGCAAGGTCTTCTGGATACAGAAGCTCCGCGGATCGGCCTTCCGGCCGGTGCGGTGATCCTCGTTGTCGGCCCAGTTGGAGAACAGGCACTGCGACAGGCAGCCCATGCACTCGGTCTGGTCCCGGCGAATCGACCGGGCCCGGTCCGGCGAGACGAACAGCATCGTCTGCGCCGGGGTCCGGAGGCCTTCCGTGTGCCCGGCCGCCAGCCATTCGCGGGCACGGGATGCATCGGCCGGGATCATCCACACCCGGCGCTTCCTGGCCCCGACCTCGACCGCCTCGGTCTGGTCACCCTCCGCTTGCAGGGCGTACGGCACCTGCCGGAGGCTTCGCTCATCGAGTTCCTCGAGGAACTTGTTCCGTACCGCCGATGAATAGAAGCCCGTCGGGCTGTGGCGGTGCAGACTGACATCCCCGTGCCTGAGCGTGAGCAGGCGCTTCTTCCACTGGGGCGAAATCGGGCTCTCGGTGGTCAGCAGCGGGCGCGTGCCGAACTGGAACGCGACGGGCCCCAACTCGGGGTTGTCGATCCAGTCCGCCCAGTCGCGGAGATACCACACCCCGCCCGCGATGATGATGGGCGTGTCGGCGAGGCCGACCGCCGACATTTCCCTGCGGAGCGCGGTCACGCGCGGATACGGCGGTTCCGGCTGTTTCGGATCTTCCGCGTTCGACAGTCCGTTGTGACCGCCGGCCAGCCACGGGTCCTCGTAGACGACGCCGCCCAGCCATTCCGGATTGCGGTGGTAGGAGCGCCGGAACAGCACACGGAACGCCCGTGCCGAACTCACGATGGGGTAGTAGTACACCCCGAATCGCGCCGCGATTTCACTCAGCTTGTACGGCATGCCGGCGCCGCATGTGACCCCGTGGATCAACCCCTTTGCCCGCGCCAGAATGCCCTCGAGCACCCGGCGGGCCCCGCCCATTTCCCACAGGATGTTGACGTGCAGCCGGCCTTCGCCCCGACGCTCCTCATGGGCGATCTGCGCCTGGGTGACGCCGCCGGCGATCGAGTACCGGACCAGCTCCTCGTGCCGTTCGACGCGTGTCCTGCCAGAGTAGATCTGGGGGATCACGCGTCCCTTGGCGTCCAGCGAGTCCGCGTTCACGCCCGAGAAGGTGCCGACGCCGCCGGCGAACGCCCACGCCCCTGCGCTTCGGCCGTTGGTCACCGAGATTCCCTTCCCGCCCTCGATGAGGGGCAGGATCTCCCGGCCAGCCATGCGGATCGCATTCAGGGGCTTCATCCGTGAACCTCTCCGGCGCGCGGCCGCCAGTCTACTCCCAAGCCGGAGGGCGCATGCGCCGGGCGGGCTCCGGCGCCGACTTGGCGCGATTGGCCAGGTCCTCGCCGGACGCCTGGTCCACCGCCTTCATCGACAGGCGGACCCGGCCACGGTCGTCGACTTCGATCACCTTGACCTTGACCTCGTCCCCCTCCTGCACGACGTCCTGGACCGAGCGGACGCGGCGCGGAACCAGTTCGCTGATGTGGACAAGGCCGTCGCGCTTGCCGAAGAAGTTCACGAACGCGCCGAAATCCACGACCTTCACGACCGTTCCGTCATAGATGCCGCCGATTTCCGGCTCAGCCACGATGCTGTTGATTTCCTTGAGCGCGAGATCGATGGATTCCTGGCTGCTGGAGGCGATCTGCACCGTGCCATCGTCGTTCACGTCGACCGTGGCGCCCGACGTTGCACAGATCTCGCGAATGATCTTGCCGCCCGGGCCAATGATTTCCCGGATACGGTCCACCGGGATCTTGATGCCGACGATCTTCGGTGCGTGCGCGCTCATCTCGGAGCGAGCGCTGCTCAGGGCCCCTTCCATCGCGTCGAGGATGTGGAAGCGTCCGTCGCGCGCCTGGTTCAGGGCCGTCTGCATGATCTCCTCGGTGATTCCCGTGATCTTGATGTCCATCTGTAGCGACGTGATCCCGTCCCGGGTCCCGGCCACCTTGAAGTCCATGTCCCCGAGGTGGTCCTCGTCGCCGAGAATGTCCGAAAGGACGGCGAACTGGTCGTCCTCCTTGATGAGCCCCATGGCGATTCCTGCCACCGGGCGCGCCACCGGGACGCCCGCGTCCATCATGGCCAGCGACGACCCGCAGACGGTCGCCATCGACGACGATCCGTTCGATTCCGTGATCTCCGAGATGACCCGGATCGTGTAGGGAAAGGTTTCCGCATCGGGAAGGAGCGGGCGCAGAGCGCGCCAGGCCAGCTTGCCGTGACCGATTTCACGGCGACCGGGCCCGAACATCCGGCCGGTTTCACCGACCGAATACGGCGGGAAGTTGTAGTGCAGCATGAAGCGCTCGCGGGCAACCCCGTCCAGCGATTCAACCACCTGCTCGTCCGGCGTGGTTCCCAGAGTCACGCTGACCAGCGCCTGCGTCTCGCCGCGCGTGAACAGTGCGGACCCGTGCGTGCGCGTAAGCAGTCCGGCGCGGCACTCGATCGGCCGGACGGTCTGCACGTCGCGCCCGTCGATCCGGGTGCCGGTCTCCAGGATGGCGGACCGGACAATGTCCTTCTCGAGCTTCTTGAGCGCGTCCCCCACGGCCGTCGCGTCGTGCTCTTCGCCCGCCCGCTCGCCGACGTCGGCGCGCACCGCGGCCACTTGCTCGACCCGCTGCTGCTTTTCCTGCACCTGGTAGGCCGCGCGAAGGCCGTCGCCGCCAGCCTCGGCGACGAACGCCTGCACCGCGCTGTGATCCTCGGCCTCTTCGGTCGCCCAAGGCTCCCGGGCAGCGGCAGCAGCCAGGTCGGCGATGGCACTGATGACGGGCTGCATGTGCTCGTGGCCGAACATCACTGCTCCCAGCATGGTCTCCTCGGACAGCTCGTTGGCTTCCGATTCCACCATCAGCACGCCATCCCGCGTGCCGGCCACGACCAGATCAAGATGACTGTCGGCAAGCTCCGGAATGCGCGGGTTGAGGACGTAGGCGCCATCCGCAAAGCCGACCCGCGCCCCTGCGATCGGGCCCATGAACGGCGCGCCCGAGAGCGCCAGGGCGGCGGACGCGCCGACCATTGCCGGGATGTCGGGATCGTTCTCGAGGTCGGCGCTCAGCACCGTGCAGATGATCTGGAGCTCGTTGCGGAACCCGGCCGGAAACAGGGGGCGAATTGGTCGGTCGATCAGCCGCGACGTCAGGGTTTCCTTCTCCGAGGGCCGCCCTTCACGCTTGAAGAAGCCGCCGGGGATACGGCCGGCTGCCGACATCTTTTCCTGATAGTTGACGGTCAGCGGGAAGAAGTCCGCGCCCTCGCGAACTTCCCTCCGCGCCACGGCGGTGCATAGGACCTGGGTCTCCCCGTACGTGACCAAGACCGCGCCGTCGGCCTGCCGGGCCATCAGCCCGGTCTCGATGGCAAGGGGACGTCCGCCCCAATCGACTTGCTGGCGTTGGATATTGAACATGGAATTAAACGCTCCTCTTCATATTTCTGGTCGCGACCAGCCGCGTCCGGTTCGCGGGCGTCTCGTCCGCGAGCGGAATCCGGAGTCGCTCGCGGCTGGTCCCGGCGCCGGTGCACAGTCCACCGGCATCCGGACCGCCGCCCGCCGGCTTGGGCCGGCCCGGTCGTTCACGGACAACTACTTCCTAAGATTGAGACGACGAAGGATGTCCTGGTACTTGGCCTCATTGGATCTCTGAAGGTAATCGAGAAGCCTGCGGCGCGAGTTGACCATTCCAACCAGCCCCCGCCGTGAGTCCGCGTCCTTGTGGTTCGCCTTGCAGTGCTCGGTGAGATTGTTGATCCGTTCCGTCAGGATCGCGATCTGGACCTCGGGTGAGCCCGTATCGGACCCGTCCCGAGAGTATTCGGAAATGAGCGCCGTCTTGCGCTCAGCTGTAATCGACATCAGCTGTTCCCTTCGGACCGGTTGCGCATCCCCGGATCGTTCCGGAAGACCCGCCGGGGAGAAAACTCCCGGTTGCTCCACTGGCCGACCGCCACTGCCCGGCCGTCGCAAGAGGCGACAACAGCGCCTTCCCTGATGAACTTGCAGGGGACTTGCTCCGGACAGACACGACGACCCTGCCGGGCGCGTGCCGCTTCCCTCTCTGTCAGTTCCAGCACCGGGATGCCGGCCAGTGCCGCGTCGAGGGGCAGAAGTTCCGCACCAACCCCCCCTTTATCCGCGATTGCAGCAAGTTCTGCAACCGTTACGGCGTCCTCCTCGGCGAACCGGCCGGACCGGGTCCGCCGCAGCATGACCACGTGTCCCTCGGTGGCGAGGACCTTCGCCAGGTCCCGGGCCAGGCTACGAACATAGGTCCCCTTGCCGCAGGCCATGTGGAAGTCCGCGTGATCCGCATCCGGCATGTCAACGAGTGCAAGCTCGTGCACCTGTACCCGGCGCGGCGCCGGCTCGACCGCGGTCCCCGCCCGCGCCAACGCGTAGGCGCGCCTGCCCTGGACATGGACAGCGGAGTAGGCGGGCGGAATCTGCGTGATCGTGCCCGTAAACGCCGGCAGGGCCCTGCGGATCGCCCCGGACGACGGTCGCGTCGAGCTGCATGCCGTGACCTTGCCGCCGGCATCGAGGGTGTCGCGGGCTTCGCCCCAGCGGACCCGGAAGCGATAGGCCTTGGTGCCCTCCATCGCCCACTGCATCGTCTTGGTGGCCTCCCCGACCGCAATCGGCAGGACACCCGTGGCGAGCGGATCCAGTGTGCCTGCGTGACCCGCCTTCGAGGCGCCGAGCAACCGTTTCACCTGCGCGACGGCGCGCGCCGAAGACATCCCGGCGGGCTTGTCCAGAACAAGCCAGCCGGCTGGCTCAGGCGGCATCAACCGGCGACGGGGCGTCGAGGAGACGGTCGACATCCGCTGCCCGGTCCAGCTGCTGGTCCAGCCGGAAGTGAAGTTTGGGTGCGTACCGGAGACGCGCCTGGCGGGCTACGGCTCCGGCGAGGTACGGCGCCGCCCGAACAAGGTGCTCCAGCAGTTCGGCCGGCGCATCCGCCCGGTCCGTACCGAACGGGAGAATGAAGACGTCGGCGCGCCGGAGATCCGGACTCATCCGCACCTCGAGGACCGTGACATTGGCCTCACGAAGCACCGGGTCCCGGAGCGAATCGCCGGCGAGCACGTGGGCCAGCGCTTCCTGAACCGCGCGCCCGACCCGGTACTTCCGGGCGCTTTCCCAACGGCCTGCAGCCACGGCGCCTAGTCTCCCAGCGTGCGACGTTCCTCACGCGCGACGAAGCACTCGATGACGTCATCGGCCCGGATGTCCTCGTAATTCTCGAACGACATCCCGCACTCGGTTCCGGACCGCACCTCGTCGACGTCGTCCTTGAACCGCTTGAGCGTGGCCAGCGTGCCCGTGTGGATGACGACGTTGTCGCGAAGCAGGCGCACCTTGGCGCCGCGGCGGACGACGCCCTCGGTCACCTCGCAGCCGGCCACGTTGCCGATCTTGCTGACCTGGAACACCTGCTTGATGCGGGCGTAGCCCAGGAAGTCCTCGCGAATCTCGGGCGCGAGCAGGTCGGAGAGCATGGACCGGACGTCGTCGATCAGCTCGTGGATGAGTCCGAAGTAACGGATGTCCACGCCCTGTCGACGGGCCAGCTGCCTCGACACCGCATCGGCACGGACGTTGAAGCCGATCACCAACGCCGGTGTCGCCGCCGCCAGGGTCACATCCGACTCGGTGATGGCGCCGACACCCTGGTAAAGGATCTGGCAGCCGACCTCTTCAGTGGTCAGCGCCGTCAGCGCCTGCGCGATCGCCTGCAGCGACCCGTGCGCGTCCGCCTTGATGATGACGGCGACCGTCTGGCGCTGGGCGGTTCCCATGCTCAGGAGCATCTCCTCGACGTTGGTGCCCTTCGCCAGTGCCGCCACCCGCTTTTGCTTCTCCATGCGCTCGCGGTACTCGCTGACTTCGCGTGCCCGCGCGTCGCTCTTGACCACGACGAACTCGTCACCCGCCTCGGGAACCTCGCTCAGGCCGAGCATCTCGACCGGCACCGACGGCGCCGCGCCCGGCACCTTCGCGCCGCGTTCGTCGGTCAGTGCCCGCACCCGGCCCCACTTGGACCCTGCGACCACGATGTCCCCCACGCGGAGCGAGCCACGCTGCACCAGCAGGGTGGCGACCACGCCGCGGCCCCGGTCAAGGCGAGCCTCGATGACGACGCCCTCCGCCGACCGCTTGGGGTTGGCCTTGAGGTCCGCCATCTCGGCCTGCAGCAGAATCGCGTTGATCAGGCCGTCCAGGTTGGTCTGCTTGGTCGCCGACACCTCGACCGGAATCACGTCACCGCCATGGTCCTCGGTGATGATCTCGTGCTGCAGCAGCTGACTCTTCACCCGCTCGGGATCCGCCCCCGGCGTATCGATCTTGTTGATTGCGAGCACGATCTGCTTGTTGGCGGCCCGGGCGTGCTGCGCGGCCTCGATCGTCTGGGCCATGACCCCGTCGTCAGCGGCCACCACCAGCACCACGATGTCCGTGACGTCCGCCCCGCGGGCCCGCATCGCGGTGAACGCCGCGTGCCCGGGCGTGTCGATGAACGTGATCTTCTGGCCACTCTCGGTGGTGACCTGATACGCCCCCACGTGCTGCGTGATGCCGCCGGCCTCCTTGGCCGCCACGTCCGTCGACCGGAGCGCATCGAGGATCGACGTCTTGCCGTGATCGACGTGTCCCATCACGGTCACGACCGGACTGCGCTGGACCAGGTCCTCGGGGCTGTCGTCAGCCGCCTTGAGACCGATCTCGACGTCCGCGGCCGACACCCGCTTCACTCGGTGGCCGAGTTCCTCGACCACGAGTTCCGCGGTGTCCGCGTCGATGGTCTGGGTCACGGTCGCCATGACGCCGAGGCCCATCAGGGTCTTGACCACCTCGGCGCTCCGCACGGCCATCCGGTTGGCCAGTTCCTGCACCGTGATCGCCTCCGGGACGACGACCTCGCGCACGACCTTCTGGGCGGTACTGCCCTGCGCCCGTCGCTGCGCCTGCCGCTCGCGCTCACGCGCACGGCGGACCGAGGCCAGCGAGCGCTGGCGCTCGGTGTCGTCCAGCGCCTGCTGGACCGTGATCTTTCCCGAACGCCGGCGTTCGGTCTGGTCCGCCCGGTTCGCCTGCTTGCGGGCCTCCCGGCGCGGCCGGTTGCGGGGCTTGCGCGATCGCTCGGTCGTCTCCGGTGGTCTGGGTACCGTCGGCCGCGGGGATCCCGTCCGCGGGGCGGCGGGGCGAGAACCCTGGGGACGCTGCCCGGACGGACGAGGGCCTGCGGACCGAGGCCCGGCCGGCCGGGAATCGGGATGTCCCGGACCTCCGGTTCGGGCCTCGCTCGAGCGCGGGCCACCGGGCCGTGGGCCGGACGGACCGGCCCCCGGAGCCCTCGGGCCGGTCGATCGGTCGCGGTGCGGCCGCGGCCCGCGCATCGCGGGGGGCGGCGCGTCCGGGGCGTCGTCGCTGCGGCTCGCAGTCCGGGGCGCCCTGGCGACCACACGGACGTCCGGTCCGAGCGAACGGGAGGGATCTTCGGTGACGCCCGGGTCGCCCTCTTCCATCGGCGGCGGCCCGGAGTCCAGCAGATCCGGAGTCGGTGCCGGCCGTTCGAGCGGGCGGCGACGCGCCTCGGGCGGCGCTTCGAGCTCGTGCTCGGGGGGTGGCACGATCGTCACCTGCTCGGTCATCTCGGGGAGTGGCTCGGCGAGCCGTCGGGCCCGTTCCTCAAGGGCCCGGAGCCGGGCTCGGCGCTCGCCTTCCGACAGGCCGCTGGGAGCGCTCTTGCGCTGAGGGGCCGGAGGCGGCGGCGATACGGCGTCAGTCCGACCGGCCGATGGCGTGATGGTCGGCCGCGGGGTCAGCGTGGACGACGTCGCCTTTGCCTTGTCCTCCTCCATGCGCCCGCCGGCGCCCTTCTTGAAGACCCGCTTCTTGCGACGCTCGACCTCGACCGGCTTGCTCCGACCGCGTGAAAAGTTCTGGCGCACCGTGCCCCCGCTCACCGTGCGGCTGAGCTGGAGGCTCTCGGGACTTCCGCCTTTGGCGTCGGGATCAAGGCCAAGGGGTTTATCGGTCATGCCTGATTTCCGTGTTCGGCCGGACGCAGGCCGGCCAGGCGTTGCAAATCGCGCTTGATTCGGTCACAGAGTGATCCGGCCCTAACCGCGACGTAGGCGGCGCTGTCAACGCCGAAAGGGGTTCCGAGCTTGGCCTTCGACGGGCCCGTGCCGGTGGCGACGCTGCCCGCGTCGGCCGCGCGCAACATCCGTCGCGACTCCGTTCCGGCGTCATCCGCCACGATCAGCAGTCCGACGTCACCCGCGTTTACGGCCTCGAGGCACCGGTCCCGCCCATACACCGCGTGACCTGCCCGGCGAGCGAGTCCCACCAGGTCAATCACCCGCCTGGCGACCAGCTCCTCCACTTGCCCGGCAAGGTCCGGAGGCACATCGACCCGGCGCTGGAAGGCCCGGGAAAACAGGTTGCGTCGAACCGCCTCGTCGATCCGGTTCCGCCGGGCTCCGACCCATGCCCCCCGGCCGGGCAGGCGTTCCGCGAGATCCGGCACGACGTCCGCGCCATGTGCGACAAACCGCACGAGGCCGGCTCGCGCTTCCACCGTCCTCGCCACGATGCAGCGGCGGGCGCCGGCGTCTTCGGTGGTCCGCGCGGTCATCATGCAGTCGTTTCCGCTGTCGGGGACGCGTCTGCGGTCGCGGCGTCCGAACTGGCTTCTTCATCGGCGAACCAGTGCGCGCGGGCCGCCATGATCACCTGGTTTGCCTCGTCTTGCTCGAGCTCCACGTCGGGCAGCTGGATCCCGGGCCCCATCTCATCGTCGTTGGCCTGGTAGAACACGCGGAGCTTCTCCACGGCCACCTTGTCGGCCAGCAGCTCCGTCAGTTCGTCGTTCGAAAGATCAGCGAGCTGGTCGAGCGTCCGCACGCTGTTGAGACCCAGCACCACCAGCATCGACGGGCTGAGCTGCTCGATGGCCGCCACCTCGTCGGTCACGCCCAGCTTGGTCCGGACCTTCAGCAGCTCCTCGTTGCGTTCGAGGATCACTTTCGTGGCGCGCTCACGGAGCTCCTCGGCGACTTCCTCCCGAAGGCCTTCGATTTCCGCCAGTTCCTCGAACGGGACGAACGCAATGGCCTCCAGCGAGTCGAAGCCTTCCGTCACCAGCAGGTGCGCCACGACTTCATCGACGTCGAGGGTCTTGACAAACATCTTGATGAGCTGCCGCAGCTCGTCCTGCCGACGGTCGGATTCCATCTTCTCGGTAAGGATCTTGATCTCCCAACCGGTCAGTTTCGTCGCGAGGCGCACGTTCTGGCCGCGCCGTCCGATGGCGTAGCTCTGCTGGTTCTCGGGAACCACCACTTCCACCCGCGTCGCTTCATCATCGAGAATGACCTTTGTCACTTCGGCCGGAACCAGCGCGTTGACGATGAACGTGGCGGTGTCGGGCGACCACTGGATGATGTCGACGCGCTCGCCCTGCAGTTCGCCCACGACGGCCTGAACTCGGCTGCCCCGCATCCCAACGCAGGCGCCCACGGGGTCGATCCCCGGGTCATTCGAAATCACCGCGATCTTGGCGCGGCTCCCCGGGTCACGGGCGGCGGCAACGATCTCCACGATCCCGTCGTAGATCTCCGGAACTTCCTGGGCGAACAGCTTCACGAGAAATTCGTTGCACGCTCGCGACAGCAGGATCTGCGGTCCCCGGGTCTCCTCACGCACCTCCATGATGTACGCGCGGATCCGGTCGCCGGTCCGGTACGCCTCCTTGGCCAGGGTCTGGTCGCGGCGCATGAACCCCTCAGCGCGGCCCAGATCAACGATCACGTTGCCGTACTCGAAACGTTTGACGATGCCGTTGATGATCTCGCCGACACGGCCCTTGAATTCCTCGTACTGGCGTTTGCGCTCAGCCTCGCGGACGAGGCGGTACACCACCTGCTTGGCCGTCTGCGCGGACAGGCGTCCCAGGTCGATCGGCGGCAGCGGCTCGTGGAGACGATCACCAATTTTTGCGTCCGGATCGCGCGCTTTCCCGTCCTCGAGGCTGATCTGTCGATGCCAGTCGTCGACGGGATCCGCCACCTCCAGCACCCGCTGGAGTGTGATCTCGCCGGAATTCCGGTCGATGCTTGCCTTCACCTCGAGGTCCTGACCGTACTTTCGCAGCGCCGCCACCTGCACGGCTTCTTCCATGGCGCCCAGCACCACGTCGGTATCGATCAGGCGCTCATTGGCGATGGACTGGGCGAACTCGAGTAGTTCCGGCCGCCCAAGTTCAGGAATTGCGTTCACGTTCTGCGTCAAGGCGCCTCATTACCGGCCGACCGTTCCCGCACCTGCGGGAAGCGTGCACCCGGCGCTTCCTTCAAATTTGTGCCGGGCCCGCCAACCCGGCTTGCACAGCCAAGCGCGAGACATGCCCGGATTAGTACGACCTACGGGATCCGCGATGACGTCGCGGAAGGGGAGGGTCGTCCCCCGGCCATTGCGCGCGCAGGCACAAATGGCGGCTGCCGACCTTCGCGACGCCACACTTCACACATCTAAGGAGACGATCACGGAAAGCCCGCATGGACACCATACAGTTTCTCCAAGCGGGTTCAACCGAGTTGGACCAGATGCATGTGACCATTTGGTAGTCGGATCAAGGGTCTCCGCGCTCCATTTCCCTGCATGGGATTGCGCTGCGCACATCTTCGCATGGCTGCGCCGGTCTGCACCAAGCGAATACCGCGGCCAATGCGCGAGGCGGGTGGAAAACCTGTGGACAGATTGGGGAAACGCCTGGACATGCGGATGTGCGCTCGTCGCAGCAAGCATCACGGGACCCGTTTCGGTGGATCGGAGCGGCTGTCGACCGGGCGGCGGGGTGGCAGGGACCGGTCCCCGGCATGTCTTCTTGGACGACGTGGGCGCGCGATTGCCGTGCTCTGCCAGTTTCTGGTGCGGGTGGTCGGACTCGAACCGACACTCTGTTGCCAGAACCGGATTTTGAATCCGGCGCGTCTACCAATTCCGCCACACCCGCGCGCAGCGCCTACGGGGACTCAACTCCATTGGCGCCGACTTCGCAAGTCCGGAAGGCACCGGCCGATCCAGCGCCCGCGATGCCGGATCGGTTGCATTGGGTTGCTGGCGCAACCATACTGCCGGACTATGGAAGGGCAGGCACAAACGACGCCCAGTGTATTGGCGGCCCGGGTCGTTTCTCGACCGGGCCGGCGGGCATCAAGCCCGAAAAACGTCTTCCGGGACGGTGAAATCAGCCAGTTGGTCGGGCTCTTCTCGCGCATGCTGAAGGCCGGTTTCTGGCACGACTACTCCATCGACCATTCGGACACGCTGGCCGTGTTCTGCGTCTACCGGTACGCCCGCGAAGCGCCCGAGTACCAGTTGGTGCGCGGCAACCAGGACAGCCGACTACCCGAGTGGCAGGTCTTTCAGCGGGGAAGGTTCCTCAAGCATTCGGCGAGTCTGCCGCTACTGCTCACCTGGCTTGAGGCGCGCGCCCGACGCGTGCGGCGGGGCTGACCCAACCGCGTGCCGAAGCCGTTCCGCTGGCGCATGCGGGTCCGTTACAACGAGGTCGACGCCCAGGCTCTGGTGTATTTTGCGCAGCACCTGACCTACTACGACAACGCCATCACCGAGTTCCTGCGGTCGCTGCCGTTCGACTTGTTTGACTACGCACGTGCATCGGGTTTCGACTTCAACGTCGTCCACGCGGAAATCGATTTCGCCCGGCCGGTACGACTTGACGACGAGCTCGACGTCGCGGTCGCGGTCGCCCGGCTGGGAACCTCCAGCGTCACGTTTGCCACGACCCTGCATCCGGCCGACGGCGACGACATCCTCTCCCGTGGCCGCGTCATCTGGGTGCACGCGGATCAGGGCACGATGCGTTCGACCCCGATCCCCGACGACCTGAGTAGCCAACTCGCCAGGCATGTGACCGCGCCGTCCGACCCTTGACGCGCCACGCGTTTCCGCCGCCCCGTCCACGGCAACCGCGGGCGTCCGTCCGTCCGCGGCCGGGCGCGGGTTCCCGGCGTGCGATGGTGCTGGTGTCGGGGGGGCAGACCGGCGCCGACCAGGGCGCCCTAGAGGCCGCCCGCGCCTGCGGCATTCCGATTACCGGCTGGTGCCCCGGTGGACGGTGGACGGAAGCCGGGCCGCTCAGCCGGTGCTGGCCGTTGACGCCAACACCCCTGCGCCGCCCCATCCAGCGGACGCGCCGGAACCTGCGCCTGGCCGACGGTGTCCTAATCCTTGCCGGACATCGGCTGCGGGGAGGCAGCGTCGTGCTGCCCCGAACAGCCGGCGCGTCACGCCCCCGGCTCGTGCTCGATCCGCGCTCTTCGCGCGCCGTGCCCGCGGCAACCCGTTTTTGCCGACGCCACCGGATCAGGCTCCTGCTGGTCGGCGGCCCTCGCGAGAGTCAGGAACCCGGCATCCGGATAGCGGTCCGGGACATGATGACGCGGTTCTACCGGGCGCTTGCGCCCGCTGCCTCACTCCCACTCGATCGTGCCGGGCGGCTTTGACGTGACGTCGTACAGCACCCGGTTGATGCCCGGAAGCCGGTTGACGATCGTGGTCGCCACGTCCGCGAGAAAGTCCGCCGAGAACGGATAGACGCCGGCCGTCATGCCGTCCACCGACGTCACCGCCCGCAGCGCCAGCGCGTAGTCGTACGAGCGCCGGTCGCCCATCACGCCGACGCTCCGAACCGGCAGCAGGACGGTGAACGCCTGCCAGATGTCGTCGTACAGGCCGGCCTTGCGGATCGCATCCAGATAGATCCGGTCGGCTTCACGGAGCAACGAGATCTTGTCCCGGCTGACCGTGCCCGGAATCCGGATCGCGAGTCCCGGTCCCGGAAACGGATGGCGGCCCACCAGGCTTGCCGGCAGGCCGAGTTCCCGGCCGAGTTCCCGAACTTCGTCCTTGAACAGCTCGCGAAGGGGCTCGACCACCTGCATCTGCATCCGCTCCGGCAGGCCGCCGACGTTGTGGTGGGACTTGATGGTGACGCTCGGCCCACCCGACGGGGCGACCGACTCAATGACATCCGGATACAGGGTGCCCTGCGCCAGGAAGTCGGCGCCGACGTCGCGCGCGACCTTCTCGAATTCCTCCACGAACACGCGGCCGATGGTCTTCCGCTTTGCTTCCGGTTCCTCGATGCCGTCGAGCGCCGCCAGGAACGCATCGCCCGCATCCACGGTGCGAAGCTCGATGTTGAAGCGCCCTCGGAAGGTCGCCTCGACCTCGTCTGCCTCGCCCGCGCGCAGGAGCCCGTGGTCGACGAACACGCAGGTCAGGCGGTCACCGACCGCCTCGTGAACCAGGCGCGCCGCCACCGAGCTGTCAACACCGCCGGAGAGCCCGCAGATGACCCGTCCGTCGCCCACCTGGTTGCGAATGCGCTCGACGGCCTCCGCACGAATCCGCCCGACCGACCACGAACCGCTCAGGCCGGCAACGTCCCGCACGAAACGGCGCAGGAGCGCCGAACCGTCCGGCGTATGCACCACTTCCGGGTGGAACTGCACGCCGTAGTAGTGACGGCGGTCGTCGGCAATGGCCGCGAAGGGCGCGGCCTCGGTCCGGGCCACTGCCCGGAACCCTTCCGGCACGGCGTCGACGCGGTCGCCGTGGCTCATCCACACAGGGTGGCACTCGCCCGGTTTCCAGAGACCATCGAAGAGTGCCGACGGCGCCGTGATCTCGATGTCGGCGCGTCCGAATTCCCGGGTCCGCGCGGCGCCCACCCGGCCGCCCAGGGCCTCCACCATGGCCTGCTGTCCGTAGCAGATCCCGAGGACCGGCACGCCGCTCCCGAAGATCTCCGGAGCGACGGCGGGCGCCGATTCGGCGGCGACCGAGTCCGGGCCGCCCGACAGGATGATGGCGCCGGGCGGGGGATCGAGATGATCGGCCGCGCGGTGCCAGGGAACGATCTCGCAGTAGACGCGGTGCTCACGCACGCGTCGCGCGATTAGCTGGGTGACCTGGCTCCCGAAGTCGACAACGAGGACACGCTCGGTCACCCGTCCAGATTCTTCCGGTACAGCGCGATCTGCTCGGCCAGGTCATCGCCACTGGGACACGGGAAATCGCAGACGGCTTCGATCTTGGCCAGATTGGCCTCGGCCTCCTCCAGGCGCCCGAGCGCCAGGAAGGTCTCGGCCTGGTAATGAAGCGCTCCGGTGTGCTCGGGGGCGAGCGTCAGTGCCTTCGCGTAATGCTTGAGCGCCTTGTCAAAGTTCTGCAGGCGGCGTTCCAGGTATCCGAGCTGGTTCCACGCCTCGGCCGAGTCCGGTGCTTCCGCCAGCACGGCGCCGAGCGCCAGCCGGGCGTTCTCGTAGTAGCCGCCCTCGATGAGATCGCTGGCTTCCGCGAGGAGCGACGCGGTCTCGTCTCCGCCGCCCACCCCGAACGAGTCGGTGGGTTCCTCCATGGCGAGGGCGGCAGGGGCGGCGGTCGCCACCAGCAGCACGGTTGCTGACGCTGCAAGGCGATGCCGCCATGCCGGACCAACCAACTTAGTCATCATGTACCTCCGACGCCGACACGGGGAGAATGGCGAGCGAGGGAATCATACCCCGGTCCTATAGTTAGGGGCCTCGCGCGTCACGGCAATGTCGTGGATATGGCCTTCGCTGATGCTGGCCGAGGTGACGCGGACGAATTCGCATTCCCTCTGCATCGCCGCGATCGATCGGCAGCCGGTATACCCCATGGCGGCGCGCAGCCCGCCCACCAGCTGGTGGATCACGGCGGCGGCGGGCCCCTTGTAGGGCACGCGTCCCTCGACTCCCTCCGGTACGAACGCCATCCCGGCGCCGAGTTCTTCCTGGAAGTACCGGTCCGCCGATCCGCGCGCGAGCGCGCCGACCGATCCCATGCCGCGATACGATTTGTAGGAGCGACCGCCGTACAGGAACACCTCGCCCGGAGTTTCGGACGTGCCGGCCAACAGCGATCCCACCATGATGCAGTCGGCGCCGGCCGCGATCGCCTTCGCAAGGTCACCCGAATAACGGATCCCCCCGTCGGCGATGCAGGGAATCCCGGCTTCCCGCGCGGCGCCGGCCGCCTCGAGAATCGCGCTGAACTGCGGCATGCCCACGCCGGCGACCACCCGGGTCGTGCAGATCGATCCCGGGCCGATGCCGACCTTGACCGCGTCGACGCCGGCTTCGGCCAGCGCCTGCACCCCCTCGGCCGTCGCGACGTTGCCGCCGATGACCCGCGCCTCGTTGGACAACGTGCGGATCGTCGACACCGCTTCCAGCACGCCGCGCGAATGACCATGGGCGGTGTCGACGACGATGGCGTCGACCCCGGTGGAGACCAGGGCCTCGGCTCGCTCGACTTCGGTCGTCCCGACGCCGACGGCGGCCGCCACCTGCAGGCGCCCTCGTGCGTCCTTGGAGGCGTTGGGATGACGCTCCGATTTCTCGATGTCCGTCAGGGTGATGAGGCCGACGCACCGTCGATCCCGATCGACCACCAGCAGCTTCTCGATCCGACGCTCGTGCAGGATCGCCTGCGCTTCCTTCGAGCCGATCCCCTCTTCCGCGATGGCCAGGTTGTCGGAGGTCATCAGATCCCGGACCGGCTGCGATTCGTCGCGGGCGAAGCGCACGTCGCGGTTCGTGATGATGCCGACGACCACGCCGTCCCGGTCGACGACCGGAAACCCGGAGATGCTGTACTGCCGCTTGAGGCGGCGGACCTCACCCAGGGTGGCGTCGGGACTGACGGTCACGGGGTCCACGACCATCCCGGATTCGTACTTCTTGACCCGCATCACCTCGCGGGCCTGCTCATCGATCGACAGGTTCTTGTGAATCACGCCGATGCCGCCCGCCTGCGCCATGGCGATCGCGAGGTCCGCCTCGGTGACGGTGTCCATCGCGGACGACACCAGCGGGATCGCGAGCGGGAAGTCGCGGGCGAACTGTGTCGCCGTATCCACGTCTGCCGGCAGCACTTCCGACGCTGCCGGTCGGATCAGGACGTCGTCGAACGTGAAGGCTTCACGCATGTGATGGACCCAGTGTCTGCTTCGTGACGCGCGATCGGATAGGTATAGACCGCACGCGTGGCCGGCGAAACCCGAACTACCCGCCGGCGGAATCCGGCGACGGTCGAAACCCGCTCGCCAGGAGGAACATTTCGCTCGAATCGGACCGCGACGCCGGAGGCTTCTCGCGCCGGACCTCGGCGAACGTGTCGCCTAGCGCCCGCACCAGATCTTCCTCCCCCTGGCCCCGAATCAGTTTCACGAGCAGCGTGCCGCCCGGCGCGAGGAGAGCGGCCGCGCAGTCGACCGCGGCCTCTGCGAGGGCCAGCGAGCGAAGCTGGTCGGTGGACCGATGCCCGGTAGCCGGCGGCGCCATGTCGGAAAGCACGGCGTCGGCCGGACCGCCGAGCGCCGACCGCAGCCGCTCCGCGGCGTCCGCGGCGAAGGCATCGCCCTCGAGAATGATCGCGTCGCCGACCGGCGCGACGGTCTGCAGGTCAAGCGCAACGATCCGCGCCGTCGGCGCTCGCGCCACAGCGACCTGAAGCCAACCGCCCGGAGCCGACCCCAGATCGACGATCCGGCGGGACCTTCGAAGGAAGTCGTGCCGGTCGTCGATGGCCGCCAGCTTGTACGCCGACCTGGATCGATAACCCTCTTTCGCCGCGGCAGCGACAAAGGGATCCGTCTGTTGGCGGCGGAGCCAGCGTTGCTCGGAGACGGTGCGGCCGCGCATGCGCGGCGCCGCCGTTCGGCGCGCACGCGGCCGGGACCGCGGCGGCGGTCGGCGACGCGGCATCGTCAGGCCACTCCCCGCCCCGGGCGGCGAAAAGGGAACCGCTCCGCGTCGGCCAGGGCGGCTGGAACCGAACCCCGCAGGTCCGTCCCGGGCCAGGGCGCGCGACGGCACGCGGTCGACGCAATCCGGCCGGTATTCAGTAGATCACCACGCTGCGGATGGATTCGCCGCGGTGCATGAGATCAAAGGCGTCGTTGATGTCTGCCAGCGGCATCGTGTGCGTGATCATGTCGTCGATGGCGATCTTTCCGTCCATGTACCAGTCGACGATCTGCGGCACCTGGGTCCGGCCCTTGGCCCCGCCGAAGGCGGTTCCGCGCCAGACCCGGCCGGTCACCAGCTGGAACGGACGGGTGGCGATCTCGGCGCCGGCCGGAGCCACGCCAATGATGACCGACTCGCCCCACCCCTTGTGACAGCATTCAAGGGCCTGGCGCATGGTGGTGACGTTGCCGATGCATTCGAAACTGTAGTCGGCGCCGCCCCGCGTCAGTTCGACGAGGTGACCCACGACGTCGCCGCCCACGTCGCTGGGGTTGACGAAATCCGTCATGCCGAACTTCCGCGCGGTCACCTCGCGCGCCGGATTGATGTCGACGCCCACGATCATGTCGGCACCGACCATGCGCAGACCCTGGATGACGTTGAGGCCGATACCGCCGAGCCCGAACACCACGCAGTTAGACCCGGGCTCGACCTTGGCCGTGTTGATGACCGCCCCGATGCCCGTCGTCACGCCGCAGCCGATGTAGCAGATCTTGTCGAAGGGAGCGTCCTTGCGGACCTTCGCCACCGCGATCTCGGGCAGCACGGTGTGGTTGGCGAAGGTCGACGTGCCCATGTAGTGCAGCACGGTCTCGCCGCCGAGCGAGAACCGGCTGGTTCCGTCCGGCATCACGCCCTGGCCCTGAGTCTCACGGATCGCCTGGCACAGGTTGGTCTTGCCGGACGTGCAGTACTCGCATTGCCGGCATTCCGGCGTATACAGGGGAATGACATGATCGCCCGGCTTTACCGACGTCACGTCTGGCCCCACATCGACCACCACGCCCGCGCCCTCATGCCCGAGGATGGCCGGAAACGCGCCTTCGGGATCATCGCCAGAAAGCGTGAACGCATCTGTGTGGCAAATGCCCGTGGCTTTGATCTCCACGAGCACCTCGTTGCCCTTCGGCCCCTCGAGATCGACTTCCTCGATCACGAGCGGTTTGCCGGCCTCGACGGCCACAGCTGCCCTGGTTTTCATGGCACGATGTCTCCTTCTTCCGCGGTCGACGCAGAAAACCGACCATATCACGCCGGGGCCATACTCTAGGCTCCAAACCGACCCGAGATTCGTTGGCCGGAGTGCCCCTGCCCCGCTTCTGCGAAGAGGATTTCAGTCTCCTGCCCGTCCCTTGGCCGCGCCGCCAGCTGACCTGCCCGGATGGACGTCGCGAACCAGCCCGGAGCCAAGCCGCCCGAAACGAGCAGGCGAGCCGATCGAGAGGCCTTCCGGTCACTCGGGCGGGCCCGGTCACGCCGAACGCGGTGGCGACCTCACGGCGGTGGACCGCAGACGTTGTGCGCGGCAATTGCCAGGGGCACAATCCCGACGCCGTCTACTCCGTCAGGTTTCACCATGACCACGCCCCCGCCCGCCCAGGCCGGCATGCCGCTCGCCGATGTCGACACGCCGGCCCTCCTTATTGAGATGGACGCTTTCGAGCGCAATCTCGACACCATGGCCCGTGGCATCGCAGCCGCGGGCGTCCGTCTCCGCCCACATGCGAAAACCCACAAGTGCGCGCCGATCGTGCGACGGCAGATGACGCTGGGGGCCGTGGGAGCGTGCTGCCAGAAGGTGAGCGAAGCGGAGGCGCTGGTGCAGGCCGGGGTGCCCGATGTCCTCGTGAGCAACCAGGTCGTCGGGGGCCGGAAGATCGCCCGGCTGACGTCCATGGCCAGCGAGGCAAAGGTCGGGGTTTGCGTGGACGATGCGCACAACGTGGCAGAGATCGGCGCGGCGGCCGACGGCGCCGGCGTCAGCATCGACGTGTTGGTGGAGATCGACGTCGGGATGTCGCGCTGCGGCGTCGCGCCGGGCGAAGAGGCGCTCACGCTGGCACGGCAGGTCGCCGCAACCGCTGGCCTCCGGTTCGCGGGTCTCCAGGCCTACCACGGCCTCGCGCAGCACATCCGCAGCCATGCGGAGCGGCGCGCGGCCACCGACGCTGCCATCGACCTGACCCGATCGACCGTCGACTTGCTCGGCCGGCAAGGAATCCCGTGCGAAATCGTGGCGGGCGCAGGCACAGGTACATGGGAATTTGAAGCGGCAAGCGGTGTCTACAACGAGTTGCAGGCGGGCTCGTACGTCTTCATGGACGCGGACTACGCGCAAAACCTGGATGCGACGGGGGCTCCGGTCGCCACTTTCGAGCAGGCGCTCTTCATCTATTCGACCGTGGTCAGCAGCCCGGTTCCCGAACGCGCCGTCGTGGATGCCGGTCTCAAGGCTCTGTCGGCGGAATCCGGCGCGCCGGAAGTCGCCGACATCGAGTCGGCACGCGTCGCCGGTGTCTCCGATGAACACACGACGATCGACCTGTCAAATTCCAACGCTCGCCTCGCGGTCGGCGACGGTGTCAAGTTGATTCCGTCGCACTGCGATCCCACCGCAAATCTGCACGACTGGTACGTGTGCGTGCGGAATGACCGCGTGGAATCCCTTTGGCCTGTCGTCGCGCGCGGATGCATCTGGTAGCGGACAGCCAGTTCAGCATGCCGGCGGGATCCCGTCAGAACGGTTGTGACCACGGCCGGTTAGCCGATGGACAGGTCCCCGCCCCTCGGCTAGTTTCGGAAACTGCATCGACGCGACTATCCGCCCAGCACCAGCGGCCTGCAGCAGCGCCATTGTCCCGTCACGAGTCATACCTTGCCGAGCCATCTCTTTACCAGTGAATCCGTGTCCGAAGGTCATCCGGACAAGATTTGCGACCAGATTTCGGACACGCTTGTCGACCTGATCCTCGAGAGGGCCGAGGATCCAAGGGCTGCGCGGGCGGCCTGTGAAGCGGTGACCACCACCAACCTCGTGCTGGTCGCCGGCGAAATTCGCGGGCTCACGCTGCCGGTGGCGGAAGTCGAGTCGGCGGTGCGGCAGACCGTTCGCACTATCGGGTACGAGCAGGAATCGTTCCACTGGCAGCACTTCGAGTTCGATTACCGTCTCCACGGCCAATCTTCGGACATCGCGCAGGGCGTGGACGCCGCGGCGCAGACCGACGAAGGCGCCGGCGACCAGGGCCTGATGTTCGGTTATGCCTGCCGTGAGACCGAAGACGCCCTCATGCCGGCCGCCCTGCACTACAGCAACCAGATCCTCCTGCACCTCCGCGATGCGCGGCGTGCGGGCACGGTGGACGGCCTGGGCCCGGACGCGAAGTCCCAGGTCACGCTCCGCTACGAGGATGGCCGCCCCGTCGGGGTCGAGAAGGTCGTGGTCTCGAGCCAGCACGAAGCGAGCCTCTCGCTGGCAGCTGTCCGCGACCGCATCATCCCGTCCATCGAGACCGTCCTGCCGCAGGGGTGGATGCCGCCCGCCGCCTCGGTTCTCGTGAATCCGACCGGCAAGTTCGTGATCGGTGGTCCCGACGCGGATGCCGGGCTCACCGGCCGCAAGATCATTGTCGACACCTACGGCGGTGCCTGCCCGCATGGCGGCGGCGCCTTTTCCGGCAAGGATGCGAGCAAGGTCGATCGCTCGGCGGCGTACGCCGCCCGCTACCTGGCCAAGAACATCGTCGCGGCCGGGCTGGCCGATGCCTGTACCATCCAGGTTGCGTATGCCATCGGCGTGGCGGATCCCGTCTCGATCCGCGTGCAGACCGACCAGGGGCCGGAACGCGACGCTGCGCTGACGCGAGTGCTGGACGAAGGAGCTGTGTTTTCCCTCCGGCCCGGCGATATCCGCGAGCAGCTGGGGCTCTACCGTCCGATCTATCGCCGTACGGCCGCCTACGGGCACTTCGGGCGCGCACCCGAACTGGACGGCGGCTTCAGCTGGGAGCAAACCGACCGCGTCGACGCCCTTCGTGACGCGGTCAGCTGAACCGCCTCGTTATCGCTGTTACGGACGGCGGCAGCGCGGCCGCCTGCGACCCGGCCGGAAGGCCCTGATCGAGCACGTCCTCCCCGAGCTCTCGATCCCCGTGGACCGGCCGGCAGGCACGCTCCAACCGGCTTCCCTGTTTTCCGGGCCCGTGACCGAAACCTGGCTGGAAATCGGTTTCGGGAGTGGCGAGCACCTGACCGCCCTGGCCCACGCCAACCCGGACACCGGGTTTCTGGGGTGTGAGCCCTTCATCAGTGGCGTCGCCGCACTGCTTGCCCATCTGCCGATCAAGGACCGCGCGCGGACCCGGATCCTGGCGGACGACGCCCGTCTGCTCCTCGACGCGTTGGCGCCCGCGTCAATCGGCCGCGTGTTCCTCCTGTTCCCGGACCCCTGGCCCAAGCGCCGGCACGCGAAGCGGCGATTCGTGCAGCCACACACGCTCGACCAGCTGGCCCGGGTGATGCGTCCAGGGTCGCGGCTGCGGTTCGCGAGCGACCACCCGGTGTGCCAGCACTGGACCCTGCGGCAGCTCATCGATCATCCGCAGTTCGAATGGACCGCCCGCCGCCCCGGGGACTTTCTCGCACCGCCCGAGGATTGGCACGGGACTCGCTACGAGACCCGTGGCGCCCCCGGATCGGTCAGCCCGCTGTTCCTCGAGTTCGCCCGGATCGGGATGGCCGCATCGCCACGCGGTTATTGACCGGCCAGCAGATCGTCCATGGTGACTGCCGTCTCAGGAAATGTGCGCACGATCCGGGTGTCTTCGGTGACCAGCGGATAACCCATCGACTTCGCCAAAGCGACAAACTCGCAGTCGTATGCGGAACAGGCCGACTTGGCGACAAGGTCCATCACGGCAACGGAGTCGACGTCGCGCTCACCATTAACCAACTCGGCCTCCGCACTTCGAATCAGTGCGCTTGCCTGAGCGAGTCCGATCACGCCGGCGCGAAGATAGCGGGCCAATACGTTGCGGAATTCGGATCGCCACAGCGTCGGCACATACCACTCATCGGTATGTCGCCGCAGGGACACAGCGCTCTCGGTATGCGCCCCCGGCAGCCAGTAGTACGCGACGATGTTCGTGTCAACCACGACGTTCACGGCCGGCCGCTACGCTTGTACTGGTCCACGAGGTCGTGATCGACAGGTGGCAGCTTGCCTCGCAGCTTGGCAGCTTCGGCCATCAGTTCCGCCTTGGATCGCGGCGGTTGCTCCGCGTAGCGTTCGAGGCAGGCGATGACCTCGTTCTGCAGGCTTCGGTGGTGATGTCGCGCAATGTCCTTCAATCGCTCATGGAGCGTGACGGAGATGCCCTTGATCGTGATGGACGGCATGTGCTGACTTGCAATTTGCAACCAAAATGCAAGCATGGGCATGGTGGCACGTTCTGTCAACGTCGCGGTGCGGATTCCGAATGGGCACGTCATCATGCCGGGCAGGCACAAGAGGCACCTGTCCACGCGCAGTACCGCCTTGGCGTCCACCGGGCCGGTCGTACCCGAACATGTCGTTGATCAGGTAAATCCGGCCGCGCGGGCTGTCGAGTTCGTCCCCCAACAGCACGCACGCCGGACAGGCGGCGGTGCCGAAGCCGCAGTCGCATGCAGGACCGGGTGATGCGTCCAGGGTCGTTGCTGCGGTTCCCGAGCGACCACCCGGCGTGCCGGCACTGGACCTGCGGCGGCTCATCGATCATCCGCGGTCCGAATGGGCCGCCCGCCGTTCCGGTCCCGGTTCAGACGCCGGCTGTGCGTCGGCGTCGCTACCCCGTCGTAAACCGCCGACGTTGAGGTCACGGCAGATCAATCCATAATGTCGGAAGTGTAACTATGTAACAGGCAGGCTTGCGAGATGACCCAGCGTGTTCCCGTGACCGTGCTGACCGGATTTCTCGGCAGCGGCAAAACCACCTTGCTCAACCGAATTCTGACGGAGAACCACGGTCAACGCATTGCCGTGATCGAGAACGAATTCGGCGAGATCGGCGTCGATCAGGAGTTGGTGATCAATGCCGACGAAGAAATCTTCGAGATGAACAACGGCTGCATCTGCTGCACCGTGCGAGGCGACCTGATCCGCATCCTGGGAAACCTGATCAAGCGGCGTGACAAGTTCGACCGGATCTTGGTCGAGACCACCGGACTGGCGGACCCGGGCCCGGTGGCGCAGACGTTCTTCGTCGACGACGAAACCCGCGAGTCGTTTGACCTCGACGGCGTCGTCACCCTGGTCGATGCGAAACATGCCGAGTTGCACCTCGACACCAGCGAGGAAGCCGCATCGCAGATCGCCTTCGCAGACGTCATCATCATCAACAAGATTGATCTGGTCGACACCGATGCGCTCGATGCGCTGAAACGGCGGCTCAGGTCGATGAATCTCATGGCCCGCATCGAACAGGTCGAGATGGCCGACGCGCCCATGGAGCAAGTGCTGAATGTCGGCGGCTTCGATCTCGACCGCGCACTGGAACTCAAACCAAGCTTCCTTGAACCGGAGTATGCCTTCGAGTGGGGTGGTGTACTGCGCCTGGACGGCAAGGCGAAATTCAGGCTTCAGAATGGGCCTGATCCCGTGATGTCGGCGGTGCTGGAACCCATCCGGGCGGCCACGACCGAGGCCCTGATGGAGACCGCGGAACGCGTCTACACCCGATTCTCCGCACCCGGCGAGGTGCTGCAGCCGGGCGCCACGATGTCCCCGGGCGAAACCCTCTGGACGCTGACGCTCACCGATGCCGATCAATACGAGTACACGCTTGAAGCCGATCAGCCGGGCCTGTACGCGCTGTTTACCGAGCACACGCCGGAGGAATTCGACGCCGGGTTCTACGGCGACTCAGGTGCGGACATCGACGTTGCCACGGAGCATTTCTTCAATCCGGAGCACACGCACGACGACACTGTCGGTTCGATCGCCCTGGAACTCGAGGGCGACATCGACGGTACGGCGCTCAACGCGTGGATGGGCCAGCTGCTGCAGACCCGAGGCCCCGATATCTTCCGGATGAAGGGTATTCTGGCGATCGCGGGCGAAGAGCGGCGATTCGTGTTCCAGGGCGTGCACATGCTGTTCGACGGTCAGCCCGGCAATGCCTGGGGCGACCAGCCCCGCGCCAGCCGCCTGGTCTTCATCGGCCGCAATCTGGATGAGGCAGAGCTGGCACAGGGTTTGCGCAATTGCCGGGCGCGATGAGAACAGTCGCCATCGAGCTCGGGGGCGAATCGACCGAAACCGACGGCTGGCATTTGGAGTGGTCTGCCGCGAATCGGCGCTTTGCCAGCCGGTGAGACGATCCACGCCCCGGCGGGAGCAAAGCCTGTCCCCACGGCCGTTGCGGGCTCGGCGACAACCGTGAATGCCCGACGGCAGTCTCATGTTCCTGTTTCCCGGCAATCCGAGAGCGCGGATTGCCGGTCTGCGAGGCGATCAATGCGGTGTGACAGGCGAGGTTCCTTCAACCGACGGCCAGGTGGAACGCCGTGAGTGACTATGGGCTCGATAGTTGGACAGTGAACGCGCCGCTGACCGGCGTGTGTGTCGAGCGTGGCGGGCAGTTTGCAGCATTTGCAGGAGGGGACGGATGCGTTCGCACCGTTTCCCTTGTCGAACCGGAATCCTCCCTCTCGGTATGGCCACTGACAGAAGGCGCAGTGCTGGCGCTGACCCCTGATTGTCAGGAGGGCGGCTTCCTGTGTGGGGCTGATGACAGCACTCTGTACCAAGTCCACCCCAACGACGGACCTCGAGAGCTGGCGCTGCTCACCCGTTCCTGGCCGGATCAACTGGTCTCGCACCCGTGCGGCCTGCGAGCGGTCTCCGACGGCCCGGAAGTCCGGCTGCTGGACGCCGAGGGCCGGCTGGTCACCGTACTTGCCGAGCATCCAAGCACCGTCGCCGGCCTGGCCTTTGACGACGGCGGCCGGCGTCTGGCCGTCTCGCACTACAACGGGGTCAGCCTTTGGACACTGGACCGGCGAAGCCGTGAACCGCAGCGCCTGTGTCATCGAGGCTCACATCTCGATCTCACCTGGAGCAGGAACGGTCGGTTTCTGGTGACGGCCACGCAGGAAAAGACACTGCACGTGTGGGATCTCGCGGCCGGGCAGGACGCCACACTCGGGCCGTGCATCAACAAGGTGAAGGCACTTAGCTGGAGCGCTGACGGATCGTGGCTGCTCGCCTCGGGGGCCGATACCGTTAGCGGTTGGTCATTCTCGAACGGCCGCCTGCCGGCGGCTGCGCCGCACATGCTGGGGCGCTACAGCGAGCACCTGATCGGCAACGTCAGCGCCAATCCCAGTCTCGCCCTGGCGGCGGCCGGGTACAACGATGGCGGTCTTGAACTGGTGAGCCTGGCGGTTCAGCCGCAGAGGCGCCGGCTGGTCAGCGCGCCGGGCAGTCCGATCGCAGGCCTCGCGTGGTCCCCGAACGGGGACCACTTGCTCGGCGGAGACAAGGACGGGCGATTGTTCGCGTATCGTTTCGATACAGATTCGCTCGCCCGCCTTGCCTGCACAGATTGACGCTCGCTAGACGACTGCGATCGGGTTGCCCGGTGAACCCGTGGCACCCTTGATCGGCAGCGTCGAGAAGATGAAAGCGAACTTGTAGACGCCGTCATTGGCCAGATGGTCGAGCCGCACGTTCTCCAGGATGTGGATACCGTTCTTCGGCAGGAAAATCTGGTGCACGGGGAATGCCAGGTTCGGATCCGGGTTGGGCACGCACTCGATCGCCCAGACGTCGGCCGCACCCACGGAAATCCCCTTGGCTGCGAGCCACTCCGCCGCGCCCACGCCAATTCCGGGCTCGCCAGAATTGAACCGGGCGTTGTCCTTCATCCACAGCTCTTCGCCCCAGCCCGTGCGCCACATGACCGCGCTGCCTTCGGTGATGTCAGCTTCGCTCATGCCTTGACGTTCGAGGCAGGCCTGCAGGTCGGCGACGGTGATCTCCTCGCCCTTGTCCAGCATGCGCCCCTTGAGGCTCATGACGTCGAACAGAATGCCACGACAGAAGAACGGCTTGACATGTTCCATGCCGAGCGCTTGCAGCCCGTAGGCACCGGCAGTGGACCCTGCTTCGGCGTCGTTGTTGTGCAGGTCCTTCGTGGAGAACCCGTTGTAGAACCTCTCCTCTGACAGGTCGCCCGCCTCGCCGACGCGGGCGCCGATGTGGGCGAGTCCGTCGAACTGCGTGCCGACCTGACCGATTTCGGTGGTCAGGATCTCGTCGTGCCAGATGATCTGGTTCTTGCCGAACGCGCCCCCGGTCGGAGCGCCCGGGATCCGCAGCGCGAACACTCGCTGGCCGAACAACGGCATGCCGTACTCGTAGACGCGGCCCAGGCTGTAGACCTTGCCCTTCTTGATCAGGCTCACCGCGTCCAGCGCCACCTCGGGCGTCATGTGGTTGGTCGAGCCGGTCTGGTCGCCCTCGCCCCAGCGAGACGGCCACCATTTCTCAGCGATCGGTGTGCCCTCGATACCGCCTTCGGCAGCGTGTGCAGGCTTCACCAAGTCCAGTTCATGCATCACGCCATCGCCCAAGGCTCCGACTGCGGCCGCACCCGTGGCTATGGTGGCGGTCTTGATGAACGTGCGGCGGGACTCGGACTTGAGACCGTCACCATCTTGGGCCTGATCGGACTGTGCGCCCGTATCCTGGTCTTCGGATTCAATTGGACGGTGTTCGTCGCTCATCGTGGGTCCTCCCAAGTTGGTGTCGGCAAGAATGCCCGTCTAAGAAACATTATAACATTTCACTATGACCAAGTGTCAATCCCCGGCTGTGAAGTCGACCGCAGGGCGACGCGGCAAATCGGCAAGATTTTGCAGCGGCGGACGGTGACGGCTGGTTGCGTCCGTACCGGCCGCAGCAAGGCATCCCCCCTTTCACTAAATCGGTAGCGACGGATCCTGCGCCGCTCGGGCCGCGCGAGCTGCCCGCGCTTCGCTCATGCGCTGAAACAGGGGTAAGTCCTGGCGCAGGCTGTTCTCAACGGCGGCGCGGTCGAGATCGGAGGTAATGAACAGCAACCGGGAGCGATCGACCTCGGCCTCAGGCAGCCATTGTGGAGGCTGGTAGACGTGCTGGACGCCGTTGATGACTACGGGACCGTCCATGCCCTTGATGTTGATCGCACCCTTCGTTCGGTACATGACGTCTCCGTTCGACTGGGTGCCGGCGTTCAGCCAGCCGTGCAGGGCCTCCCATTCGAGCGCGTGCGAGAATTCGATTGCGAACCCGTGCAGCCCGTTCTCGAGCAGATCGCTTTCGGCATAGTGCGGCGACGCCAGCCAGCCGCCCAAATCGCCGTCGAGCAAGCGTGTTTCCAAGCCCGCCCCGATCAATGCGTCAGCCAGGAAAGGCTGATCGGACGGCACGCGGACGGCGCCGGGGTTCAATCCCCGCAGCAGGGCGTGTGTTGCCGGCTCGGCGCGTGATGCGGTGTCGAGCACGATGCGGTCGGCGACGGCGAGCTGCTTGAAGCCATACTGCGACCGCGCAAGCGCGTTCAGACCTTCGCCGCCCATGACCGCCACCACGCTGTCGAGCCGAAAGTACTCGGTGACCAGCGCATTGTTCAGCAGTGTTTGCATGATCGGAGCCGGATCCGCATCGGCGAGGGTTTCGATCAACACCTGGTCAAATTCGATTTCGCCTTGAGCCCGCCGGGCAAAGAGCCGGCGCAGGCTGCTGACCAACCCCGAGCGGGTGATACAGCAGAGACAGCCAATGGCATGCGGCACCATCTGCCCGGCGACGCGGTCGGTCGTGGTGGCGGCGAACTCCGGACCGTCGACATCGTTGCTGATCACGGCCCAGCGGCTGCCGTCCGTTTCAAGAAGGTGCTCGACGGTTTCCGTTCTCGTGCGGGCATCGACCCCGCAGACCACGATGGCCGGCAACTTGGCTCGGGCGGAGTCAGGGACAAATCTCAGCATGGTGGGTTCACCTGGACTGTTCAGGGACGAGTGTGTTCGTCCGGTCGTTAGCGGGGTGCCTTGCTTCCATCGGCGCGGACCAACGCCCCGGACGGCCAGCCTCGCGAAGTGCAGACAGGCGCGCGCTCATCCGCTGACCGGTCAAGCTGACAGCGCCCGCGCAAGCGTCAGCGCGTTGTAACGCATCATGTCGAGATAGGTGGACGCAGGGCCGCCGGGCCCGGAAAGCGCGTCGGAGTAGAGCGTCCCGCCGATGGAAGCCCCGGTTTCGCTGGTAATTTGCTCGAGCAGACGCGAGTCGGAGATCGATTCGAGAAAGACGGCCTCGATCCCCTCTTGACGGATCTGCCGGATCAGCGCGGCGACATCCGTGGCAGACGCCTCGCTTTCCGTGCTGACGCCATGGGGCGCCACGAAGCGCAAACCGTACGCCTCGGAAAAGTATCCGAAGGCGTCGTGGGACGTCACGACAGTGCGTCGGTCCGCGGGCAACCCCGCGAACAGCCTGCGGACTTCCGCCTCCAGCGCCTCGATTTCGGCCACATACGCAACGCGATTCTGGTGGTAGAAGTCCGCGTTCCCCGGATCGGCGGCGGCCAGCGCCGCAGTGATGTTGTCGACATAGACCAGTGCGTTGGCGAGGCTCTGCCAGGCATGCGGGTCGAAGGCATCGTGGTGGTCGCGACCGGCAAGCGCGATCGGCTCGATCCCATCGGTTGCCACCACACGGACGCCGCCGAAGTGCGACGCCTCCACGAGTCGATCCAGCCAGCCTTCGAATGACAGGCCGTTTACGACGAGGATCTCTGCCTGGCTCACCGCGCTCGCATCCCCCGGGATCGGCTGATACACGTGTGCGTCGCCATCCGGCCCGACGAGCGTGGTGACGGCCACCTTGTCCCCGCCGATGCGCTCAACCATGTCTCCAAGAATCGAGAAGGTGGCGACCACCGGGATGGGCCCGGCGGACCACGCCGGCGTTGGACCGGTCAGCGCAAGGGCGAGAAGAGCCGTCGTCGCCGTCAGCAGGTCTCTGCGGATGAGCATTGGGATGTCTAGCTAGGCTTCAACGTGACGATATGGATAGGCCCGCGCGGCAAAGCTGCCTGCCGGTCCAAAGGTGAGCGACAGCCCGTATGCGAGTCCTGCTGCGAGGATGATCGCCGGCCCGGACGGCAGCCCGAAATGGTAGGAAACAAGGAGGCCGCAGACGCTCGCGGCAACTGCGATAGCGACCGCGGCAAGGATGAGTCCGCCAATGCTGGCAGCCCAAAACCGCGCGGCAGCGGCCGGCACGATCATGATGCCGACGACCATCAGGGTGCCGAGCGCGTGGAAGCCGCCGACGAGGTTCAGCACGACAAGCGCGAGAAACGTGAAATGGGTCACGGCGCTCAGCCTGCTCACCGCCCGCAGGAACTGCGGGTCTGCGCACTCGAGGACCAGGGGGCGGAAAAGAAGTGCGAGCGCAAACAGCGTGAAGCTCGCGATGCTGCACAACAGGATCAACGCCGAGTTGTTGAGCGCGAGCACGGTGCCAAAGAGCACGTGCATCAGGTCGACGTTGCTGCCGCGGGTGGAGACGATCAGCACGCCGAGCGCCAGCGAGATCAGGTAGAAGGCAGCCAGGCTCGCGTCCTCCCGCAGCGCCGTGACGCGGGTGACGAAACCCGAAAGCAGCGCGACGGCTATTCCGGCCAGCAGCCCGCCTATCGTCATGGCCCCGAGCGAGAGCCCCGCAACGAGATAACCGACCGCCGCGCCGGGCAGGATCGCGTGAGCCATCGCATCGCCGGTCAGGCTCATCCTGCGCAACAACAGAAAGACGCCCACCGGCGTCGCGCCTACCGAGATCGCAATGCAGCCCAGCAGCGCGCGGCGCATGAACCCGAATTCGGCGAACGGCTGAACCAGCGCTTCCCACATTACGAAGCGTGTCTCCCGCAGTCGTGGGGCGGGCCGTCACATGCCTCGCACATCTGGCGGGCACGAAACTGGTTCGCTGCCGTCAGCACCTCTGCCGTTGGACCGTGTGCCACGAGATCGCGCGCCAGTATCAGCGTCTCGGGAAAATATTCCCGCACTGTCTCCGCATCGTGCAGAACGGCGATCACCGTGCGCCCTTCGCCATGCCAGCGCTGTACGACACCCAGGAGATCGATCATCGTCTTGGCATCGATGGCCGTGAACGGTTCGTCGAGCAGCACGAGCCGCGCGTCCTGAAGCAAGAGCCGAGCGAACAGTGCCCGCTGAAGCTGTCCGCCCGACAGTGAACCGACGGGTCGGGACTCGAACCCGGTGAGACCGACGGCTGAAATGGCATCGTCGACCCGAGCACGAAGCGTGGCACGCAACCCGAAGAAGCCGCCGATCTCACTCCAGAGCCCCACAGCCACGAGATCGACGACCGTGATCGGAAACGACTGATCGATGTCCGATTGCTGCGGCAAATAGGCAATGTCGTTCCGTGTACAGGTTCCGAAGTCGACCCTCCCTGCGAGCGGACGCAATGCGCCCGTCATCCCCTTCAGTAGTGTCGACTTGCCCGCGCCGTTAGGCCCCACGACGGCGGTCAGACTGCCGTCGGCAACTTCGCCGTCGAGCTGGCGTACCGCCGGATGGCGGTCATATCCGAGGGTCAGATCCTGAAACGCAACGGCGTAGGTCATAGGTTCCCCGGCGTGGACGTCGCCCAGAAAAACGCGGCCCAAAGCGCCATTACGAGCAGTGCCACCACGGCAAGCCGCGGACCGACGCCCACGAGGAGCGCCCTACCCGCCACGTGGTGCCAGACTCTCATGCCTGATCCCGTGCGGATCCGCAGCTTGCACATTGGCCGTGGACCTCGATCACATGGCGCGTCGGCGCAAATCCCGACTGTCCCGCGATGCTGGACAGTGCCTTCAAGAGGTCCGGTGAGACGAATTCCTCGACCTCCCCGCAGTCATCACAGATCGAGAGAATCGATGCGTCTCTATGCGAATCGGACTTGCAGGCGATGAAGGCGTTGAGGGATTCAAGACGGTGCACGCCGCCACGCTCCGTCAACGCTGCCAAGGCACGATAAATGGTCGGCGGAGCAAGCTGCGGGTTGTCGTCACGCAATTGGCCTAGGACCTCGTAAGCGGACATCGGCGTTCCGCGACGCCGCAAGATGGCTAGCACCTCCGCCTGCATGATCTCGCCACGCTTCTTCATGCGATCCTCGTGCTCAATCCCAGGGTCGCCGGTCCCAAAGTAAAGTGTGTTTGTTATGTTATATCAAGTCCGTGGTGAAATCGTGACGTTCCCGACCGGCCTTGGAATGCAGATCGCCAAAGAGGGGATTCTGGACCGGGTGTTCCGGGCCCCACGGGGAAGCGCCGGCCAAGCACGAAACCGAAACCGGCTCATCCGACGACGCCATGCCCGGCGGGAGCAATCCGATCCGCGCCCGGCCCGGCCAGCGCGTAAACGACACTCGATCGCCAACGCCATCGGCGCGACAGATTTCTTGAACGCACACGAACCCTGGTAGCGGGATGGGCGGACAAGGCTCGCCGTCGTGGCTCTCGCGTCACCCGGCGCTAACCTCCCGGCACGTTCATGCGGCGCACGTTCAGCCGCAGGAGATCGCGCATGTTCCTGTCCCACTTCGCGACGTTGGCCGCCTACAATCGTTGGGCCAACGCCCGCCTTTATGACGCCTGTGCGGGCCTCAGCGACGCGGCCCGCAAGCTCGACCGCCGGGGGTTCTTCGGTTCGATCCATAACACGCTGAACCACATCCTCGTCGGTGATCGCGCCTGGCTGGACCGCGTCGAGGACATCGATTCCGGTGCAATCGCCCTCGACGCCGTGCTGTTCGACGATTTTGCCGCGCTGCGCGATGCCCGCACGGCCGAAGACGAGCGAGTTGACCGGGTGCTCGCGCGCATGGACGAAGCTCGCATGGCCGGCGATCTCGTCTACCGCAACGTGGCAGGCACCCGGTACCGCACGCCGATGCGTCTGGTGTTCACGCATCTCTTCAATCACCAGACGCACCATCGCGGCCAGGTTCACGACATGCTGAGCCAAGCTGGTGCCACGCCGCCTGAACTGGATCTGATCTACTACGTCCGAGCGCTCTGACCTACCGATGATACGCCCGCAGAGGACCGACCACGGGCAGTGTGCCGTCAATAGTGTGCCGTTGGCACGTCATCAAGCCTCAGGGTTGCTCGACTGCACTGCCCTTATCCTACAGACACGATCCTTCGCCCCTGCCGAACGATTTCCGCAAGTCTGTGTTGATGTCGGGCGTCTAAGCCGCCTTCCGACCGCGATGACTCGTTCCCTCCCGGACTTGGTGGTGTCCTGTGCTACGTCTTTGGTGGAGGGACGGCGCGAGCGGTTTCAGCAATGAATTACGGTCACGCCCTCGGCAGCGGCGGCACTCGCCAAGTCCCGGTCCAGGGTTGCCAGACTGTCGCCGCGGCGTAGAGCAGTCTCCAAATACGCGGCGTCGTAAGCGCTCAGCGCATGGGTTCGCGCGAGCGCCATCATGGAGTTCCCGTCATGGTCTTCGTCACGCTGAAGACGGAGATTGCGCAGCCCCATCAGGAACCGCGCACTGTCTGCCGGTTCAGTCCGTGCCCGTCGTTCGTTGACTTGCAGGACATTGCGGAACTCGTACCAGAACAGTCCGGGGACCACGCCGCCTAGTGGGTGCAAGTCCTCCAACTGCCGCTCCGCGGCGTCGGCCCGCTCATCTGGGAAGCACCACGTGGCAGCGATCGAAACGTCGACGACAATCGCCATCAGGCGCGCCCATGGTCTCTGGCGGCGCGGACTTCCGCGGCCGTTACCCTCGGCCGTCGGGACCTTTCGTCACGTAGCAGCGCCATCGTACTTGCTACCGGACTGTTCAACGGCACGAGCCGCGCGGCCGGTTCGCCGTTGCGCGCGATGATCACGTCCTCACCTGCCTCTGCACAAGCAATGAGATGCGACAGCTGCGCCTTCGCCTCTCCAATATTGATGATTCGGGGCATTGCGTGCGGCTCCAGCAAGGGCCTTCCAACCTACGTACTGGTAGTGAGCACCGTCAGCTTGGTCAACGCTTGGTCACGAGCGCCCATGTACCGCATTCACAGAAGTGGCGAGCCTTACCTTCCATTGTGCAGCACGTGCCAAACTGACAGGCCATGCCCAAGTCCGAGAAGGCACAGAAAGGGCTGGTTGTGGCCCGTAGCGCGGAACGGCAATGAGGCCCACCAAACGCATGGTTAGCGGGGCGGCTCGGGCCGCATGTACGACGCGGTCCCGGCTGTGACCGGTTACGGCTTCTCCAGAGTTGAAAGCCTGATGGACCCCTTGAAGACCGTTTGCAGACGCACTTTTCTTGTGTCCTAGCGTGCATGCCCCAGCCGACTCCATGTGAGTGTGTACCGGTGCATCCGCTCACGTCTGTCTCGATTTAGGACTTCCAGTGATGCAAACGGATGCTTGCCCCGCCGACCAGGCATGCAGGCATCAGCTGCCGGCGCAATTGAACTAACAACCAGGAGGGGCCCGAGGCGCCGGCCGGACAGTCTCGCCAACTGGCGATCTATGGGTTGAACGCGCCGCGTCGGCCTTTTGCGCCGTGCATGAGCAAGCGAAAAGTTCCTGACCCGGAACGACAGGTGACAGGACCGCAGGCCCGCGCAACGGGCAGCAGATCGGCATTGACCGCCGTCAGGTTGCCATCCCTGGCGACCGTTTCTCCCATGACCAGGAGTGCCAGGGAAGCGGCAGCGGAACGACGGGCGAGGCAGTACATGAAGGCTGCCAGATCCCCGGCATTGCATGGCCGCGCCGGAGTCCCGCTAGGCCCCCGCGCCCGGTCGACACCCCGCCCGTCCTGTGACGGGCGGGGCGCTCGTCAGCCCTGCTGCTGGCGGATGATGTCCATCAGCTCCGGCGGCGGCATCCAGCCCTCGGGCACCTGAAGGTTGAAGGTTCCCAGCTTGATCCCATCTGCGGTTTCGGTATCGAAGGCAACGATCAGTCCCGCCCGTTCGGACTCCGACAGCGGCTTGAGGAGAAGATCGCTTTCGAGCAGCGGGTCGTCATGGAAGTACATCTGCGTCGTGACACCCGGATTCAGCGGCGGATGCACCTTGAAGTGGATGTGCGCCGGGCGGTACCAGTCGCCGATCGCCGCATAGGGTGCGGGGCGGATGGTGCGGAACCGGTAGCTTCCGTCCTTGTCGGTGACGATGCGGGCGTAACCCTGGAAATTGGGGTCGAGCGGCGCCGGGTTACCGTCCTTCGGATGGTCGTAGCGGCCATGCACGTTCGCCTGCCAGATCTCGAGCACACAGTCTCCGACCGGCCTGCAGTTCGCGTCCTGGATCTTGCCGACCACCTCGATGACCTCACCGGCAGCCCTGTCGGTCCCGCCCGCGATGTGGGTCATGTCCCAATCCTGCTCCCCGGTGGTGTAAGGAAAGAACGGCCCGTCAATCTGGTACGCGGTCACTGAGCAGGCGGCGCGCGCCACCCCTGCAGTTGCGACGGAAGCGGCCGCGACACCTAGTCCCGACAGCATGCTGCGGCGCGACAACCGGCGTCGTGCCGCCGAACGGCTCATCTTGTTCACTGATCCCCTCCCTGGGCAGCGACCGACCAGCCACCGGCCGGGTCTTGCTCCCGGCGGAGCCTAACACGCCGATCAGCGGCCACGGTCCGAAAAAAGCTCGTAAATGGGCAGGGCTCACCCGGCGCAGCCCGGTTCGCCTCCCACAAAGGCATCGCGCCGCCCAAGAGAACATCCAGCGCCGTCCTTGGCGTCCCCGCGGTGGTGCATGCAGCAATTCCGCGGTGCGGGCCGGGCGGAATCGAAACTTCCGCCCAACCAACCCCCTCAGTGAAGGGCCGCTGGCCGAGGCCCCCCGGTCGCCCAATCCAGCAGTTCCACCGTATGAACCACCGGGATGTCGCAACCCCCGGCAATCTGCACCATGCAGCCAATGTTGCCGGCGGCGACAACGGCGGCGCCGGTCCGTTCCAGGTTGCCGACCTTTCGCTCGCGCAGCCGCTCCGCAATCTCGGGCTGCAGCAGGTTGTAGGTGCCGGCCGACCCGCAGCAGAGGTGTCCCTCGGCCACCGGCCGCACGTCGAACCCGGCTGCCGTCAGGAGCGAGGCGGGCATGCGGGAGATCTGCTGGCCATGTTGCAGGGAACATGCCGAGTGGTAGGCAACGCTCGTGCCGGCGTGTGGCCCGGATGCGGCCGGCAGCGTCAGGCGCTCCACCACTTCGGTGACGTCGGCCGCCAGGCCGGCGACCCAAGCCGCGTCCTCACGGTCCGCGTCCGTCCCGAGCAGGTGGCCGTAATCCTTGAGCATCGTGCCGCACCCGGACGCGTTCACGACGATGGCGTCGAGCGGTTCCTGGGCGTCCAGCGCACGCCACGCGGCAATGTTCCGCCGGGCAGCCTGCTTGGCGGCGTCCTCCCGACCCATGTGGTGCACCAATGCGCCGCAGCAGCCGGCCATGGCGGCCACGACCACGTCGGCGCCCAGCCGGGTGAGCAGCCGCACTGTCGCGTCGTTGATCCGCGGGTCGAGGGCCTGCTGCACGCATCCGGCGAGCAGCGCCACCCGCAGCTGGCGTTCGCCCGTGGCCCGGTGGACGGAACCCGGCCGGACGAAACCGCTCGGGACAGGTTGCCGCGGGGGCCGGGGGGGGGAGGGGGCCGGCGGGGGGGGCCGGCCCCGGCCCGCCGGGCGGGGGCGGGCGCCCCGGGCCCCCGCCCCCCCACCCGCGGCGGGGGAGG
>VXPW01000098.1 GCA_009839325.1 Rhodospirillales bacterium
CCGTCACCGCGGCCACCATCGCACCTGCCGCGCGGAGCGCCGCCTCGCCCGAATCCCGGGACATCACGGTATCGGCATCCACCCGGACGAGTCCCGTCTCGGGCACCGCGTCCAGCAATGCCTCGACGTAGCGCGCGCTATGAGCACGCGCAACCTGCTCACGTTCGGCTTCCGGGGCCTCGCGCCGAACGAGATCTGCAAACGCGTCGACGGACAATGCCTCGATCACCGCGCGATACCGTGCCGGGCGCTCGGGATGGCCGGGACCGGTGTCATGCCTGGCCGAGCTTTCATGGTGAAAAAGCAAGGTCGTCATCGCGGTCTCCTTCTCGCCATCCTCCGTCTTCCCGCCGGTCGCATCGCCGGCAGGTCCGCACAGTCTCCCACAACACCACGTGAAGCGCCCTCTCGCGGGAAGGTGCCGCGATTCTTCGAGCCGCACGGGACACACCGCAGCTGCGGGCAGCCGGCGGGTCCCATGTTGGACATGCCCGCATCAAGGATCGAAACCGGGCAGTCTCTACTGCCTCACCGCTTGGCACCCCATGGATCTATCGGAGTACCAATCGTCCGTGGCCACGTTCCTTCGTGACGTGGCGTCCGCCCGGCGCAGCCACGCGCCTTGCCATCGACCGACGGTCGCTGGCAAGGTCGGCCCTTCGCAGTTTGGAGACCGCTCGTGGCCAGCTATCGCATTTTCGGTTCGGAACTCTCGCCTTACTCCGTGAAGGTCCGGGCCTATTTTCGTTACAAGGGGATCGCCCACGAGTGGCTGACGCGAACGCCCGACACCCAAGCTGAATTCGACGCCCATGCCCGGCTGCCGCTCGTGCCGCTGGTCATCACGCCCGAGGGGGAAGGCCTCCAGGACTCGACTCCCCTCCTCGAGCGGCTCGAGGCGGCATATCCCGAACCCGCCATCCAGCCTGCAGACCCCGCACTTGCCTTCCTCTCCGCTCTCCTCGAGGAGTACGGGGACGAATGGGGCAACAAGCCCATGTTCCACTATCGCTGGCGCGACGAGGCGGACCAGCTGTCGGCGGCCGATCGGATCGCCCGGTCCATGCTCCCTGGTGCCAGCGACGATGCCGTGGCCGAGCGGGCCCGGGCCGTGCGCGAACGCATGGTCCCCCGCGTCTGGTTCGTGGGTTCGTCACCGCAGACGGCACCGATCATCGAGAAATCGCTCGCCCGGATGCTCGAGCTGCTGGAGGCGCACCTGGAGAGCCGGCAGTACCTGTTCGGCGCGCGGCCCGCCTTCGCCGATTTCGGTATCGCCGCCCAGGTCTGGCAGATATCCACCGATCCCACCGGCAGCGGATTGATCCCGCCCCGGACGCTCGAGTGGTGCCGGGAAATGCAGGATCCGACGGCGCATGGACCGTTCGAAACATGGCCCGCGCTGGCGCCAACCCTGATGCCGCTGCTCGCGGAAGAGGTCGGCGGCCGCTTCCTCCCCTGGTCCGACGCCAATGCCAAGGCCATCGCCGAGGAAGCCGAAGAATTCGAGGTCGATCTCGCCGGCGACCGCTGGACCCAGAAACCGCAGCGCTACCATGCCCGCTCGCTCCGCGTACTTCGCGAACGGTACGCCCGCCTCGACGACAACGCCGATCTCGATCAGGTGCTGCAGAGCGCCAGCTGCCTCACTTGGTTGCGCTGACGTGCCAACCCGGCACATGGGCTCCTGCCGGAGCTGCGCCTACTCCGGAAGCGTCCGTGCCAGAAAGCTTGAGGGCGGCGCTCAGTGCGGCAGGCGCTTGAGGGCCTGGCCGATCGCCTGACGCTGGGCGGCGGAAGCCGCCGCCATCGGCCGCCGCGGCAGCCCGCCGGCGACGCCCTGATGATCCAGCGCGGCCTTCACCGCGGCCGGCAGGTTGTCGCCGACCATCGCGTTCCAGAGGGCCAGCAGCCGCCCGTGCAGGTCGAGTGCACCGGCATGGTCGCCGGCGGCAACCGCGTCCCACATATCAACGGTAGCCTTGGGCGCCGCTGTCAGGATGGCCGCGATCGCACCGTGTGCGCCCAGCGCGAAGGACGGGTACATGAGCGCATCGACCGCGCTCATGATGCGCGCGCCCGCAGGCGCGGTCGCCAGCAGGTCGGCCAGCAGCTTGAGGTCGCCCGCGCTCTGCTTGACGCCGACCACGCCCGGCACGTCGGTCATGATTTCGACCAGCAGTTCTGGTGACAGGTAGGTCCACGGCACGACGTTGTAGATGACCACCGGTGCGTTCACTGCTTCGGTCAGCTCGCGGAAATGCGCCTTCATGTGGTCGTCATCGGGACGGAACAGGTAATGCACCGGCGTCACCTGCAGCGCCGCCGCTCCCGCGGCCGCGGCGGCGGAGCCGCGCTCGATCGCCTGCTGGGTCGAGTCGACAATGATCCCCGCAATCACCGGGACCTTTCCATCCGCTTCCTCGACTGCGATTTCGGTGAGGCGGCTGACTTCGTCGGTGGAAAGTGCGTGGCCTTCGCCCGAGCTACCCCCCACCGCCAGGCCGTGGACGCCAGCGTCCAGCAGGAAACGCGTCTCCGCGCGAAACGCTGCCTCGTCGATCGCGCCCGTCTCGGTGAACGGCGTCGTCATGGGTGGCGTGATGCCGCGGATCGCAGCCGCGTCAAATTCCGTCATCGTCCGGTTTCCTCGCCCAGTCGCCTGCGGTTCGGCCGGCATGCTACAGGAGGCGGAGGTCAGCAAGCCTAACGGCGGTTAGGGTCTGGGCACCGTCGGTCATCGTGAGAGTCGGAATCGGAACTATCGAGCCAGGGAACCGAATGCGCCCCCATGCATACGCGCCGATGGCTTTCAGCCAAACGCTGCCTGTCAGCGCGTAGAAGTGTCTCCCCTGGCTACGCGTAGAGCACCGCGCAGCGAACCTCGATGCTCCAGCGGTCGGGCGCATCCGGCGGGGTGGCAGGATCCTCAAACGCACTATGGAAGCTGAAGGTGCAGGGTTGGTCGATGCCGTCGGGGTCGGCCCTCGTGCCTTCGGACCGGGCCAGTTCACCGGCTGAATCCCACTGCTTGATGAGCAGCGCCTCGTCACGGGTCATGGCGGACCAGTAGACCCAGCGGTGGCGGTCGTCGTGCTTGGCGAAGTAGTTCTCGCCGATCCGGTCGCTGTAGTGGATCTCGAAGACGACGAGTTCTTCCGGGTGCACGCTCATCCCGTCGCAGAGCGCAAGCGGCCGCGTCGCCACCGGCTCGCGGGCGATGTTGCGCCAGAGGTTGATGAGCGCGAACCGCCCGTCCGTGATCGCCTGCTCGACCGCCCCGGCGTCGAGCAGCGTCTCGTCCTCGGCCAGCACCGTGCGATAGGTGTCGTTCAAGGTCGGCGGCCGGGCGAGGTCACGCATTCGCTGGGGCGCGCTGGTCAGGGTGTAGTCACCGTGCACCAGATGCGCCGGTCCCTGGACCTGCTGGCCGCCGGCAATGCGCCGCTTGCCCGACTTACCGGTCGCGGAGCGGACGTTGTGGTCGAAGGCGGCGACGGTGGCCGCCCCCGTCGCGGCGCGCACGATCTCGGCACATTCGGGATAGTACGCCCGGGCCACCACGTCGTGATCGAGAAAGTCCAGGCCCGGGTCCGCCGACGGTCGCTCAAGCAGCTCAAAGCCGTTGGCCGACAAAGTCGGTTGTTCAGCTTGCGTCACCGTGCGGGCGTCGAGGATCGCCATCTCGCGATCTTCCAGATCGACACCCAGGAGGCCGCTGTCGCTGCCGTCCCGGTCCCGGCGGCTGAGCACCTTGCCGTTCCGGTAGAGCGAGGATTCCGCCGACGTCTGCATGTAGCGGAAGGTACCGAGGCGAACCCCTTCCCGGGTTCCCTCCGTGGCCAGTCTGGTCATGCCGGTTGCCTGTTCCTGCGCGAGGCCGTTTCCCGTCCGGTGGCCGTTCGTAGAATTTGCCAGCCGCCAGGAACGGACGCTCTCCAACCGCATACATAGTCCGCCTGCAGCCAAATGACCATCTCGGCCGACCGTGCGCCGGTTGCCTTGATCGTTGCCGGGATTCCCTCAGCGGGTGACTGCGGGAGCATTCCTTGCCGTATCAGGGGTGGTTGGCATCCGACGACGGGATGCGCCGAACACCGCTACACCCCTACCCCGTTTCTGCCCGCAACTAGACCCAGCGCCTGCGCTCAGATCGCCTGGACGAGATCCACCACCTCGCGCGTGCGCGTCACGCTGCCACTCCACAGCCGGTCGAATTCCCCGATCATTCGCTTGAGCGCGTCCGAGCCCATCACCCTGTTCACGTCCGGCATGTCCCGGAACTCGTAGAAGGCGATATGCACGTTCTCTTCCAGTTCGCTCCAGCCGCGGCTGGCGCCAACGGCGCTGAAGGCCTCGACTGCCTCCGGCAGATGCTCGTTCTGGTACCAAGTGTCGAACGCGTCTTTCGCAGCTGGATCCACCTGGGCGCGAACGATCAGAAATGCAGCCATTTTCGGGTCCCTGTTGAACGGAGTATCGGGCAGCATTCGGCCCGTCCTGACCGGATGCTAGACGGATGTGTGCCAGCAGTGCCTCACGGCAAGATCAAGACCGCCTGTCATCGCCGAGTTCGCGTTTCTCGTAGACGGTTTCAACCCTCTGGCCGTTCCATACGTAGCAGAGATGCCGCTCCTGGCGAGCGTTGGAGAGCAGGGAGGGTCGGAACACCGCGACACATTCGCCGCCTGTCCTGCGGACGCTGTCATAGGCAATCCCGTTCGAGCCGGCCGCGCGCAGCGTTCTCGCCAGATGCTGGCCCGCGGCGTAGTTGTCGTTGCGGTAGACGAGCGGCTGGGCCGCCTTCTGGCCGCGCAGGTCATGCAGATTCCCGTTGAGGTCGACCACCCGAGACACCACCGTATCCGCCGGGCCCTACCAGCGGACGGCGCCGCGGAACATGACGCTGTGCTCGGGCTCCGCGCCGGCGCCCGCGAAGTTGTCGATGACCGCCTCGCGCCGCGTCGCGTCGAGGTTGACCTCGAAGCCCGGGTCGCCCCGGACCGCCGAGGTCAGCCGCCAGCCGATGCGGTAGTCGCGCCACGCCTGCGACAGCCCGAAGCCCAGCTCCGGCGTCGACGTGAAGGCATCGCCTAACGCCCCGAAGCCGTAGCCGAGCCGCAGCTCCAGGCGCCGCTGCGCCAGCGGGCTGCCGTCCTCCGCCCCGCCGTCGTTGGCCGCGAGCCCGGCGAGCGTGCCGCGCTGGAGCAACGCGTCCGCGCCGCCCGAGGCCTGGCCGCCCATCGTCTGCGTCAGCGTCAGGCTCGGACCCCGGCCGCTCTCCGCCGCCGGCTCCCAGGACAGCGAGCCCGAGAGCCCCGCCTCGCGGAAGCCCTTCGAGTCGTGACTCACCAGCCCCCGGCCGCGCAGGTCGACGGAGAACCCCCGCCGCGGGTCCGACCAGGCGATGCCGCCGCCGACATCCACCCCGAAGCCGGTCTCGGCGTCGGCGCCGTCCTGGCGCACGCCGATCTCGACGCTCGGCCGCAGTTCCGCCCCGCCCTCGAAGCGGAACGGCCGCGAGCCTTCCAGGCCCAGCCGCAGCCGCGTCACCTCGGCGCTCGCGCCCGCGAGCCCCGGGACCGACGCCGAGCGCGTGCGCACCCCCATCGCGTCGGTCTTCACCGCAAGCTCGAAGCCGCCCTCGGCCGGCGCCTCGACCACCGTGCCGCGCAGGCCGACCGCGCCCATCGCCAGTTCAAGGTCGGTGCGCATCGCCGCCTGGCTGGTGCCGTCCTCGTTGGCCGGCGTCACAGTCAGCGTGCCCTCGCCGTAGCCCCCCACGCCCCAGAGCGAGAGCCGCTCGCCCAGCGCCTGGCGCGCCCACGGATAGAGCCCGGTCAGGGTCGAGGACACCGTGCCCCGCCCGGACTCCGAGCGGTAGCCGCCGTCGCCGATGTTGTGCCCGAGGATCAGGCCCATGGCGGTCCGCTCCCGGCTCCAGTCGGCGCCCACGAATGCGCTCGCCACCTCGCCGTCGACCGCGAGGCCGCCCTCGCGCCCGTCGAAGCGCG
>VXPW01000003.1 GCA_009839325.1 Rhodospirillales bacterium
CGACCAAGTGGGGAGCAACGAGATCCCCATACTTCGACGCGTGCGGTCGGGGACGTTCCACGCGACGGTGTGGCTTGGCGGCAGCATGCCTTCATGCAGAGACATCAGCGCCCCCCGCATTTGGCGGCACACGCCCCACGATGCTTGCGCGGAGTGGCTTCGGACGTCGCTCCCGCGGCATGAACCCGTCTCTGGTGCCGATGTAGAGCGAGACGCACTCCACGATGTGACGCGTGCTTTCGCCAGGGTGCTGATCTGCGAAGAGGTACGTCCACGCCCCGGGTGAGGTGAGCGCAATTCCGCAGGGACGCGGGCATAGGCTCAGGCACGCGGCGGGCCTGACCTCCACGTGGTGGCGCAACGGGCTCTCATGGAACGTCGCGCGAAGCTCTCGATAGAGCTTGGCGCCAGCTCGATTGTCTCGTGGCTCACGCGGGGAGCCAGGCGCCCTGCAGGACGTGCACACGTGAAGTACGGATGAACGACAGGTGCTTTGAGAAATTGGCGACCCTTTCGCCAAGACCGATGAGGCAGTTTCGGTCACGCCGATTCCGTTGCCGGGCGCCGGGTAACGTCGGCTCTGCCCCTGACCACAGTGAGTGTCAAGCGACTGTCGGTCCCGGCTTTCGAAGGCTGCACCGAGCCTTCACGAAGCCAGCGCCTGCGCGAGCGTCATCGCGTTGTGCCGCATCATGTCGAGGTAGGTAGGTGCCGGACAGTCCATCCGGATATTGACTTTCCATGGGTGCAGCGCCGCCTTGCCGCCTAGGCGGCGCCAGCTTCTGTGCACTGCGCGCACATGCCCGCGACCTCGACCGTACGACGAGTTGTGACGAACCCGAGGATGGCGGCAGCCTCGGCAAGCAGTCCTCCGATCCGCGAATCCTCGAGCTCAACCGATGTCCGGCAGCCACTGCAGATGAAGAAAAGGCAATCGTGTTCGCGTTCGGGATGGACGCACGGGACGTAGGCGTTCAGGCTTTCGATCTTGGCGACGAGACCCTGCGCCATCAGGAAGTCAAGGGCCCGGTATACGGTTGGCGGTCCGACCGGACGCGAGTCGCTGAGTTTGATCGCCTCCATCAACTGGTAGGCGCTGGTCGGCCCTCGGCTGGCCCACAGCAGCTCGAGCACACGCCTCCGCAACTCTGTCATTTGTACGCCGCGTCCCTCGCAAATTGCTTCGGCGAGGGCAATCCGTTCGGGCGGCGAGTGCGGGCCGCGGCAATCCGGATCGGTGCAGGGCCGAGGTCGGATGAATGGTTTCGTCATCTGCTGGTGCCACCCTGCAAGCTGTGAAAGCAATGTTATAACGTTGCAGAACAGAACTCAAGAGGATCGACCCCCCGGGGGCAGCTCGACATCGATGGAGGGCGGGAGTAGGGACGTTGCAGTTCTCGAGGATCACGCCTCGACGCCATCGCGCCTGACTCGGTTGCACGTGGTCAGCCAAGCCGCTCAGAGGCCGGGGTCGCCGTGTCCTGCCTTGAGGTGGTGAACGGGCTCTCGCCTCTTCCCGCTACACGGTTTCGGCAGGCGTTCGTCCCCAGGGTGTCGACGGTCGCGCGGCGCCGGGTCGCAATCGCCGGCGAGCGCGCCGAGCAAGAAGGGTTTCGTCGCCTCGCGCCGGCGGAGCGTGGCGCGGACCCGTAATCGGCAAGCCAAAGGTTGACCGGGTTGAGGAGGCCGTCGACGTCGATGCAGGGCCGTCGGTATGCCACTTGCTCTGTGCGGTCCCGCGCCGAAAGGGACTTAGTGTTGGGGGGTCCGTTCGTTCACGGGTTGACAATGACGAGGATAACTATGCCTTCGAGGCATCCCGCCGGGCCACGGCCGCCGTCGCCCGGTGTCGTCGTCCGATCACCGCATTACCGAACGAAAATCGTCAAGCAGCATGGAGGCGTCCGACGCCCCCAAAATCGTCGCCATAGCGCGACCCAGATTGCTGTCCCAGTGATTCCCAATAGATTCCCAGGCGACCAATTCTATGGATTTTCCGTTGCACAGAGATCACACGATTGTAATTGTAAAACAATCGCTTGTGATGGGGCCCCCGAAAGGAGTCGAACCCTTAACCTCCTGATCCATAGACGCGCGGTTCCGTTGGCTCCGTCCGCCGTGCGGCTGTTGGCCTCCCTGTCTCGCGACAAAGAAAACCCGTGGGTGATTCCAGGTAGGCGGTGCGGTATGCACCTCAATGACCTCCGGCATCCTTGGCAACGGATCCGGTCCAGAGCGGGGCTGCCTCGTGTGCGAATCTACGACCTTCGCCACTCTTTTGCGTCCCGGGCTCTCGCGCTTGGTGAAGGGCTGCCGATGATCGGAAAACTGCCGGGGCATACCCAAGTGCAAACGACTGCGCGCTACGCTCACCTCGCCCGCGATACGATGAAGGTGTCGGCCGCCCGTATCGGTGACAGCATCGATCGCGATCTGGAAGCCGATGGTGAAGTTGCCGGGCAATCCGCGGCGTGAGACATGGATGGCTCCTAGATCTCACTGACGTCCACGTCGATTGACCTGTCCCTAAACGACGTTACAATATTGTAGCTACATCCATGAATGACATGCACTGGACATGGGATGAGAACAAGAACCGCTCCAATTTGCGAAAGCACAGTCTCAGCTTCGAAACAGCCGCGCTGGTGTTTGCGGATCCGTTGATGCTGCAGCGGCCGGACCCGCATTCGGAGGAAGAGCGGTGGCTGACCATGGGCCTTGTCGGAAATGTCGTTGTCGTCGTATCGCACACGTCGCCAGATTTGGAAGCCGGTGCCGAACCCGGAATGGGGCGGATCATCAGCGCCAGGAAAGCCACGTCACACGAGAGAAGGTCCTATGAAGAAGAGGAATTCTAGAACGCTCACCCGGCAGCAGAGAGCCGAGCTCGCGGCACTCAAGGCGCTCCCCGATCGGGAAATCGATACGAGCGACATACCCGAGATCCTCGATTGGTCCGGCGCCAGGCGAGGTGCCCTGTATCGCCCGGTGAAGCAGCAGATAACGCTGCGACTGGATGCGGACGTGGTGGCGTGGTTCAAGGCCAATGTGCAAGGCGGGCGTGGATATCAGACCGAAATTAATCGGGTGCTCCGGGAGCACGCGAAGACGGCTGCCAGTGGTCCCCTGGGCTAGGGCGTCCAGTCTGGCGAAGGCCGTGTCTTCTCGTGGTGGCGCGGCATCGACGCCATTCTCACGAACGACCGCGACTTCGCACGCCTCGATTCGCTGAAGGCGCGCCGTCTGGAGCAATGAGCGGTGGAATGGAGCTGAGCGAACTGGAGCGGATGGCTTCGGCGGCTCTGGAGGAATTCCGGGAACCGCTAAGCGTATTGGGCTGCCGATGGGCGAAATCGTCCAACCGCCTACGCGTCGAACCGGCCGTGTTGCGCCGTTGGGACGAGGTATTGGACGATTGGATCGCCACACCAAGCCTTCCGCTCGTGACTCGCGATTCTCGGCGGCGCGGCGAACAGGCTGACTGCTCGGACGGCAGAATAGTGCTGTTTTGCGACAATTCTCCCGCCAACTGGTCGCTCAGATTGGCCCTGGCCGGCCAAGCGCCCGATATCCGTGCGTGGAACGACATTCGGGAGCATGTACCGCTGACATTCCTGTCAAGGGAACCTGGGGGGGAGGCGGGATCTGAGCAGGTCGGGCTGGAAGATCTGCCACATCGAAGCCGTGTCGGACCCCGCCAACGTGTCGCCATCGAGGACTCTCCGGTGAATCGGCTGGAAGGCGCGTTCCGGAGACTGCTGTCCCCAGGCAACATGTTCCTCGTTCCCAATTCGACATCGGGTGCGGGAGAACTGCCGGAAGTGGTCAGGGCTGTAGCCGCGTTCGAAGGAGCGCTGCGTGTTGATGAACCCGTTCCCTGAACTGGTGCTCGGGTGATACAGGCATCCATCCAGAACTGTCGAAATGAACGTCCGGCGGCGATCCGAACCAGCCTGCTCGGCGCGGCGCGACGGTTCCGGAAGCGTGGCGGCCCTGACCATCCACCGCTAATTCCGAAACCTCTCTTGGACCTCCTGCGCGTTTCCATATCAGCTCAGACGACGCACGAGACTCGCCGCGTAGGGCCTCGATGAAGAGCTCGATGAGCACCGGCGTGACGTTGTAGCGCTCGGTCCAGTCGCCGGGCAGCTGCCGGTGGGTCGCGGAGAAGCTGTGCGAGCCCAGGTTCGGGATAACGATCCAGGGCAAGATCAAGAACCTCGGGTCGTCGATCACGAGGGCGAGGTTCTTCCCGCGCAGTCGCGGAGTCCACCCGACGAAGGGGGCGCGCGGCGCGAGCTTTCGCGCCGCGGTGCTGAAGCCGGGCATGGCAATGAGCCGGCCGTCGCATTCGTGTACGGCGTCGCGCATCCGGGCGGCGACCAAGGTCTTGTTGTCGAGGTGGCCCGGCGTTACATCGACCGGGGCTTCACCTTCGTCGCGGTTGGAAGCGACCTGCTGCTGCTGGCCAGGGGGGCCCAATCCCTGCGGGCATCCTTCGGAGAACCGGCATGACAATAGATCCCCAGATCGAGTGGGTGCTCGACCTCATCGAAAAGTCGCCCTACCCGCCGGTCTACACCCTGTCGCCGCCGGCGGCCCGCGCCCAGTATGACGAGACCGTGATCAGGCTCGACATCGATCCGGCGCCGATGGACTCGGTGGTCGAGATCGCGCTCGGGCGGGACAGCCGGTTCGTCCGCACCCGCCTCTACACGCCGAAGCAGACGGGAGCGGCCGATCCGCTGCTGGTCTGGCTGCATGGCGGCGGCTGGACCATCGGCAGCCTCGAGTCCTGCGACCGGACGTGCCGCGGACTCGCGGCGCGGGCCGACTGCCGGGTGCTTGCGGTCGATTACGCGCTGGCCCCGGAGCATCCGTTCCCGGCGGCCGTCGACGATGTCCTGTTCGCGTGGGAGACCTTGCAGGCCCGGACGTCGGACTACGGCATCGATCCGGCGCGCATCGCGGTGGGCGGCGACAGCGCGGGCGGCAACCTTGCCGCCGTGCTGTGCCACGAAGCACGCAACGCCGGACTGCCCCTGCCCTGTTTCCAACTGCTGATCTACCCGGCGACCGACATGACCGGCGGCTTCCCGTCGCGCCAGACCTACGCCAACGGCTACTTGCTGGAAGAGCCGCACATGAGCTGGTTCGGCGACGGCTATGCCGGCGACACCGACCGCAACGATCCGCGGCTGTCGCCCCTGCGGTATCCGGAGTTCGCCGGCCAGCCGCCTGCCGCGGTCCACACCGCCGGCTTTGACCCGCTCCAGGACGAGGGTATCGCCTATGCCGAGAAGCTGAAGGCGGCCGGCGTGCCGGTGGTCAAGCGCCACTATGCCGGGCTGATCCACGGCTATCTCAACATGGGCGGGGCGGTGTCGGCGGCGAAGGCGGCATTCGACGACGCCGCGGCCGACCTGCGCGCCGCGCTGCACGCAGGTCGATGACTGTCCGGGCAAGCCGCGCCCGGAGCGATTAATCCGGTCGGGCCGGCGGGGTGCACCCCGCTACGCCGACGGACTGTACAGCCTGACCCGCTCGGATGGACCGCGCAGTTGGATCGGTTTGAGGTCGGCGAGCCGGTCGACGACGTCTGCCGATCTGAGCATGTCCGCACCGGGTTCCGTGCAGGCCATTTAGATGCTTGCCGTCGTACTCACGGTTTCCCAGCCGACATCCGTACAGATCGGCAAAGCATCAATGTGCCCGACTTCGGCAGCGGCAATTTTCGTATCCAGGTAGGCTGTCACAGTGCGCTCGAAGACTTCCGAGAACTGCTCCTCGCCTGAAATCCGAAAAATTCCCTATCTTCTTTATTTACAGTAGCTTATTTGGAGGGCGCACAGGGACTCGAACCCTGGACCCGCTGATTAAGAGTCAGCTGCTC